>NZ_MCZK01000170.1 GCF_002875945.1 Vibrio lentus
ATCTAAGCGGAGAAGAGCCTTAGGGGTAATCGATTAGATTAAGGGTACATAAAATGTTTCTAAAAGAGAAAAAGAGCGGTGACCTCGTAGATGTTACTGAAATGACCAAATTGACCAACCTATTTCAAGACAGTATCGAAGGTCGGTTCCAAGCAGGTGAAGAACAGCAAGACCCTGAGATGTTTAAAAAGTCCGAATTGGTGTTTATGTCAGGTGAAGAGTTACCTCGATGCTGGACAGATCCAAACTACCGCTCAGAGGCCAAATAACTTTAACTCTTCAGGATCACCAAGAGGTTTGAACTTGAAACTCTGTTCTAAAAGCGTTTGACGATGGCCAGGTGGGCTATGCCCCTGTTAAAGCGTTCAGACGCATCTTTACTAGACCACAAAAAAGCGAGCCACTTGGGCTCGCTTTTCAATTGTTTCTTAAGCAGTTGCTTAGATTACAGAAGTTCTACCGACTGTTGAGCAATAACGAATTCTTCATTCGTTGGAATAACCATTGCTACTGCGTCAAGCATTTCAGACTTCGCGATGATGCCTTCAGCGCCAAAACGAGCTGCTTCATTGCCCGCAACATCTTCAACAAAACCAAGAATCTTAAGGTTGTTTAGGATCTCACGACGAATTGGTAGAGAGTTCTCACCGATACCACCAGTGAAGATGATGCCGTCTAAAGAGTCTAGCGTTGCAAGGTAAGAAGCTACGTATTTCGCTACGCGGTAAGTAAACACTTCAAATGCAAGCTTAGCGCCTTCATGGCCCTCTTCCATTGCTTCTAAAATGCCACGAGCATCGCTCGTAAGACCAGACACACCTAGGAAGCCAGACTCCTTGTTAAGAGAGTTGAAGACTTGCTCTTGTGACCAACCTTTCTTAAGTAGGTACTCGATGATGCCTGGGTCTAAGTCACCACAACGTGTGCCCATCATTAGGCCAGAAAGCGGTGTGAAGCCCATTGAAGTATCAACACTATTACCGTCTTTGATAGCACATACAGAAGCGCCGTTACCTAGGTGAACAGAGATGAAGCTAGATTCTTCAACTGGCTTGTTGACCATTTTTGCTGCTTCACGGCTAACGAAGTAGTGGCTAGTACCGTGGAAACCGTAGCGACGAACACCGAAGTCTGTGTATAGCTCTTTTGCGATTGCACCTGTAAATGCACGTTGTGGCATTGTTTGGTGGAAAGCAGTATCAAACACAGCGAACTGAGGTAGAGAAGGGAAAGCTTCAATTGCAGCACGGATACCGATAGCACCTGCTGGGTTATGAAGTGGAGCTAAGTCAGATAGGCTTTCAATCTCACTTGTTACTTCTTCAGTAATACGAACAGTTTGAGTGAACTTCTCACCACCGTGAACGATACGGTGACCGATAGCCACGATATCAGCCGTGAAGCCTAAGTCTTCCATCAGGCCAACCAATTTGCCAATGGCAATTTTGTGGTGGTTACCCTCACCTTGAATAGCAATTTCTGTTTTTTGACCTTGATGCTTCCAGCTCATGCGAGCATCCTCAAGACCAAAACACTCCCCTAAGCCACTTAATACTGCGTCACCAGAAACAGAATCGATGACAGCAAATTTAAGGGAAGAACTACCCGAGTTAATAACCAGAACAAACGAATTAGACATTGGATATGGATCCTGTTTCAGTACGAATTTAGTGAAGTTTGCGCTTCAATTTTAGTTAAGTCTATTATTCAATAATTTTTGAATCTTTCAACTTTTGTTTTGCAAAAACCACCAAATGAACACAATTAAGTTGATCTTAGTCATCAATTCATTTCTTTCGAGAACGAAAATTAAAAAATAGTTGAATTAGATGAAGCAAATGTACTTATGAGGCTGATAGGTTTAACTAAACTACATTGAGAACAAAGTCAGCTGGAATTGAAAGATTAACCAAGAGCTCAGTTCATGGATTAAGCCGATAAAGTCAAAAACAAGCTCTTGCCCTACGCTGCGAGTTCAAAAATTCAGCGCGACACTTAAATATAGATCTGTTGGTTGCCAATATCCGCTAATAGATTTTCAAGCGTTTAACTTCATCTCAGCATTTCAAGAGCTCACTTATTCGGATCGAACGGTTGAGCAGTTTTTACTTCAAAGTCTGTTTTCATTTTCATTATAGCTCTGCATTTCTTTAGCTAGACAGCGATCGGTTCCCATATCCCCTGACGAAACACCCTAAACAACGCTTTAAGCACATGTGACTGTGGTTGCCTTGTGATACGAGGCATTATCTAACCTTGGGCTTAGGACGTGCTACAAACGCGAAAAATAAAATAGCAGGCACAAAAAAGCCGAGCATAATGCTCGGCTTTTAAATTCAGTGTTTAAGCTGTTCGTTTATAAACACTTGGCTTGTAAGCTTCAGCTTAAACTAAAGGCTGATTAACCTTCGCTGCGCTCTGGACGACGACCGCGGTTGCCGCCATTGCCTGCTGCGTTGCCATGGCCACGTTCGCCACGGTGGTTACCACGGTGATCGCCACCACGGTTACGGTCAAAGCGACGTTCGCCATCACGCCCACCAGCAGAGTTACCATCACGTGCGCCGTCACGGTTGCCACGGTAGCCACCACGACCGCCATTGCCACCTTCACGGTTACCACCTTCGCGATTACCGCCTTCACGGTTACCACGGTAGCCGCCGCCATCACGACCGCCACGGTTGCCATCACGACCGCCGCCGCCACGACGAGGCTCACGGAAGTCGTTGAAATCAACAACTACAGCGCCAGCTTCTTTTTGACGAATGCGAAGTTTGCTTAGCTTACCAGCAGTTTCAGAGTTCATTGCTTTTGGCAGTTGAACGTAAGTAGAACCTTGGTCTAGCTTGATAGCACCGATAGAACCTTTAGTTAGGCCTAGTTCGTTTGCTAGTGCGCCAACGATGTCTTTAACCTGAACGCCTTGCTCACGGCCAACTTGCAGTTGGTACGTATCCCAATCTTGAGTATTGAAGTTACGACCACCACCGTCACGGCCATTGTCACGATCTTCACGACGCTCTTTGCGACGGTTCTTATCACGCTCAATAGCAGCGATCATTGGGTCTTCGCCAACGTAGAATAGTGGGCTCTTACCTTGCTGACGCTTAAGAAGCATTGCAGCTAGAGTAGCAGCATCAACTTCTAGAGACTCTTGCAGAGTAGAGATAAGACCTGCAAAGTTTTCTAGAGCTTTGCTTTCTTTCTCAGTTTCAAGCTCAGCGCCAAGCTTAGCAACACGTGCAGCAGCAACTTCGTCACGTTGTGGAAGTTGGATTTCTTCCATTTGAGACTTAGTTACACGCTCGATAGTACGAAGCATACGAATTTGGTTAGTGCGAACTAGTAGGATCGCTTTACCTTTACGTCCAGCACGGCCAGTACGACCGATACGGTGGATGTAAGATTCAACATCGAATGGGATGTCGTAGTTGAATACGTGAGTGATACGTGGAACATCAAGACCACGAGCTACAACGTCAGTTGCAACTAGGATGTCGATAACACCTTGTTTGATGTGATCAACAGTGCGCTCACGTAGAGACTGAGGAATATCACCGTGCAGTGCAGCAGCTTTGAAGCCACGTGCAGATAGCCAGTCAGCTAGACGCTCAGTATCTTGACGAGTACGTACGAATACGATTGACGCGTCAGTTTCTTCAGTTTCAAGAAGACGAGACATTGCTTCGTCTTTCTCTACACCTTTAACAACCCAGTAATTCTGCGCTACTTTGTCAACTGTGTGGTTAGTACCAGCAACATCAACTCTAGCCGGGTTACGTAGGTAACGGTCAACAATAGTCTTAACCATTGGAGGCATAGTTGCAGAGAAAAGTACACGCTGTGCAGTTTCTGGAGCTTGCTCTAGGATCCAAGTAACGTCATCTACAAAGCCCATTTTCAGCATTTCATCTGCTTCATCAAGAACAAATGTATGTGCTTCATCTAGGTGTAGACGGTCACGAGTTAGTAAGTCTTTAACACGACCTGGAGTACCAACAACAATGTGAGCACCGCGGCTTAGAGCACGCATTTGGTCAACAATTGAAGCACCACCGTAGATTTCAAGAACTTTAAGACCGTTGATGTCACGACCTAAGTTTTTGATTTCCGCAGCAACTTGAATCGCTAGCTCACGAGTAGGAGCCATGATGATTGCTTGTGGTTTGTGTTGGTTCAGGTTGATTTTGTTAAGTAAAGGCAGAGAGAATGCTGCTGTTTTACCAGTACCAGTCTGTGCTTTACCTAGTGCGTCACGGCCTTCAAGAAGAAGAGGAATAGCTGCTGCTTGGATTGGAGTCGGAGAAACGAAACCCATGCTATCAAGAGCTGAAAGAATGTTATCGTTAAGGGCTAATTCATTAAATTGAATTACAGATTCGGACATTGGGATCCCACTATATATAAGTAAACAAAAGGTCCCGGGAGCTCTATCAATTCCAATACTGATCCAATCAGATACTGATTCCATTCAGAGTTACGAAGCAGTAATAAAACACTTCAAGCCATTAGGGACGTCTAAGGGAGGCGGATTATTCCCTAAATGCATAAAAAAAGCCAGAAAAAATTGAAATACATCACATATTTTTCGGTTTTACATCAATACTGGCTATCATATCGTCAAAACTTGATGAATATCTCGTCATAGCACCAAACTTCGAGCAAATTGACCTAGTTAAATAAGAGGGCAATTAATTTACGCTCACTTCGCCTTTCAGTAGTAATCAAGCCTCGCAATGATTATAGTGTGCTCAATTGTCCTCGATAGATAAAAGTCAAATGTTTCAAGATAATCCTCTACTCGCTCAACTCAAACAGCAAATCCAAGAAACCCTCCCTAAAAAGGAAGGTACAATCAAAGCCACTGAAAAAGGGTTTGGTTTTCTCGAAGTCGATAACAAGACCAGTTTCTTTATCCCACCGCCATACATGAAGAAATGTGTACACGGTGACAAAGTTATTGCCATCATTCGCACCGAGAAAGATCGCGAAGTAGCAGAGCCTGAGGAATTGATTGAACAGGGCCTTACTCGTTTTATTGCTCGAGTGAAGTTATTTAAAGGTCGTTTGAACGTAGTTCCTGATCACCCGCAACTGAAAAAACTGCAACTTAAAGCGAAAGCTAAGAAGGGTCTAAATCCTGAAACGCTAAAAGAAGGCGACTGGGTTGTTGCTCATATCGTTCAACACCCGTTAAAAGGTGACAACGGATTCTTGGCTCAAATCTCTGAGAAAATTACAGATGCTGACGACAAAATTGCACCTTGGTGGGTAACGCTGGCTCAAAACGACTTACCAAACAGCGAGCCACAAGGTATCGATGATTGGAAGATCAACGATGACGCTGATCTTGAGCGTGTAGACATGACGCACATCCCTTTTGTGACCATTGATGGTGAAAGCACAAAAGATATGGATGATGCGCTTTACGCGAAGAAGAAAGACAACGGTGATTTTGAACTGACGATTGCGATTGCTGATCCTACGGCTTACATATCTCCAGATGATGTGATGGATAAAGTGGCTCGTGAACGTGGTTTCACAATTTACCTTCCAGGTCGTAACATTCCAATGTTGCCCCGTGATCTGGCTGACAACTTATGCTCACTAATAGAGAACGAAGTTCGCCCGGCACTTTGCTGCACGGTAACAGTATCTAAAGATGGCGTAATCGGTGATGACATTAACTTCTTCGCTGCAAACATCAAATCTCATGCTCGTCTTGCTTACGACAATGTATCTGACTGGCTAGAAACTGGCGCATCAGAGAAGTGGCAACCATCAGAAGAAATCGCTGCGATTGTTTCTGACCTTCACCAATTTGCTCAAGCACGTTCAGCGTGGCGCTCAGCGAATGCGGTTGTGTTCCCAGACCGCCCTGACTACCGCTTCGAGCTTAGCGAAGATAACGATGTTGTCGCTATCCACGCAGACATGCGTCGCAGTGCGAACAAGTTGGTTGAAGAATCTATGATCAGCGCGAACATCTGTGCAGGTCGAGTACTAAAAGAAAGCTTTAACCAAGGTGTCTTTAACTGTCACTCTGGTTTTAAAGCTGAGAAGTTAGCAGATGTCCTGGAGTTGGTTAACCCAGAAGCAGAAACACCGTTTACAGAAGAGCAGATAGTCTCTCTGGAAGGTTTTGCTACTCTGCGTCGTTGGTTAGGTTCTTTAGACAACAGCTACTACGACAACCGTATTCCTAAATTCCAAGCGTACAGCGAGATCAGCAATGAACCTGCACCACACTACGCGATGGGATTAGACATTTATGCGACGTGGACTTCTCCAATTCGTAAATACGGCGACATGATTAACCATCGTATGCTTAAGGCTCACATCCTTGGTAAAGCGCCAATTCAAACACCAGACGAAACAATCGGTGATGAACTTGCCCTGCACCGCCGTCACCACGGTATGGCTGAACGTAACGTTGGCGATTGGTTATATGCTCGTACTCTAGCGAATGCTCCAGCTGAAGAAACTCGCTTCCAAGCAGAGATCTTCGACATTAACCGTGCTGGTATGCGCGTGCGCTTACTTGATAATGGTGCAGCAGCGTTTATCCCTGGCTCTCTCATTCTTAATAATAAAGAAAGAATAGAGTGCAACGGTGATATGGGCACTGTATCTATCGATAAAGAAATGGTATACAAACTGGGAGACGTTTTAGAAGTAGTTCTCTCAGAAGTTAATCAGGAAAACCGTAACTTGGTAGCAAAACCTACACAAGTTTTTGCGGACTTGCCTAGCGAGCCTGAAACAACAAATGAAACCGAAGCCTAATATCTGATAGGGTTCACTTCTAAAGGCGCTAATTATTAGCGCCTTTTTTGTAAATGTCTCATGCTTAAACAATACTAAAACCAATAAGCAACTCGTTTACAACGTCAAAGAAGCGCACTATGTCATCGATAACAGTTACTCAATTTAGAAACTTTATTCCCAGGAAACGGGAACGTTACCCCGCCTCTAAAAACGGTATTTTCATCGTTTCGAAAGGCAGTATCTCTTTCACTCTGCCTAATGGTACCGAAGCTTCCCTTCAAGCCGGCGATTTCACGCTATACAACTCCGGCCAAATTAAAGACATCGACGTTAATACTGAAAATGGTGAATTCAGCGCAACGTGTTTAGACTTCGATTTATCGATCTTCCAAAAATTCATCAACCAGTCCGGTGATCTTGAATCGTTACGCGTTCCACAGGAATACATCAAGTTCGACCGAGCTGACATCCAAATTCGTGAGCTGAAAGAGCTGACGATGTCTCTCGCGGATTCTTCTCCTAAAAATGACTACGCACTCACCCAGCTAGGCTTAGCTCTGCTTTCTTTGATGGTTGAAAAGCACCCTGCTCTACTCGTGATCATTGCTCGAGCTTCAAGGCTTACCGTTACGCAGA
The DNA here is from genome assembly GCF_002875945.1 of Vibrio lentus. Taxonomy (GTDB): domain Bacteria; phylum Pseudomonadota; class Gammaproteobacteria; order Enterobacterales; family Vibrionaceae; genus Vibrio; species Vibrio apostichopi. The sequence continues at coordinate 7,405 of NZ_MCZK01000170.1, forward strand.
AAGTTATCCATTACATAGAACAGAACATCGAAAACAATATATCGTTAGACACGTTAGCCAGTTACATGGGCATGTCTCCCGCAACACTGAAGCGACGTCTATCCGCTGAAGACCTTTCTTTTTCAAACCTTTTGAAAATCAAACGTATTGCGCATGCCGCCACCCAGCTCAGAACCTCCGCTAAATCGATCACGCAGATCGCTTATGAGTCTGGCTTTAAGAGTGCAGCACACTTCAGCACCGCCTTTAAAACCTATCATGGAAAGACACCAAAAGATTTTCGCTCTCTGATTGCTCAATCTCAGCAATCCCAAACTCGCTTCAAAACTTAAGCGGTGTGATTAAAGATTTAAGAGGTTAAGAGGTTAAGAGGTTAAGAGGTTAAGAGGTTTAATTTAAAGAAGCAGTGGTCTGGTTCAATACCAACAAGGTAGTTTGAAGTGGCATAGTGAATT
>NZ_MCZK01000171.1 GCF_002875945.1 Vibrio lentus
TTTTACTTGACCACTTCAGGTTGTTCAATCACATAAGCGACAGCATTAGCGATAGACGTCGCTGAAATGGCATCTTTATACACCTCGTTTACAAATTGAGAGGTCGTTGCATCTGAACTGCCATGTTTGAGTTCAGAATCAATGAGTCCAGGTGAGATAACGGTTGTGCGAATATTACGACCCACTTCCATACGTAGTCCTTCACTGATCGCACGAACAGCAAATTTAGTGCCTGCATACACACTGCTCGCTGGCGAAACTTTATGGCCCGCTACAGAAGCAAGGTTGATGAAGTGTCCTGTTTCTTGTTGCTCAAACACAGGAAGCGCGGCAGCAATACCATTGAGCACACCTTTGATATTCACATCGATGGTGTCGTTCCACTCTTGCACTTTCAGTGCACTTAAAGGGGAAAGCGGCATAATACCAGCGTTATTGATCATCACATCTGCGCGACCAAACGTCGTTACGGCTAAATCCACCAATGCTTTCACACTCTCAGCTTTAGTCACATCTGTCGCTAACGCTACTGCATGTCCATTCTCATTTTTAATATCCGCAACAATCGCGTTCAGTTTTTCAACTCGGCGAGCACCCAGTACGACACTTGCACCTTGAGAAGCTAGCTTTCTTGCCATAGCTTCACCTAGTCCACTACTCGCACCTGTGATCACAATGACTTTGTTTTCAATATTGGTATTCATGATTTATTCCTAATGTCTTTCATTTATTTCGGTTTGTGTTGGACGGAGGTTATGCCGCTAAGGTTTTTTCCAAAGCTATTCTCTCGATAAGTCGACATGCATGTTCATTTGCAATATTAGCCGCTCTATCACGTTCTGCTCGGTTCTCTACGCTTGGGTTATATGACACACCATATGAAATCTCTGGTTTAAGGAAAGTCATACCTGTCGCACTCGCAAGGCGATAGAAAGGCTTAAGGTAATCTTCAACAGCATAAAGGTGAGCACCTGTCGCTGAATAAAGCTCTTCTCTCCCGCCCACAGTGGTGGAAAGTAACAATTGCTTTCCTTTCAAGTGGTCAGCATCAGGACCATAGGCAAATGAATGGGTCAGTACCGTATCCATCCACTCTTTTAATAGTGATGGCACACCAAACCAATAAAACGGGAATTGCAGTACGATGACATCAGTATTAAGCAATGCTTGCTGCTCTACTTCTACGTCGACAATACGGTTTGGGTACATCTTGTATAACTCACGTACCTCAACCGAGGTTGTATCGTTTAGAGCATCAAGAACAATTTTGTTTCCGATTGAGCCATTTTCCACATCGGGATGAGCAAAAATAACAGTGGTCTTCATAATTAATTCCTACGTTTACATTTTGGTGTGATTGACTAATACATACATTTTGTATCGATCGTTACACTTTAAGTTGCGTGCATTTTGTATCGATCATTACAGAATGTCAATAGGCCAATTGACATTTTGTATCGATTACTACAAAATCATGTAAACAAGGTTATTTAGAAGAAGAGAACATTGATGGCAGGACGAAAACGAATATTTGATAAAGATGTCGCGTTAGATAAAGCAATGCGCACATTTTGGGGGAACGGTTATTCAGGAACTTCGATCTCTCACTTAACATCAGAAATTGGGATAAATTCACCTAGCCTGTATGCTGCATTTGGCAATAAAGATCAGTTATTTAAAGATGTTCTAGTGCATTATTCAACACAATACGCAGCGCCCCATTACTATCACCTCACCGCTTCTTCTGGCGCGAGCCTTAAAGAAAGGCTGAGAGCTTGCTTCTATGGACTCATTGAATTGTTCACAGATAATGAGACACCACTTGGGTGCTTGTTGATAAAAAGTTTGAATGAATCAGATAGCGTTGCCTTTCCAGAGGAAGCAAAAACTTACTTAAGAGATGTTGGGATAAAAACAAAGTCGACATTAATTGCTTTAATTGATTCAGAGATTAACTCCGAAGAATTACCTAAAAATACGAGTATCGAGCTCTTGGTCGAGTATCTGTTGTCCGTTAGTTACGGATTAGCGATACAAGCCCGAACCGGCCAACCAAAAGAAGCTTTGAATGAAATAATGGACTACGCGTTGAGCACGCTTCCATACAATGACAATTAAATTGAATATCGTACCCATTAGAATTCCCTGAATACAACTGCCTGATAGAGAATAGAGCTACCTTCATGTGTAATCATCTTTACGTATTGATAATTATGAGAAAAGGTAATTCAGATTGACCTAGAGGAACGCGATAAATCACCGACCATCGCTGGAATGAGGCATTCGTTACCTAGATTGAAGCATAACCCTTTTGACCACGTCATGAACGGCAAGGTTGAGAGGGCTTTGGCGATCGACAAGACGCATGCAGGACACAAGATTTAGATCGATCCTTAGTTCCTTGGGTGGCTCTATGGTGTTAAGCGATGCGTCCTTCCAACTATCGCTTAATACGCAGGCGTGGTCACCCTGCTCTAGGATTTGCCTCGCAACTGAAAAATTGTCCACCGTGATACTGATGTGCGGCTCAATCCCACTACTTTTCAACATTTCTAAATATCGGTAACGATCTTCATTCCAGCCTTGGCTTCGGATCTTGATAAAAGGCAATTTCAACGCCTCTTCCCATGTTAATTGCCCCAATGACTTTGAAACAGCGATCACCAGTTGATCGGCCATGATGCGTTTCTGGAAGATATTCGTACTACGGTCTTCAGTTAGAAAATGTACACCTAAGGTAATGTCACCCTGTTCTAATTTTTGCTCTGTATCGGATGCCCAAGTCTTCAGCTCTATTTGTGCTTTGGGAAACGTTTTCGAGAGTTCCCTAAATAGGTCAACACCTGAAAACTCCAGTGTGTAGGCGAAAAAAGCAAGGGTGATAGGCCCATCATAGCTGGCAGAATCGAATGTCACCGGTGAGGTAGCGGAGTGCATCAAGGACAAGGCGTGTTCAATATCGGGCAGAATGGATTTGCTATAATGTGTTGGCCTTAGTCCTTCAGTGGTGCGTTCGAAAAGTGGGTGCCCCAATTGATCTCTTAGCTTGGTCATTTGCTTGCTGACTGCGCTCTCAGAGATCCCCAGTTTCATCCCCGCCCTTTTAAGGCTGTTCGACTGACACAGCAATACAAAGGTACGCAGCAAATTCAGGTCTATACTTTCCATTTGGGCAAGTCCTATTTTCCACACTTTCCATTTAGGAAGTATAAAGTAACCTCTATCGGCAGAGCAAATAATACTCTTCCAAATGACATTCACTTTGAAATATAAAGGTCGCTACTATGAAAAAGCTATTCCCCCTTACTGCTGTCGCTTTATTCTCAACCAGCGTTTTTGCAGCGCCAACTATCGTCACGGAAGATAATTTTGCTCAGGCATACACCAACATGCGTCTCGGCGCGGTCGTAGAGAAAGCCGGTGGTATCAATACATTCTTTGAGATGCCCGTACCGAGCAGCGTTCCAGAAGAACAGTTCGTTGTGCGAATGAATCGAGACACTTTTTACTCCGTTTCAGTCATCGACATGTCGAACGATGATGTCTATGTGACGGTTCCAGAAACTGACCAATATGTGTCACTGCAAGTCGTGGACGAAAATCACGAGACGCAGCCAATGATCTACGGTTCGGGTCGTCATAAAATCAGCGCAAAAACCGACCACGCATTTGTTATCGTCCGAGCTCTTGAAGATGATGCACGCCGTAACCTGAAGATTGAAACAGGCAGTGATAAACCGTTTGAAGTAAAAGAGTGGGACATGGCGTCTTTCAGTGCCACGGATAAAGCTGGCAACATCGATTTCAGTGATGGATATGACCAATCAAAAGCGTTTGGTAACAAAGAAAGCGGCCAAACTGATTATATGAATTATGTTGGCGCGGCTGGCGGTTGGGGTGGCGCGATGGTCGAAGACAATATCTACCAAACAAGCCAATACTTCGATGCGAATGCATGTTATGAGACGACTTTCAAAGATCCGAAGGCAGGCTCATTCTGGTCAGCGACGGTATATAACGCTGATGGTCGTATGTTTAACGATAAAGCCAATATTTCGAGTGAAATGGCACCCGTTATGAATAGCGATGGAACCTACACTCTCCGCTTCGGGTGTGAAGGTCAGCCAAACAATATCCCAACGATGGAAGGTAATAAGACCGGTAAATTTAATGTTCTTGTGCGCCATTACAATCCTAGCGAGCCCGTAAGCAAAGGCGAGAAAGGTTACAACCCTGCCGCTATGATTAAGAAGGCAGGCTAACTTAAGTCATCAAATTAATGCTAGCCAACGTAAGCGAACGAACATAACTCATGAAAAGCGACGTGATACCGAGTAAGCAAAGTGCTTCAAAGGTATCGCGTCTTTTTTATGACTGTTTTCAAATGAGAATAGGTAAAGCCATGTGTTTGTTTCCCTCTCAATTGATGGCGTTAAATGAATCGCTTTCAATGAAAAGGAATGGGGCAAAATTAGGTAAGCTGAGGTTTCACAAATTTGAAGATAGACAGAAACAGCTTAAAGAGTATTGCATTAAGATCTAGGCAGCACTGCCGCTTGATGTAAACCATCAAATCATCAACCAGCGCTGCTCAACAAAAACTATAGAACAGTAACGCCTTCAATCTCGATCACTGAGTTAGCGTTCGCTCTCTCGATTATTTTTAATAAGGTTGTTTGAATGAGCTCATTGTCTCTGATTTCAGTTTCACATGAGAAGCGCTCTTCTTGAACACTGTCGCCCTCGCCTAACGTGAATTGAACAGCCACTTCAGTCGCGCATTCTTTGGTAGCGCCGTAGTACGCTAGAGTGATTTTAGGATAACCGTTGAATCCCTTTTTGACCTGTTTAGCGATACGTTTTTTAGCTTTATCCAAGTTCATACTACTTCCTGTTTAATAGTGTTCCTAAGACCAATATAACGCCCAATTCAGTCGTAAACCAACATAAATCTGAACCTTACGTAAAACACCTTCGCTGTAAAACTATTAAGGACTTAAAATACCAAGCAATAGGAATCAACTTCCAGTGCTTAGCTATCAATCTCACTCTGCGTTAAACCTCTTTTCTAACCACATCGAACTGATGTACTGCCCGTTTTTCTTTGCGTACTCATTGAATACGCCGACTTCTCGAAAACCAAAACTCTTGTGTAACGCACTTGAAGCATCATTTGGTAACGCGACACCGGACAAGGCTCTATGAACACCGTGGGTGCTAATGGATGAAAACAACTGAGAATACAATTTCGAACCTAAGCCTTTACCTGTCGCTTCTTCCGCCAGATAAACGGTGACTTCGACAGTATCTTCAAACGCTGACATCGCTCTGTACTGTTGAGAACAGGCGAAACCTAATAACGCACTATTTTCTGTCGCGACATAAAGCTGATGTTTACTGTTGTTTGAAAACTGAGCGAACCACTGCTGGCGGTTTTCCAACGTAAATTCCTCTTCTTCAAACCGCGCATTGGTGTGTTTAATATAGAAGTTAAATATATCGGTGATGCCTGTAATATCAGGTAATGTCCCTACTCTGATTTCCATGTAATGTCCTTTAATTTCTAGATTCCTTTTCATGCTCAGGACTCGTCTTTGAAATCCGAGTGCAACACCGAGCAAAATGAATTAATACGAGGCGCCATTTATTTTTCGGACAGGAATACTAGAGAGCAATTCATTTTCAGCCATTCTCATATTCACCGCCACGATTTCTTCTGAGCATTTTTCTGTTGTTACGTAGTGTGTTAAACAACCACACAATTTACAACGATGAAACTCGACTTCCTTATCTCCCCAACAATAGAAATCAGTCTTGTCTTTCGAATCAATTCGAACCCGCTCCGGCGAAAAATACGCCCAAGCAGCAGCATAACGACGACAAATAGAACAATTACATTCACCGACCTCTTTAGGTATTGAGCTCAACGTTAAGCTAACATTTCCACAATGACATTTTAATTCCATATAACTACACCTCAATGCATCTACCTGTAGGCATCGCCTCAAGACGCTCTCCAAGTACTTCTTTCAACAAACCATAAGCCTTCTGACCGGTACAGTGCCCTGTGTAAAGTTTATCAATTGGATATTGTGATAATGCGAGGCCGAGGTCTCTGATACCTTGCTTAGTTCCACCAATACTATCGAATAGAGGTAATCCAACGAGATGGAAGCCCCCAACAACCGCCTTAATATTCTCTCCAGGGAAAAGCTCGATCGCAGTATCAACCATGTTGAGAACACCACTATGCGCACAACCGGTAAATATCACTAAACCATCACACTCTTTGATTACTAATAGGGCTCTTCTCCGCTTAGA
>NZ_MCZK01000172.1 GCF_002875945.1 Vibrio lentus
AATCCGCGAAGGTGGCCGTACTGTTGGTGCTGGTGTTGTAGCTAAAATCTTTGCATAAGATTTGACGAACCACTAGTAAAAAGGGCATCATTTGATGCCCTTTTTCTGCGCTGAAAAAAGAGTTGGGTGTTTTGGCATCAATTTTAGCTCTTAGCAAAGAATTAAACGGTCTTTTTGACTAAAATGACTGTTAGATGTGTTGTTTTGCAACGCAAAGGAATGTGCCCTGCAACAGCGGGGTTATTGTCGTCTATATTTAAGACTTATCACAGGTTGGTTTTATGAAAGCAAACGCTGAAACTCCTGATAGCTCAGGTGCAGCAGATACAATGAAGTGGGTAGTCGCTTTTGTACTGTTGGCTGCTGCTGTTGTGGGTAATTACCTGTATGGTGAATTGTCTGTTGTAATTCGCGCTGCAGGTGTAGTTGTGCTGATTGCTGCCGCACTAGGCGTTGCAGCAACAACAACTAAAGGTAAAGCTGCGATCGATTTTGCAAAAGAATCTCGTATGGAGATTCGTAAAGTTGTTTGGCCTACTCGCCAAGAAACTATGCAAACTACATTGATCGTTTTAGCTGTATGTATTGTTATGTCTCTAGTGCTTTGGGGAATTGACGGCATTATGGTCCGTTTAGTTTCTCTAGCGACTGGGGTGTAGAGGGTTCTGATTCATGAGTGAAGCTCCAAAAAAACGTTGGTATGTAGTTCAAGCCTTTTCAGGCTATGAAGGTCGTGTATCTCAATCGTTACGCGAACATATTAAAATGCACGACATGGAAGAATTCTTTGGTGACGTTTTAGTACCTACTGAAGAAGTAGTGGAAATGCGTGCAGGTCAACGCCGTAAAAGCGAACGTAAGTTCTTCCCTGGCTACGTATTAGTGCAAATGATCATGAATGATGAATCATGGCACTTAGTACGCAGCATTCCTCGTGTTATGGGCTTCATTGGTGGTACCTCTGATCGTCCTGCACCAATCACTGACAAAGAAGCTGATGCTATCTTGAACCGTCTAGAGAAAGCGAGCGAGTCTCCACGTCCTAAGACAATGTTCGAAGCGGGTGAAGTGGTTCGTGTGAACGATGGTCCATTTGCTGACTTTAACGGTACCGTTGAAGAAGTGGATTACGAGAAGAGCCGCATTAAGGTATCTGTATCGATCTTTGGTCGTGCAACGCCTGTTGAGCTTGAATTCGGTCAGGTTGAAAAACTAGACTAAGACTCGGTTAGTTTGAGTAAGCTGTTGATAACTATTTAACAAGCTGTTCAAAATGAAAGAGTATAAAAAATCACCTTTTTAGGGTTGTTAAAGGCGCGAATTATGATTATAATTTCGCGCCTTTTTACTTCTTAGGAAGTGAAAAGTAATTAATGAAATTAAGGGGAGCTCGCCTAAAGGCTAGCGCACGTACCCAAATATTTAGGAAATATCATGGCTAAGAAAGTTGAAGCTTATATCAAACTGCAAGTTGCAGCTGGTATGGCAAACCCAAGTCCACCGGTTGGTCCTGCTCTAGGTCAACACGGCGTGAACATCATGGAATTCTGTAAAGCGTTCAACGCAAAAACAGAATCTGTTGAGAAAGGTCTACCTACTCCAGTAGTTATTACTGTATACAACGACCGTTCTTTCACGTTCGTAACTAAGACTCCACCTGCTGCTGTTCTTCTTAAGAAAGCTGCTGGCGTTAAGTCTGGTTCTGGTCGTCCAAACACTGAAAAAGTGGGCACAGTAACTGACGCTCAAGTACAGGAAATCGCAGAAACTAAAGCTGCTGATATGACTGGTGCTGACATCGAAGCAATGAAGCGTTCTATTGCTGGTACTGCTCGTTCAATGGGCCTAGTGGTAGAGGGATAAGATCATGGCAAAACTTACTAAGCGTATGCGCGTAATCCGCGACAAAGTTGAAGTAACTAAAGAATACGAAATCAACGAAGCTATTGCTCTTCTTAAAGAACTAGCAACTGCTAAATTCGTTGAGTCTGTAGATGTTGCTGTTAACTTAGGCATCGATGCTCGTAAATCTGACCAAAACGTACGTGGCGCAACTGTGCTACCTCACGGTACTGGCCGTGAAATCCGCGTTGCTGTGTTCACTCAAGGTGCAAACGCAGAAGCAGCTAAAGAAGCTGGCGCAGATATCGTTGGTATGGAAGATCTTGCTGAGCAAGTGAAAAAAGGCGTAATGGACTTTGACGTTGTTGTTGCTTCTCCAGATGCAATGCGCGTTGTTGGTCAACTAGGTACAATCCTAGGTCCACGCGGTCTAATGCCAAACCCTAAAGTTGGTACTGTAACTCCTAACGTTGCTGAAGCAGTTAAAAATGCTAAAGCTGGTCAGGTTCGTTACCGTAACGACAAGAACGGCATCATCCACACTACTATCGGTAAAGCAACTTTCGAAGCTAACCAGCTTCAAGAGAACCTAGAAGCACTTCTAGTTGCTCTTAAGAAAGCTAAGCCTTCTTCAGCGAAAGGTACTTTCCTGAAGAAAGTAAGCATCTCTACTACGATGGGTGCTGGTGTTGCTGTTGATCAAGCTAGTCTTGACACACAAGCAAACTAATTTGCTTGGGCGCAGATTTAGTGTATACTTCTGCGCCTAATATTTGTGGTTGGGTGATTTTTGAAGCAATTCATAATCGTCTATCCCAAGACCGTAGGCGCTGTCGATTTTCTTTAGATTATTGATGGCTTAATAAAACCTACGTAGGCGATGTTGTGGTTTGAAGTGAATTTATTCATTTTTAAATAACATCGTAAACGCTCAATACATTTTGTATTGAGTGCTGTAATCACAACCAGAGGTTAATCCAAATGGCTTTAAATCTTCAAGACAAAAAAGCAATTGTTGCTGAAGTCAACGAAGCTGCCAGTGGTGCACTTTCTGCAGTTGTAGCTGATTCTCGTGGCGTTGAAGTTGGCGCAATGACTTCTCTACGTAAACAAGCTCGCGAAGCGGGTGTTTACATGAAAGTTGTTCGTAACACACTAGCACGCCGTGCGGTTCAGGGTACAGACTACGAGTGTCTAGTAGACACTTTCACTGGTCCAACTCTGATCGCATTCTCTAATGAGCACCCTGGTGCTGCTGCGCGTCTTTTCAAAGACTTCGCTAAAGAGAATAAAGATTTCGAGATCAAAGCTGCTGCATTTGAAGGCGCAGTTACTGATGCTGAAGTACTAGCGACACTACCAACTTACGACGAAGCTATCGCACGCCTAATGATGTGCATGAAAGAAGCTTCTGCTGGCAAGCTGGTTCGTACTATCGCTGCTGTTCGCGACCAAAAAGAAGAAGCTGCGGCATAAGCCTTGCTTTTCACTGGTTGCTATTTAAACTTATTGTTGACTTAAAAGAGAATTGTTATGTCTATTACTAACGAGCAAATCCTAGACGCAGTTGCAGAAATGTCTGTAATGCAAGTTGTTGAGCTTATCGAAGCTATGGAAGAAAAATTCGGTGTTACTGCTGCTGCTGCAGTTGTAGCTGGTGGTGCTTCTGCTGAAGCTGCTGCTGAGCAAACTGAATTCGACGTTATCCTTACTGGCGCTGGCGCAAACAAAGTACAAGTTATCAAAGCTGTACGTGGCGCAACTGGCCTAGGTCTTAAAGAAGCTAAAGGTCTTGTAGACTCAGCTCCTGCAGCGCTTAAAGAAGGCGTTGACAAAGCTGAAGCTGAAGCTCTTAAAGCACAGCTAGAAGAAGTTGGCGCTTCTGTTGAAATCAAGTAATTATTACTTAATTTCCTAGCCGCAAGGCTATTGGCTGGTGGTTTATTAACCACCGGCCTTTTTGCGCTGTAGGGCTATGATGAATTTCCCGCTGTTTAAGCGTCATCGTCCGAGCAAAAAAACAGTTATTTCTTCGAAATAATTGTTAACCACAATAAACAGCTGTTAGTCACTGTCCCACTCTAATGAGCGTTTGGACAGTTTGGGTCACTTATCAGCGAGCTGAGGAACCCCATGGTTTACTCTTATACCGAGAAAAAGCGCATCCGTAAGGATTTTGGTACTCGTCCACAAGTTTTGGACATTCCATACCTGTTATCGATCCAGCTTGATTCTTTCGATAAATTCATCGAACAGGATCCAGAAGGTCAATACGGTCTTGAGGCTGCTTTTCGTTCTGTATTTCCAATTCAGAGCTACAACGGCAATTCAGAGCTGCAATACGTTAGCTACCGTCTTGGTGAGCCAGTATTTGATGTTAAAGAATGTCAAATTCGTGGTGTAACTTACTCAAAGCCACTACGCGTTAAACTGCGTCTAGTTATCTTTGATAGAGATGCGCCTGCAGGTACTGTAAAAGACATTAAAGAACAAGAAGTCTACATGGGCGAAATTCCGCTTATGACAGACAATGGTACTTTCGTAATTAATGGTACCGAGAGGGTTATCGTATCCCAGCTGCACCGAAGCCCAGGCGTGTTCTTCGACAGTGATAAGGGTAAGACCCACTCATCTGGTAAAGTTCTTTATAACGCACGTGTAATTCCTTACCGTGGCTCATGGTTAGACTTTGAGTTCGATCCTAAGGATAACTTATTCGTACGTATCGACCGTCGTCGTAAGCTACCAGCATCGATTATCCTTCGTGCACTTGGTAAATCGACAGAAGAGATCCTAGATCTGTTCTTCGACAAAGTGAACTTCGAAGTGAAAGACCAAACTCTACTTATGGAGTTGGTTCCTGATCGTCTACGTGGTGAAACTGCGTCATTCGACATCGAATCAAATGGTAAGACTTACGTTGAGACTGGTCGTCGTGTAACTGCTCGCCATATCCGTCAACTTGAAAAAGATGGCGTTGAGCACATCGAAGTACCTGTAGAGTACATCGTTGAAAAGATTGCTGCGAAAGATTACATCAACGAAGCAACTGGCGAGATCATCGTTGGCGCGAACCAAGAGATCAGCCTAGAGGCACTTGCTAACTTATCTCAAGCAGGTCACAAATCTCTAGAAACTCTGTTCACGAATGACCTAGACCATGGTCCATTCATGTCAGACACTCTACGTGCAGATAGCACAGTAGATCGCATCTCTGCATTGGTAGAAATCTACCGCATGATGCGTCCTGGCGAGCCACCAACAAAAGAAGCTGCAGAATCATTATTCGAAAGCCTATTCTTCTCTGAAGATCGTTACGACCTATCAACTGTAGGCCGTATGAAATTCAACAGCTCTATCGAGCGTGAAGAAGAAGAAGAGCGCGGTACTCTGGACGAATCAGACATCATTGAAGTGATGAAGAAACTGATTGGCATCCGTAACGGTAAAGGCGAAGTGGACGATATCGACCACCTTGGCAACCGTCGTATCCGTTCTGTAGGTGAAATGGCAGAAAACCAATTCCGTGTTGGTCTAGTTCGTGTAGAACGTGCCGTTAAAGAACGTCTAAGCCTTGGTGACCTTGATGCAATCATGCCTCAAGATCTTATCAACGCTAAGCCGATCTCTGCTGCAGTTAAAGAATTCTTTGGCTCTTCACAGCTTTCACAGTTTATGGACCAAAACAACCCATTGTCAGAAGTTACGCACAAACGTCGTATCTCTGCTTTAGGTCCAGGCGGTCTAACTCGTGAACGCGCAGGCTTTGAAGTACGTGATGTTCACGTAACTCACTACGGTCGTCTATGTCCGATCGAAACGCCTGAAGGTCCAAACATCGGTCTGATTAACTCGCTATCTGCGTTTGCGCGTTGTAACGATTACGGTTTCCTAGAAACTCCGTACCGTCGCGTTGTAGATGGTGTAGTAACAGAAGAAGTTGATTACCTGTCTGCAATCCAGGAAGGTCAATTCGTTATCGCACAGGCAAACACGGTTCTTACTGAAGAAGCGACGTTTGCTGATGAGCTAATCACTGCTCGTCAAAAAGGTGAATCTGGTCTTCACCCACGCGATCACGTTGACTACATGGACGTTGCGACAAACCAAGTAGTATCTATCGCTGCTTCGCTTATCCCGTTCCTAGAACACGATGATGCGAACCGTGCATTGATGGGTGCGAACATGCAACGTCAAGCTGTACCAACACTGAGAGCTGATAAGCCTCTAGTAGGTACTGGTATTGAACGTAACATCGCAGTTGACTCTGGTGTTACAGCGGTTGCTAAACGTGGTGGTCAAGTTCAGTCTGTTGACGCTTCTCGTATCGTAGTTAAGGTTAACGAAGATGAATTGGTACCTGGCGAAGCTGGTATCGATATCTACAACCTAACTAAGTACACGCGTTCGAACCAAAACACATGTATTAACCAACGTCCAACTGTACTTCCTGGTGAACCAGTTGCACGCGGCGATGTTCTTGCTGATGGTCCTTCAACTGACCTTGGTGAACTTGCTCTTGGCCAAAACATGCGTATCGCGTTCATGCCTTGGAATGGTTACAACTTCGAAGACTCGATCTTAGTATCTGAGCGCGTAGTTCAAGAAGACCGTTTCACGACAATCCACATCCAAGAACTATCTTGTGTGGCTCGTGATACTAAGCTGGGCTCTGAAGAGATCACAGCTGATATTCCAAACGTAGGTGAGTCTGCTCTGTCTAAACTAGACGAGTCAGGTATCGTTTACATTGGTGCTGAAGTTAAGGGTGGCGACATCCTAGTTGGTAAAGTGACACCTAAAGGTGAAACTCAACTGACTCCTGAAGAGAAGCTACTACGTGCTATCTTCGGTGAGAAAGCATCTGATGTTAAAGATACTTCTCTACGTGTACCAAACTCTGTTTCGGGTACTATCATCGATGTACAAGTCTTCACTCGCGATGGCGTAGAGAAAGACAAACGTGCACTTGAAATCGAACAGATGCAGCTTAAAGAAGCTAAGAAAGACCTTACTGAAGAGTTCCAAATTCTTGAGGGTGGCCTTCTTAACCGCGTTAAAGCTGTACTTCTGTCTGGTGGTTACTCTGAAGCTAAGCTTGATACGATCGGTCGTAAGCAATGGCTAGAGCAAGTTCTAGAAGACGATGCGCTACAAACACAGCTTGAGCAACTTGCTGAGCAGTGGGATGAGCTAAAAGCAGACTTCGATAAGAAGTTTGAAACTAAGCGTCGTAAAATCACTCAAGGTGATGATCTAGCGCCTGGCGTTCTTAAGATTGTTAAAGTTTACCTAGCGGTTAAACGTCGTATCCAGCCTGGCGATAAGATGGCGGGTCGTCACGGTAACAAAGGTGTAATCTCTAAGATTAACCCTGTTGAAGACATGCCATACGATGAAAAAGGTCAGCCTGTAGACATCGTACTTAACCCACTGGGTGTACCATCGCGTATGAACATCGGTCAAATCCTAGAAGTACACTTAGGTTTGGCTGCTAAAGGTATCGGTGACAAGATCAACCAAATGGTTAAGGAACAACAAGAACTGCATAAGTTCCGTGAGTTCCTACAGAAGGTTTATGATCTTGGTGATACTCGTCAGAAAGTTGATATTGCTGAACTGTCTGATGATCAAGTTCGTACACTGATCAAGAACCTACGTGGCGGTCTACCGATTGCTACTCCTGTGTTCGACGGTGCGTCAGAAGCGTTAATCAAAGAACTACTTAAACTGGGTGATCTGCCAGAATCTGGTCAGCTTAAACTGTTTGATGGTCGTACTGGTGATTCGTTTGAGCGTCCTGTAACTGTTGGTTACATGTACATGCTGAAACTGAACCACTTGGTTGATGACAAGATGCATGCTCGTTCAACTGGTTCTTACAGCCTAGTAACTCAGCAACCACTTGGTGGTAAAGCTCAGTTCGGTGGTCAGCGTTTCGGTGAGATGGAAGTATGGGCACTAGAAGCATACGGTGCTGCATATACTCTACAAGAAATGCTAACAGTTAAGTCAGATGACGTTAACGGCCGTACTAAGATGTATAAGAACATCGTAGATGGTAACCATAGCATGGAACCTGGCATGCCAGAGTCGTTCAACGTACTGTTGAAAGAGATTCGCTCGCTAGGTATCAACATCGAGCTAGAAGACGAAGAGTAATCCCTCTTTTTTTAAAAGAAGATTGGATTACTTGGTAAAGGGGGCTCACTTTAGTCGGTGAGCTCCTTTAACTCCTTACAGGAGCTGAACGTGAAAGACTTATTAAACTTTCTAAAAGCACAGCATAAGACCGAAGAATTTGATGCAATCAAAATCGGTCTATCTTCACCAGACACGATCCGTTCGTGGTCTTTTGGTGAAGTTAAAAAGCCAGAAACAATTAACTATCGTACGTTCAAACCTGAACGTGATGGTCTGTTCTGTGCACGTATTTTTGGTCCAGTTAAAGACTACGAATGTCTTTGTGGCAAATACAAGCGCCTGAAGCACCGTGGTGTTATCTGTGAGAAGTGTGGCGTTGAAGTTACACAGACTAAAGTTCGTCGTGACCGTATGGGCCACATCGAGCTAGCTTCACCAGTTGCTCACATCTGGTTCCTAAAATCACTACCGTCTCGTATCGGTCTACTAATGGATATCCCTCTACGTGATATCGAACGTGTTCTTTACTTCGAAATGTACGTAGTAACTGAACCGGGTATGACTGATCTAGAAAAATCTCAGATGCTTACTGAAGAAGAGTATCTGGATCGTCTAGAAGAGTGGGGTGACGAATTCACTGCTAAGATGGGTGCTGAAGCGATCAAAGATCTGCTTTCAACAATGGACCTTCATCAAGAAGTGGAAGAAATGCGCGAAGAGTTAGAAACAACTAACTCAGAAACTAAGCGTAAGAAAGTTACTAAGCGTTTGAAGCTAGTTGAAGCATTCATCTCTTCAGGCAACAAGCCTGAGTGGATGATCTTAACTGTACTTCCAGTGCTACCGCCAGATCTACGTCCTCTAGTTCCACTAGATGGCGGTCGTTTTGCGACTTCAGATCTGAACGACCTTTACCGTCGTGTGATCAACCGTAACAACCGTTTGAAGCGTCTTCTAGAGCTAGCTGCTCCGGACATCATCGTACGTAACGAAAAGCGTATGCTGCAAGAGTCTGTTGATGCACTTCTAGATAACGGTCGTCGCGGTCGTGCGATCACTGGCTCTAACAAGCGTCCTCTGAAATCTCTTGCTGATATGATCAAGGGTAAACAAGGTCGTTTCCGTCAGAACCTTCTAGGTAAACGTGTAGACTACTCTGGCCGTTCTGTAATCACAGTTGGTCCATACCTTCGTCTACATCAGTGTGGTCTTCCTAAGAAGATGGCACTTGAGCTATTTAAACCATTCATCTACAGCAAGTTAGAAACTCGTGGCATGGCTACGACAATCAAAGCTGCTAAGAAAATGGTAGAACGCGAAGAAGCGATCGTTTGGGATATCCTAGACGAAGTTATCCGCGAACACCCAGTACTGCTTAACCGTGCACCTACACTTCACCGTCTAGGTATCCAAGCGTTTGAACCAGTACTAATCGAAGGTAAAGCGATTCAGCTTCACCCACTAGTGTGTGCGGCATACAACGCCGACTTCGATGGTGACCAAATGGCTGTACACGTGCCTCTAACTTTAGAAGCACAACTAGAAGCTCGTACCCTAATGATGTCGACGAATAACATTCTGTCGCCAGCATCAGGTGATCCGATCATCGTTCCTTCGCAGGATGTTGTATTGGGTCTTTACTACATGACACGTGACAAGATCAACGTGAAAGGTGAAGGTATGTACCTTGCTGGCCCTGAAGAGGCTGAAAAGGCATACCGTACTAAGACTGCTGAGCTACACGCTCGCGTTAAAGTACGTATCACTGAAACTGTAGTAGACGAAGACGGCAACAGCACAACGAACACTGGCCTAGTTGATACGACTGTAGGTCGTGCAATGCTTTGGCAGATCGTTCCTAGAGGCCTTCCGTACAGCATCGTTAACCAAAAGTTAGGTAAGAAGCAGATCTCTACTCTTCTTAACGAGTGTTACCGTAAGCTTGGTCTAAAAGACACAGTAGTCTTTGCTGACCAAATCATGTACGCAGGTTTTGCATACGCAGCACTTTCAGGTGTTTCTGTTGGTATCGACGATATGGTTGTTCCAGCGGCTAAGTACACTGAAATTTCTGATGCAGAAGAAGAAGTTCGCGAAATCCAAGAGCAATTCCAATCTGGTCTTGTTACTGCGGGTGAGCGTTACAACAAAGTTATCGATATCTGGGCGTCTACGAACGACCGTGTTGCGAAAGCAATGATGGATAACCTTTCTTCTGAAACAGTTATTAACCGTGACGGCGAAGAAGAACAGCAAGAATCGTTCAACAGCATCTACATGATGGCCGATTCAGGCGCACGTGGTTCTGCAGCTCAGATTCGTCAGCTAGCAGGTATGCGTGGTCTGATGGCGCGTCCAGATGGTTCTATCATCGAAACGCCGATCACTGCGAACTTTAAAGAAGGTCTAAACGTCCTTCAGTACTTTATCTCAACGCACGGTGCTCGTAAGGGTCTTGCGGATACAGCACTGAAAACAGCTAACTCGGGTTACCTAACTCGTCGTCTAGTAGACGTAGCACAAGACGTTGTAGTACACGAACATGACTGTGGCACGCATGAAGGTATCGACATGATGCCTCATATCGAAGGTGGTGACGTTAAAGTTGCACTTTCTGAGCTTGCTCTTGGTCGTGTAGTTGCTGAAGATGTTCTTAAGCCTGGTACTGAAGATGTACTGATTCCACGTAATACTCTGATTGATGAGAAGTGGTGTCAAATCATGGAAGACAACTCTGTAGATAGCATGAAAGTGCGCTCAGTTGTTACCTGTGATGCAGACTTCGGTTGTTGTGCACAGTGTTACGGTCGTGACCTAGCACGTGGCCACCTAGTAAACCAAGGTGAAGCAGTTGGTGTTATCGCTGCACAATCTATCGGTGAACCGGGTACACAGCTTACAATGCGTACGTTCCACATCGGTGGTGCGGCATCTACTGCAGCAGCAGAGAACAGCATCCAAGCTAAGACAACTGGTACTGTGAAACTTCACAATGCTAAGTTTGTAATCAACAAAGATAAGAAACTGGTTATCACTTCTCGTGCATCTGAGATGACGATTATTGATGAATTCGGCCGTACGAAAGAGAAGCACAAACTTCCTTACGGTTCGATGCTAACCAAAGGCGACAACGCAGCAGTAACTGCTGGTGAAGTTGTAGCTAACTGGGAAGCGCATACCATGCCAATCATCACTGAAGTGGCAGGTCGTATCCAATTCGTAGATATGATCGATGGTATTACAGTTTCTCGTCAAACTGACGATCTAACTGGTCTTTCTTCAAGTGAAGTCACAGACGCAGCAGCTCGCCCAGCAGCAGGTAAAGATATGCGTCCAGCTATCAAACTTGTTGATGAGCAAGGTAACGACGTAATGATCCCTGGTACTGATATGCCAGCTCACTACTTCCTACCTGGCAAAGCGATTGTAAACATCGAAGATGGCGCTGAAGTTGGCATTGGTGACACACTATCTCGTATCCCTCAAAAATCGAGCGGAAACAAAGATATCACCGGTGGTCTACCACGCGTAGCTGACCTATTCGAAGCTCGTAAGCCTAAAGAGCCTGCGATCCTTGCTGAGCACACAGGTACTGTGTCGTTTGGTAAAGAAACGAAAGGTAAGCGTCGTCTAGTAATCACTCGTGAAGGCGGTGACGCTTACGAAGAGATGATTCCTAAGCACCGTCAATTGAACGTGTTCGAAGGTGAGAAGATTGAACGTGGTGATGTAATCGCCGACGGTCCTGAAACTCCACACGATATCCTGCGTCTACGTGGTATCCACGCTGTGACTCAGTACATCGCGAACGAAGTTCAAGAAGTTTACCGCTTACAAGGCGTAAAGATTAACGATAAGCACATCGAGACTATCGTTCGTCAAATGCTACGTAAGTGTACAATCACTCATTCTGGTGACTCTCCGTTCCTACCTGGCGAACAAGTTGAGTACCACAATGTTAAGATTGCTAACCGTAAGCTAGAAGCTGAAGGTAAAGAACTAGTACGTTTCGAACGTGATCTACTAGGTATTACTAAAGCATCTCTTGCAACTGAGTCATTCATCTCAGCTGCATCGTTCCAAGAAACGACTCGCGTACTAACAGAAGCTGCGGTTTCTGGTAAGCGTGATGACCTTCGCGGTCTGAAAGAGAACGTAATTGTTGGTCGTCTGATCCCAGCTGGTACTGGTTTCGCATACCACCAAGAGCGTCAAAAGCAACGTGAAGAAGAGCAAGAAGGTCCTTCAGCTGAACAAGCTACTGATAATCTAGCAGCACTTCTAAACGCTGGTTTCTCTTCAGAAGAGTAGTCTCTAAGAGATAAGAAAAAAGGCACCTTCGGGTGCCTTTTTTGTATCTGTCGTTTGGCTTAAATCGGATTAATCTTGCAGGGGCAGACTTGTATCTTTGGTACAAGTTTCAAGTGAGTTATGTGTTTCATTTCTGGAATGGAGTTAATGACGTTGCTTGCCTCTACGGATTTATATAGAGAAACGTAAGCTGGATGGGGAGGTTGCGGACATGCAGGAATGTGTGCGGATAGATAGCGAAAAGAGAGTATCAATACGTTGAATACTATCAAGCCCTAGGCTTCTGGAGGCTGATGATGCTTGTGATTTTTAGACAAAACAAAAAGCTTGCACAGAGGCAAGCTTACAAGATAGTTAGCCAACTATGCTCCTGGCGGAACCGCTAGGCTATCGGCAATTTGCTGTATCAGTTGATCTTCAACCTCAAACCTCGCCTCAATAATCTCACCAATCAAAGATAAATCACTGTCAAAGCTCTCTAATGCATCGCTGGCTTTGATGGCGGCGTACTTATCGGTAAAGTTAAGCAGCGGTTCTGTGGTAAGGACGATATGACCATAAGATTGGTTAATTTCGTCTGTTGCTTTGAAGCCAGTAGACTGCCATTTGTCCATCACCATGTCATAGATTTTGAAATGACCTTCGGAGATGTAATCAACAAGATGTTGGCTGAATTTTTGGAGCGCTTCTGGAGAAGGTAGTTCGGTAATTGCCGTTGCTTTCGACGATGAAGGCTGTAGAGCGGCAAGCTTACAATACTCAACGATTAGAGACTGTCGAGTTTCGAGCCAATGATCGATGACCTCATTAGAGCCACCCCATTGTTCTTGTATTTGTTTGAATTTATTTAGCATGACCATGTCCTCATGATCTGATCACAACCTTGTGATCATGGTAATTGCCTAAGCAAGGTCCGTTTATTGGTAACTACTAAAAGTAATAGCTTGAAATATTCTCTGCTACAACTCTAGTATGAAATTAGATTGCCAGTAAAATGAACGAACTGCAAGCAATGAGGCATAGGGATGTTAAAAAAAAGTGATACAAAAATGACAGAGCAAGCTTACTGGTGCGTCGTTTCTGGTAGTGATATTTGGGTTAATAATGATCAGTTTCCTTATGGCTCGGCTGAAGAGCTAGGGCTGAGTGTTGAACACGCTATCTGTATTGGTCAGCATCAAGGTCGTCAGGTCTATTGGCTCAACGACTGCGATGTCGAGAGTGAACTGACCATGGTCAACTTACGTGAGTTATTGCACTGGTCTGAATCGAATTTTCTTATGGCAAGTAAGGCTATCCAGTACGGCCACATGACTCAAAGTATGCGTTTTTGTCCACAGTGCGGCGGTCGCAATCATTTGAATCACAATCAAGTTGCGATGCAGTGTGGTGACTGTCGAACTCTTCATTACCCTCGTATCTTCCCGTGCATCATTGTCGCTGTGCGAAACGACAACAAGATATTGCTTGCGCAGCACCCAAGACATAAAACAGGCATGTATACCGTGATAGCGGGCTTCCTAGAGGTTGGAGAAACCTTAGAGCAGTGTGTAGCGCGAGAAGTCAAAGAAGAAACGGGTATCGATGTGGGTAATATTCGTTACTTTGGTAGCCAGCCATGGGCGTTTCCATCGAGTATGATGATGGCCTTTCTCGCTGACTATGCTGGTGGAACGCTCAAACCAGATTACAGTGAACTGTCGGATGCCCAATGGTTTGATGTAACAAGCCTGCCGGATGTCGCTCCAGTTGGAACCATTGCGAGACAATTGATTGATAAAACAGTCGATGATGTGATCAAAGATGAAATGACGGAGCAGGCGCTCGAGCACTAATTGGCCTGTGATGGTATTTGGCCTATAGGTGGTCAAAAGCTAAAAAAAACCCTCCACAAGTGGAGGGGGTAAGTAAGATGTCGTTATGAGATGCTGAGTAGTGACTACTCAGATGTTATAATTGTAATTTTCGCTAGCGAACAAATTTTTAACATGCGCCTGCAATTGGGTGCAAATTAAGCATTGATTTAAAAGTTAATAACTTGATCTAGGTTGCAAAGCACACAGCTTTTACCCCTCAATCAGTGTTAGAATACTTGCCATCAAAACTAGACAAGATTGAATTGGAATTGAACGGAATGACCGAATTAAAAAATGATCGCTATTTACGCGCACTTTTAAAGCAGCCTGTTGATTGCACTCCAGTATGGATGATGCGCCAAGCGGGTCGCTATCTTCCTGAATACAAAGCAACGCGTGCAGAAGCAGGCGATTTCATGTCTTTGTGTAAGAACGCGGAACTAGCATCAGAAGTAACACTTCAACCTTTGCGTCGTTTCCCTCTTGATGCGGCAATCTTGTTCTCTGACATCCTAACTATCCCAGATGCGATGGGTTTAGGTTTGTACTTCGAAACAGGTGAAGGCCCTAAATTTGAGCGTCCGATTACTTGTAAAGCTGACGTAGAGAAGATTGGCCTACCTGATCCAGAAGGCGAGCTTCAATACGTAATGAATGCCGTTCGTCAGATCCGTAAAGATCTGAAAGGCGAAGTGCCACTGATTGGTTTCTCTGGTAGCCCTTGGACACTGGCAACTTACATGGTTGAAGGCAGCAGCTCGAAGGCGTTTACTAAGATCAAGAAGATGATGTATGCAGAACCACAAACACTGCACTTACTTCTCGATAAGCTTGCTGACACTGTTATTGAATATCTGAACGCGCAAATTAAAGCGGGTGCACAATCGGTAATGGTATTCGACACATGGGGTGGTGTACTAACTCCGCGTGACTACAACCTGTTCTCACTGCAGTACATGCACAAAATTGTCGATGGCCTAATCCGTGAAAACGAAGGTCGCCGTGTACCGGTTACTCTGTTCACTAAGAACGGTGGCATGTGGCTAGAATCTATCGCAGCGACTGGCTGTGATGCAGTTGGCCTAGACTGGACAATCAATATTGCTGATGCAAAAGCACGTATTGGCGATAAAGTGGCTCTACAAGGCAACATGGATCCATCAGTACTTTACGCACAACCTGAGCGTATTCGTGAAGAAGTCGGTACTATCCTTGAAAGTTTTGGTGACGGCGGTACTGGCCACGTATTCAACCTTGGCCATGGTATTCACCTAGATGTGCCACCAGAAAATGCTGGTGTATTTGTGGACGCAGTTCACGACCTATCTAAGCCATACCATAAGTAATTCAGTATGTGTTTTTAGAAAAAGCGCTGTCGAGAAATCGGCAGCGCTTTTTTATTACCTTTTGCTCCGCATCTAATATCGGCTTAATCATCGTGAATGTGCAGCGAATTAGGTATTTGGATCATGGTAGGCCAAATGCTCTGATACGTGCTTCCTGATATAGGGAATGACTTCATTTTCGAACCATGGGTTCTTTTTGAGCCAGATGTTATTACGTGGTGACGTGTGGGGAAGTGGCAAAAATTCTGGAGCCCAAGCCTGCCAGTTACGCACTGTTTCAGTGAGTGTGCTGGTGGCTTTATCTTTTAGATAATAGTTTTGCGCATACTGACCAATCAGCAAGGTCATTTGAATGTTAGGCAGTGATTGCAGCACTTTTTGGTGCCATAGCGCGGCGCACTCTTTTCGTGGCGGTAGATCGCCACTTTTACCCTTCCCTGGATAACAAAAGCCCATTGGGACAATCGCGACTTTTTGCTCGTCATAAAACGTATCGCTATCCATCCCTAACCATTCTCTTAATCGCTCGCCACTGGCATCATTCCAAGGGATAGATGATTCATGAACCTTGATACCGGGTGCTTGCCCTATGATTAACAAGCGCGCGTTTGGGTGTGCCTGAATCACTGGGTTTGCACCGTGTGATAGATGAGGTTCACAAGCGGTGCATTGTCGTATCTCGGTGAGCAGGGATGAGAACATCAGTAGCCTTTATCAAAATCAATGATGTGATTAAGTGTAAAGCCATCTCGCCATTGTTGGTAATTATTGGCGAAGATCTCCACAACCTGTCTTGGCTCACTCAGAGCCGCAATATGCGGGGTGATGGTGACTTGCGGTAATTTCCAAAACGGGTGTTCTTGCGTGAGAGGTTCGCATTCAAAGACATCCAGGAAAGCGTGTCCAACCCATTTATTCTTAATCGCAAGTAGTAACGCTTTATTGTCTACGCTTTCCCCACGTCCCACATTAAACAGCAATACGTTAGAGCAGTAGCTTAAGGTGGTTTGATTCAGCAGTTGGTAGGTCTCATCCGTTGATGGCAGTGTGTTCACCACAATATCCGCTTGTCTGAGGGTGGCCTCTAATTCATTTATGTGGAAGGTGTCTTTGAAGGTTTCTTGCTTTGATGGGATACCTGTTCGGTTGACTCCAATAGTATGGATACCAAACGCAGAAGCGGTTTTCGCCAAATGGCTGCCAATTGAGCCTGTTCCCAAAATCACCATGGTTTTGTCGGTTAGGCTGGTATAAAGCTGTGGTTGCCAGTTTCGCTGTTGTTGTTGCTGGTGGTAATGAGTGAAGTGTCTAAAGTGGCTGATTGTGTAACCCAATACGTATTCGGCAATGGCCGGGCCGAAGATACCTTTGACGTTGGTCAGCGTGTAATCCTGACGAAGCTCTGTTTGAGTGAGCTTATTGATGCCAGCGTAGGTGCTTTGTACCCAATCCAGATGCTTAAACTCATCAAGACGCTCCGCTATGAGGGGAGGTGAGGCCAAGACGATCTCAGCTAACTCGGGGTTTGTGGTGATTTCTAGGTCAGGTAAATCTCGGTTTACAATCAGTTGCGTGTAAGTATCGTCATGCTCGGTAAGAATATAGAGCTTATTCGTAAAATTGTTCATCGGCTTACCTTTTCCCCCCAGGGTTTATCAAGTACACTTTCGCTGTCTTTTTCTGCAATTATTGAGTGACTATGCTTCAGAATCCATTGCAGGTTCGTCTTGAAAAGTTAGAACCTTGGCAACAAATTACCTTTATGGCGTGTCTATGTGAGCGTATGTATCCTAACTATGCCATGTTTTGTGAGAATACAGAATTTGCGGAAGCTCGAATCTATCGTGATGTTTTGGATAGCATTTGGGAAATCCTAACGGTTAAAACGGCAAAGGTGAACTTTGAGCGTCAACTTGAGAAAGTAGAAGAGCTATTCCCTAGCGGTGATGATTTTGATTTTTATGGTGTTTATCCAGCAATGGACGCATGCCAAGGCTTAGCAACGTTAATACACGGCCTGCTTGATCGTGAACACATGCTTGAATCGGTAATTAAAGTGAGCCAACAGTCGGTTAAGACCGTTGCAGAGCTTGAGTTTGCTCAAGGTGCTGAAGAAGTCACTAACGAAAACCAGAAAGAAAATGAAGCGGTATGTGAAGAGTGGGACGTTCAATGGGCGATCTTCCGACCACTTCGCGAAACGACAGAGCGTGACCTTGAACTGATTAAAGATCTGCGTCATGAACTGCGTGAAGACCCAGTGAGCAACATTGGTGTTGCGTTATAACAGTTGTTGAGTTGTAGCGAATAGAATAAAAAAAACAAAGGCTCCTTAAGGAGCCTTTGTTGTATCTGACGTCATCAAATTTCGATTAAGCGTCTTTTTCTTTTGTTTCTTAGCTTTTAGTTCTGAGCTTTGTCTTTTGATGCATTATCTTTTGCTGCGTCGTCGTCATCCGTTGATTTTGAATCTGAAGCATCGTTGTCTGCTGGAGTTTCTTTCTCTAGCTCGTCCTCTTCATCGCGGTTTTCGATAACACCGTGTGTCTCTTTCCACTTTTCCCAGCGCTGAAACGCAAGTTCTTGCATGTCTGTGGTTTTGTCCGCTTCATCAACGATCTCTTCGCCAACTAAATGCTCAAAAATATCTTCTAGGGTGATGATGCCCTGAATTGTGCCGTATTCATCAACAACCAAAGATAATTGCAGGCGATTGGCCATCATTTGGTCAAAAGCTTTAGCTAGGCCCATGTTGTTTAATAATACGTGGATAGGGCGCATGACTTCGCCTAACGCTTTTTCGCCACAACCCGCTTGTTGCAATCTAAACAGCTCCAGACGGTGAACAAAACCAATGATATTGTCACTTTGCTCGCTGTAGACCAATGGACGTGAGAATGGCGTGTCTTTGTGTTTCTCAAGGAACACATTGACGCTCATCTCTGCATCTACACGGAATACAACAGGGCGCGGCGTCATGACTTGGGTAACAGGCACGTCTTGAATGCCTAATAAGTTGCTTAGGATTTTTGATTCGCCTTCTGCGAACTCGCCACTCTCTTTGGCCAAAATAGCCATCGCTGATAGTTCGTCACGCATCTTCGGTGCTTGGTGACCACGAGCTAGACGTTTAGTAATTTGCTCTGAGAACCAAACAAACGGAGTTAGGAAGAATACCATCCAACGCAGTACCGTTGACGATGCTGGAGCAAGTTGACGCCAGTAGGTCGCACCAATCGTTTTTGGAACAATCTCAGACAATACCAGAATGCCCAGTGTGAGCACGGCAGAGAAAACACCTAGCCATTGGCTACCAAAAACCACAGCGGCTTGTGCACCTGCGGTTGCCGCACCAATGGTATGTGCGATGGTGTTGAGCGTTAAAATTGACGCGAGCGGGCGGTCAATATCTGTTTTCAGTTTGTCTAAAGACGCGGCTGCAGGGTGCCCATTTTGTTTTAGTTGAGCAATGTAGCTCGGACTAATACTCAAAAGTACAGCTTCCAAAACAGAACAAATGAAAGAAACTCCAATAGCAATGGAGACGTAAATAGTTAGCAGCAGCATGTTTGCCCTTAAATTAAATTGTACGCTTTGTCAGCGATTCAAGGTGGATTATAGAGAATAAGTAGTGGCTAGGTCATCATTAATTTCACTCTCAGCCCCTTTTAAACAAGGGCTTACTCAATAAAATCAGTAACAAATTGTGAGTTATTACTCATATTATGGCTAAAACTACGGCATTAGAGCTAAAGATCGACGACAAACCTTTGCCAGATAGGGCATTTATGTTTTAGAGTTAATTGAATTCGAAAATACTAAGAAGGGAAACCTAAAATGAACAAGACTCAATTAATCGACTTTATTGCTGAAAAAGCGGACCTTTCGAAAGCACAAGCTAAAGCGGCTCTAGAAGCAACTCTTGGCGGCGTGACTGAGACTCTTAAAGATGGCGATCAAGTTCAGCTAATTGGTTTTGGTACTTTTAAAGTAAACCACCGTGCAGCTCGCACTGGTCGTAACCCAAAAACTGGTGATGAGATCCAAATCGCTGCTGCAAATGTTCCAGCATTTGTTGCAGGTAAAGCGCTGAAAGATTCAGTGAAATAATCTAAACTGTACCGAGGTAGTTTTACTCTCACCTCGGTACAGGTTTTATGAAAAAAGCATTTCTTCTCGTTTCACTCTTATCTACATTTCTTTTCGGCTGTTCTTCAACAAGCCCCGGCAAAAACCTAGAGCAATTTGAAACCTATACCGGCGGCCAAGTCATGGGCGACGCGACAAGTTTCTTCTGGGTCACCAACAAGCTAACACAACCACACACTTCTGCTGACTACGTCACAATGGGCGACTATGGCTGGTACAAAACCGACTATGCTTGGTCCGATGGTGTACTGCGTGAATTTATTCGTGAAGGTGAGCTACGTGACGATTCACAAGCGTTAGCACCTTATCGTGTTCATGTACGCTTTAATCAGTCTGGCGAGGCCGTGTATCAACAATACCGTATCGGTAGCAAAATCTTGCCACTTCAATCAGAGCAGCTGGAAAACTACCAGAAGCAGGCGCTTTCGGTTCTCGATATCACAGAGAAGCAAAATGATGAAGGATTAGAACTTCTTCAGGGTTACTGGAATGGTGAGATTTTTGAGACGTGTTCAGGCGATAAATTCGAGTACTTTGAGTTTAACAAGACCTTACCAAGAATCGTTGTCAATCGTCTTGCTTCAGTAGAGAGTTATGGTGCCCTTGTTGGCAAGGTATCGTTACGTAAAGTGTCGGTCGCGGAGTTATTGGTATTAGCCGATGAAAACCATCAATGCATTCAAAGGCCATCACTCCTCAGTGAGTAGAGAGCTTTTGACCTGCGGTAGGCCAAATGCTTTGCAAGCGAACATAATGAATTTTAAATATTAAAAAAGGCGCCCTAGGCGCCTTTTTTGATTCAGCTAACTGCAATGAGTTAGAGAGAAGTTGTTCGAGAGAGGTTACTGCTCTTGCTCGCGCGCAATCGCACGGTAACCAATGTCATTGCGATGGAACATACCATTCCAGCTAACTTGCTTAGTTAACGCGTAAGCGCGCTCCTGAGCTTCAGAAACCGTATTGCCCAGTGCGGTTGCACATAGCACGCGGCCACCGTTTGTCACAACGTCGCCAGCTTCGTTATTTGTGGTACCCGCGTGGAAAACCTTTTGGCCTTCAACTTCGCTTGTCGGCAGTGAAATCACATCACCTTTTGCGTAGTCAGCAGGGTAACCGCCAGCCGCAAGAACAACACCGATAGAAGCGCGTGGATCCCACTTAGATTCTGCTTCGTCGAGTTTCTCGTCGATAGCCATTAGGCAAAGCTCAACAAGGTCCGATTCCATACGCATCATAATAGGTTGCGTTTCTGGGTCGCCGAAGCGGCAGTTGTATTCGATAACCTTTGGCGTGCCGTCAGCATCGATCATTAGGCCAGCGTAAAGGAAACCTGTGTAAGGCGCGCCTTCTGCATCCATACCACGTACTGTTGGGTAGATAACTTCTTCAAGGATACGGTTGTGGATTTCTGGAGTTACCACTGGTGCAGGAGAGTAAGCTCCCATGCCGCCTGTGTTAGGGCCTGTATCTTTGTCGCCAACACGTTTGTGATCTTGGCTGGTGGCCATAGGCAGTACGCTAGAACCGTCTACCATTACGATGAAGCTTGCTTCTTCGCCTTCAAGGAATTCTTCGATCACTACGCGGCTACCTGCTTCGCCAAATGCGTTGCCTGCTAGCATGTCTTTGATTGCGTCTTCTGCTTCTTCAAGGGTCATCGCAACGATAACGCCTTTACCTGCGGCAAGGCCGTCAGCTTTTACTACGATTGGAGCGCCTTGCTCGCGAACGTAAGCGATAGCTGGCTCAATCTCAGTGAAGTTTGAGTAGTAACCTGTTGGGATCTCATGACGAGCTAGGAAGTCTTTGGTGAATGCTTTCGAACCTTCAAGCTGTGCTGCCGCTTGAGTTGGGCCAAAGATTGGTAGGCCAACTTCGCGGAATGCATCAACTACACCAATAACCAATGGTGCTTCAGGACCAACGATAGTCAGTTCGATTTTTTTCTCTTGAGCAAACGCCACTAAACCTGCGATGTCTTCAACACCGATGTTTACGTTCTCAAGTTTCGGCTCAAGTGCAGTACCTGCGTTACCTGGAGCGATGAATACCGTTTCAACATTTGGGTTTTGTGCAGCTTTCCAGCCTAGTGCGTGCTCACGACCGCCAGCACCGATGATTAAAACTCGCATTGTAAAATCCTTAATCTCAAATATCTAAATATTCAAAAAACAAAATGATTAATCTTTTATTCAAAATAGTTGGTGCTGTGGCTAGGCAACAATTGAGCCCATCCCCGGGAGCATAGCGTGCTATGTGACTGGGGTGGGCGAAAGCAGTTAACGACGCCACAGTGCCAAATATAAAGAATAAATTAGTGGCGGAAGTGACGCATGCCAGTAAAGATCATCGCCATGCCGTGTTCGTCTGCTGCTGCGATAACTTCGTCATCACGCATAGAGCCGCCCGGTTGGATAACACACTTGATGCCCGCTTCTGCTGCCGCGTCGATACCGTCACGGAATGGGAAGAATGCGTCAGATGCCATCACACAACCTTCAACCTGTAGACCTTCGTCTGCAGCTTTGATGCCTGCGATTTTTGCAGAGTAAACGCGGCTCATTTGGCCAGCGCCAACACCAACCGTCATGTCACCTTTCGAGTAAACGATCGCGTTAGATTTCACGTACTTCGCTACTTTCCAGCAGAATAGCGCATCTTTTAGCTCTTCAGCTGTAGGTTGGCGCTTAGAAACCACTTTTAGGTCGTCTTCAGAAACCATGCCTTGATCGCGGTCTTGAACTAGCAAGCCACCGTTAACGCGTTTCACGTCAAAGCCTGTTGTCTTAGTCGTCCATTCGCCACACTCAAGCAGGCGAAGGTTTTTCTTAGCTGCGACGATTGCTACTGCTTCAGCAGAAACAGAAGGTGCAATGATAACTTCAACGAATTGACGCTCAGTGATAGCCGTTGCCGTAGCTGCGTCTAGTTCACGGTTGAATGCGATGATGCCGCCAAATGCAGACGTTGGGTCTGTTTTGAATGCACGGTCGTAAGCTTCTAGGATGTCTTCACCTAGTGCAACACCACATGGGTTAGCGTGCTTAACAATTACACATGCTGGCTGGTCGAACTCTTTCACACACTCAAGTGCTGCGTCAGTGTCAGCGATGTTGTTGTAAGAAAGTGCTTTGCCTTGGATTTGGCGAGCCGTTGAAACTGATGCTTCTTCAGGGTTTGCTTCAACGTAGAATGCTGCTGCTTGGTGGCTGTTTTCACCGTAGCGCATGTCTTGCTTCTTCTCGAACTGTTGGTTGAACGTGCGAGGGAATTTACTCTCTTCATCACCTTCTTTGTTCTCACCGTAAGATGGAACCATAGTGCCGAAGTAGTTTGCGATCATGCCGTCGTAAGAAGCCGTGTGCTCGAATGCTGCGATAGCGAGGTCGAAGCGAGTCTCTAGTGTTAGAGATTTCTCGTTCGCGTCCATTTCAGCCACAACACGCTCGTAGTCGTGTGCGTTTACAACGATCGTTACGTCTTTGTGGTTTTTAGCAGCAGAGCGAACCATTGTTGGGCCACCGATGTCGATGTTCTCAACAGCGTCAGCAAGGGTACAACCTTCTTTAGCAACGGTTTCTGCGAATGGGTATAGGTTTACAACAACCATATCGATAGGGTTGATACCGTGAGTTTCCATCACGTCATCATCTTGGCCACGACGGCCTAGAACACCACCATGAACTTTTGGGTGCAGAGTCTTAACACGGCCATCCATCATTTCTGGGAAGCCAGTGTAGTCAGATACTTCTGTTACAGAGATGCCTTTTTCAGCAAGCAGGCGAGCAGTGCCACCAGTAGATAAGATATCTACACCACGGTTAGCAAGAGCTTGTGCAAATTCAACGATACCAGTTTTGTCTGATACGCTGATGAGAGCGCGGCGAATTGGACGAGCGTTATTCATGCTTCCATTTCCTCAAATTCATGGGGTTAAAATAAAGATATTTGCCAAAAAAGAACTTGTTTCTATCTTCTCAGCGTGGATTATCTTAGATACCAGTAAGAGATAAAATATTGGCCAGTTTTGGTAAAGACCTTTTGGGTGTTCTTATAATCAAGCTATAAGATAACCAACTCCAAATTTGATGGCGCAGATTCTAACTAATTTATTACAAAAAAGCTCGCGCAATCGTTTGGCATCTCAAAATTAATTATGAAAAGTGCCATTTCAGCCTGAAAAGTAACAACAAGGTTAATAGTGGAATGGATGAAATAATAGGAAAAAGCATGTTTCAGATTGGCGAATTGGCGAAAAGATGCGGTGTGACAGCCGATACCTTGCGTTTTTATGAGAAGAATAACCTGATTGCACCAGCCAGTCGCAGTGAGTCGGGTTATCGTCTGTATGATGAAAATAACCAAAAGCAGGTGACATTTATTCTCAAATCTAAAGAGTTAGGGCTGAGTTTAGATGAAATCAAAGAATTGTTAGAGATTCGTCTTGAAGCGACTCAACACAGTTGCGCTGAAGTGAAGTCGATTACCTCTTCTAAATTAGAGATGATTGATGAAAAGATAACGGAGCTTACTAAGATTCGAACGGCACTCAAAAAGATCAATGATGCCTGCTGTGGCCACATAGATGACGATGCGAGCCATTGTTCGATTTTGGCTGCCTTGGACTCAGCAAACCTTGAGAAGGGGCGTTGTTGTAGCTAAGCAAGCCGATAGCAGCTGATTTGCATTCGTTGGGTATGTTGCCTTGCTGTCTTACAGTCTTATTACTTACTGCCTTACAACCTTGTTACTCAACCAGACAGTCTTGTTCAGCGACATAATCAATAGGCAAAAAAAAGCCAAACTCAATAAATGAGCTTGGCTTTCAATTCAATTAATTACGAAAGAACGATTAGTTCATGCCGTATTTTTTAAGTTTCTTGCGAAGAGTACCGCGGTTAATACCCATCATGGTTGCTGCGCGAGTTTGGTTACCGCGAGTGTACTGCATGATAGTGTCTAGTAGTGGCTGTTCAACTTCAGCTAATACTAATTCGTATAACTCGCTGACTTCTTGACCGTTTAATTGAGCAAGGTAATTTTTCAATGATGCTTTAACTGAGTCACGTAGAGGCTTCTGCGTGATTTGGTCTTGTGATGTAACTGTAGTTACTGTCAATGCTTCTGAAGTCAGATTTTGTTCGAACATATTCGGTCTAGCTCTTCTCGTAATTATGGTGCAACGTTATCAAAAAAACCTTCTAGCGCTTCAAGCTGCAGATCACCTGCTTCGAATGCGTTGAAGGTACGGCGAAACTCACTCGCTTGTTCATGTTCTTTTAGATACCAACCCACATGCTTACGAGCAATACGGGGGCCTAAAAACTCGCCATAAAATTCATGTAGAGCGTTAACATGGCCAAGCATGATGTCTTTCACTTCCGAAGTCGGGAGCGGGTCCATCGTGGTGCCGTTTTCCAAATAGTGTAGGATTTCGTTAAAAATCCAAGGGCGTCCTTGGGCAGGTCGACCTATCATTAAAGCATCAGCGCCAGTGTACTCCAGCACAAACTTAGCTTTTTCCGGGCTATCGATATCACCGTTAGCGATAACCGGAATAGATACTGCTTGTTTTGCTGCTTTAATGTGTTTGTATTCTGCCTCACCTTTGTACATACAAGCGCGAGTTCTCCCGTGAAGGGCAAGAGCTTGTATGCCGCAGTCTTCGGCTATTTTAGCGATTTGGACACAGTTTCTATTGTCTGTATCCCAGCCTGTGCGCGTTTTCAACGTTACTGGAACGTCGACAGCATTTACTACAGCCTTCAGAATATCTTCAATGAGTTCTGGATGCTGAAGTAGGGCTGAGCCCGCAAGCTTCTTATTCACTTTTTTGGCTGGACAACCCATATTGATATCGATGATTTGCGCACCGTTAGCAACATTGAATTGAGCAGCCTCGGCCATAAGCTGTGGATCTGCACCAGCGATTTGTACTGAACGAATGCCCGATTCGCCTTCATGTACCATACGCTGCTGAGACTTTGACGTTTTCCAAACTTTCGGATTGGAGGACATCATTTCACTGACTGCCATCCCCGCACCGTAACGAAGACACAACTCACGGAATGGTCTATCCGTTACGCCAGCCATAGGAGCGACGATTAGATTGTTCTTAAGTTGATAATTTCCGATTTTCAAAAAATGTCATCACAGTTCTGTACCAGCAAGGGCGCGCATTTTACGCATTTTTTCGCTGCGTGAAAAGACTAATATTTGAGCATTTACAATTTGTTTTTGTAATTTGCTTAAAATTCAGTCAATTAGCGCCCAAAGTCTTGTCTAGCCTTGCTTGCGACCAGAGATTCGACACCATTCTTGTTGTTCAATGATTGGATCAATGTGAAGCTCATCACGATAATAAGTCGCAACATCTTCTGCTTGTGTATCCAAAACACCCGACATCGCAAGCACGCCAGTTGGCTTAATTAGGCCTTTGATGATGCCTGAAAGGTCGCGTAATGGACCTGCAAGAATGTTAGCAACAACAACGTCAGCAATCAGACCTTCAGGTTGATCTTGAGGTAGGAACACCTCTAGCTGCTCAGCAACACCATTGCGTTGTGCGTTGTCTTTTGAAGCAAGCAGAGCTTGAGGATCAATGTCGATCCCGATAACTTTTTCAGCGCCAAGTTTGATCGCAGCGATCGCAAGAATGCCTGAACCACAACCGAAATCGATCACGGTTTTGCCTGTAAGGTCTAAGCCTTCAAGCCACTCAAGACACAATGCCGTTGTTGGGTGAGTACCAGTACCAAATGCAAGACCAGGGTCTAACATGACGTTCACAGCGTCAGGTTCTGGGATATCACGCCAGCTCGGACAGATCCAAAGACGCTCACCAAACTTCATTGGGTGGAAGTTATCCATCCATTCACGTTCCCAGTCCTTGTCTTCAATCTGCTCGATTTTATGAGCAAAGTCTGCAGGGAACATGTTGCTTGCTTTAATCTGCGCTAGAACGACACCAGTATCAATCTCAGCGTCGTATAGCGCGAGAATGTCAGTATCACCCCAAAGGCGAGTTTCACCCGGCAGAGGCTCAAATACAGGGGTATCTTGTGCATCCAGGAAAGTTACAGAAAGAGCACCAGTCTCTTCCATTAACATGTCGCCGATTTGTTCGGCATTTTCATTGGTCGCATTAAGCTTGATTTGAATCCAAGGCATGGCTGCATCTTCTATATGAGAAAAATTGGATGGGGAGTCTAGCAGAAAATATGAGCAAATTCACCAAAACACCGCGGATTATAAGAGGGATTATCGATTGATTTTTGCGAGTGTTTAAAAACAAAAATGCCCACCGAAGTGAGCATTTATTACTGTTCTACAGAGAACGTATTACGGAAGGCTAGCTTCTGTTGCAGACCAAGCTTCTATTGCAGACCAAGCTTCTTCTCAAGGTAGTGGATGTTTGCACCACCGTGTTGGAAGTTTTCGTCGTTCATAATCGCTAATTGCAGCTCAGTATTGACGTTGATACCTTCAACAATCATTTCTGCTAGTGCGTTCTTCATACGTGCAATCGCTACGTCACGGTTCTCACCGTAAGTGATCAGCTTGCCGATCATTGAATCGTAATGCGGTGGCACTGTGTAGCCAGTGTAGATATGAGATTCCCAACGAACACCCATGCCGCCTGGTGCATGGAAACGTTCAATCTTACCTGGTGAAGGTAGGAAGCGAACTGGATCTTCAGCATTGATACGACATTCGATTGAGTGGCCGCGCAGCTTGATATCATCCTGTGTGAATGATAGAGGCTGACCAGCAGCAATGCGAAGTTGCTCTTTCACTAGGTCGATACCCGTTACCATTTCAGTAATCGTGTGCTCAACCTGGATACGAGTGTTCATTTCGATGAAGTAGAACTCACCGTTCTCGTATAGGAATTCAAATGTACCTGCGCCGCGGTAACCAATCTCAAGACATGCACGAGTACAACGGTCGCCGATGTATTTACGCATTTCTTCAGTGATACCTGGTGCTGGCGCTTCTTCCACAACTTTTTGGTGACGACGCTGCATTGAACAGTCACGCTCACCTAGGTGGATAGCATTGCCTTGGCCATCTGCAAGCACTTGTACTTCAATGTGACGTGGGTTTTCTAGGAATTTTTCCATGTAAACCATGTCGTTATTGAAACATGCTTTTGCTTCAGCACGCGTCATCGCGATAGCTTCTGTTAGTTCTTTTTCAGTACGAACAACACGCATACCACGACCGCCGCCGCCGCCAGATGCCTTGATGATTACAGGGAAGCCAATGCGCTTAGCGTGCGCTTTGTTTTTTACTTCATCGTCATCAAGAGGACCGTCAGAACCTGGTACACAAGGTACGCCAGCTTTTTTCATTGACGTGATAGCTGACACTTTGTCACCCATCATGCGAATGGTTTCAGCTTTAGGGCCAACGAAGATAAAACCACTGCGCTCTACCTGTTCTGCAAAGTCTGCATTTTCAGATAGGAAGCCGTAGCCTGGGTGAATAGCGACTGCACCAGTAACTTCAGCTGCGCTGATGATACGAGGGATGTTCAGGTAGCTATCGATACCGCGAGCTGGACCAATACAAATGGTTTCGTCAGCAAGAAGTACGTGCTTAAGATCACGGTCAGCAGTTGAGTGAACCGCTACCGTTTTGATGCCAAGCTCTTTACATGCTCGCAGAATACGCAGTGCAATTTCACCACGGTTCGCGATTACTAATTTATCTAACATAATAAGTGCTCTCTATTATTCGATAATTACTAGAGCTTGGTCGAATTCTACTGGTTGACCGTCTTCAACTAGGATTGCTGTTACAACACCAGACTTATCAGCTTCGATTTGGTTCATCATTTTCATTGCTTCAACGATACATAGAGTTTCGCCAGCAGTTACAGATTGACCAACTTTAACGAATGGTTTTGCATCTGGGCTTGGAGCGCCGTAGAAAGTACCAACCATTGGAGAAAGAACTTGGTGACCAGCTGGAACCGCAGGAGCTGCTGCTTCCGCTGCTACAGGTGCCGCCGCAGGTGCTGCTGCCGCTACAGGAGCTGGAGCCGCTGCATATTGAATAGGCGCTGCAGATACAGGGCTGTTACGACTGATTCGTACTGACTCTTCACCTTCAGAGATCTCTAGCTCAGAAATGCCAGACTCTTCAACCAATTCGATTAGCTTTTTGATTTTGCGAATATCCATTGTTTCTTTCTCTTTATCTGTTGATTGAACTTACTCTTTGACTGAGTAGGTTAGTAATAGTTCGTTGTTTTTATTTACTTTGCGTTGAGCTTGTTGAGCGCAGCCGTCAAAGCAAATTGATAACCTTGGGCACCTAAGCCACAAATCACACCTTCTGCTTTATCAGATAGGTAAGAGTGGTGACGGAATGGTTCACGTGCGTGAACATTCGATAGATGAACCTCAATAAATGGGATAGCAACACCAAGTAGTGCATCACGCAACGCCACACTGGTATGTGTAAAGGCCGCTGGGTTGATAATAATAAAATCAACATTTTGATAAGCACTATGGATAGCTTCAATCAGTTCATACTCACGATTTGACTGTAAGTGAGACAGCTCAACATCTTGTGTTTTCGCTTGCTCGGTCAAAGAGCTAATAATCTGGTCAAGTGTTTGAGAACCGTAGTGTGCAGGCTCTCTAAGGCCTAACAGGTTAAGGTTTGGGCCATTTAAAACTAGAATGCGAAACTTTGTAGACATTGTGGGGCTATCTTCCTTTATCGTGTTTACGAATGTGAATGTTGCCATTTTATTGAAAATTTGGGGTTAATTTCCAGTAAGAAAAACCCAAATTTAAAAATTAGAACCAGATTATAGCTAATTCAGCGCAAATCGCAGCAATTTACTGGTCTAATCTCCTATAAGTACGGCATGGAATTGTTATCAACTTAACAAAAAACCGCGATTGCCTTAATTTTATCGAAGATATTTGAGATCAAGATCGGCCATAAAAAAACCGCCACATAGGTGACGGTTTATTAATGGCTGTTTTAAACAGTGATTAGCTAATGTGACGAGTTGCTTATGCCAATTCTGCTTTCTCAGCAATCAGCTTATCGACCACGCTCGGGTCGGCCAGTGTCGACGTATCGCCTAGGTTGCCAGTATCGCCTGTGGCAATCTTACGTAGGATACGACGCATGATTTTACCTGAACGAGTTTTTGGCAGAGAGTCTGTCCAATGCAGTACATCTGGTGTTGCGATTGGGCCAATCTCTTTACGTACCCAGTCTTTCACTTCTTTATGAAGCTCTGCGGTTGGGAATTCACTATCATTTAGTGTGATGTAAGCGTAAATTGCTTGGCCTTTAATATCATGAGGAATGCCCACAATCGCTGCCTCTGCAATCTTATCGAACGCCACTAGCGCCGATTCAATCTCAGCGGTACCCATACGGTGACCTGACACGTTAAGCACGTCATCCACACGACCCGTAATCCAGTAGTAACCGTCTTCATCACGACGAGCGCCATCACTGGTAAAGTACATGCCTTTAAAGGTAGAGAAGTAAGTCTGCTCAAAACGGTCATGATCGCCGTGAACGGTACGCATTTGGCCCGGCCAAGAGTCAAGAATCACTAGGTTTCCGTCAGTCGCGCCTTCAATGATGTTGCCCATGTTGTCGACAAGCGCGGGTTGCACACCGAAGAAGGGACGAGTTGCTGAACCCGGTTTTAGGTCGGTTGCGCCCGGTAGTGGTGCGATTAAGATGCCGCCTGTTTCTGTTTGCCACCATGTATCGACAATCGGAGACTGCTCATTACCAATCGTTTTGTAGTACCACTCCCACGCTTCAGGGTTGATAGGTTCACCTACCGAGCCCATGACTCTTAGGCTGTCACGAGAAGTCCCTTCAACCGCTTCATTGCCTTTTGCCATTAGGGCACGAATCGCCGTTGGTGCAGTATAAAGAATATTAACTTGATGCTTATCGACCACTTCACTCATGCGGCTTGTGTTCGGGTAATTCGGCACGCCTTCAAACAGAATGGTTTTTGCACCATTAGCTAGCGGCCCGTATACAAGGTAAGTGTGACCGGTAATCCAACCCACATCCGCAGTACACCAGAAGGTTTCGCCTTCTTGGTAATCGAATACGTATTTGAAGGTCATGGCTGCATAAACAAGGTAACCACCTGTGGTGTGCATTACACCCTTAGGTTTGCCTGTTGAGCCTGATGTATAAAGAATGAATAGTGGATCTTCCGCATTCATCTCTTCAGGTGGGCAATCAGCTGATACGTTTGCGATAGCATCATGCCACCACACATCACGGTGTTCGTGCCAAGCAACATCACCGCCAGTGCGTTTGAATACCACAACCTTCTCGATGTTCTTCACTTCAGGGTTAGTGAGTGCTTCATCGACATTCTTCTTCAGTGGAACAGCGCGGCCGCCACGCACGCCTTCATCGGCAGTGATAACGACTTTAGAGTTTGAATCGATAATACGACCAGACAGTGCTTCAGGTGAGAAACCACCGAATACCACTGTGTGAACCGCACCGATACGGGTACATGCCAGCATCGCAACTGCAGCTTCTGGAACCATTGGCATGTATAAACAAACCACATCACCTTTACGTACGCCTTGCTCTTTCAGAGCATTTGAAAACAGGCACACTTCTTTGTGCAGTTCGTTAAAGGTTAGGGTTTTATCATCAGCAGGGTCATCGCCTTCCCAGATGATAGCGACTTCATCACCGCGCTCAGCAAGGTGGCGGTCGATACAGTTAGCCGAAACGTTAAGCGTGCCATCTTCAAACCAGCGAATATCAATGTGGCCAGGGTCGAAAGAGGTATTTTTTACTTGTGTGAAAGGCTTAATCCAATCAACGATTTTTCCGTGTTCACCCCAAAAGCCTTCAGGGTCAGAAACAGATTGTTGGTACATGGCTAGGTAAGTGTCATTATCCGCGTGTGTGGTTGATTTAATACTTTCTTTTACCGGATAAACGTGGGCTTCACTCATTGCATCTCTCCTTGTGCCTACATTCTTAATGAACTGGCAACTTCCTTTGTGTTCAGTTTCTAAGTCTATTACAGGACCGTCGTTGTGCTATCACTCTCGGCTAGGACGGCGATTTCCACAATTAGACTTTAGGATGAGACGGCGCTTTTCACTTACAAAATAGCGAGTTAAGTTCATTTTTGCGATATTGCTCTCTATGTAGAAAGGCAATGGTTGAATTAAGAATAAGAAGAGTTGAAACGAGGTAAATCACCGTGTTTAAGGCGAACAAAGATCAGCGCAGCGGAGATAGCATCTTGTAATGCATCATGTTTATTTACTGGGATAGGCAAATCCAGCTGGCGGCAGATGGCGTCCATACTGAGATCGAAGTAGGCATTGGGAAGCTGCCTTTCGAGTTTGTCTTGATAGAGCAGGCTCACTTCGACTAATCGGTTAGGCAGTGGGAATCCGAGTTGTTTTAAACAGGCGCGGTCGAGAATTTTCTTGTCATAGCGGATGTGATAACCGACTAAAGGACGATTACCAATGAAGTCGAGCAGTTCGATTAAGGCCTGTTTTTCTTCAATACCGTGTTTTAGATCTTGATGGCGAATGCGATGAATTTTGATTGAATTGCCATCGAGAGATTGAGGAGCACGCAGCCGAACTTCAAAAGGCTGGCTGGTAATGATTCGGTTACCGATGATCTTAGTCGCGGCAATGGTGACCAATTCGGCCTGATTGGGATCGAGGCTGGTGGTTTCACAATCAAGAGATACGTATTCGTGATCAACAGGCGCCGCAAACAGAGGCTGATAAAGAGAGCCTTTGAGTTTGTGATGCCAGTAATAGCGAACCAACCTATTCATCGTTCAGTCGTCTAATCTCTTATCTGATAATGGTAGCCAAGCCATTGCTTGAATTTCTTGACCACATGTAGGCTATGACGAAGTAAGTCTCGGTCAGCCCGTTCCATCAGTTTGACGTCGATTTTATTGCTGCTGTGTTGCTGAGAAAGCCTTTGCGCCAAACGCCATTTAAAGAACTGTTTGAGTGCTTCATTGAGGTTGTCCGCGGTACTTTGCTCTAACACCTTCTTGCTAACCAGCTGTTCAATACGTTCAAAGGTGTTGTTCACCGTGACACCATGCTCAAGGCAAAGTGCTCTCACGCCGTGCACAATCGGGAAAATACCACCTTGTTTGATATCGAGCCCTGACTTGGATTTTTTTACATTACCAAACAGGGTGAGGGGAACTGAAAAGTTAAGAGCAGGGCGGCAGAATTCAGTCAGAATCAATTCTTGTCCTAGCATCAAATCACTCAGGTGCTGCTTAACCGGATTTAATAGTTCTCTGTTACCCGCAACGGCATGTGCATCCGCCATGATAGCAATATCCATCACGGTGTCTGGCGTTGCTTTTTTTACCCAACGGGTGAGCGTTTGTTTCCACTCTTGTTGTGAGTGAACCCATTTCGGGTTGTTGACCATCACGTTGCCCGGGCAGAGTGGGTAGCCTAATTGCTGCAATGTATGAGTTAGGTCGTTCATTGCACTTTGGCATTGGTGCCACTCCAAGCCATCCTGAATAATCAGCGCATTATCTTGATCGGTTTTAAGGATTTGCTCTCCGCGACCTTCAGACCCTAATACGATCAGGCAGCAGTGGTTCTGCAATGCTGATGGAATAACCAACTCAAAAGCCTTCTCTATGATCTGTTCATTAACGGCTGAAATTAGCTCCATGATGAAGCGTGTGCGAATGCCGTTGCTGAGTAGGCTTTCGACCAGTTGACGTTGTTTATTGGAGGCTAATGCCAGCTCTTCAATGCTGGTGGCTCGCGCAATACGCAAAGTAAGAACGTGAGAATGAGTAGAGAATGCACTCAAAATCTGCGTCATATCCACCATACCAACAGCATTTGGACCATCACAAACCATCAGCCTTTTTACGCGATTTCGGGTCATGGTGATCATGGCGTTAAACAAGAAGTCCCCTTGATTAACGTGCAGTACCGGGAACGTTGCTATCTCGCCAACCGCGGTATCGAGCGGATGATTATCGAGCATCACCGCGTGCAATAAATTGGTTCTTGTGACGATTCCATACGGAAAGGAACATGATGATCCAAAAGCTTTTGGATCATCATGTTCTAAATGAACCAAGGCCGAGTCCAACCCTTGTTCTTTAAGGGTTTGAGTAACTTGGTTGATAGGTTGGCCGGGTTCCAGTATCAGTGGCGGGTGATAGATCGACTCGTCCACTTTGGTCAGTATGAACTCGGCAAGATTCTGTTGCTGTTGAGCGGCTTCTATCAGCGCTTTTCGTGTCGAAAGGTTGCTATCAAAGTAAGCGGCAAACTGGCCATTGGCGTGGTAAAGATCGAGAAAGATATCGGTTGGCAGTAGATAACTTAACGTATCTTCAAGCGCGATATATTGGTGTTTGGTGTGAGGCTCAAACTGACTGCGTACATCGAATATATCGTCATTGGCATAGTGTGCGTAGATCTCTCCATCGCTGCTCGCGCGCTCTTCAACAGCGCCTTTAATCAGAATATGCAGATGGCGACTTGGGCGGTCTGCCTCCAATATCACCTCGTGTGCTCGGTAATAAACCACATCCAATGAAGAGCGCAGTGTTAACTGCTCCGTGTCGGACAGGCTATCGAAGGGCGGGTGCTGCATATTAAATTTATCAGGCATAAGCATCGAAAGAAGTAGGAGTCTCTTTTCAGTCTGACAAATTACTAGCGAAGCTCCAGACGACTTTAGTCTAAATGCGATCGTGGGTGTTGGTGAGCGCCGGATACCTCAGTTAAATGGGATATCGATATTCATTGAATACAGGAATGCTATCTCCTCAATAATTCCCTTTTTCATCGTATACGACGTAGGCATAATTGGTTCTGCCTTTTTCTGCACATTTTTATAGGTCGCCTATGTTTAGTCCTTCCCCTTATGGCTGGATATCCCAGTATTTTCTTGGTTTCTTTTTTGCTTATGGCGTTTATTTGCCATTCTGGGCGCTGTGGTTTGAAGACCAAGGCGTTTCTGCGGGTGACATTGGTGTCTTAATTGGTATTGGTTTTGCGACGCGCTGTGTTGCTAACCTCGTGATTACGCCACGTATCCATAAAGTTGAGCATTTAATGCCGGCTTTGCGTTGCTTGAGTTTCGCGGCACTGCTGTTTGTTGGCTTCCATTTCTTCACTGGCGGCAGCTTCATATTGATGTTGCTGGCAACGGTTTTGTTTAACCTCTGTTATGGGCCAATCATTCCACTTTCGGATGCAATGGCTAACCACTACAGCCGTCTTAATATGCTCGACTACGGACGTACTCGTTTATGGGGTTCGATTGCCTTTATTGCCGGTTCGACTGTGGTTGGTTATTTGGTCGCGCAATTCGGGACTGACATGATTTTGTATACGGCGTTTGCTGGTGTGCTGATGTCATTAGTGTTGGCGATGAGAAACCCTAACGTGATGCCGGTGACACACTCCGAGCAACAGGCAGTACGACCAAAATTAGGTGAGTTACTAAGAGAGTCGTCAGTGGTTAAGTTTTTAGCCTTGATGGCGCTGCTGCAAGGTAGCCATGCAGCTTATTACAGCTTTAGTGCGATTTATTGGAAAGAGGCGGGTCACTCTGAAGCGATTATTGGTTACTTGTGGAGTCTAGGTGTTGTCGCAGAAGTGGCTGTGTTTGCTTTGAGCAAGCGACTGTTTTCTGGAATCACGTTACGTACTCTGTTCGTGATAGCAGCATTAGGTGTGATGGCTCGCTGGGGTATAACCGCATCGACCACCGCGATCGCGGCTTTGATTCTTGTGCAATTGCTTCACGGCGTGACATTCGCCATGGCGCACATCGCTGCGATTCAATACATCCAATCTGAAGAACAGAACAAGATGGTTGCCCTGCAAGCTCTGTACAACGCAATCCCACTGGGTGCCTTTATCGCGCTAATGACGACCTTAAGTGGTTGGGGCTATGAGCTTTGGGGTGCGAATATTTTCTGGGGGATGGCTGCGATGGGTGGATTGGCATTGTTCATTAAACTGGATGAAAGAAGTTCAGTCGTTGAAGTCAATCAAACTGCCTCAGCTCAATCTGATGCTCAGAATTAAAGCCCAAAGCACAGAATTTAAGCGATGCGATTGAGTTAAACGCACTTCCCTAGTTAAATGAAACCTCTCCCTTATGGAGAGGTTTTTTTATGGATGAAAAAAGGGTTTTCAATGCAAGGATGGGTAGTAATTCCAGTCTCTTTAGCTTACTTGGGCGTGTTATTTCTGATCGCGTGGTATGGAGACAGGCAAGTTCGTTGGCTATCACGCTGGCGTCCATGGATATATAGCCTTTCTATTGCGGTGTATTGTACCTCTTGGACCTTCTATGGAACGGTCGGGCAGGCCAGTAACAATCCTTGGTCATTCTTACCCATTTATCTTGCCCCTATTTTGGTTTTCACGTTGGGGTGGCGGATCTTAGCTCGGCTGATCCTCATCGCGAAGCGTGAACACATCACCTCTATTGCCGATTTTATCGCAGCTCGTTATGGAAAATCTCAGGGCTTGGCTGTTGCCGTCACTGTGATTGCCGTGGTCGGTATTCTTCCTTATATCGCGCTACAGTTGCGTGGTATCACTATGGGCTTGGAGATTGTGGCGCCCGATCTCGCGGAAGATTTTGGATATCAGAATTATCACGTCTCTTGGTTTGTGGTCGGTGCATTAGCGATCTTTACGATGCTGTTTGGTACCCGTCATATCGACAACACGGAGCATCACCGTGGCATGATGATGGCGGTGGCGTTTGAGTCGATTGTTAAGCTGGCCGCCTTCTTGATTGTTGGTCTGTTTATCATTTACCTCGCAATGAGCAGCGATAAAATCGACTTGCTTGATGTCGCGGCTTCCACTTATGAATCGCCTAATATTCCCACGTTAGTGATTCACACCATTCTCACGATGTTGGCGATTGTCTGTTTGCCGCGTCAGTTTCACACCATGGTCGTAGAAAACGAACGACCTCAGGATTTACACACCGCTCGTTGGTTATTTCCTCTTTATCTCATTCTAATGGGGCTGTTTGTTCTACCGATTGCGTGGGCTGGTCAGGGATTACTTACGGGTATGCCGGCGGATACCTATGTGATCAGCGTACCGATGGCAGAAGGGGCCAATCATATTGCTTTACTGGCTTTTCTTGGTGGCACCTCGGCGGCGAGTGGCATGGTGATTGTCTCGACCATTGCATTGGCGATCATGGTATCGAATGATCTGGTGATGCCACTGTTGCTGCGCCGTATGCGCTTGACGCAAAGAACGCATAAACATTTTTCTGGTTTGTTATTGGTGATTCGTCGTGGACTGATCCTATTACTGCTGCTGGGTGCTTGGGCATTTTATCAGGCGCTCGATACCATTCATTCTCTGTCGGCGATCGGCTTTCTCTCCTTTGCGGCGATTGCACAGTTTGCCCCCGCCTTGATCGGTGGTTTGTATTGGCGTCTTGGCAATAGAAAGGGTGTTTATGTTGGCTTATTGGTCGGCTCAGTGATTTGGCTGATCACCCTGATGAGCCAAACCAGTATGTTGGCGGGCGATAGCGACAGTAATTTACTGCTGTGGATTATTACGCCGCCAGAGCTGCTTAATAGTTGGGATGTCAGCAGTTCAAACTGGGGTATCGTGATGAGTATCTTACTCAATACCCTGTGTTATGTGGTGGTCTCGATGACGACACGACCAAGCCTAAGTGAGCGCTTACAATCAGCGGCATTCGTTGGTACGCCTCTGCCTGAAAATGAAAACATCAGTCTTTATCAGAATCGAGTTACGGTGGCTGAATTAGAGATGCTCGCCTCGCGTTTTGTAGGTCGTAAGCGAGCGAAAAGTGCCTTACACAGCTATTGGCAACAACACGGACAACCGCTGCTTCCCAATCAACAAGCGCCCGCAAGTTTGATTCGACACGCAGAGCGCGTACTTGCAGGGGTGTTCGGTGCCTCTTCCGCTAAGTTAGTACTCACTTCGGCTTTGCAGGGCAGAAATATGCAGCTTGAGGAAGTGGCGACTATCGTTGATGAAGCCTCGGAACTGTATGATTTCAGCCGTGGTTTACTGCAAGGTGCGATTGAACACATAGGACAAGGCATTGCAGTAATAGACAAACAAATG
The DNA here is from genome assembly GCF_002875945.1 of Vibrio lentus. Classification (GTDB taxonomy): domain Bacteria; phylum Pseudomonadota; class Gammaproteobacteria; order Enterobacterales; family Vibrionaceae; genus Vibrio; species Vibrio apostichopi. The sequence goes on from NZ_MCZK01000172.1 coordinate 37,804, forward strand.
AGGCTGGTGGCGTGGAATCAACGTTACTTAGAACTGTTTGAATTCCCTGTTGGCTTGATTCAAGTCGGCCGACCTATTTCAGATGTGATTCGCCACAATGCCCAACAAGGTTTGTGTGGTCCGGGTGACCCAGAAGATCACGTTCGACGTCGTGTTTATCACCTTGAGCAAGGCACACGACACACCTCATCTCGTATTCGTCCTGATGGCCGAGTGATTGAGGTGCAGGGTAATCCAATGCCGAGTGGTGGGTTTGTTATGAGCTTTACCGATATCACGGTATTCAGACAAGCAGAGCAAGCGCTAAAAGATGCCAACGAAAGTTTGGAATCGAGAGTGCATGAGCGAACTCAAGAGCTCGAAAAGCTCAACCAACGCTTAGTTAAAGCCACTCAAATCTCTGACCAAGAATCTCAATCTAAGAGTCGTTTTCTTGCGGCGGTAAGTCACGATTTGATGCAGCCGCTCAATGCCGCGCGTCTATTTGCTTCGTCGCTGTCTGAGGTGGCGAAAGAACAAGAGGAGAAGCAGCTTTCTTCTCATATCGAAAGTGCGTTGGGTGCGGCTGAGGACCTGATTGGCGACCTGCTTGATATCTCTCGATTGGAGTCAGGAAAATTAGAAACCAACATTCACGCGATTGCCGTGCATGATGTTCTGACCAACTTGAATGCTGAATTTAGTGCTTTAGCAACGCAGCAGAAGATCCAATTCCAGATGATCCCTTCGTCACTGTTTATTCATTCTGATCCTAAATTATTGAGACGCGTGATTCAGAACTTTTTGACTAATGCGTTCCGCTATAACCCTGAAGGAAAAGTGGTCCTCGGTGCGAGACGAGTGAATGGTCAGGTTCGAATTGATGTGTGGGATAACGGAACCGGTATCGATGAAGACAAGCAACAAGAGATCTTCGAAGAGTTTACGCGTGGTAGCCAAGTCCGTGCTGATCAAGGTTTGGGGTTAGGGTTAGCGATCTCGAAAGGTATTGCCCATGTTCTCGGTCATCAAATATCGATGCGTTCATGGCCAGGGCAAGGCAGCGTCTTTTCCATCACCTTAGCGAGAGCAGAGCAGGTGGCTCCGGTTGTGCAAGCTTCGGCGCCAATGGCGACCAGCGACATCGAGCATCTGAAAATACTGTGTGTCGACAATGAACGAGAAATCTTAGTTGGTATGGAAAACTTGATTGGACGTTGGGGCTGTGAGGTTAAGACGGCGGTTGATTTGGTCGAAAGCTTGAAGTGTCTCGATGACGACTGGCAGCCGGATGTGATTTTCTCGGATTACCGTCTCGATAATGGTCGAACGGGACTTGAGGTGTTGCAACAGTGTCGCTTGCGTCTTGGAGATTCTTTTGAGGGTGTCATCATCAGTGCTGATAGAACCGATGACATGCTGGCAGCGATAAAGGCCAACAGCTTCAGCTTTATTGCTAAGCCAGTGAAGCCACTCAAGTTAAGAGCGGTTTTGAATCGAGTGAGCTAACTTGAATTAACAGGTTCGGATTAGCACGTTCGGATTTGTGAGTGGATAGTGAAAAGGCCTCGGATGAGGCCTTTTTTGTTTCGGTAAGGAGCGTTAATTCTTGTTCGCTGATTCACTAACCTGCGATTCCACCCTGCGTCAGTGTGGTTGGATCAAGCAGCTTACTGAGTTCTTCTCGGCTGAGATCAGTTTCTCTTTCTGCAACATCAAGAATCGGTAAGCCTTCTTTATAAGCTTTCTTGGCAATATCTGCCGCTTTTAGGTAGCCAATCACAGGGTTGAGTGCAGTCACCAGAATTGGATTCTTTGAAAGCGCTAAATCAAGATTGTCTTGGCGCACGGTGAAGGTAGCAATCGCTTTATCAGCCAATGCAACTGAACTGTTGGCTAACAGTTCTATGCTTTCTAACACGTTATGAGCAATCACAGGCAGCATCACATTCAATTGGAAGTTGCCAGACTGCCCAGCCACCGTAATGGTGGTGTCATTACCAATCACTTGCGCTGCCGCCATTGCAGCTGCTTCTGGAATTACAGGGTTCACTTTGCCAGGCATGATCGATGAACCCGGTTGTAGAGCCTGCAACTCAATCTCTCCTAGGCCAGCTAATGGTCCTGAATTCATCCAGCGAAGATCGTTTGAGATCTTCATGATCGCAACTGCTGCAGTTTTGAGCTGACCAGACAGTGCAACGATCGCGTCTTGGCTACTGAGGTTAAAAAAGAAGTTTTCACTCGAGGTAAAACTGATCTTTGTTGATTGAGACAGGTTACTTGCAAACTTATCGGCAAAGCGTGGGTCGGCATTGATCCCCGTACCTACCGCTGTACCACCTTGAGCAAGCGCCTTGATTGCTGGCAAGCTGCTTTCTATCGCTTGCTTGGCATGTTCAATCTGAAATTTCCAACCACCAAGCTCTTGAGCAAAGGTAATCGGCATCGCATCCATTAGGTGAGTACGCCCAGTTTTGACTACTTTAGCCAGCTCATGTTGTTTTACGGTAAGCGCTGCAGAAAGATGGGTTAACGCTGGCAACAACTTGTTTTCTGCCATCAGAGCGACACTGACTTGAATTGCTGTTGGCACTACATCGTTACTGCTTTGCCCCATGTTTACGTGATCGTTTGGGTTGATATCTCCTTGCAGGCTTCTTGAGGCGAGTGTCGCAATCACTTCGTTAGCATTCATGTTAGAGCTGGTGCCAGAGCCCGTCTGAAAGACATCAATCGGGAATTGCTCGAGGTATTTGCCATCGATGATCTCTTGGCTGGCTTCAGCGATCGCGTTGGCAATATCACCTTCCAGCAAACCTAGCTGAGCATTAGTATCGGCGGCGGCAAGCTTAATTAACGCCAGTGCTTGAATGAAGCTGGTTGGCATCTTGTGTGAACTGAACGCGAAGTTATCTGCGGCACGTTGAGTTTGTGCTTGGTAAAGCGCATCGGCAGGCACTTTCACTTCGCCCATGCTGTCTTTTTCAATCCGAAATTGTAGGGTCATGTTCTATCCTTGTTAGCCAAGTGGGGCTTGGACTTGTTGTAGTGTTTGGCTGAGATTCAAAAAACGCGCTTGGCCTTGTGGTTGCTGGCAGTAGTGGCGTTTCAAATAAAATAGTGGAGAGTGAATAGAGTCTAGGCAGATATGACGAAAGGTGAAACTGCGGTCAGGAGACTCAATAGCTTCAATTAAATGGAAGAAAACTTGGCGCAGGTACAACTCACACAACAAGATATTCTCTTGGGCGGCATGCTTTTCATAATAAGCCGAAAGCGTTAGGCCACATTGAATATAGTCTCGGATGATATTAGGTTCGTTGCCTTGAACTTGTTCTATTGAAGCAAAGCGATCCTGTGCCTTATAAAACCTTGAATAGATAACCTGCTGCTCTTTCATCATTATTTGCATCTCTTTATTGGATGTTAATGATAATTATTATCAAATGAAGATTTAAACACAACCCTTATTTTGTCTTTTTATAAAATGCGAGGGCAAAAGAAAAAGCCGATACAAAATGTATCGGCTTTCTTAGAATCAGTACCTAATCCCTACAATGTAAGTACTGATTTATCTTATTGTGTCGCAACTCTTATGAGTGGCTTTTTGTTGCTTAGTGGTCGTGAGCTTCACCAGCACCTTTAGGGTAACGGATAGATTCAACCATCTCTTGTACGTCTTGTGGTACTTCAGCTGTCACTTTATTCACTGCAATTGATACTACGAAGTTTAGACACATACCTAGCGTACCGATGCCTTCTGGGCTGATACCAAACCACCAGTTTTCCGGTGTGCTTGCTGTTGGGTTAATGAACTTGAAGTAGATGATGTAGCTTGCTGTGAAGGCAATACCTGACAACATACCTGCAATTGCGCCTTCCTTGTTCATCTTCTTGTAGAAGATACCTAGGATGATGGCAGGGAAGAAGGATGCTGCGGCTAAGCCGAAGGCAAACGCTACTACCTGAGCTACGAAGCCTGGTGGATTAATGCCTAGGTAACCAGCACCGACAATCGCGACCATAGCGGCCAAACGAGCGGCTAATAGCTCCTGCTTGTCGGTCATGTTTGGTCTGAAGCCTTTCTTCAACAAGTCATGTGAAATCGACGTTGAGATTACCAATAGTAGACCTGCGGCTGTTGATAGAGCGGCTGCTAGGCCACCGGCTGCAAGTAGTGCTACAACCCAGTTTGGTAGTTTTGCTAGCTCTGGAGAAGCCAGTACGATGATGTCACGGTTAATCTTCATCTCGTTGCGCTCATCGCCCGAGTAGAACATTTTGCCATCGCCGTTCTTATCTTCCCAACCGACTAGGCCAGTGCTTTCCCAGTTTTTGTACCAGCTTGGTGCGTCTGCTGCTGCGACACCTTGCATGTCTGGGCCGTTGATTGTTTCGATCATGTTTACACGAGCGAACGCTGCAACGCCTGGTGCTGTTGTGTATAGCAATGAGATGAACAGTAGTGCCCAACCCGCTGAGATACGAGCATCACGTACTTTTGGTACCGTGAAGAAACGAATGATTACGTGTGGAAGACCGGCAGTACCTACCATTAGAGCTGCACAGATGAAGAATACATCTACCATGCTCTTGTTACCTTCGGTATAGGCGGTAAATCCGAGTTCTTCTGTTAGTCCATCCAGTTTATCAAGTAGGTATACATCGGTACCTGATAGAGTCGAGCCCATACCAACTTGTGGAAGTGGGTTACCCGTCATCATGATTGAGGTAAAGATTGCTGGAACAAGGAAGGCGAAAATGAGGACACAGAATTGAGCTACCTGCGTATAAGTGATGCCTTTCATGCCACCAAGTACTGCGTAGAAGAACACAATACCCATACCAATGATGATGCCTAGGTTAATATCAACTTCTAGGAAACGAGAGAATACAACGCCAACACCACGCATCTGGCCTGCAACGTACGTAAATGATACGAAGATTGCACAGAATACCGCTACCATACGTGCTGTTTTCGAGTAGTAACGCTCACCGATGAAATCAGGAACCGTAAACTGACCGAACTTACGTAGGTAAGGTGCTAAACATAGCGCAAGTAGTACATAACCACCTGTCCAACCCATTAGGTAAACCGCACCGTCGTAACCAACGAATGAGATGATACCTGCCATTGAGATGAATGATGCTGCCGACATCCAGTCAGCGGCTGTTGCCATGCCGTTTGCTACTGGGTGTACGCCGCCGCCAGCAACGTAGAATTCACTGGTTGTTCCAGCGCGAGCCCAGATTGCGATGCCGATATATACTGCGAAAGTAATACCGACGAGAATAAACGTCCAAGTTTGAATATCCATGTTCTAGCCTCTAGTCTTCCTGTACGTTGTATTTTTTGTCCAGCTTATTCATGCGAACAACGTAAATAAATATCAACGCCACGAAGGTATAAATTGAACCTTGTTGAGCGAACCAAAAACCTAGCTTAAATCCGCCAAATTGAATGGTATTTAGGACATCCACAAATAAGATGCCAGCGCCATAAGACACCACAAACCATATTGCGAGTAGTGTTCCCATTATTCCCAAGTTTTCCTTCCAGTAGGCTTGAGCATGTTCCGTAGATTCGAACGCCATTGCCTTCTCCTTTATTCCGTTTTCGTAGAAACCGTTTTGTGAAACCGTTTTTGTAAAATAGCGTGTTAATGTAATGTTACGATTTAGAATGTAGCAAGGATAAGTCAAGGGATCTGTGCAACTTTAGTCGGGACGGTATTCGCGCTAATGTACTGAAATATGGGAGCTAGGAGACAGAACCATAGAAAAACGTGATGTTGCAATGATGTTAAATTAGCCAAAGGTCTAACAAAAAGGGATGAATTAGAGTGCGAGTCATAAAATTTAACAACTAAATGACCGAGAAACTGTATTTAGTCCTGCCTATGACACGATGCGAAACATAAGTTTGTTATAGTAACAGTGGTACTTTCTTCGGCCGTGCCTTGCTTAACGGCAGAAGATCAACAAGCTAGTTGCAAAAGATCAACAGGCTTAAAGCTCGGGTTTTATTCTTTGGGGGAACGAATTGGACGCAATAACCATTAATCACTTATTTCTGACTGGTGCCGTACTGATCGCCATCAGTGTGCTTTTCTCGCAAGTGTCTTCGCGATTGGGCGTTCCGATTCTTTTGATCTTTTTGTTCGTTGGTATGCTGGCGGGCGAAGATGGCCCTGGTGGTATTAATTTCGATGATTACTCGCTGACCTACTTGGTGAGTAACCTTGCGCTTGCTGTGATCTTGCTTGATGGCGGTATGCGAACCAAGGTAGCAAGCTTCAAAGTCGCTTTCTGGCCGTCGCTCTCACTAGCAACGATAGGCGTGGCATGTACCGCGACCTTAACCGGACTCATGGCCGCTTGGCTGTTCGATCTGTCACTGATGCAAGGCATCTTGGTTGGCGCGATTGTTGGTTCGACCGATGCGGCTGCGGTATTTTCTTTGTTGAAAGGGCAGAGCCTCAATGAACGTGTTGGCTCAACCCTAGAGATCGAATCTGGTACTAATGACCCAATGGCTGTCTTCCTGACGGTCACTTTAATCGCGCTGCTGGGTAATCCTGACGCCGAAATGGGAATGAACTTCCTATTGCAAAGCTTCGCGATGCAGTTTGGTATCGGTACCCTTGTTGGTATCGGTGGCGGTTGGGTTCTATGGAGCCTAATCAATCGAGTGTAGCTGGCTGATGGCCTGTATTCGATTCTGGTGCTCAGTGGTGGCGTGGCTCTGTTTGCGTTCTCTAACATGCTTGGCGGCAGTGGTATCTTATCGATTTACCTAGTGGGTTTGTTCATTGGTAATCGTCCGACACGCTCTCGACACTCTATTCTTAATGTTCTTAATGTTCTTGATGGCATGACGTGGCTAAGCCAGATCGTGATGTTCTTGGTACTTGGTTTATTGGTTACACCATCGACATTGATGGACATTGCACTTCCTGCGTTGGCATTGGCCTTCGGCATGATTTTGTTTGCTCGTCCATTGTCTGTTTGGTTGGGTTTACTGCCGTTCAGAAGTTTTACCACCAAGGAGCGTTGGTTTGTTTCTTGGGTGGGTTTACGTGGCGCGGTGCCGATCATTCTGGCGGTATTCCCGATGATGGCTGGCCTGCCTAATGCTCAGTTGTACTTCAATATCGCCTTCTTCGTGGTTATGGTTTCGCTGATTGTTCAGGGCGGCAGCTTAATGAAAGTCGCGAGACTCGCTAAAGTGACTTTACCGCCAACGCCGACACCGATTTCTCGTACCGGCATTGAGATTTACCCTACCAGTGAGTGGGAGATGTTTGTCTATAAGTTGAAAGAAGAAAAGTGGTGTATTGGCGAACCGCTTAAGCGCTTGTCTATGCCTGAAGGAACGCGAATTACCGCACTGTTTAGAAAAGATGCCTTGCTCCACCCATCGGGCAGTACCGTGTTAGAGGCGAACGATATTCTCTGTGTGCTTGGGCAAGATAAAGACCTAGATAGCTTAAGTGAGCTATTCAGTGAAGCTCCTTTAGCAGAAGACGCAGCTCGATTCTTTGGTGATTTCTTCCTTGAGGTTGGGTTATCAATTGCAGCCGTTAGTGACTGCTATGGTATTGAACTTGGCTCGGAAGAAGAGCGCGACATGACCCTAAAACAATTGGCTGAACGAGAGCTCGGCGCGCACCCAGTACTGGGCGATAGCTTCGAGTGGCATGACATTAATTGGGTGGTTGCTGAGATAGATGATCATAAAGTCGTCAAGCTGGGTTTATGTTTGCCTAAGACGACTTTAGAAGAGGAGATAAGCGAAGCTTAGTTGTGGACTTCTTGTAGCAAGATAACTGCCTGAGTTCGGTTTTTCACATCCAGTTTACGGAAGATGGCTGTCATATGTGCCTTGATGGTCGCTTCCGAAACATTCAATTCATAGGCGATTTGCTTGTTCAGCAGGCCGTCTGAAAGCATCCCTAACACCTTGTATTGCTGAGGCGTCAGTGTGGAAAGCTTTTCCGCAAGGTCGCTACAGGCTGCATTGTTGGTGATAAGCCCTTCAGGGAAGAACGGGTCGCCATTCAGCACTTGATTCAGTGCACTGACCAATTCACGCATATCACTCGACTTAGGAATAAAGCCAAAGGCACCGTGGCTCTTCACTTGAGTAACAACGCTGGCATCCTCGCTGGCTGAGATCACCACAATCGGTAAATCTGGATATTCAGCACGTAGTTGAATTAAGCCTGACATCCCGTTTGCTCCCGGCATTTTAAGGTCGAGCAGCAACAAGTCAGGTTCATCTTCTTTTTTTAGTAGAGTCAGTAAGGCATCGAGAGAATCAGCCTCAAGCAGGTTCGCACCGCTGATCGCCATATGAACTGACTGAAACAGGGCGTTGCGAAAGAGAGGGTGGTCATCAGCAATGATGATGGTATAGGTCGAGTCCATGACGTTCATACTTTTAACAATTTAGTTAATATTTATTATCATCCTGATTGAGTATGTGGACAATATCTATGCATTAAAAGTCTGAACCATATCGACTTTTATCCCCGTAATAAGAAAGCGTTACTCTGAATAGCAAAAAAGCCGCACTGCCATCTCGTTACGGAGGGGCAGTGCGGCTTTCGTTAGTGCTTGTATTTAGACGAATGTCGTCGTTATAGCTGGTGGTCTTGCATGTGTTTTAAGAATACATCTGCAGGCATAAAACCGGTGACACGAGCATTTGGAACATGGTTACCCTTGCCGTCCCAGAACTCAATGGTTGGTAAGCCAAGCACCTGCAATTGTTTAAGCAGTTCAATATCTTGAGGCATGTTTCTCGTCACGTCAGCCTGTAGCAGTACAAAGTCAGAAAGTTTGTTCTCGACATCAGCCTGATGGAAGGTGTACTTCTCAAACTCTTTACATGCCACACACCAATCGGCGTAGAAATCGAGCATCACTGGCTTGCCGAGTTTCTTCGCTTCGATGAGCTGAATTTCTAACTCTTCAACCGTGTTGACGCGCGCAAATTGGATATGCTGTTGCTCTACCGTTACGCTCTTTTCTGCAAACCAGTAATTTAATGCAGGTTGCGCTGAAGCGAACAGGCCGAGCATCGCGATGATGCCCACTGCGCTCTGTTTCCAGCCGCCGAATGGCAGTGCATTCTTGCTATGGTAAAGCCAACCAAAGGCGATGAAGCCAAGGCCAGACCAAAGCACAGTTGCCCACAACTCTGGGATAATACGCTCTAGCAGGAAGATAGGTGCTGCCAGCAAGATAAAGCCAAATACGATCTTCACTTTATCCATCCAGCTGCCTGCTTTCGGCAGTAGCTTATTACCAAATACCGCTACCAAAATCAGTGGAATACCCATACCCATCGCCAATGCATACAGAGCGATTGCACCAGTAAACAGGTCACCACTTTGAGCGACATACAGCAGCGCACCAGATAGTGGCGCTGTGGTACAAGGCGAACACACCAAGCCAGATATAGCACCCATCGCGAACACGCCCAAGGTATTGCCACCTTGTTGCTTGTTACTTTGATTGTTAAGCCAAGTTTGGATGCTACTTGGAAGTTGTAGGTTATAAACGCCAAACATCGACATGGCTAACGCCACGAACAGAACGCTCAACGCAATTAATACATAAGGATGTTGCATGGCTGCTTGGAACTGCATACCCGCAGAGGCAACCACTAAACCCAATAAGGTGTAGGTTAACGCCATGCCTTGCACATAGATGAAGGACAGCATCAGTGCTCGACCTTGGCTGAGCTTGCCACCACCTAATACGATACCGGTTAGGATTGGGTACATTGGCAGAACACACGGGGTAAAGGCCAAGCCAACACCGAGAGCTAAGAATAATAATGGAGTCCACCAACTGTCACCGAGCTTATCGGCTAGGCTCGCTTCTTTTGAAACGGGTGCACTTGATTGTGGAGTGGTGTTAGTTGCAACGTCAGCTTTCGGAGAGGTTTGTTGCGTTGAAACATCGGTCTCATTGTTTGCAGCCGATGAGCCTTGCGATGCTGCATTAGCTTGAGAGTCGCTTGAACCTGAACCTGAACCTGTAAATGGTTCAATGTCGATCACGCGAGTTTCAGGTGGATAGCAGAAACCCGCATCCGCACAGCCTTGATACTTAACGATCAGCTGTGAGCCATCTTGGTAACTCTGTAGCGGAACTTGCACGAATAACGGCTGGGTATAAATACTCACCTCACCAAAGAACTCATCTTGGTGTGGTTGGCCGTCTTCCATTTCAACATTGCCGATCGCGAGGTTTTGACCGCTGAAAGAGAGGCTATGTTGATAAAGGTAGTAGCCCTCTTTTACTTGCCAGTCGAGAAGCACCTTGCCGTCTTGCTGGTAGTAATTGAAAGGGAAAGCTTGGTCTACAGGGACAAAACCGTTGTTATTGCCTCCGAAGCTTGGCTCGGCGTTGTCATTTCCAAAAAGCGCCCACGCAGGCTGGGTGAATAGGGAAATACAAACAAAAAGTAATGTGGCAAGTCGTCGCATACTATTTAGTCATCAAAATGGAGTTAAAGGTATCTTAACTCAATCAGACCGTAATAGTTTGTGATTAGTTTCATTAGCAAACAAATATCCCCTAGGGCGGGTGAGCAATTTTCTGGGGCAGTCGAGAGAGTGTCAGCAGCTCAACATGAGTTGTCAGCCTTTGCCAAAGAGACATTTAGGCAACGCCCAAGCGTGCTTTGACCACTTGTTCGCAAGCATCAATGTTGGTTGTGTCTTTCGGAATAATTAACACGGTGTCGTTGCCGCCAACGGTACCGATAATCTCGGTATGTGGGTCGATATCAACCAATCTTGCGACCAACTGTGCACAACCTGGGTGAGTCTTGACTATCACCATCGCTTGGTTATGGGTAATTAATTCGATTTGCGATGAGATGGACGCATCGACACGAACTGGCGCGCTTTCAACGGTGATGCAGTACACCTTTTTACCACAGGCGTTCTGGATTTTGACAACGCCAAGCTGTGACAAAATGCGAGATACGGTCGATTGGCTAATGCCTGTATAACCAATGTCGACGAGTTTCTCTCGCAGTTGATTCTGGGTCGAGAAGCTTTGTTGTTGTAGTAAGCGTTTGCACGCGGCAGTCAGTGTTTTATCTTCAGCTGAATACAAGCAACCGTGCTCAGTGATTTCGTTCATGAACAACTCCTTAAGGTCAAACTGTGGATATCGCTTGTCCATAGCGCCGAGCGCACTCCCAAAGCCGTAGAGTACGATTATTAATTAGGCTTACCGATGAATCCCGAAGTAGAGAAGGAAGGGTATGCGAGATGTATGATCATCTATGCATTGAGTCTACCACTAAAGGATAGTTATCTTTTTGAAGGCGATCACCAAACAAAATTCTGGTTAATTGCTTTTATTGTGGAGTTTTATTCTTTGGTTAAATGGATATTTATTCCGTGTTGGGAATAAATATCCATAAATAATTAAAGGTTTTTATTGCGGAGGTAATAGCGCTAAGGGTTAGCGAATTTCACTCATGATCTCGCGAGAGAATACTTTTTCACAATAGTGACATTTTAGCTGTACGTTTTCGTGTTTTAGCTGCACTTTAAAGCTACTTTCGACCGGTTCACCGTGTGAAATACAATTGCTATTTGGGCAAGCGAACACACTGTTGATTTGTTCTGGCAGCACAAGGGTTAGTTTGTTGACTACTTTGTACTCTTCAATTTGGTTGACCGTGGCTTGCGGTGCATACAGAGCCAATTGGTTGGCTTGTTCCTTGGTCAGAAAGATGTTCTCAATCTTGATCAGGTCTTTGTTGCCGAGCGCTGATGATGGCAGGTTTAACCCCATCGTGATGCGTTGTTCTGTTTTGTGCAGCTTAAACAGTTTAAGGATTTTGATACCAAGGTGAGCAGGGATGTGGTCAATCACGCTGCCGTTACGGATCGCTTCTACTTGTAGCTGAGTTTGTTTAACCATGACTGTTTCTCCTGCTTATAAAGTGTCGTTAAGAACTAGGGCTAATAGGGCTTCGCGAGCGTATACACCGTTTTCAGCTTGTTCGAAGTAGTAAGCGTGTGGCGTTTTATCAACGTCGGTGGTGATTTCGTCGACACGTGGTAGTGGGTGAAGGACCTTCATGTTTTGGCGTGCGTCTTTCAATGTATCGGCGGTGAGAATGTAAGCCGATTTCATGTGTGCGTATTCCGACGCATCAAAGCGCTCTTTCTGTACGCGAGTCATGTACAGAACATCCAGTTCAGGCACCACTTCTTCAATGCTGCTGTGTGTGCTGTATTGGATACCCATCTCTTCTAATTCTTCACAGATATAATCTGGCATCTCTAATACTTCTGGCGCGATAAAGAAGAAACGCACGTTATTGAATTTCGACAGCGCTTGCGTCAATGAGTGCACGGTACGGCCATATTTTAGGTCGCCGACGAACGCCACATTGAGATTATCGAGCGTGCCTTGCGTTTCGTAAATCGAGAACAGATCCAACAAGGTTTGAGTCGGGTGTTGGTTCGCACCATCGCCACCATTTACCACTGGAACACCGTTTGAAAATTCAGAGGCCAAACGTGCTGCGCCTTCTTGTGGGTGACGCATCACAAAGGCATCGACGTAAGAAGAAATAACCTGCACTGAATCGGCAAGCGTTTCGCCTTTCTTCGCTAACGATGTGTTGCCGCCATTATCAAAACCGATGACGGTGCCACCAAGACGCTGAACCGCGGTTTCAAATGAAAGGCGAGTTCGAGTTGAAGGCTCAAAGAAGCAGCTCGCAACGACTTTATTTTTCAGCAACTCTGGGTTTGGCTCAGCCTTGAGCCTTGCTGCGGTGTCGACGATGAGCTCCAGTTCATTACGAGTGAGTTCAGGTATGGAGATGATGTGCTTGTTAAATAACGAATGCGCCATAACGGGTCTTCCTTCTATGCATACAGTCAAATTGCGGACAAAAAAAAGCCTCCTAAAAATAGGAGGCTTCGAAACGATCAATAGAGCAAAATAAAAATGACACCAACGCCACTCTCGGACGTGTAGTTTGACAATCATGTGCGACAAAATTGCAGTTCATTTTTTGCTCTCTTAAGACAAATTGCGGAGGATTATACTCAGATAAAAACGCCATGCAATACTTTCTGTAAAGTATTCATTTAATGGATTTTTATGCGAAATAACGTCCGTTTTCAACTTCCATTTAAGCCTTTGTTGAAACTGAAAAACTTGTGCTTTTTAGGGCAATAATCTCTTCAATTGAATGAAAAAAAATGCGGGCTTTATCCAAGGGTTAAACCCAAGTATGCCACCCGCATTTCCCTGCTACTGCACTTTACTTGTCAATGTCTTGCGAACAAGTGAGTGCTTAACTATTTAGATTATTAGTTATCTAGATACTCAGTTGTTTAGCTTATTAACTGCCTAATGTCGCAACCATTACTGCTTTGATGGTGTGCATGCGGTTTTCTGCTTCATCGAACACGATAGAGTATTCAGACTCAACCACTTCATCTGTTACTTCAACGCCGTCTTTTAGTTGCGGATATTCAGCAGCAAGCTGTTTGCCAACAGTGGTGTCTTCACCGTGGAAAGCCGGTAGGCAGTGCATAAATTTCACATGTGGGTTGCCCGTCGCTTTGATCATGTCCATGTTGACTTGGTAAGGCATCATTAGGTTGATGCGCTCAGCCCATGCTTCTTTCGCTTCGCCCATGGATACCCAAACGTCGGTGTACAGGAAGTCACAACCTTGCACGCCTTCTTGAACATCTTCTGTTAGCGTGATTTTGCCGCCCGTGTGTTCTGCAATTTCACGACATTGAGCTAATAGCTCTTCTTGTGGCCAGAATTGTTTTGGAGCAACAAGGCGAATGTCCATGCCCATTTTCGCAGCACCAACCATCAAAGAGTTGCCCATGTTGTTGCGAGCATCACCTAGGTAAGCAAAGCTGATTTCATGCAGTTGTTTACCACGGCCGTATTCCGTCATAGTTAGGAAGTCAGCCAGGATTTGTGTTGGGTGGAATTCGTCAGTCAGACCGTTCCATACTGGCACGCCAGCGTAAGCGCCTAGCTCTTCAACGATTTCTTGACCGAAGCCGCGGTATTCGATGCCATCGTACATACGGCCAAGAACGCGAGCTGTATCTTTCATTGATTCTTTGTGGCCAATTTGAGAGCCAGATGGGCCTAAGTAAGAAACTCGAGCACCTTGGTCGAATGCAGCAACTTCAAATGCGCAGCGAGTACGAGTAGAGGTTTTCTCAAAGATAAGCGCAATGTTTTTGCCAGTCAGTGTTGGCTGTTCGTAACCGTTGTACTTCGCTTTTTTTAGCTCCATAGAAAGATCTAACAAGTGTTGAATTTCGCGTGGAGTGAAATCTAGTAGTTTTAGGAAGTTACGATTGCGTAGGTTAAAAGCCATGATGTATTCCTTTTTAGATTTAGGCGCTTCCTTGTTACAGGGAAAGAAAATTCAAGAAAGCGCGATTCAATATTTAGTTAAATTTGTTCGGTTCTGTTTGTTCGTTTAATTCTGTTTTCACAAGGTTTAAAAGCTCTCAAGCTTTAAGCTCGTTAACCTCTGGTGATATTGGTGCCCGCTTGGCCTTGCAGGATTTGCAAACCATCTTCGAGTGCGCCGATACCCACTACTTTGCCGCCTTGCTTAATGAATTCGCACGATGCTTCAATTTTTGGCCCCATTGAGCCCGCATCAAATGTGAACTTCGCCAATTCGCTTGGTGTTGTGCTGCGCAGCGCGTGTTGAGTTGGTTTGCCCCAATCAAGGTACACAGCCTCAGCATCAGTCAGAATAAGCAGAGCATCTGCATCCAATTGTTTTGCTAAGAAAGCCGCTGACATGTCTTTGTCGATAACCGCTTCAACACCGACTAATTTGCCATTCTCTTTTTTCACTGGGATGCCACCACCGCCAGTACAAATCACAAGGTGACCCGCATCGATAAGCTGGGTGATCGCTTCGTGTTCAACAATGCCGGTAGGGCGTGGGCTTGGTACTACGCGACGGAAATGTTGACCGTCGGGTTTTACGATCCAGTGGAATTTCTCTGCTAACTCACGCGCTTCAGCTTCTTCGTAGATCGGGCCAATCGGCTTAGTTGGATCCGCAAAGGCAGGATCGTTTGGATCAACCGTCATTTGGGTCAACATGCATGAGATGTTGCGATCAGGCAGATAGTTCTTGAATTCTTGCATCAGCATGTAGCCGATCATGCCTTGAGTTTCACTGCCCAACACATCCAGTGGATACGGATTTACTTTTTTGTATTCCAAACCTTGCAGAGCAAGTAGGCCAACTTGTGGGCCATTACCGTGCACTAACACCACGTTGTACACTTTTGCGATTTCAGAGATGGTTTTAACCGCAGTTTCAATATTACGGCGTTGAACGTCGGCTTCTAACGGCTCACCGCGACGAAGTAGGGCATTACCGCCGAGTGCAACAACAACAGTTTGCTTAGTCATAATTGTGTTCTCTCATTTTGGCCAAGTTGAGAGTATTCAAGATTGTTCAACTTGGCCGTTTCGTCTTAGTGATTAGATACCATCACGCTCAATTGGGCAGCTCATGCAGCGTGCACCACCGCGACCACGGCCAAGTTCATCGCCTGGAATCGGAAGAACCGTAATGCCTGCTTTGTCGTATTTTTCGTTGGTGTAGGTGTTGCCTTCGTAGCCAACCACAACACCTGGTTTAACGGTCAGCACGTTGTTCGCGTCGTTCCACTGTTCACGTTCTGCATGGAAGTTGTCACCACCAGTTGTGATTAGGTTTAGCTTGTCTACGCCAAGTGCTTTCTCGATAGCCGTCACGAAGTAGCCTTCTTCTTTCACTTTCACAGCGCCTGATTCATCGCCAGTTAGGTTCCAGCACTGCACATCTTTACTCACCACTTCAGGGTAAACAGAGAAGGTATCTTCGCTCATGTGCGTCATAACGGTGTCTAAGTGCATGCAAGAGCGGTGTTTTGGTAGCTGCATTGCGATAACTTGCTTCGCTTGACCGTGTTTGAATAGGCTAGATGCTAAGTGCTCAACACCTTGTGCTGTTGTACGCTCAGACATACCGATAAGCACCGCGCCACGACCGAGTACAAGTACGTCACCACCTTCAATGGTTGAGTTGTCGTAGTTGATTTTTTCTTCATCGCCGAAGTATTTAATGAAGTCTTGGCCTGCGAATGTTGGGTGCCAGCGGTAAATAGCGCGAACGTGGTTGGTTTCACGTTGACGAGCAGGTTTTGCCATTGGGTTGATAGAAACACCGCCGTATACCCAGCAAGATGTGTCGCGAGTAAATAGGTGGTTTGGTAGAGGCTCGATAATGAAGTCGGTTGGTGCGTGCATGCCTTGCATCATTGAAGATGATTTCATTGGCATTTCAGCGTAAGACAAACCGCCCGTAAGAATTTTTGCTAGCTCTAAGTTTGGTAAGTCGCCCAAGTAGCAGCGCACATCATTGGCAAATGTTTTACCCAAACGGTAATCAGATACTTGGCAGCTTAGTAGCCAATCTTTCGCTTCTGGCACAGCTAGTGTATCGGCTAGCAAGTCAGTAAGAAGAAGAACTTCAACACCTTGATCACGTAGCGTTTGAGTAAATGCGTCATGCTCTTTACCTGCACGCTCAACAGCCAGTACGTCATCAAACAGCAAATCGTGACAGTTAGAGGGTGTTAGGTGAGTCAGTGCGCGTCTTGGGCGGTGAACTAGAACGCGGCGTAATTGACCTATTTCAGAACCTACATAGAACTTACTCATGATCGTCTCTCTCTTATATATTTGAATTACTTTTATCGCTAAGAGTAATTATTTATTTTAAGTTGAGAAGAATGAATTATTTTATTCATATCTCTTGTCTGGAATTAATATTACGCCTGCTAGTCAGGTATTCTTAGAGATCTATCACAAATCGTTTTTTATCCCGCAGCCCTTTAAAATCAAGGGTTTTAACAAATTTTATGCACTTTCAACTATTGTCAGTCCTTTCTAAATAGTTAACTCTTCGGGAATATTATGCATGCTTTTTTCATTCATCTAGCTAGAATCTAATTTGTGAGGGATTATATGCAAAATATTTTTATTGATAAGAATGAGCTTAGATTGGAAGTATGCAATGTTAGTATTTAGATATTTAATTTTATACGTGGAATTAATTATTCTTTAACAATTTAAATGCGAATAAAGCTATTGTGGTCACACTTTATAATTGGGTTTTTTAAGCCGATTTCCTATAAAAATTACTACTATTTCTCCTTTGGCGATTATGGAGTGAATTACTTAAAATATAATTAACGCTAATAAATGACTAAATATTTGTATAAATATAATAACGAAGAGTAGTTGGCGTTTTATTAGCCTTAACCTTGATGTTTAAACGTTGGCTTATTCTTTGTCTCAGGTGGTTTTTGCTCGTTTAAGCTTTGCTACTGAGTAGGTAATAGAGAAGCTTTAGATGAGGCGTGCACAGCTCGTGAGGCTGTTTCGGAGAGCGGAGTTGGAGTTAGATTCGATAGCGATAAAAAAAGCCGCTAGAAAGCGGCTTTGAGTGAGAAAGTGAGGTGTGTTGGTTTTAGATAAGCGCACCAATACTCAGTACAACGATGCAGAACACCATCAAGATACCGATTAATGGCATTACCCATTTCACCCAGCGTACGTAAGGGACGCGAGCTATCGCCAAGCCACCCATTACTACCGCAGAGGTCGGTGTGATTAAGTTGACCAAGCCTGATGCAGATTGGTAAGCGGTGATAACAAGGTCACGACCTACGCCTGCAAAGTCAGCTAACGGGGCCATGATTGGCATAGTCAGTACCGCTAATCCAGAGGTCGAAGGTACCAAGAATGACAGTAGAATCTCTAGGAAGAACATCACGTTAATAAAGATAACCGAAGATAGCCCGGTCACCATTTGTTCTGCAGAGAAGAGAATGGTGTCGGTGATCATACCGCGGTCCATTACGACAACGATACCACGTGCGATACCTATGATAAGCGCAACGCCCAGTAGATCTCGAGCACCGTCAATGAAGCTAGTGGTAAACTCTTCCTCGCTCATGCGAGACACAATTCCGACGATGATTGTCGCCGCTAAGAACATCGCGGAGATCTCAGCCATCCACCATCCAGCAACGGATACGCCGTAAATCATTACCGCGAAAGAGCCACCGAAAATAGTCAGAATCAGTTTACGAGTTGCGGTGAATTCAAGTTTTTCACCACTCGCGTTACCAAGGAAGTGCGCTTTGTTCTCTTCGTATTTGTCGTAGACAATCGATGTTGTCGGGTCTGCTTGAACCATTCTTGCGTAACGCATAACGTAAGCGACACAAATACCCCAGCCAATAATCAGCATACCAACACGCAGCGCGATGCCGTCGGTAAATGGAATACCAGAGGCGTTGGCAGCAATAACGGTCGCGAATGGGTTAATGGTAGAACCTAGCACCCCAATCCCTGCGCCAAGCAGTACCGTCGCAGCAGCCACCAGAGGGTCAAAGCGAGCGGCCATCATTACAGGTACTAGCAGCGTATAGAATGGCAGTGATTCTTCCGCCATGCCGTAGACGGTACCGCCCGCAGCAAACAATGCCATCAGTATCGGTATCATCAACTCTTCTCGCCCTTCTAGGCGGGCGGTGACACGTTCGATACCAGCATCAATAGCGCCAGTTTTGGTTACTAGCCCTAAGAAGCCACCAATGATTAAGATGAACAGTGAAACGTCGATGGCCGCAGCTTCATAGCTATTGTGGTCGTAAAAGCCGTCAATAGGTGCGAGTAGTACATCAATCACGCCTTGAGGGTTACCTTCTACCGCTTGATAGGTTCCGGTTACGGGTACTTCTCGACCGAGTTCTTCATTCATGGCTCGGTCGTATTGGCCTGCTGGAACAACCCAGGTAAGGAGCGCTACGAACGCAATAAGAATAAATAAAATGGTGTAGGCAGAAGGGAATTTAAAATTGGCAAAGAAGCCGCCCTTTTTTTTCTCGCTTGGTATCGTTTGAGTTGTCATGGCTATCTCCTTACATCATCTTAAATAAAAGTGATGTGAATTAGCGACTAATGATTTATAGATTGTAAATACACTTACATTTATAAAGTACCCAACGATATAAAGTTGCTGACTTTAAATTAAAGTTATTTTTATATTTACCAATCCGAATGAATAGATTTAATTTAGCTGCGGTTATTTTATTCCTTACTTGGTTATTTAAGTTTGTTGCTGTTCACAAAAATAGTGGCCAATGAGAGGGCTTAAAAATGGCATAAAAACAGCAAGGTTTTTTGGTTAGTTAGCTTGGATTAATATTCGGTGTGGAAGAGGGAAAAGCAAAAGGAGATTGATTGGGTAGGCATTCCTAATTAATCGCGTGGATAATCTTGGAATTTTATTCAAACTTTATTTTTGAGCGTTTTTTTAATTTTATAATGGTTATTTGACGTGTATCAAATAACACATTGAGTAGAAAACAAAAAAGGAAGCCGAAGCTTCCTTTTAAAGTTTTGAACATCAGCGAATGTTAGATGAACAGACCGCCGAATGCGAAGCCTAGTGCAACCGAAGTACTGATTGTTACCACACCTGGAATGAAGAATGGGTGGTTGAATACATAGTTACCGATACGCGTTGAGCCTGTGTCATCCATCTCAACCGCTGCCAGTAGCGTAGGGTAAGTTGGAAGTACGAACAGCGCACTTACCGCAGCAAAAGAAGCCACGGCTGTAAGTGGTGCTACGCCAATCGCTAGAGCTGCAGGCATCAGTGCAACCGTTGTTGCGCCTTGAGAGTAAAGCAGCATAGAAGCGAAGAACAGAACAAGAGCCAGCATCCATGGGTAGTCAGCCAGTAGAGCGCCTGCTACGTCTTTGATTTCAGCAACGTGTGCGTTTACAAACGTTGAACCTACCAAGCCACACCAAGTACACATACACACGCTGTCATACCAGAGCGGAATGTTGGCGCTGAAGAAATCTTCGCTGCATCAATCTTAGTGAACATAACGATTGCAGCCGCTGCTGCTAGCATCACAGACATGATTGCTTCGTTACGGCCCAGTGCTGGGTTTTCAATTAGGCCAACAGAGCTAGAGATAGCCGCTGCGTAACAAACCACGAAACCAATCGCCGCTAGGAAGATATACGTTGCTCTCTTCGCTGTTGGTAGAATTTCGCGCTTCTCTTCTGTTGCCAGTTTGATTAGACCTTTTTCTAGACGCTCTTGGTAAACAGGATCGTCTTTCAGTTCGCTGCCCATGTAGTTCGCGACAACTGCACCAACCATACAAGCGATGAAGGTTGTTGGGATACAAACCATCAGTAGCGTTAGGTAATCAACACCAAACGGTGCCAGCATTGCTGCGAAAGCCACAACTGCTGCCGAGATTGGCGAAGCTGTGATAGCAATTTGAGAGGCTACAACTGCGATAGACAGTGGACGAGAAGGACGCACGCCTTGGCCTTTCGCTACTTCTGCGATAACAGGAAGTGTTGAGAATGCTGTGTGGCCAGTACCCGCCATTAGTGTCATTACAAAGGTCACGATTGGCGCATAAAAGGTGATGCGTTCAGGGTGCTTACGCAAAAAGTTTTCTGCAATTTGCACCAACCAGTCCATACCGCCAGCAACCTGCATTGCTGCAATTGCGGTGATAACCGACATGATGATCAAGATTACATCGATCGGGATAAAAGATTGGCTTGTTGGAACACCAAGAATAAGTGAAAGGGCAATAACACCAGCACCACCGGCAAAACCGATGCCGATACCGCCAATTCTGGCCCCCAAAAAGATAAAGAGCAGGACGACAAATAGTTCTACTGCAATCATAAGTAACACCTCATTTAGATTTTATTATGTGAACATTCGCCGCTGGAATGTTCACATAATAGTTCTATGGTTTAGGTTCAATTAAGCAAAAACGCAACCAACGGAAATCCACAAAATAAGCAGGGTTAACCGTATTGGAGCCTAAAAAAGGGCTCCGTTTGGAGCCCTTTCTCGCTAACTTTACTCGTAGCGCTTAGCTTTATACTGAGGATGCATCAGATTTTCAACAGAGAAAATGTCATCAAGTTCTTCTTCGCTCAATAAACCGCGCTCTAGAACCACATCACGAACACTCTTACCTGTTTCTGCACAAATCTTACCAACGATGTCACCTTCGTGATGGCCAATGTATGGGTTTAGGTAAGTTACGATACCGATAGAGTTAAATACGTGAGATTCACATACTTCTTTGTTCACAGTAATGCCGTCTACACACTTGTCGCGTAGGTTCACACATGCGTTTGTTAGGATGTCTAAAGACTCAAACATGCTTTGTGCGATAACAGGTTCCATTACGTTCAATTGAAGCTGGCCGCCTTCTGCTGCGAAAGAAACCGTGTTGTCGTTACCTAGAACTTTAAAGCAAACTTGGTTTACTACTTCAGGTACAACAGGGTTTACTTTAGCAGGCATGATTGAAGAGCCCGCTTGCAGTTCAGGTAGGTTTAGCTCGTTGAAGCCAGTACGTGGACCTGAAGAAAGAAGACGTAAGTCGTTACAGATCTTAGACAGTTTAACCGCTAGACGTTTAAGTGCACCGTGCGTCATTACGTATGCGCCACAGTCAGATGTTGCTTCGATAAGATCTTCAGCCGCTACACACTCTAGGCCAGTTACTTCAGCTAAGTGTTTCACTGCTAGGCCTTGGTAACCCGGTGCTGCGTTCAGACCTGTACCGATAGCCGTTGCGCCTAGGTTAACTTCAAGCAGAAGCTTTGAAGTGTATTCTAGGTTTTTGATTTCTTCATTGATGGTCACAGCCCAAGCGTGGAACTCTTGGCCAACCGTCATAGGTACTGCATCTTGAAGTTGAGTACGACCCATCTTCAGGATTGTGTTGAATTCTTGGCTCTTAAGCTCGAATGCACCTTTTAGGTATTCGATAGCGTCAATCAGTTTACGCACGCTGTTGTACACAGAGATACGGAAACCCGTTGGGTAAGCACAGTTAGTTGATTGGCTGCGGTTTACATGGTCATTTGGGTTGATGAACTCATATTGGCCTTTTTCTTTGCCCATAAGTTCAAGTGCCACGTTTGCCACTACTTCGTTAGCATTCATGTTTACAGAAGTACCAGCACCACCTTGGAATACATCCGATGGGAACTGATCCATGCACTTGCCAGTGTCTAGAATGAGGTCACAAGCTTCGATGATGTACTTAGCCACTTCGCTTGGGATTACACCTAACTCTTTGTTTGCTAAAGCCGCTGCTTTCTTTGTCATCACCATACCGCGAACGAATTCAGGTACATCTGAGATCGTTACATTTGAGATGTTGAAGTTTTCAACTGCGCGTAGAGTGTGGATGCCGTAGTAAGCATCAGCCGGAACATGACGTTGACCTAGTAGATCTTCTTCGAGACGAGTAGCTTGAGGAGCTTCAACTTGAGCTTCTGATAGATTAGCCATAACAGGATCCTTAGAGAATTATTCTGATTATATAGTTAGTTATTAGCCTATTCTGTGTGCAAATACTCCGTTCGCTAGAATATTGGGCTGATAAATCCGTCCTGACTTATGTGGCACATGATACTGTACTTAGCGCATAAAAATATTAAGTTGATCACCTTTTTCGGTTTTGTTTCGTCAATATTTTGCAAAGTTATTCTCGGTCAATAAACACGCTTATTTACAGGATAAATTTGAGATTGGTAGGGCTTTCAGCGTAAACTGGACGTAACAAAGGAGGGCGTGTGTTTCCTATCTTATTATTACTATTTATCTTCGTACCTATCATTGAGATTGGTCTATTTATTCAAGTTGGTGGCTTCTTAGGGTTGTGGCCAACTATTGCGTTAGTTTTGATTACTGCATTTGTTGGTGCATCGCTTGTTCGTAGCCAAGGTATTCAGACACTTATGTCTGTGCAAGGTCGACTACAACAAGGTGAAATGCCAGCACAACAGATTCTTGAAGGCGTGATGCTTGCGGTTGCAGGTGTGTTGCTGCTGACTCCGGGCTTTATGACGGACGCGCTCGGTATGTTGGTATTGCTACCAGCACCAAGAGCGATGATTGCTAAGAAAATGATGGAAAAAATGGTGGTTAGCAATATGTCTGGCGGTTTTCATGCGGGTGGACAAGCTGGTTTTGGCCAGAGTCCATTTGGACAAGACCCATTCAATCGCGACCCATCTGACCAATCAAAAGACGGCAACACCTTTGAGGGTGAGTTTGAGAAGAAAGACGACGACAACGATCGTAACCGCTTAAACTAATTAATTTTTTCTCTCTTTATATAGAGGAAAAAACAGAAAAGGCTCTTACCTTTATCCTTCGCAAGAAAGTGATAATGGCAAGAGCCTTTTTTATTGTCTGTCGCCTGCTGTTACTTACTGTCTATTGATAACAGATAACAGATAACAGATAACAGATTAGTTTGAGCGTTCGGTTATACCGCGCCTTCAAAGCCCATTTGTCGCCACGCTTCGAATGCAATAATAGCAACCGCGTTAGATAGGTTTAGGCTACGCGCGTCTGGCATCATTGGAATACGAATGCGTTGCTCCATTGGCATGCTTTCGATGAACTCAGCAGGTAGGCCGCGCGTTTCTGGGCCAAACATCAACACATCACCTTGTTGGAATTTTGCATCCACGTGGTGACCCGTAGTTTTGGTCGTGCAAGCGAAGATACGGAAATCACCTTCACGTTCATTTTCTAGATACTCAAGGAAGGCTTCTAGGTTCTTGTGACGCTTTACTCGCGCTAGGTCGTGGTAATCCAAGCCAGCACGACGAACTTTCTTCTCCTCAAAATCAAAGCCAAGTGGCTCAATCAGGTGCAGGTTTGCGCCGCAGTTAGCACATAGGCGGATGATGTTACCCGTATTGGGCGCAATTTCTGGTTCGTATAGAGCGATATCAAACATGTTGGTTCACAAGAATAATCAAAGATAGCCTGAGTATACGGTGGCAAGCTGAGTGAGTACAGTTCACCACCTCTGGTTATGCGAGTGACGGTATCAAGACTCGCTACTGTCGTTAGGCTTATGTAGCCGCTGAACTTATTTAGTGAGAGCTTGCGCGTAGTTCTCAGAAACCGCATCCCAATTCACCACATTCCACCATGCATTGATGTAATCAGGGCGACGGTTTTGGTAGCTGATGTAGTAGGCGTGTTCCCAAACGTCGAGCGCAAGAATTGGCTCGCCGTTACTGGCAACCGTATCCATCCACGGATTGTCTTGATTCGAAGTCGAGATGATCTTCAGTTGTCCTTCTTCTACCACTAACCAAGCAAAGCCGGAACCGAAGGTATTGATCGCCGCTTGCGCGAACAGCTCTTGGAACGCTTTGAAATCCCCGAATGTACTTTTGATAGCCTCACCAAGTTCGCCCGTCGGTTCACCACCGCCATCTTGAGACATGCAATTCCAATACAAAATGTGGTTGTAGTAACCGCCACCATTATTACGAACCGCAGGACTATGCTGGGAGATGTTTGCGAAGATCTCGGTTAGAGATTGCTGTTCAAGTTCACTGCCAGAGACCGCTGTAACAAACTTATCGTAGTAGGTTCTATGGTGCTTGCTGTAATGCACTTCCATCGTTTTCGCATCAATGTAAGGTTCTAGAGCATCGTAAGCGTAGGGTAGAGCAGGGAAAGTGTGTGACATGGTAAATCCTCCTTAATTAGAGGATTTACCATAATGATAATAACAATCATTATCAACTGTGATCTTTGTGGGGGTATTACACCGGTAGGATAGGTAAGGTAATTTCCAGCTGTAATCCGCCTAACGTGCTGCGGCTGGCTGTGATGGTTCCGCTGTGTTGGCGAATCGCACTCTCAGTAATGGTTAACCCTAGTCCAGTGCCGCCTGAGTTACGATCTCGCGCCGTCGAAACACGATAGAACGGCCTGAAAATCGAATCGAGTTCGTCATCAGGCACACCATCGCCATTGTCATTCACGCGAATGGTCAGTTGATCGTTTAAAACGCTGAATTGCACATCGACTTGGTCTTTACCGTAATAGATGGCATTACGCGTAATATTGTCGAATGCACTCATTAAGAGTTTTGGATTACCAGAAATAGAACGATCTGGGATATCGCAGAACGTCAGCTGTTTGCCCATCTGCTCGGCTTCAAACTGTGCGTCTTTTAATATCTCTTCCCATAGGCTTGAGAGAGGTTGAACCTCACGAGTTATATGGCTGTCGACCTGCATGCGAGAGAGTGTCAGCAGTTCACTGATCATCTGTTCTAATCGCTGTGCTTCCATATCGATGCGTTCTAACTCTTGGCTTTCTCCTTGTTTTCGAATCGCAAGAGCATTGGCCATGCGCAGACGAGTCAATGGTGAGCGCAGCTCGTGTGAAATATCAGAAAGCAGGCGTTGTTGCCCTGAGATCATCTGGTTTACCGCTTCGACCATTTGGTTAAAGCTCTCACCCGCTTGTCTGAATTCTGATGTGCCTTTCTCGAGCTGAGGGTCGACCTCAAACTGACCTTTCGCTACACGTTGCGCTGCGCGTTCAAGCCTGCGAGCCGGTTGACTCAATGCCCAAGCTAACCAAAGCAAGAGCGGGGTACTCGCTAACATGACGGCAAGTAATAGCTGTAAAGGTTTATCAAACAGTCGCAGCAAAAATGGCGGTGGTTGGTTCCACTTCACTCCGGCGTACATCAACAGTTCTTCACCGGCGAGTGTAATCGGCACTGGCCCTGCCACCATGTAGTGCCCGTAGAGCTTTTGCTTCGGCATCTCAGGGTTATCAATCGAGGTAACAAAGTTACGAATCGCCTTAAGTTTATAGTCCGAATGTCTTTTCGAAGTAAGGACTGCACCCTCAAGATCGGTTAAATAGATACGAGCACGAGAATCCTTGCGGCTACGTGGTGCCTCAAGTTGGAAGACAATTTTGCCTAGATTCGGTTCTTTGGCGTAGCGCTTTTCGGTGATTTTAGCGATACGCTCTAATTTATTGAGATGATCGGCGGGCACATCTCGCGCCACTCGAGGATCGATGTGCGGCAGAGATAATACGGATAAAAGCACCAGTAACATGGTGAACCAAAAGATGGCAAAGATACGTCCATATAAGCTAGTGATTTTAGGTATACGCATTAACCTTCCTCTACCAGTAAATAGCCACGGCCACGTAAGGTTTTGATGCGAGACTTACCGTCAGTACGTTCTGGGATCTTCTTACGCAGATTAGAGATATGCATATCAATTGCACGGTCAAACGCCGCCAGCCTTTTGCCTAATACATCTAAGCTCAATGCTTCTTTGGTGATCACTTGCCCCGGATTCTGAATCAGATGGCTAAGCAGTGCGAACTCTGTGGTGGTGAGGTCGATTTGTTGGCCATTGCAGTAAGCTTCTTGCTTGCCAGGGAAGACTTCGATGTCTTGGTATTGAATGGTGTCACTGGCTGCTTTAGGTGCCGCAGCGGTTTGTGTACGACGCAGAATCGCTCGGATACGCGCAAGCAATTCTCGGTCACTGAAAGGCTTAGGTAAGTAATCATCCGCGCCAAGTTCAAGGCCAATCACACGGTCGATCTCTTCACCTTTAGCGGTCAGCATTAATACCGGTGTTTCCCAATTTTCTCTCAGCTTCTTAAGGGTTTCCATGCCATTAAGGCGTGGCATCATCACATCCAATAGGATCAAATCTATCTCATCATTGATGGCCTCAAGCCCCGCATAGCCGTCATTGGCTTCGGAGACAGTAAATCCCTCAAAGCTTAGAATGTCTTTAAGTAAGCCGGTTAGCTCGGTGTCGTCATCAATAAGAAGAATGTTCGCCATTGGGAAGCCTTAATTGGTTATTTACACGTTAATAATACTGCTAATTATTGGTCAGCTTTCACTCTTTACGATTCTTTACGCTTTCTAAACGTCACTTTACGAGGGAAAGACTAATCTATATTCAAGCGCTGAGAAACAGACGCAACACATGACTTATTATACCGAATTGAGGCAACAATTATGAAAATGACTAAGAAACTTGTACTAGCAGCTGCGGCACTTCCACTAATGTTTGGTACAGCAAGCGCGTTCGCATATGGCGGCGGCGATAAAGGCGACCATAAAGGCATGCACGGTAAATGTGGCGGCTTCGATAAGAAAGTGATGCGTCAACTAGACCTAACTGACGCACAAAAAACAGAATTGAAAGAGATGCGCGAAGCGAATCGTGCAGAGATGAAAGAAAAACACGCTGGCAACAAAGCCGACAAAATGGCAAAAATGAAAGCGCACCAAGAGAAAGTTCAAGCATTGGTACTGGCTGACAACTTCGATGAAGCAGCAGCAAACGACCTAGCAAGCCAAATGGTTGAGAAGCAAACTGAGCGTCGCGTAGCAATGCTTAAGAAACAACACCAAATGATGAGCGTATTAACAGCTGAGCAAAAGACTCAACTGAAAGAAATCCAGCAAGAGCGCATGACTAAGTGTGCTGACAAAATGGAAAAACGCATGAACAAAGACAAGTAATTCATGGCTTGAGAAAGCCGGATTGAATGAAAGTGTTTAGAAAGAAGCGGCCGCGTGCCGCTTTTTTTGATCCCTATAAATGAATGTTTTACATCCTAGCTATCATATTCAATTGATTGTTTGCAGGTTATACTTTGTGCTATCAGTCACTTTATAGCCAAATTATGAAACAAGAATACGCACGTTTAGTTACGCTCGCCGCTTGGGCAGCCACCACCATCGCCACTATCTTATTGATAGTGAAAGTCGCAGCATGGTGGGTGACAGGTTCTGTGAGTCTGTTGGCTTCCGTAGTGGATTCAATGTTGGATATTGCGGCCTCTGTCGTCAATCTTATCGTGGTTCGCTACTCTCTCCAGCCCGCCGACAAAGAACATACCTTTGGTCATGGTAAGGCTGAATCCCTTGCTGCATTAGCGCAGGCGATGTTTATTTCAGGCTCGGCTTGTTTCCTCATTCTTAACGGTATTGAGCGCTTCTTTAGACCTCACGAACTGAACTCCCCAGAAATTGGTATCTACGTCAGCTTATTCGCAATGGTGATGACCTTTGGTTTAGTTCGATTCCAAAAGCATGTTGTAAACAAAACCGGTAGCCAAGCCATTGCGGCTGATTCACTGCACTACCAAACCGATCTCTATATGAATGCCGCGATCATGCTGGCATTGGCGTTGAGCTGGTTTGGTATTGGTCAGGCAGATTCAGTGTTTGCGGTCGGTATTGGTATCTACATTCTGTACAGCGCCTACCAAATGGCGATGGAAGCGGTGCAATCTCTGCTTGATCATAAGCTGCCAGATGAAGAGCTGAAACAGATTAAAGAGACATCATTAAGCATTGAAGGCGTGTTGGGTGTACATCAGTTAAGAACGCGTCGTTCGGGGCCAATTCGTTTTATCCAACTGCATTTAGAATTGGAAGATAATATCCCACTTATTGAAGCGCATCGCATTTCTGACGAAGTAGAGGCCAAGCTTATCTCTGTGTTCCCTGATGCTGATGTATTAATTCATCAGGACCCGTATTCGGTGGTATTTGGCCCCGAGAAGCAGCAGAAATTTCATTCTTGGTAATGAGCAGGAAAAGCAGCCCGCAAATGGTAAGTGGGTAGCTTTTGAACTAAAGTGAGTAAAAATTGCTAATTCTTTGGTGATACAAAAACCACCGCATAACAATTAATGTTGATTCTGATGTGAATCAACAAAGTTACTGAGTAAAACTGTAATACTCTTACAGAAGTAGAAATGTTACATAAATTTACGCGATTTAAGTGCTATTCCTATTGAGGAAATGTAACATAAAGCACATATATAGATTTAAAATCTTGTTGATATACAATCGGCAAGCAAAAGAATTGAATAATAGATTCCCAAAAATCGAGGGTGAGCATGATTAAGAAGATCGGTGTTTTGACCAGTGGTGGTGACGCTCCAGGCATGAACGCAGCAGTACGCGGCGTAGTTCGTACCGCACTATCAGTTGGCATTGAAGTTTACGGCATTTACGATGGCTACCAAGGCCTTGTTGAAGACCGTATTGAAAAGCTTGACCGTTCAAGCGTATCTGACGTGATCAACCGCGGCGGTACTTTTTTAGGTTCTGCACGTTTCCCTGAATTCAAAGATGTTAAAGTTCGCGAGAAAGGCATCGAGAACCTTAAGAAGCACGGTATCGAAGCACTTGTTGTTATCGGTGGCGACGGTTCTTACATGGGCGCTAAGAAGCTGACAGAAATGGGTTACCCATGTATCGGTCTTCCAGGCACTATCGACAACGATATCGCAGGTACTGACTATACAATCGGCTACCTAACTGCGCTTAACACAGTTATCGATTCAATCGACCGTCTACGTGATACGTCTTCTTCTCACCAACGTATTTCTATTGTTGAAATCATGGGCCGTCACTGTGGTGACCTTACGCTTATGTCAGCAATCGCAGGCGGTTGTGAGTACATCATTACTCCTGAAACTGGTCTAGATAAAGAGCAGTTAATCAGCAATATCCAAGATGGCATTGCGAAGGGTAAGAAACACGCAATCATCGCTCTAACTGAGCTGATGATGGACGCGAACGAACTGGCTAAAGAGATCGAATCTTCAACAGGTCGTGAAACTCGTGCAACGGTTCTTGGTCACATCCAACGTGGTGGTCGTCCTACTGCGTTTGACCGTGTACTTGCTTCTCGCATGGGTAACTACGCTGTTCACCTTCTTCAGGAAGGCCACGGTGGTCGTTGTGTTGGTATCGAGAAAGAAGAGCTTGTTCACCACGACATCATCGACTGTATCGAGAACATGCAGAACCCAGACCGTTCTGAGCTGTTCCGCGTTGCAGAAGAGTTGTTCTAAGCCACGCTTAGCGTTCGCTTAAAGAATTTAAAAACCGCTGATTTATCAGCGGTTTTTTTGTGCCTGTTGTACGAGTTTGAAGCTTGAATCCTAAGCGACAGGCAATAAAAAAGGCCAACTTAAGTTGACCTTTCATTCAATTTAAACGGTGAAGTTTAAATTAAGCTTTTGCTTCAGCTGCTGCTTTAGCGATAGCTGCGAAGCTTTTCGCGTCTAGAGCTGCGCCGCCAACTAGAGCACCGTCGATGTCTGGTTGTGCGAAGTAAGCTGCTGCGTTTTCTGGCTTAACAGAACCGCCGTATTGGATAACAACTTTCTTAGCAACATCTTCAGATTTCTCAGCGATGTGTGCACGGATTTGAGCGTGGATGCGTTGTGCATCTTCAGCTGTAGCTGCTTTACCAGTACCGATAGCCCAGATTGGTTCGTAAGCGATGATAGCGCCTTCAAGAGCTTCAACACCTTGAGTGTTGATAACAGCGTCAAGTTGACGTGCACATACAGCAACAGTTTCGCCTGCTTCGTTTTGTGCTTCAGATTCACCGATACAAAGAACTGGAGTTAGGCCGTTCTCTTTTAGGAATGCGAATTTCTTAGCAACGAACTCGTCAGACTCAGCGTGGTATTCACGACGCTCAGAGTGACCGATGATGATGTGAGATGCGCCGAACTCTTTAAGCATTGCTGGAGACATGTCGCCAGTGAATGCACCGCTGTTGTTTAGGTCAGAGTTTTGAGCACCTAGGATGATTGCGCTGCCCGCTTCAGTAAGCGTACGCTCTGCAAGATCAACGAAAAGTGCTGGTGGAGCAACTGCTACGTCTACGCCTGTTACGCCTTCAAGTTCAGCGTTAAGACCGTTTAGTAGATCAACAACCATTTCTTTGCTGCCGTTTAGTTTCCAGTTACCCATAACTACAGGATGACGCATAGGAATATCTCCAAAGTATTTAAATAAATCGAATGTAAAAAAGTAAACTTTATTACGAAATAATATAACAGAATAATATCAACAGATCATGACTGTGGTCATGACTTTCTTGGATCTTACTCAATGGTCAGAGTAGATTTTGAGCAAATATCAGTGATCCGGCAGACAGAATAATAGCTAACTTCTCGGATTTTTCATCGTTAGTTGTTATTAAGGGACAAACGATTGCGTTAACAATAGGAAGTAATAATGCCGAATCTAGTTCTAGAGTACTCAAATTCAGTGGATGAGCGAGTGAATATCCAAGGTTTACTGGAAGACCTTCATCAAGTTACATTAAACTGTGGTTTGTTTGATGTACCTTCTGTGAAGTCTCGTTCACTGCGCTGTCATAACTGGTTGGTCGGTGATGAAGAGGACAATGTGGATTTTGTTCATATTAGCTTCGAGTTACTTGCAGGGCGTACCGAAGAACAGAAAAGAGAATTGTCGCGTTTGTTGATGCAAACCCTACAAGAACAGGCAAGCCATATCCGTAGCCTAACGGTCAACATACGAGATATGGATAAAAGTTGCTTTCAGAAAGTGATTAACTAGCTAAAAAGAATCAACTAACTAAAAGTGATTAACTGACTATTTGCTGCTAACTTTTTGGTAGCGCATTAATTTTTTGAGTATTTAAGATGTCGATGAAAGATTTACTGCTCTCTTTCAAGGGGAGAATTGGTCGTAAGACTTACTGGATTTGGAATATTTTCTACTATATAGCGATTACGGGTTTTGCTTCCGGTATCTCTGTTTTGTTTCCTGCGTACTCTTACATCCTGCTACCGATCTTCCTACTGATGCTGGTTATCCCAGATCTTGCGGTCACGGCTAAGCGTTGGCATGACCGTAACAAGTCGAACTACTGGCTATTGTTGAATGTGCCGCTGGTGTTAGGTCGTTTGGCTTCACCAATGGCAGCGACCACGACAGAGTCGGTATCGCCTATTCATATGGCGGCAACGGCTGCAGCATTAGTGTGTGGCTTATGGATTCTGATTGAATGTGGCTTATTGAAAGGTACTGAAGGTCGTAATGATTACGGTGAAGATCCAGTTTAAAGGTTGGATGATTCATCAGTAAAAAGGGAGCATTGTGCTCCTTTTTTTGTTTTTCAGACTGCTTACTTGTCTGCTTTAATCTGTATCCGCTTTAATACATTTTGGGTTCTGTATTGGGCCTAAAGGGCACAACATTTTCAGGTTGAGATTCTTCAAAACTACAACGACCTTGCAGCGCATCTTGGAACTTACACACTTGGCAGCTTAGTTCTTGCATCAACACGACATTGGTATGATGTGGATTTTTACAACGGCTAACCACTAAATCGATGTGGCTCTGTTGGGCGCGCAGCCTGTCTTGCATGGTTTCTGATGCTGAACAAATCATCTGTTCGCACATCTCATGTTTGAATTGATTGAATGCTTTCGGATCGCTTTTCGCGAGTTGGACAAGTTCATCAAAGGGGGGCAGTTTTTGATTTGGCTGTGGATGTCCCATCATTCCTTCCTTAGCACTAAGCATGTTTCATATGCTTTAAGCTTAAGAAAGAAATCTGTACAAATTTTGTTCTATTTTTATTTTCTCAATATTGAGACAGTATTAGTGGCTAGGCGTTAGGGTATAAGTACAACGACGTTCGCCAGTAATGATGTGCTCAGTGCGGCTCACATGACATTCATCTTTGAGTAATTCTTTGAAAACATTGAGTTCTGATTGGCAAAGGCTAGGGCAGCGAGTCGCAGCCTTACAGATAGGGCAGTGGTTTTCGATCAAGATGTAGTGATCGCCTTGATCTTGAAGTTCAGCCATATACCCTTCTTCTTCTCGAAGTTGGGTTAGCTTTTCAAGTTTACTCAGTAGATTGTCGCAGGCAGATAGGGCGGTTTGGTACTGCTTTAACGTGTGTTGTTCACGTTCAGCGGCCACTTTAGCTAGCCCCTCTTTACCAAACAGATTCTCGACAGCATCTATCACTTGAATCGTGAGTTCACCGTGTCGATCTGAAAATTGACCATGACCTTGTTGAGTCAGTGACCAATGGCGAGTTGGGCGACCTACTTTTACTTTGACGTCATGAAACGCAAGAATACCGTCATCTTCCAAACTTTGTAGGTGCTGCCTGGCACCCATTGTCGTCATGCCAAATTCTTCTGACAGTTGTTTCGCGGTTACCGCGCCTTGACGCTTAATGGTCTGTAAGATTTTGTCGCTTGTTTTCATACTATCTCTACCTAATGAACCTTACTATTATGAGGCAAGGTGTTTATAAAGCAAACCATTTACTATGGCGTAGGTGAAATGCACGGGTTATTGATGGCCAATAAAACAAAAGGCTGATACTTGGTATCAGCCTTCGCGTGTTCTGTTGAACCTAGTTTAGGTTTACAGGATGTGACCAATCACTTCTGGGTCTTTACGCTCTAGATAGTGAATAGACTTGATGCGACGAATAGTACGACAGCGGCCACGGATAAGCAGTGTTTCTGTGGTTGCGATATTGCCTGTACGAGTAATGCCTTCTAGAAGGTCACCCTTAGTAATACCCGTTGCAGAGAACACAACGTTGTCGCTACGAGCCATGTCTTCCATCTTCAACACGATACCCGCCGTTACGCCCATTTCAGCACAGCGCTCTAATTCAAGCTCACCGTGTTTGCAGTTCTCTTCTGTATCGCCTTTTACCTCATGACGAGGTAGTAGACGTGCGTGCATGTCGCCGTCGAGTGCGCGAATAACCGCAGCCGAAACAACACCTTCAGGCGCGCCGCCAATGCAGTACATTACGTCGACTTCGCTGTCTGGCATACACGTTAAGATAGAAGCAGCAACATCACCGTCTGGCACTGCGAATACACGAACGCCCATCGCCTGCATGTCGGCAATCACTTGATCATGACGTGGCTTAGCCAGTGTGGTTACGACTAGTGTATCGAGTGTTTTACCTAGTGCTTTCGCAATGTTTTCTAGGTTTTCTGTCAGTGGCAGTTCTAGGTCAATCGCGCCTTTTGCGCCAGGGCCAACAACTAATTTTTCCATGTACATGTCAGGCGCTTTAAGGAAGCTACCTTTCTCACCTGCAGCCAATACAGCCAATGCATTTGATTGGCCCATTGCTGTCATGCGTGTCCCTTCAATTGGGTCAACGGCGATATCTACAGCATCACCGCCAATACCGACGTTTTCGCCGATGTATAGCATAGGTGCATCATCGATTTCACCTTCGCCAATAACAATCTCACCGCTGATTTCGGTTTTGTTCAGTAGGCTACGCATTACTTCTACAGCAGCGCCATCTGCAGCGTTTTTATCGCCGCGGCCAAGCCACTTGTAACCAGCTAGTGCTGCACCTTCAGTGACACGAGAGAATGACATTGCTAAATCGCGTTTCATGCGGACTCCAAAATTTTCAAAGGGGGAATAGAAATTTCGCGGCGAATTTTACCATATCCCAAAGGAAACGTTTGCCTTTTTGTTTTTTGGGGATTGCTCTCGATCAATTTGCAGGTGAAAACAGGTAATATTCATCAAAATAATCAGTCTGTTGACGTGGTAGTAATAATTCACGTCAATATTCGGTAAAAAGCGCTGTTTTTTTCATCGAATGGCGTAAAATATCGAATATATAGAGTGTTTATCCTTGCTCTGCTGAGTAGAATGGGGAAATAAGTGGAGTAGACCTTCACCATCAAACGGATAACTTAAAGGTAGGCCAGAATGTCTTTTGAAGTACTAGAGCAGCTAGAAGCAAAAATTCAAACAGCAGTAGATACAATTGCACTTCTTCAAATGGAAGTGGAAGAGCTTAAAGAAGAGAAAGAAGCACTAGCAACAGAAGCTGGTGAGCTAAAAGCAAGCCGTCACGACCTAGAGCAAAAAACTCAGCAAATGCAGGAAGAGCACTCTGCATGGCAAGATCGCATCCGTAACCTTCTAGGTAAAATGGACGACGTAGAGTAATCAACTCTTCAGATTTAAAAAAACGCCCGCTACTGAGTAGCGGGCGTTTTTGTTTGTTGTTCTAATTTGCGCAGTGCTAATTTGCAACGTACTAATTTACAAAGTGTTGGTTTGCGAATGTTAGCTTGGGTGTGATTCGTTCGAATCGTTACTCTGGCTCTTCTTCTTCAACATCCAAATCAAGCTCAACATCTAAAGGCTCAGCAGAAAGGATTATGCCTGTGTTGTCTGCATAGAGGTAATCTTCCGGCAAGAAAGTTACGCTGCCAAAGTTGACCGGCACATCTAATTCGCCCACACCTTCTTGGCTCGCGCCAACGGGAATAGAGGCCAAAGCCTGAATACCAAGGTTCATGTCTTCGAGCTCATCGACTTCGCGTACGCAGCCGTAAACCACAATACCTTCCCACTCATTGTCTTCGGCAAGTAATGCTATTTCAGCATCGATCAGCGCTTTTCTCAATGAGCCGCCACCATCGATCAACAACACCCGCCCCAGACCATCTTGTTCTAATACAGACCGAATTAATGCGTTGTCTTCAAAACATTTTATCGTCGAGATCTGTCCGGCGAATGACGCTCGTCCACCGAAATTACTGAACATTGGCTCCACGACATCAACTTGATCCAAATATATGTCGCACAGTGCTGAAGTGTTGTATTCCATTAGCATACCTTTTGAACAATGAGCTTACTTTGAGTATATCGGTGCTTGATCCCTTTGCAATGATTAGTCTTAATTAACTCAATAGAGTTTGAGCTACGACAACCCCTGCAAACAGTAGATTAGTCACCAGTGAACATTTCACAATGACAGGCATCATTGGTGCAATCTGAGCCGGTTTTTCGGTTTCCCAAACGGCCTTGCCATGCTTGTACACAATAATAATGCTAAGCAAAAACGGCAGGCTAATCCAGACCGGTTTTTCTTGAATCAGTAGGTAGATTGCGAAAGACGCAAGCGCCAAACCGAGTAACGCGAAATGGTATTGCTTAGCTTTACGTTGCCCTAGGCGAACGGCCATGGTGCGCTTGCCACATTCACTGTCGTTTTCAATATCACGCATGTTGTTGATGTTGAGAACGGCAACTGCCATTAGTCCACAGCCTAGCGCTGGAAGGAATAGGCTTGGCTCTACATGGCCAGTGTGCAAGAAGTAAGTACCTGAAACCCCTAACAAGCCAAAGAAGATAAACACCGACAAGTCGCCAAGGCCAATATAACCATAAGGCTTATTACCCACGGTATAGGCAATGGCTGCGACAATCGCTAAAACACCTAACGCAATGAAAGATAAGATGCTTTCGAGTGAACTCAGTGCATGAAAAATAAGAATCAACCCTGCGATTACCGTAAATACGATATTGAGAATGATCGCTTGTTTCATGGTTTGGGCGGTGACAGCACCCGATTGCATGGCTCTCATTGGGCCTAGGCGTTTGTCGTTATCCGTGCCTTTAACCGCATCGCCATAGTCATTCGCTAAATTCGATAAAATCTGTAATAGCGTGGCGGTTAAAAATGCCAGCAGGGCTATCGACAAAGAAAACTGGTCGTTGGCAAACGCTAAACTACTTCCTGTAAGAATAGAGACAAGTGCGAGAGGCAGAGTTTTTGGTCGTGCGGCATCAAGCCAAATCAGTAGAGATTGTTTCATCGTAGGTCTAATTCTTTGTAAGTCTTCGTTTCATACTGTGTTTTGAGTATACGCCCATTTTTCGGGTAATAAAAAGCCCACTCGAAAGTGGGCCTTGAATTCGCTTATTAGCTGCTATTTCTTTGAGATAGAGCAATAAGTTGGAGTTTCCTGTGCTACAGGATGAAGCGACTTAGGTCTTCGTCTTCTACGAGCTCGCCAAGCTTAGATATTACATAAGCTTCATCAATCACCAATTTGCTGCCTGCTCGGTCTGTTGCGTCGAATGAAATCTCATCCATTAGGCGTTCCATAACTGTGTGTAGACGACGCGCACCGATGTTTTCAGTGGTTTCGTTCACACGCCATGCTGCGTCAGCAATTTGGTTGATGCCATCTTCAGTGAACTCAATGCCGACATCTTCTGTTTTCATCAGGGCAATGTACTGCTCTGTCAGTGATGCCTTTGGCTCAGTAAGAATACGTTTGAAGTCATGTGCAGAAAGAGCTTCAAGTTCAACACGGATTGGTAGACGACCTTGCAGTTCAGGGATCAGGTCTGATGGCTTAGCCACTTGGAATGCACCTGATGTGATAAACAAGATGTGGTCAGTTTTAACCATACCGTGCTTAGTCGATACTGTGCTGCCTTCGATAAGAGGAAGCAGGTCACGCTGAACACCTTCACGAGATACGTCTGGGCCTGAGCTGTCGCCACGCTTACAGATTTTGTCGATTTCATCGATGAATACGATGCCGTTGTTTTCAGCATTGAAGATCGCGCTCTCTTTTAGCTCTTCCTGGTTCACAAGCTTCGCAGCTTCTTCTTCAGTCAGTGCTTTGAATGCGTCTTTGATTTTCATCTTACGCTTTTTCTTGGTGTCGCCAGCGAGGTTTTGGAACATGCCTTGCAGCTGGTTAGTCATCTCTTCCATGCCTGGAGGTGACATGATTTCAACGCCCATTTGCGGCGCGGCTACATCAACTTCGATCTCTTTGTCGTCTAGCTTACCTTCGCGCAGTTTCTTGCGGAAAATCTGACGAGTGTTTGAAGAGGTTGTTTCTTCTGTTGATTGCTCGTTCTGACCCCAAGCATCGCGTGCTGGTGGTAGAAGGGCATCAAGAATGCGTTCTTCAGCTTGTTCTTCAGCGCGGTATTGTACTTTTTCCATCGCTTGTTGATGTGTCATCTTGATCGCAACGTCCGTTAGGTCACGGATGATGGTTTCAACTTCTTTACCTACGTAGCCCACTTCAGTGAACTTAGTCGCTTCTACCTTGATGAACGGCGCATTCGCCAGTTTCGCTAGGCGGCGAGCAATTTCAGTTTTACCGACACCGGTTGGGCCGATCATCAGAATGTTCTTTGGTGATACTTCAACACGCAAGCTTTCTTCAAGCTGCATACGACGCCAGCGGTTACGCAGTGCAATAGCAACTGAACGCTTAGCGTTATCTTGGCCGATAATGTGGCGATTGAGTTCGTGAACGATTTCGCGAGGAGTCATCTCAGACATGGTTTTTCCTTAATTCTTTAATCACTGTTGAATACAACGTTATTGATGGAAGCGGTCGCTACTCTGGCTTTGGCAGCTCAACGGTGCTCTCTAGTTCTTCAATAGTGTGGTGATGGTTGGTGAATACGCAGATATCGCCAGCAATGTTCAGCGACTTTTCTGCAATTTCACGCGCATCTAAATCTGTATTTTCTAATAGTGCAGTAGCCGCTGCTTGAGCGAAGTTACCGCCTGAACCGATAGCAATCAGGTCGTTCTCTGGTTGAACTACGTCACCGTTACCAGTGATGATCAATGAAGCGGTTTCATCCGCGACTGCTAGCAGTGCTTCTAATTTACGTAGAGCACGATCGCTACGCCAATCCTTCGCCAACTCAACGGCAGCTTTGGTTAGGTGGCCTTGGTGCATTTGCAGCTTGCTTTCAAATTTTTCGAATAGCGTGAAAGCATCAGCCGTACCGCCAGCAAAACCAGCCAGTACTTTGTTGTTGTATAGGCGACGTACTTTACGGGCATTGCCCTTCATTACAGTATTGCCTAGAGATACTTGTCCATCACCCGCGATGACGACTTTATTATTACGACGTACAGATACAATGGTAGTCACGAGTAGGGCCTCTTAATATTTCTTATCTTTGGGTATAAAAAGTATATGAGGATGGTGCTCGGATAATTCAAGGAAGGTCGAGTGATGTCGCGCAACTTATCGACGGAAGTTATAAGGAAATTTGGTTAAAGGACGAGGAGACAAAAGAAAACCTCCACAATGGGAGGCTTTCGGAGTTTGGTTTTCGGCTTTTGCTTAGATTAAGACTGCGACTATCGCTAAATCTAATTCTATTCGGTGTCTTTCCAAATAGCGCAAGGTTCGATTTTTGCGCGCTGTAGTTTATGGCGATCGCGCTCGGCGTCACGCTTAAACTTGTATGGCCCTAGAACCACACGGTACCAGCTACTGCCGTCTTTCTTACGGATTTCACTCGAGATACCTTGGAAAGCAATATCCAATTTACGCGCATCTGCCTGAGAAGCGGTTTTGTAAGCGCCACACTGCATGATGTAAGGGATCTTAGAGATCTCTTGCTCTTTGGCTTTAACTTCAATTTCACGACTTGGCAGCGTTTCAACGTAGTCCCACTTCTCTTCTGGAGGAGGTGGAATCACTTTCGCTGGTTTTGGCTTAGGTTTCGGCTTGCTCACCTCAGGCACTGGTGTTGGCGGCTCAGGATCGTTACTCAGTAAGTAAAGTCCATAACCAAAACCACCGGCAAGGAGGATCGCCAAAAGACCACTGCGCCAAGGTTTACGGCGAGGGGCTTGTTTCTTGGTCGGTTTTTTCGTGCCACGACCGCGCTTTACATAATCTCTATTAGCCACAAGACAATTCAATAGTTGATAGTTCTGCTCTCATGGTAATCCAGATTGCGCGAGGATAATAGTGCAGAAATGGAAGCGGCACATCAAAATGTGCCGCAGGTTTGTGTGGGTATTTATCTTGCCTAAATTCGAGGTGGTGCTGTACTGCCACGAACCACGAGTTTAGCTTCAAGTAGGCGTGAACCTGCTTGTACATCGTTACCTTTCAGCAGATCAAGCATCATCAGCATCGCTTGGCGTCCAATTTCGTAACGAGGTTGAGAAATCGTCGTTAGCGGTGGATCGCAGTATTGAGCGAATTGGATGTCATCAAAGCCAACAATAGATAGGTCTTGAGGAACACGTAAACCTAACTTCTTCGCTTCTTGAATCGCACCAATTGCCATCGCATCGTTGTGACAGAAAATTGCAGTTGGTTGCTCTGGAAGTGCCAATAATTGACGAACTGCTTGTGCGCCAGCTTCAAAGGTGAAGTCGCCCACAGTGCTGTAAGCTGGGTTCATTGATACTCCAGCGCGGCGCAGTGCTTGTTGGTAACCTTGTTGGCGGAACTTACACAGGGTTGCAGTGGTTGGCCCAGATATTTGAGCAATGCGCTTATGACCTAATTGAGCTAGGTAGTTCACGGCTTCAAATGCAGAGGTTAGGTTGTCGATATGTACCGTTGGTAATTCAAGCTCGGGTGCAAATTCACACGCCATTACCATAGGTGGTAGATTCTTTTGTTCAGGCTTGCTGACATCAAATGGATGATCGGTGCCTAACAGCAGCATGCCATCAGCTTGTTTGGTGAATACCAAGTTAACAAATGATGATTCGCGCTTCTTCTGTTGACCACTGTCGCCAAGCAGAACTAGGTAATCATTTTCTACTGCAGCATCTTCGATACCACGGATGATCTCAGCGAAATAAGGGTCACAGATATCAGGAACAATAGTGATGATGGTTTTTGATTCGTTGCGACGTAAGTTTCGAGCTAATGTATTGGGTGAGTATCCAGCTTCAAGTACTGCTGTCTCTACTCGTTTTCGAGTTGAAACTGAGACTTTCTCAGGGTTCATCAATGCACGTGATACCGTTGCGGTTGAGACGCCTGCTAGCTGGGCAACATCCTTCATTGTCGCCATAAATTAAACCCTCTTTTAAGTTCCTTTGCTGCCTAAGTATCTAAGGCGTGAATAATTAATACAATCGGATAGATATTGTGAAAGTGTTGCTAACACTTTTTTTATTGCAATATTTTATTCGTTTCATCCGTGTAAAGTTACGGCTAGATTAACAAAAATCACATGACTAGTGTGAAGTTGCTCACGAGAAATATGAAATATTTGTGAACAAACTTATCATTAGTTTTAACCCGAGTGGGTTTAGCTCAGATCTTGCGGCTCAATATCGAGTGACCAACGGACTTTTTTCGCAGCGGGTAACATATTAATTGCCGGCTTCGCACTCATTAATAGCTTCTGCATTAATGAACGAGTCTGTGTTTGCAAGATCAGCTGCCAGCGAGATTTACCTGCTCGTTTTGCCAATGGCGCAGGGGTTGGGCCGAGCACCAT
Source organism: Vibrio lentus (assembly GCF_002875945.1). GTDB lineage: Bacteria > Pseudomonadota > Gammaproteobacteria > Enterobacterales > Vibrionaceae > Vibrio > Vibrio apostichopi. The sequence continues at coordinate 78,684 of NZ_MCZK01000172.1, forward strand.
GCAATATTGGTCAAACAGTGGATGTGATTCCAATGTGTGACGAACTTGACGCAAGAACTCTTCCACTAAGCGTGTGTCGTTCGCTTCTGCTCTAAACAGAGTCATGAAGGTATAAGGCGGCAACATCGTCTGTTTGCGTTCAGCCAGAGCCGTCTGGGCAAAGTGGTTATAGTCTTTGTGCAGCAGTGCTTGTAACAAGCCATGTTCTGGATGGTGAGTTTGTAAGATAACCTCACCAGGCTTACTGGCACGTCCTGCTCGACCTGCTACTTGAGTGAACAACTGAGCCAGTCTTTCAGAGGCGCGGAAGTCACTACTATATAAAGAGGCATCAACGTCCAATAACGCCACAAGTGTCACGTCAGGGAAGTGGTGTCCTTTGGCAAGCATCTGTGTGCCGATCAGTATTTGGTATTCACCCTTACGAATCGACTCTAATGCGCTTTCTAAGCTGCCCTTACGACGGGTGCTATCGCGGTCAATACGAATGGTTTTGTATTCAGGGAACAGTTGACCAAGTTGCGTTTCAAGTTGCTCGGTGCCGACACCCACCGTCACCAAGTTCGCTGAACCACAGCCTTGGCAATTGTGCACGATATGCTGCTGCGAGCCACAATGGTGGCAGCGCATTTCATTGCTGTATTGGTGATAGGTGTAGTAAGCATCACAGCGCTTACATTCGGCTGTCCAACCACAGTCGTGACACATCAATGCTGGGGAGAAACCACGGCGATTGAGGAACAGCATCACCTGGTTGCCCGCTTTTAAGTGTCTTTGCATTTCTGCAATTAACGATGCAGATAAGCCGCTTTCTAGATATTCGCCCTTAACATCCAACACTTTATTGGTGGTCGGCAGTGCGACACCAGCGCGTGAGGTGAGGGTCAGGTAGCTGTATTTACCTATCTGAGCGTTGTGCAGTGTTTCAAAAGCTGGTGTGGCTGAACCTAGAACCACTGGGATTTGCGCTTTATGAGCACGCATTATCGCGACATCACGAGCGTGGTAGCGCAGGCTATCTTGCTGTTTATAAGAGGCGTCATGCTCTTCATCAACAATGATAATGCCCAAATCAGCAAACGGCGTGAACAGAGCCGAGCGGGTACCAATTACGATGCCTGCAATCTTATCGCGAGCTGATAGCCATGCATTCAGTCGCTCAGAATCGTTTAATCCAGAGTGAATCACTTCAACAGGTACATTGAAGCGTCGCTTAAAGCGGTTAATCGTTTGTGGAGTCAGGCCAATCTCAGGTACCAAGACTAATGCTTGCTTGCCTTGGTCGAGAATCGGTTTAATCATATTTAGGTAGACCTCGGTCTTACCTGAACCAGTGACACCCTCTAGCAAGAAGCACCCAAAATCGGTTTGGCTATTTACTGTCGCAATCGCGATGGCTTGCTCTGCATTGAGCTTAGGCTTGTCTTGGTCGTTTTCGAGTTCAATTGGCCATGGTTTACGCTTCGGCTTTTTCTCTACCGACTCAATCCAGCCTTTTTCTTCCAATGTCTTAAGTACCGCGCTGCCCACCTCTTGATCAATGAACTCTTGATGAGGAACCGCGCCGTGTTCAAGCATGTGCATTACTTTGGCTTGTTTGACCGCGCGACCAAAGCCTTGCATCAGTTGATCTCTACCTGATGGGGTCAGTTGCCATTCAACAAGCGTTGCGAAGTCGGCCGCTTTGCCTTTTCGTAAAGCGCTAGGTAGGGCATTAGCTAAGGTTTCACCCAGTGGGTACTGATAGAACTGACTGCACCACACTAATAGGGAATAGACCGATTCAGGCCAAACGGGTTGGTTATCTAATAAGGCTTTAATCGGCTTGAGCTTGTCGAGATCGAATTCAGATTCATTAACCAGAGCCGTCACGATACCTGTTAAGGTTTGTCGTCCAAAAGGCACAGAGACTCGACCGCCAATAATCGGGAATAGGTGGCTAGGAATCTTGTAATCGAACTGCTTGTCGAGTGGAACAGGCAGTGCCACGCGGGCAATCATTGGACGCATAAAGGGACGGCTTTATCTGAGTTGACGAGAGCGAACAGTCTAATGGATAAGGGAGTTAAATTCGAGGAGCAGTTTAGATGACAGAGCTTACTTGAGGCTTGAATGCTACTGGAGCCAGAAAATAACGCTTAATAGAGGGTTTAAGGACTGTGTTGGTGAAAAATGTATCAAATCAGTTGATCCTACCTCACAGATTCATTACTATACTGCGCCTTAAAGGTATGGCTTTATCGCTTTTTAGTGATGCTGCGGTGTCTTTATTTTATTTTTTAACAACGTGTGGTGTCCGGCTTAGAATCGGATGGCGACACGGCCTAATTGAGGTTATCCCATGAAAGCTGGAATCCACCCAGAATACAAAGCAGTAACAGCAACTTGTTCTTGCGGCAACACATTCGAATTCAACTCTACTCTAGGTAAAGATGGTATTCACCTAGACGTATGTGACAAATGTCACCCATTCTACACTGGTAAGCAACGTATCGTAGATACAGGCGGCCGTGTAGATCGCTTTAACAAGCGTTTCGGTGCTCTTTCTAGCAAGAAGTAATTCTCGCTATTTAGACATGAAAAAGGACACTTCGGTGTCCTTTTTTGTTGCCTGTAATTTGAGAAAACCCTGACTTTTATAACGCTCTCCGATTATCTCGACGATAGGCTGTCGATTTGAGTTTAGCTCGATCACTTTCCCCCTAATCACTCTTCCCTAGAAATCCGCTCGAAAGTTCAACAAGCGATAGTAATTTCAACTGCTCACTGGTCTTATTAGTAGTGAAATCTCGTTTTTTAATGAGACAGAGGCTTTAACCACCTAGGAACTTTGAAGTACATCTATTAACATGAACAAGATCCCCCAAATAATAATATCCTAGGAACCTACACCTATGTCTGAAGACAGCCGCCAAGACCAATCCTCTCAAGAATTATCGCCTCAAGAACGATTCCGTCAGCAAGCTCTTGATTATCATGAGTTCCCAATTCCAGGCAAAATTGCCGTAGCACTGACGAAGCCTGCAAACTCTGCAGAAGATCTAGCACTTGCATACAGCCCAGGCGTGGCTGAGCCTGTTCGTGAGATCGCACAGAACGTTGATAACGTCTATAAATACACAGGTAAGGGCAACATGGTTGCTGTTATCTCTAACGGTACTGCGATTCTTGGCCTAGGTAACCTTGGTCCTATTGCTTCTAAACCTGTAATGGAAGGTAAAGCGCTACTGTTTAAGCGTTTTGCTGGTTTAGATTCTATCGATATTGAAGTAAAACACCGCACAATCGATGAGTTCGTTGATACGGTTGCGAATATCGCAGATACATTCGGTGGTATTAACCTAGAAGACATCAAAGCTCCTGATTGTTTTGAGATTGAACGTCGCCTGATTGAGCGTTGTGATGTACCTGTATTCCACGATGACCAACACGGTACTGCGATTGTAACGGCAGCAGGTATGCTGAACGCGATTGAGCTTCAAGGTAAGAAACTGGAAGAGTGTAAGATTGTTTGTTTAGGTGCTGGCGCAGCGGCTGTAGCATGTATGGAGCTACTGATTAAGTGTGGCGCTCAGCGTGAGAAAATCTACATGCTTGACCGTAAAGGTGTGATCCACACTCGTCGTGATGACCTAAACGAATACAAAGAGCTGTTCGCAAATAACACGGATAAGCGCACGCTTGAAGATGTTATCGAAGGTGCTGACCTGTTCTTGGGCGTATCGGGTCCTAACCTGTTACCAGCAGAAGCACTAACGCTGATGGCTGATAAGCCTGTTGTGTTTGCATGTTCAAACCCAGATCCAGAGATCAAGCCTGAGCTTGCTCATGAAGTTCGTTCTGACCTAATTATGGGTACTGGCCGCAGTGATTACCCTAACCAAGTAAACAACGTACTTTGTTTCCCATTCATTTTCCGTGGTGCGCTAGATGTGCGTGCGAGCGAAATCAATGACGAAATGAAACTGGCTGCTGTTAAAGCGATTCGTGAATTGGCGAAAGAAGAAGTTCCGGCTGAAGTACTGGCTGCTGCGGGTGAGACTGCATTGGAATTCGGTAAAGGTTACATCATTCCTAAGCCAATGGACCCACGTCTACTTCCTCGCGTAGCAAAAGCTGTAGCGGAAGCGGCGGTTGAGTCTGGCGTTGCTCGTATTGAGATGCCTGCTAATTATATGGCTTAATAGCTTGTTATAGCTTGTTATAGCTTGTTATAGCTTGTTATAGCTTGTTATAGCTTGTTATAGCTTTATAGCGACTGCTTTATTGAGCGAAAAGAATAATAAAAAACCGACCCATTAGGAGTCGGTTTTTTTATGTCTATCATTCACTGCGCAGTCATAGAGGGTGCAGTGGTTGATGTTACAAATAGGGTTCAGTTATCGCTAATCAATATTGAAGGCAGTGACTGAGTTGTTTTTATTCTTCGTCAAACGCTTCGAATTCGATACCCATCTCTGTCATCAGTTTTTTCACTTCAGTCGGAATATCGTCTGGACGGTCTTTACGAAGGTCTTCATCCGTTGGTAGTGGTTGGCCTGTGTACGCATGTAGAAAGGCTTCGCACAGTAGCTCACTGTTTGTTGCATGGCGTAGGTTATTAATCTGGCGGCGGGTACGCTCGTCAGTAAGAACCTTTAACACTTTTAGAGGGATAGAAACTGTAATTTTCTTTACTTGTTCGCTTTTCTTTCCATGCTCAGCATATGGGCTTATGTATTCACCATTCCAGTCGGCCATTGCGTACCTTCATCACTTTAGTTGTTAGAATAAATTAATAGTGGTGATTTTAGCGGGATTTACTGCCATAAGCAAAGACATATGGACGTCTAGAAGTGTTGACGTCTCACGTTTATGAAAGTAAAGTGAATAACATATATCTAACACAGCCGCAAAATGCCGACAAGCAGCTGTGATTCTCAGACGCAAAACTTGTAAGGAAGCACCTATGAGCAGCCGGAAGCCAGCAACCATCGCAGTACGTACTGGTATCGAGTCAGACACGCAACACCATGCCGTTGTCCCACCTATTTATCTTTCGACTAACTATGGGTTTCCCGCTTTTGGTGAAGTGCCAAAGTATGATTATACCCGTTCTGGTAACCCAAACCGTGGTTTATTAGAAACGGCACTGTTCGAGCTTGAATCGGGCAAAGGTGCGGTTGTTACTAACTGCGGTACTTCGGCGCTTAACTTATGGGTTTCGGCTTTCTTAGGTGGTGATGATCTTATTATTGCACCACACGACTGCTACGGCGGCACTTACCGTCTGTTTAACACACGCTCACTCAAAGGTGACTTCAAAGTTCTGTTTGTTGATCAATCGGATCAAGCAGCGCTGGATGCGGCGATCGCGCTTAAGCCAAAGTTGATCTTAATTGAAACACCATCGAACCCATTGGTTCGTGTGGTTGATATTGCAGAAACTTGCCGCAAAGCGAAAGAAGTGGGTGCACTGGTTGCTGTCGACAACACGTTTTTGACTCCTGTGTTCCAAAAGCCTTTAGAGCTGGGTGCTGATTTTGTTATCCACTCAACCACTAAATATATCAACGGACACTCGGATGTTATTGGTGGCGTTGTGGTTACCAAAACTGAAGAGCACGCTGAAGAGTTAGCATGGTGGGGCAACTGTATTGGTGCGACCGGCACACCATTTGATAGCTACATGACGCTACGTGGTATTCGTACGCTAGGTGCGCGTATGCGTGTTCACGAAGAGAGCTCACGTGAAATTCTGACGGCTCTGCAACAACAAGACCTGGTTGGTACGATTTACCACCCAAGCCTGCCTGAACATCCGGGTCACGAGATCGCGAAGAAACAGCAGTTGGGCTTTGGTTCCATGCTGAGCTTTGAGTTTGCGGGCTCTTTTGAAGCGCTTAAATATTTTGTCGATAAGTTAGAGCTATTTTCTTTGGCTGAATCACTGGGTGGTGTTGAAAGCCTGATTTGTCACCCTGCGTCGATGACTCACCGTGCGATGGGCGAAGAAGCTCTAGCAGAAGCGGGTGTTTCTCAACAACTACTGCGTCTTTCTGTTGGCCTTGAAGATGCAGAAGACCTAATCGACGATCTCAAGCAAGCTTTCGAAAGAACACAAGGCTTTATCGCTGAAGGGGAGGGTTAATAATGGCAACCTTTCGCCAGCTACATAAATTTGGTGGCAGCAGTTTAGCGAACCCTGAATGTTACCAACGCGTGGTCAACATTCTTAGAGAATACTCATCAGCAACGGATTTAGTCGTTGTATCGGCGGCAGGTAAAACGACCAACCGTTTGATTGAGTTTGTTGAAGCGCTCGATAAAGATGGTCGTATTGCGCATGAATGCCTACAAACCCTTCGTCAGTTCCAGCTTGAACTGATTGAAGCATTGCTTGAAGGTGAAGCCGCTTCTCAACTAACGGCAACCATTCAACAAGAATTTACCGCTTTGGGTGAGCTCACCGCTCCCTTAAGCGAAGCACAAAAAGCGCAAGTGCTTGGTCATGGTGAGGTTTGGTCTTCACGTTTGTTGGCGACGTTGTTGTGCCAGCATGACTTACAAGCGGTTGCTCAAGACGCACGTGCCTTTTTACGTGCAGAAGCGGGTGCTCAACCTGAAGTCGACCGCGCACGCTCTTATCCTCTGATTAAAGAAGCTTTAGCGCAGCATGCGCATTGTCGCGTGGTGATTACGGGCTTTATGGCTCAGAACTGCGAAGGTGAAACGGTACTGCTTGGTCGTAACGGTTCGGATTACTCAGCAACCGTGATTGGTGCTTTGGCTGAAGTTGAACGCGTGACAATTTGGAGTGACGTAGCTGGTGTATACAGCGCTGATCCTCGTTTGGTTTCGGATGCGTGTTTACTGCCTCTGCTTCGCCTTGATGAAGCGAGTGAGTTAGCTCGTTTAGCGGCTCCAGTGCTTCATAGCCGAACGTTACAGCCTGTCGCTCAAAGTGCTATGGATTTAAGCTTACGCTGCAGCTATCAGCCAGAAGCGGGCTCTACACAGATAGAGCGTGTACTGGCATCGGGTCGTGGTGCAAAAATTATTACCTCTTTGGATGAAGTTCTTATCGTGCAGCTGACTTTTGGTCACGGCCATGACTTTGACCGTCTAGAGAGTGAAGTCCTTGAAGGGCTTAAGCGCGCTCAATTAGAGCCGCTTGCTTACGAGCTTGAACCGGATCAGCACTGTCTGCGCCTTGCTTACACAGAAGAGATCGCTGGTGGCGCTCTGGAATATCTACAAGACCACGCGATTGAAGCTGAGATTAAGCTCAAAGAAGGTTTCTCTCTGATTGCGGCGGTAGGTGCGGGTGTGACTAAAAACCCGAACCATTGCTACGGTTTCTACCAGCAGCTCAAGAGCTCGCCAGTTGAATTCATTTCAGAAGCGAACTCTGGCTTGAGCTTAGTGGCTGTGATTCGTAAGAGTGAGACATCAAGCCTAGTGAAAGGCATTCACTCTCAACTGTTCCAAGCGCAGAAGCGTGTTGCGATTGCTTTATGTGGTAAGGGCAACATTGGTTCAAGTTGGTTAAGCCTGTTTGCTGAGCAAAAAGCGGAACTTGAAAAGCGTCGTGGAATGAACTTTGAATTAGTTGCGGTAGTTGATAGCCAAACCTATTGGTTCGACGACCAAGGCATTGATGCGACTTCAGTTGGTAAACGCTTTGACGACGAAGCAATTGCCAACAACGGCAACGACTGGCTAGAACGTTTAGGTTCTATTCAGGGCTACGATGAAGCGGTTGTTTTAGATGTTACGGCGAGCCCTGTGCTTGCAGCAAAATACCTGCAAGTCGCACAACAAGGTATTCACCTGATCTCGGCTAACAAGGTGGCAGGTTCTGCATCAAGCGAGTATTACCATCAAGTGCAAGATGCTTTCGCTAAGATCAGCCGTCATTGGTTGTACAACGCGACAGTAGGTGCTGGCTTACCGATTAACCACACGGTACGTGACTTGCGTGAAAGTGGCGATGACATCATTGCGTTGTCTGGCATTTTCTCGGGCACGTTGTCGTGGTTGTTCCAACAGTTTGATGGCACAGTGCCGTTCAGTGAGTTGGTCGACTTAGCATGGCAACAAGGCCTGACTGAACCAGACCCTCGTGCTGATCTAGATGGTTCAGACGTAATGCGTAAACTGGTGATTCTGGCGCGTGAATCGGGCTTAGACATCGAGCCTGAAAACGTAAAAGTGGAATCACTGGTACCTGAAGAGCTGCAAGACCTGTCGGTGGATGACTTCTTTGATAAGGCTTCAGTGTTGAGCGAAGAGTTGGCTGAACGCTTAGAGAAAGCGCACTCTCAACAGAAGGTTCTGCGTTACGTAGCGCGTTTAGAGAAGAATGGTAAGGCAACGGTAGGTGTTGAAGCTCTATCTAAAGAACACGCTCTGGCGAACTTACTGCCTTGCGACAACATCTTTGCGATTGAGAGTAAATGGTATAAAGATAATCCATTGGTTATTCGTGGCCCAGGTGCAGGTCGTGAAGTGACGGCTGGTGCGATTCAGTCGGATCTAAACAGAATGTCTAGCCTGTTTTAATACTTAGAGCGGTTGGCTTAATAGTCAGATCAATTGCTTTAATACTCAGATAAATTGTTTTAGCACGTAAATAGCATACTATTCACTAAGATAAATAAGGCTGAAAGCACGATGTGTTTTTCAGCCTTTTTTCTACATTATTTCTGCTTTGCGACCCATCTAACGACTTGAGTTTTCCTCACGATCTACTTGAGAAAAATTCATAATCGATCTGTTGACATTAAATCGTATTCAATACATTCTACAGACATATAGACGTCTAAACGGCGTTCGAAGGATTTAAGATTTTTAGTGGTTGCTTTTGCCACAGGGAGAGTAAGATGGGATACACACACGCAGGCCATATCGACGCTTTGAATCAGAATATCGCTGAGCTTTCTGACAACATTAACGTGTCATTTGAATTCTTTCCACCAAGCAGCGAGAAGATGGAAGAAACACTGTGGAACTCTGTTCACCGTCTTAAAACACTTCAACCAAAATTTGTATCGGTAACCTATGGTGCAAACTCGGGCGAACGTGATCGTACCCACTCAATCATTAAAGAAATCAAAAACCAAACTGGCCTAGTGGCAGCACCACACTTAACGTGTATCGATGCGAGCCGTGAAGAGCTGATTCAAATTGCCGACGATTACTGGGCAAATGGGATTGAAAGCATTGTTGCGCTGCGTGGTGATATTCCTGCTGGCGGCGGTGCTCCAGAGATGTATGCCTCTGATCTCGTTGAACTGCTTAAATCGCGCCATGATTTTGATATCTCGGTAGCGGCATTCCCTGAGGTTCACCCTGAAGCAAAAAGTGCTCAATCTGACCTTATCAACCTAAAACGTAAAGTGGATGCGGGCGCAAACCGTGCTATTACGCAGTTCTTCTTCGATGTAGAGAGCTACCTACGTTTCCGTGATCGTTGTGTGGCGGCAGGTGTTGATGTTGAGATTGTACCGGGCATCTTACCGGTGTCTAACTTCAAGCAAGCGTCTCGCTTTGCAGCAATGAACAACGTTAAAGTACCAGGTTGGATGGCGAAGCAATTTGAAGGCTTGGATGATGATCCAACGACTCGTCAGTTAGTAGGCGCGAGCCAAGCGATTGATATGGTTCGTACTCTGAGCCGTGAAGGTGTGAAGGACTTCCACTTCTACACGTTAAACCGTGCTGAAATGACTTACGCGCTTTGCCATACGCTAGGCGTTCGTCCACAAATTGCTGCGCTGTAGTTAAAGCGTTTGTAAAAAGCCTCTGGTTGTAAAATTTCAAATCCTACAGATACAAAAAAGGCTTGGACTCTAAGAGTTCAAGCCTTTTGCTTTTCTAGCTTCTAGCTTCTAGCTTCTAGCTTATGCGATAGCACCAAGTTCAAGCAGTACTTCTTCAGCCCATACAATCCATGCTTCACGGATCAGTAGGTTGCGACGAAGTGTTAGACGCTCAAGGCGCGCTTGCTTGTCTAGCGTTGATGGTGTTGCGTAGTAAGCCGCTTCAATCTCTTTGTAGTGAGAAACCAGCTTGCGAGACTCTTCTACTAGCTCAGCAAGTTGTACACGGTATGGGTCAGATGCTTGAACAGCACAAGCCATTAGCTTAGCTGAGAATTCATCACGAACCGTTGGGTGTGCAGTCGGTTGTTCAAACCATTCACCTAGAGCGCCACGACCAGCGTCGGTGATAGAGTAAACTTTACGATCAGGTTTGCCTTCTTGAGGTTCAAGCACGCAAGTTACTTGATCGTTCTGAGCCATTTTATTTAGCTCGCGGTAAACTTGTTGGTGGCTAGCTTTCCAGAAGTAACCAATGCTTGCTGAGAATTCTTTTGTGATATCGTAACCAGTAGCATCGCGTGTACTTAAAACGGTTAGAATTACGTGTGGTAATGACATGTCTGAAATCCAAATGGTAAACAGTAAACAAATACTTAAACAACAAGTGTGCTTCTTGTGGCACGTTATATTGGTTATGTTTAAGTAGCACCAACTGGGTCGTTGGTTATGTCACCTTATAAAGCCGTTTATCACCTAGGTTGACCGATTTCTTGGTCAAACTGCTGCAGATTATTTTATTGGAGTGTTTCCGCAGCGGAGCAGTAGTATATCTAAATAATAAGCATAAAGTAGAATACATGGACAAAATAACCCAAAAAACTGACAAAAAACTCAATAGTCGTTATTTTTTGAAATAAAAAGGTCACACAAGGCGACCTTTTGTTCTTTTTTTAGATGTAAATGCTGATTAGGTTATAGTAGGGATCACTAATTAACCGGTGTTTCGCATGCCTGCTGCAATGCCCGCAATCGTCACCATTAGCGCTTCTTCTAGCTCTGCTGGTGGTGTTTCACACTTACGAGTACGGTAAAGCAACTCAGCTTGAAGCATGTTTAGTGGCTCAACGTAGATGTTACGTAGGCGAATCGATTCAAGTCCCCAAGGGTCACTCTGCATCAGGTTCTCGTTGTTTTCTACATTCAGCACAGCTTTGATGTCTTTCTGCAGTTGTTCACGCAGTAATTCACCTAACGGCAGCAGTTCTTTATCAACAAGACGTTGATCGTAGTACTTAGCGATTTCCATGTTGCACTTCGAGTACACCATTTCCAACATGCCCAGACGAGTCGAGAAGAATGGCCACTCGCGACACATCTCTTCAAGCAGTGCTTGATGACCTTGGTCAACGGAATATTGAATCGCTTCACCAGCGCCCAACCATGCTGGAAGAACCAAGCGGTTTTGGCTCCAAGAGAAGATCCATGGAATCGCACGTAGGCTTTCTACGCCGCCGTTCGGATTACGTTTTGCAGGACGAGAACCAAGAGGCAGTTTGCCCAGCTCGAGTTCAGGCGTTGCTTGACGGAAATAAGGGACAAATTTCTCTTCGCCACGAACCACGTTACGGTAAGCCTCACAAGATACTTGGGATAGCACTTCCATTAGGTCGCGCCACTCTTGTTTAGGCTCTGGTGGCGGCAGAAGGTTCGCTTCTAGAATCGCACTTGCGTAAAGGTTGAAGCTGTTTACGGCAACATCTGGTAAGCCAAGCTTAAAGCGGATCATTTCGCCTTGCTCAGTAACACGTAAACCGCCTTTCAAGCTCTTAGGTGGCTGAGAAAGAAGAGCAGCGTGCGCTGGCGCACCACCACGACCAACTGTTCCGCCACGGCCGTGGAATAGAGTCAGTTCGATGCCTTCTTCATCACAAACCTTAACCAACTTGTCCATCGCATCGTATTGAGCCCAACCTGCAGACATTACGCCGGCATCTTTTGCAGAGTCAGAATACCCAATCATCACCATTTGGTGGTTTTGGATAAAGCCACGGTACAAATCGATGCTCATTAGCTGTTTCATTACCGCTTCTGAGTTGTTCAAGTCGTCTAGCGTTTCGAACAGTGGACATACGTCCATGCGGTACGGACAACCACATTCTTGCAGAAGCAAGTGAACAGCCAGTACATCCGATGCAGTGCGAGCCATTGAGATCACGTAAGCACCAAATGCTTCACGAGGTTGGGCCGCAACCACCTTACAGGTGTCCAAAACCTCTTTGACCTGTTCAGAGGGCTCCCAATCGCGTGGTAGCAGTGGGCGTTTTGAGCTTAATTCATTGGTTAAGAAAGCAACCTTGTCTTGCTCGCTCCACTGGTCGTAATCGCCAATGCCTAGGTAGCGAGTCAGTTCAGACAGCACATCTGAGTGACGTGTACTTTCTTGACGAACATCGAGACGAACCAAGTGCACACCGAATGCTTTCAGGCGACGCAGGGTATCAAGCAGAGAACCGTCCGCGATGACGCCCATGCCACATTCGTGCAGTGATTGGTAACACGCGTAAAGCGGTGTCCAAAGTTGGTCGATGTTCTGTAGTGTTTCTTTCTTCGGTACTTCAGCGTCGTGCAGTTTTGCATCAAGCACTTCTAGCGTGTTGCTCAGCAGAGTACGTAAGCTCTTCAGGATGGCACGGTAAGCTTCGTGCTCATCGCCAGCCAGCTCACGAACGGCATCATTACACTTGGTCATCGACAGTTCGGTAATCAGCTCGTTCACGTCACCTAGGTAAAGATCAGCGGCTTTCCAGCGAGATAGGCGCAGTACTTCTTTGGTGATGGTGTGCGTTACGAATGGGTTACCATCGCGGTCGCCACCCATCCAAGATGAGAAGTGTACTGGGCGAGCATCGATTGGTAAGCCTTCACCAAGGTAACCTTTTAGTCGGCCATCCATATCACGTAGGAAATCAGGCACGGCTTCCCAAAGAGAGTTTTCTACAACCGCAAAGCCCCACTTAGCTTCATCAAGTGGTGTTGGGCGTTGTTGACGAATCACATCAGAGTGCCAACCTTGAGCAATAAGCTGCTCTAGGCGACGTTCGGTTTTCACACGCTCTTTGTGTGATAGGTCGCTTAATTCTAATTTAGACAGACACTCGTTGATTTTAACCAACTTGTTGATCATGGTGCGACGAGTGATTTCTGTTGGGTGAGCAGTCAAAACGAGTTCGATGTTCAGGTCGCGAACAGCTTGAGCCGCATCTAGCTTGCTGATGTCGTTTTGGTTTAATTTGGAAAATAGAGATTGCAGCACATCTGGTTCACAAACATGCTCCTCACAGTGGCGAGAGATCGTGTGGTATTGCTCTGCCATGTTGGTGAGGTTGAGAAATTGGTTAAATGCACGAGCAACAGGAGTGAGTTGTTCGTTCGGCAGGTTTTTGATTTCTTCAACTAGGCTGTCACGGTCAGCTTTGTTGCCTGCGCGGGCGGATTTGGAAAGTTTACGGATAGTTTCCACTTTCTCTAAGATAACGTCACCATGTGCATCTTGGATTGTGTTACCTAGCAAGCGTCCCAGCATGCTTACGTTACTCTTGAGAGCGGCGTATTTCTCGTTCATTGTCATCCTGCCTCGTAAAAAAATTACATCCATTGTTCCTTGTTAAGTACACAATCTAGCGAAAAGTGCTGTATCTAGTCAAATAAAGCATTCTAAGTTTGCAATTATTAGGTTTAAAAATGCGGGAGAAGTAAATTTTTCAAAACTTAGGGAAAAAGTGAAATTTAATTACAAGATTGCGGCTATATCAGGGATGGCAGAATAAAAGCCACTTTTTAGGGTGGCTTTTATGTGAATGTTCGGATTGAGAAGTAATAACTAGAAACAATATTTACGGATGGATTTACTCAGAACATCAATTGTTGGGTCAATAAAATCGAAGCTTAAGAACTCATCCGGTTGGTGAGCTTGGTCAATTGAGCCTGGACCTAACACCAGTGTTGGACATAATTCTTGAAGGAAAGGTGCTTCAGTACAGTAGTTCACGGTTTGAGATTCAGTTTCACACACTGATTCCATGCCACCGATAAATGGATGATCGTGCTGACACTCGTAACCCGGAATAGGTTCGTGCAGTGGAGTAATCTCAATTCTGCCCGGCCATTTTGCTTCTACTTCTTTCAGTGCGCTACGCAGCATGTTATCCAAACCATCTAAGCTGATGCCCGGTAAGGGACGAACATCATAGTGCAGTTCACAACAACCACAGATACGGTTCGCGCTGTCGCCACCGTGGATATGACCAAGGTTTAGAGTAGGGCTTGGAATCGCAAAACCTGGGTGATGGTACTCCTTGACTAACTTGTCACGCAGCTGCATTAAAGCAAACAACACTTCATGCATGATCTCGATAGCGTTGACGCCTAAAGCGGGATCTGAAGAGTGACCTGATTTACCCGTTACTCGTACAGCATTGGCAACATGACCTTTATGACCACGAATCGGCACAAGGCTGGTTGGCTCACCAATAATGCAGTAGTCCGGTTTAAACGGCGCATTTTCAGTGAAATGACGTGCTCCCAGCATAGTGGTTTCTTCGTCACAGGTTGCTAGTACATAAAGTGGCTTGGTCTGCTTGCTCCAATCCATCTTCTTTGCAGCTTCATAAACGAAAGCGAAAAAGCCTTTCATATCGGCGGTGCCCAATCCGTAGAAGCGGTTATTGTGCTCTGTCAGTGCGTGAGGGTCGAAGTTCCAACGTCCTTCGTCGAATGGCACGGTATCACTGTGTCCTGCAAGCAATAAGCCCCCTTCACCAGAACCCATCTTTGCGACCATATTATGCTTGCCGGGTTCGACCTCTACCACCTCAACGCTAAAGCCTACGTCTTTAAACCATTGAGCCATTTTTTCGATCACTTTCTCGTTGCCATGATCCCAGCTTGGATCGGTCGAGCTAATGGAGTCGGTGGAAATCAGGCCTTTATAGACCTCAAGAAAACTCGGTAATTGCATAATAACTTCACTTCTACTATTGACAGGAAAACCATAAGTCGGTAAAACACATATTAAATCATATTTAATGCATAAGAAATCAAATAAAGCTAAAAATTAAGTATGAATAGTCAAATTTGAAATGTAACTTACCTCAAGAATGGATGTGTTGAGATGTTGAAAACCACGATCATTGGCGCAAGCGGCTACACCGGAGCAGAACTGGCTCTAATGATAAACAGACACCCTGAGCTCACGCTATCAGGTTTATATGTCTCAGCCAATAGTGTAGACGCAGGTAAACCTATTGCGGCACTGCACGGTAAGTTAGCTGGCTTGATTGATATGCCAGTACAACCATTAACGAATCCAGAAGAAGTGGCAAAGCAGTCTGATGTGATTTTCTTAGCTACTGCACATGAGGTAAGTCACGACCTGGCGCCAATCTTTCTAGAGAACGATTGCCAAGTGTTCGACCTATCAGGTGCATTCAGAGTTAAAGGCGAAAACTTCTATCAAGAGTTTTACGGTTTTGAACATCAACACGAACAATGGCTAGACAAAGCGGCTTACGGTTTAGCTGAATGGAACGAACAAGAAATTAAAGAAGCTCAGCTTGTTGCTGTCGCGGGTTGTTATCCAACGGCATCACAATTGGCGATTAAGCCTTTAGTTGAAGCAAAGTTACTGGATGAGAATCAATGGCCAGTGATTAACGCGACTAGTGGTGTTACTGGAGCTGGTCGTAAGGCGACTATGGTCAACAGCTTCTGCGAAGTGAGCTTGCAAGCTTATGGCGTATTCAATCACCGTCATCAACCTGAAATGGCTGCACATTTAGGATGTGATGTGATTTTCACCCCGCACCTCGGCAACTTTAAGCGTGGCATTTTAGCAACCATCACCATGAAACTGGCTGAAGGTGTGACAGAACAACAGATACAAGATGCCTTTGAGCAAGCTTATCAAGGTAAGCCAGCAGTGAGATTACTCGAAGAGACATTGCCAAGAATTCAAGATGTAGAACAAACACCTTTCTGCGACTTAGGTTGGAAGGTTCAAGGTCAACACATCATCGTTGTTTCAGCGATTGATAACTTATTAAAGGGTGCATCTAGCCAAGCGATGCAGTGTTTGAATTTACGTTATGGTTTTGCGCCATTAACTGCGTTAGTGTAAGGAAATCTAGATATGAGCCTTAATAATCAACCATTAATCATAAAGTTAGGTGGCGCTGCGCTATCTTGTGGTGAAACACTTAGCAAGTTATTTGGTGCTATCTCTGCTTACCAACAGCAGGCACAGCGACCAATCGTGATCGTTCACGGTGGTGGTTACCTTGTTGATGACCTGATGAATAAATTGAACCTTGAAACCGTTAAGAAAGAAGGGTTACGTGTTACCCCTTATGATCAGATCCCAGTGATTGCTGGTGCGCTAGCGGGCACAGCCAATAAATTACTTCAGGGTCAGGCGATTAAAGACGGTATCAATGCCGTTGGTTTGAGCCTAGCAGACGGTGGCTTATGTAAAGTCAGCGAGCTGAACCTTGAATTGGGTGCAGTAGGTAAAGCTGAGCCGGGCGACTCAACCGTCCTGCAAGCCATCCTTAATACTGGTGCATTGCCAATCATTAGTTCTATTGGTCTGACTGATCAAGGGCAACTGATGAACGTTAATGCCGATCAAGCCGCGGTTGCCGTTGCAGGCGCACTTGATGCTGAACTGGTACTGCTTTCTGATGTAAGTGGCGTGTTGGATGGTAAAGGGCACCTGATTCCAAGCCTTAATCAGCAACAAGCCGATGACCTCATCACAGGAAAAGTCATTACTGACGGCATGATCGTTAAGGTTAAAGCTGCACTAGAAGCCGCTAACGACCTCGGACGACCAATCGAAGTCGCCACTTGGCGATACCCAGACAAACTGACACAACTTTTTTCAGGTAAGAGCATCGGAACACAGTTTTTACCTCAGTAGGCCTCACTACGAGTCACTACTTAAAGAATTTAGACAAACTAAATAAACATATAATTATGAAGTCATTTCCAACGCTGACCGCCATGTGCAGTATGGAAATTAGGAGAAAGAAAATGAGCAAAGTTAACGTAAAGAAAGTTGTAGTAGCCTACTCTGGCGGTCTAGACACATCAGTAATCATTCCATGGTTGAAAGAGAACTATGACTGCGAAGTTATCGCATTTGTTGCTGATGTAGGCCAAGGCGATGAAGAGCTGATTGGTATTGAAGAGAAAGCAAAAGCTTCTGGTGCTTCTGAGTGTTACATCGCTGACCTTAAAGAAGAGATGGTGGCAGATTACATCTACCCAACGCTAAAAACAGGCGCTTACTACGAAGGTAAATACCTACTAGGTACTTCAATGGCTCGTCCAATCATTGCGAAAGCTCAGGTTGAAGTTGCACGTAAAGTCGGTGCGGACGCGTTATGCCACGGTTGTACTGGTAAGGGTAATGACCAAGTTCGTTTTGAAGGCGCATTTGCTGCTCTAGCACCGGATCTACACGTAATTGCACCTTGGCGTGAGTGGGATCTAGTGAGCCGTGAAGAGTGTCTAGATTACCTAGCAGAGCGTAATATCCCTTGTACGGCTTCTCTTACTAAGATTTACTCGCGTGATGCAAACGCATGGCACATCTCTACAGAAGGTGGCGTTCTAGAAAATACATGGAACGCACCTGATGAAGATTGCTGGGCTTGGACTGTAGACCCAGAGCAAGCGCCAAACGAATCTGAAACTGTGACGCTTAAAGTTGAAAAAGGCGAAGTGGTAGCGGTTGATGGTGAAACAATGACGCCATACAACGCACTGGTTTATCTAAATGAGAAGGGTGCTAAGCACGGTGTTGGTCGTATCGATATCGTAGAAAACCGTCTTGTTGGTATGAAGTCTCGTGGTTGTTACGAAACTCCAGGTGGCACAATCATGATGGAAGCACTGCGTGCAGTAGAACAGCTGGTTCTTGATAAAGCGGCATTCGAATTCCGTGAAGAGCTAGGTGTTAAAGCTTCTCACCTTGTATACGACGGTCGTTGGTTCACTCCGCTATGTAAGTCAATTCTTGCAGCAACAGATGAGCTAGCACAAGAAGTGAATGGTGAAGTGGTTATCAAACTTTACAAAGGCCATGCAACGGTGACTCAGAAGCGTTCTGATAACAGCCTATACTCAGAAGAGTTTGCAACCTTTGGTGAAGATGAAGTTTACGACCAAAGCCACGCTGAAGGCTTCATCCGTCTTTACTCGCTATCAAGCCGTATCCGTGCTTTGAATAGCCAAAAGTAATCCTAACAATGAGTTAGCGAGCTAGCCTTTAGCGGAAGATTAAAGGCCAGTAAACTGACATTATTATGCAAAGCCCATTTACTACTAAACAGTGAATGGGCTTTTTGTTTTCTATTCGCTTAATAAATCAGCTTCAGCTTTTACCGTTGAATGGCATATAATTCGCGCTCCACGCTGAAAATAATCAATGGAATGATCTTTTGGTGAATAAATATGTGAAAATAATGAATTAATACTTTATTTTCATTTTGAATTGCCGTAAGTTTAAACCATCAGAAAAATACTGAATCTTAATCAGAATTATCATTTGCAAAAACAGTGAGCACTGTGCAATTAGGAGATACACAATGGCATTATGGGGCGGTAGATTTACCCAAGCAGCAGACACGCGGTTCAAAGATTTTAACGATTCTCTTCGTTTTGATTACCGATTGGCTGAGCAAGACATTGTGGGCTCTATTGCCTGGTCAAAGGCTCTACAATCGGTCAATGTTCTAACAGAAGAAGAACAGCAAAGACTAGAGCTTGCACTGAACGAGCTAAAACTCGAAGTGATGGAAGACCCTGAACAGATCTTACGTTCTGATGCAGAAGATATTCACAGCTGGGTTGAGCAACAACTTATCGGCAAAGTCGGTGATTTGGGAAAAAAACTTCACACTGGCCGTTCTCGTAATGACCAAGTAGCGACTGACCTTAAACTTTGGTGTCGTCAGCAAGGTAATCAACTGCTACTCGCGCTTGATCGTCTACAAAGCCAAATGGTGAATGTTGCTTCTCAGCATCAAGAAACCGTGCTTCCTGGCTACACTCACTTACAACGTGCTCAGCCGGTAACTTTTGCTCACTGGTGCTTGGCTTACGTTGAAATGCTTGAGCGTGATTATTCTCGTTTGAATGATGCGATTAAGCGTCTAGATACATGTCCGCTGGGTTCTGGTGCCCTCGCAGGAACCGCTTACCCGATGGACCGTGAAGAGTTAGCTCACAACTTAGGTTTCCGTCGTGCAACGCGTAACTCTCTAGATTCAGTTTCTGACCGTGACCATGTGATGGAGCTGATGTCGATTGCATCTATCTCAATGCTTCACCTTTCACGTCTTGCAGAAGATATGATCTTCTACAACTCAGGTGAATCAAACTTCATCGAGTTAGCTGATACCGTGACTTCAGGTTCATCTCTGATGCCACAAAAGAAAAACCCTGATGCGCTAGAGCTTATCCGTGGCAAAACTGGCCGTGTATACGGTTCATTAGCCGCAATGATGATGACAGTGAAAGCACTGCCTTTGGCTTACAACAAAGACATGCAAGAAGATAAAGAAGGTCTGTTTGACGCTTTAGACACTTGGAATGATTGTATGGAAATGGCTGCTCTTTGTTTTGACGGCATTAAAGTGAACGGTGAACGTACGCTTGAAGCGGCGAAGCAAGGTTATGCAAACTCAACAGAACTGGCTGATTACCTAGTCGCGAAAGGCATTCCTTTCCGTGAAGCTCACCATATTGTTGGTGTGACGGTAGTTGCTGCTATTGCTAAAGGTTGTGCATTAGAAGAATTAACCATCGCAGAGATGAAAGAGTTCTCTGAGGTGATTGAAGATGATGTGTATGACATCTTGACCATTGAATCGTGCCTTGAGAAACGTAGCGCGCTAGGTGGTGTATCACCGAAGCAAGTCGCTTACGCGGTTGATCAAGCTGAGAAGCGTTTGTCACAGCGTGATACTTCCATTGTTAAAGTTCGTCCGGCTCGTTTGACCGATATCGAATCATTGGAAGGCATGGTGGCCTATTGGGCCAACCTCGGTGAAAACCTACCTCGTTCTCGTAATGAACTGGTGCGTGATATTGGCTCGTTTGCGGTCGCTGAGCATCATGGCGAAGTAACAGGTTGTGCATCACTCTATGTGTATGACTCTGGTTTAGCGGAAATTCGTTCGTTGGGTGTTGAAGCTGGTTGGCAAGGTCAAGGGCAGGGGACTGCAATCGTGCAACACCTTGTTGAGAAGGCTCGCCAAATGGCAATCAAGAAGGTGTTCGTACTGACTCGTACTCCTGAGTTCTTTATGAAGCATGACTTCTTACCGACATCGAAATCTCTGCTACCTGAAAAGGTATTGAAAGATTGTGATCAGTGTCCTCGTCAACATGCATGTGATGAAGTGGCGTTGGAAGTGAACTTGGTAGAGCAGATTATCGCTAAGGTGAATGTTGCATAAAGCATTGATTTTATAGCTCCTAAAAAAAAGATCAAAAATCTGATCTTTTTTGGGAACAAACTAAGAAAAGTCCGGTCTATTAAAGTACCACTGCTTTTTCTTAGAATTTTCTAAGAAAGCCCTAGAATCGATTGGTTCTGGGGCTTTTTTCTATCTGCTGTTTGGGAAATGAGGATGGGAAGCTAAATCGAGGCACTATTGGGTCATTGAATCGAACATCTAGCTATTATCGTTTACCTAACAAAGCCCTCTGCTAACGCTTCTTTTTCCTTAGAGGAAGCACCAAAAATTTCATTATCCAATGCAGTGACAGCAAACTACTGAATGCCAACGCAGCCATCATCAAGGCGATTGCATTGATGGTTTTCGGGTCTTCTCTGAAAAATAACCACCATGCTCCCCAACTTACTAGCGACAATACCATCAGTTGGTTCATACAACGTTGGCAGCGACCGAGTTTGTTGAAGATTTTTTCATTTTTATTGCAATGAACACATGTCATCTTAGGCTTAATTCGCGTTATGCTTGTTGCCTTGATAATACCACGTCACAAGATATTGGATCACGGTGACATAGAGAGAGAAGATCGATGATTGAGCGCCAAGAAACTAAGCAACGCATGAGCCGTATTGTTAAACACAACGGTACTATCTACCTATGTGGCCAAGTTTGTGCTGATGCAACCAAAGACATCACAGAACAAACACAGACAATGTTAGATAAAGTTGAGGCCCTACTTGAGCAAGCAGGCAGCGACAAAGAGCACATGCTGTCAGCAACGATTTACTTGAAAGATATGAAAGACTTCCAAGAAATGAACGCAGTATGGGACGCATGGGTTCCTGAAGGTCACGCTCCAGCTCGCGCATGTGTTACTGGCGACATGGCTCGCGAAGCGCTACTGGTTGAGATCTCTGTGATTGCTGCTGAGAAGTAATTCTCTAGTCTTTAGATACAAGCAAAAACAAAAAGGAAAGCCAGTGGCTTTCCTTTTTAGTATCTAGCGTTTGCTCATTGCTAACGATAGTCTGAGATTAACAACCAGGACCGCAATCTAGACAGTGTTTCACCATCTCTGGACCTAGGTGCAGTTTCGCATTGAGGTCACGTAGCGCTGTTCGTACACCCTCTTCAATTACTGGGTGGTAGAACGGCATATCTAGCATTTCAGAAACTGTCATCTTGTTTTGGTGTGCCCATGCTAACAAGTGAGCCAAGTGTTCTGCGTTTGGTCCCATCATTTCAGCACCAAGGAAACGACCTGTACCTTGCTCGCCGTAAACGTGCAGAATACCTTTGTTGCGTAGCATCACTCGTGAACGACCTTGGTTCTCGAAAGACACTTCACCGGTTGCGAAACAACCACATGTGCCTAAGCGGGTGGTGATTTCTTTGTACGTTTCACCAACCATTGCGATTTGCGGGTCAGAGAATACCGCTGAGATTTTAGAGCGGCGTAAACCAGCACGAATCTCAGGGAAGCGACCTGCGTTGTCACCTGCAATGCGTGCTTGATCTGCTGCTTCATGTAGCAGAGGCAGTTGGTTACTTGCGTCTCCAGCAATAAAAACTGATGGTAGCGATGTTTGTAGCGTGTAGTGGTCGGCGATTGGCACACCACGTTCATCAAGCTCTAGAGAGGTATTCTCTAGGCCAAGTTTATCTGTGTTTGGACGACGACCTGTTGCTGCTAATACGTACTCAACGATGTTAGTCTCTAGTTCACCTTGCTTATTGATGAACTGGATTTCGACGCGCGCTTCACCTGATTCAATGGTAATACGCTTCATGCTTTCGATTTTTACGTCGGCATCTAGGTAGAACTCTTCATTGAAGGCTTTGTCTGCGTAAGCCATGATCTCTGGGTCGGTTACTGGGCCAACTTGACCACCTAAACCGAACAGTTTTGTTTTCACACCCAAGCGGTGTAGTGATTGACCAAGCTCTAGGCCAATAACACCTGGGCCAAATACCGCAACCGACTCTGGTAAATCATCCCAGCTGAATACGTCATCGTTAATGATCAGACGGTCACCCAGTTCATTCCAAACTGCAGGGTATGCAGGGCGCGAACCTGTCGCGATAACGATGCGCTTAGCGGTCACAACCGTGTGGTCATCAATTTGTAGCGTGTTGTCGTCCAAGAATTTTGCGTAGCCAGAGATCTTGTCTTGCTCTGGGATTTCATCAACGCCTTCTAAAACAAAACCAACAAAACGGTCACGTTCAAACTTCACTCGGTCCATCACTTCACGGCCGTTAATCACGATATCACCTTGTGGGTGAACGCCAAAAGCCGGAGCTTTCTCGATGTGATGTACGCTTTCTGCAGCTGCAATAAGCAGTTTAGATGGCATACAACCAACACGAGCACAGGTTGTACCGTAAGGGCCGCCTTCAATCATCACGACACTGTCAGTGTGTGCTTTTGCAGCGCGGTAAGAACCTAGACCTGCCGTACCGCCCCCGATAACTGCTACATCTACATTGACTTGTTTCATAATAATTTTCTCGCAATGGCTAAATTTAGTGTGAACGGACCCCTCCAACTCTGGTGATTTTTTGAGAGTTAGGATTGCGGGTCAGTTTTGTGATTCTGTTTTATTAGGTTTAGCTTGTGATTCAGCTTTTTGTTACTAACTGCTTCTTGTTACTAACTATAGGATAGTTAAAAGTTAGCGAGTCAGAAGCTGCATCTTTTTCCAAAGCTCAGATAAGAGTGGTTTGGAATAGCTAACCCACAAGAGGGTGGGTTAGCTGGTATTACTTAGGTTATTTAATTGCTAAGCGTTTATTAGCGACTAAGTGATTAACCTAGGAAAGCTTCTAGTTCTTCGCTACCACCGATGTGTTTGCCACCGATGAATACTTGAGGAACTGTTGTGCGACCAGAGATTGCACGTAGGCTTACTGTTGTTGCGTCTTTACCTAGAACCACTTCTTCGTAGTTTAGACCTTTGTCGATTAGGTTTTGTTTCGCTTTCATACAGAAAGGACAGCCTGGCTTAGTGAATACTGTGATTGACTCTTGCTCTTTGTGTTCAGGAGCAAGGTAGTTAAGCATAGTATCAGCATCAGAAACCTTGAACGGGTCGCCTGGTACGTCTTCTTCGATGAACATTTTTTCTACCACGCCGTTTTTAACCAGCATGCTGTAGCGCCATGAACGCTTGCCGAAGCCGATGTCGTTCTTCTCAACTAGCATACCCATGCCGTCTGTGAAGTCACCGTTGCCATCTGGGATGAATGTGATTTTTTCAGCTTCTTGGTCAGCTTTCCATGCGTTCATTACGAACGTGTCGTTTACAGAAACACAAAGGATGTCATCAACGCCGTTTTCTTTGAACACTGAGTGCAGTTCGTTGTAACGAGGTAGGTGGCTTGAAGAACATGTTGGTGTAAACGCACCTGGTAGGCTGAATACGATAACTGTCTTGTCTTTGAATAGCTCTTCCGTCGTTACGTTAACCCATGCATCGCCTTGGCGAGTTGGGAATGTTACTTGAGGGATTGATTGACCTTCTTTAGATGCAAACATATTGATTTCCTTAAATAGTATTTTTAATTTTGTTCTATCAGAGCTTAACGTTTTTCTTTGCTCTGTTTCGTTTCGTTGAGCCCATTATTAGATAAATCCTTTGATAGCTCTAATCGTTTGATGTTATGGTTTTGATAGGTAAATTCTATCAAGAGCGTTTTATTGTAAAATGTCTCGATTAAGACTTTAGATAAGAGACTGATCATGAACATTCGTGACTTTGAATATTTGGTGGCGCTCGCAGAGCATAAGCACTTTAGAAAAGCGGCAGAGGCGTGCTTCGTCAGTCAACCTACTTTGAGTGGGCAGATACGCAAACTCGAAGATGAAATCGGTCTTCAGTTAACCGAGCGTAGTCCAAGAAAGGTAATATTTACAGAATCAGGCTTACAACTTGTTGAGCAAGCCAAACGCATTCTCAACGAGGTGAAGACCTTTAAAGATATGGCGAGTGGACACGGTGAAGCGATGACGGGGCCAATGCACATTGGTTTTATCCCGACCGTTGGCCCATACATCTTGCCAAAAATCATTCCTCATCTGAAAGAGAGCTTTCCCGATCTTGAGCTTTACCTGCACGAAGCTCAGACTCATCAATTGGTGAGTCAGTTGGAAGATGGCAAACTCGATTGCTTGGTATTGGCTGCGGTTGATGAAACGGCGGCGTTCAAAGAAATTGATGTTTATGACGAGCCATTAAGTGTTGCTGTACCGTGCGGTCATGAGTGGGCTCAGCAGGACACTGTCGATATGCTGCAATTAAATGGACAAACCGTACTTGCACTAGGTGATGGTCACTGCTTACGAGACCAAGCCTTGGGCTTCTGTTTTGCTGCGGGTGCAAAAGATGATGAACGTTTTAAAGCGACCAGCTTAGAAACGCTACGCAATATGGTCGCGGCAGGGGCGGGTATTACTTTATTACCTCAGCTATCGGTACCAAAAGAAAAGCAGAAAGATGGCGTGTGTTATGTGCCTGCAGTCAATCCAACGCCTTCACGTCGTATTGTTGTTGCTTATAGACCGGGCTCTCCGTTAAAAGGGCGCTTTGAGCAACTGGCTGAGGCTATCCGAACTCAATTAGATAAAGCTGTTTAGCCATTTAATTTAAATCGTAGATAGATCGGATTATAGATATAAAAAAGGGTTGATATGAATGCATATCAACCCTTTTTTGTTGGTTCAGCTGTCGATTAGAACAGCTCTTCTACCGCTTCGCCTGATGACGTTGAGTAGATGTCGTCATTGAAACGTTCAGTGATGTACTCGGTTGGCTCAGTGCCTTTCTCGAAGTACTCGAACATTGATGAGCTATCGAATTTGTTGGTCAGCAAGCCAGTTTCACGGTCGATACGAACTCGGACGATGTTTTCTGGCAGTTCTTTACGCTGTGCAGGGACACCTGCTAACGCCGTTCCCATGAAATCAACCCATGCAGGTTCTGCTGTTTTCGCGCCAGCTTCTGCACCAGTAATCTGGTTCTTACCAAGGTTAGAGTTCGCTTTAGTGCGACCTAGGTTACGGTTGTGGTTATCAAAACCAACCCATACCGTTGCAACCATGCCAGGGCCGTAGCCGCTGTACCAAGTATCTTTCGAATCATTGGTTGTACCGGTTTTGCCGCCAATGTCACGACGCTTCAACGGTTGAGCTCGCCAGCCTGTACCATTCCAACCTGTACCTTGGCTCCAGTCACCGCCACCCCAAATGTTGCTGTACATCATTTCACGAACAAGGAATGCGTTTTGTGCAGAGATAACCTGAGGTGCGTATTGCACCTTAGCGTCAACATCATGTTCAGCAAACTCGTCTGCCATTGGGTCAGTGGTGATTTGCTCTTGGCAATCATCTTTACACACCACTTTTGGCGTTGCTTCAAATTCAGTCTCACCAAATGGTGTATCAATGTGGCTGATGTAGAAAGGTTCAACGTAGTAACCGCCATTAGCGAATACTGAGTAACCTTGCGCTACCTTCATTGGCGTTAAGCTACCCGCACCTAGAGCAATGGTTTCAGAGCGAGGTACTTCGTCAATATCAAAGCCAAAGCGTGTTAGGTAGTTACGTGTGTCATCTAAGCCCACTTCACGCAGTACGCGCACGGCCATTACGTTTTTAGATTGAGCTAAGCCAATACGTAAACGAGTTGGACCCACGTAAGTCGGTGGTGAGTTCTTTGGTCGCCATGCTGTACCTTGGCTCTTATCCCATTGGTTGATAGGCGCATCGTTGATCAGTGATGCCAACGTTAGGCCTTTATCAATCGCCGCTGAGTAGATAAATGGTTTGATACCCGAACCAACCTGACGAATAGATTGCGTCGCGCGGTTGAATTTGTTGTGAACAAAGTTAAAGCCACCCACCATCGACAGTACTGCGCCGTTGTTCGGGTTCATTGCAACAAAAGCTGTGTTCGCATTGGGTACTTGGCTTAGTCGCCATACAACCGGTGTTTCAGTTTCCGTCGTTGCTTCTTCTGTTGGCTCTTCAGAGACTTCGTCACCGGTTACCGCTTCATGGCGAACCCAGATCTGTTCACCAACCGCCAGAATCTCTTTTGCTTGAGATGGGGCAGGGCCTTGGCGATTATCCGTTAGGAATTTACGCGCCCAGTTCATGCCTTGCCATTCGATAGAGCCTTCGCCTTGGTTCTTAACCCAAATCTGTGCACTTTTCGAATCAACGTCCGTCACAACGGCAGGGACAAGGTCACCGTAGGTTGGTTGAGACTTAAGGTGCTTAACGATTTGTTCATGATCCCAAGCTGATTGCTCGGTTTGCCACAATACTTTTTCAGCACCACGGTAGCCGTGACGTTCATCGTAGCCAAGTAGGTTTTTAATCGCGGCTTGGTTAGCGGCTTTTTGCAGTTTTGAATCAACGGTCGTGTAGACCTTCATGCCTGACGTATAAGCAGCTTCGCCGTAGCGTTCCACCATCCAAGCACGTGCCACTTCAGCAACATACGGCGCACTGAGTTCAATCTCAGCACCGTGGTATTTGGATATAAGTACTTCATTACGCGCTTCATCGTACTCTTCTTGAGTGATGTATTGTTCGTCTAACATACGACGTAATACCACGTTACGACGGTTTGTCGCGCGCTCAAGAGAGTAGATAGGGTTCATGGTTGATGGTGCTTTTGGCATACCAGCAAGCGTAGCGATTTCACTCAGAGTCAGTTCAGGGAGGTTTTTACCAAAGTAAACGCGTGCAGCAGCGCCAAAACCATATGAACGGTGGCCTAGGAAGATCTTGTTTACGTACAGCTCCATGATCTCTTCTTTGCTAAGCAATTGTTCAATGTGGATCGCAATGAAGATCTCTTTGATCTTACGCATAATCTTTTTCTCATTAGATAAGAAGAAGTTACGCGCTAGTTGCTGAGTAATAGTACTCGCACCTTGCTTTGCAGATCCTGACATCGCAACCACGATCGCAGCACGAGTAATACCAATTGGGTCAATACCTGGGTGCTCGTAGAAACGACTGTCTTCGGTAGCAATTAATGCTTCAACCAGGTGGCGAGGAATCTCGTCATAAGTCACTGGGTTGCGACGCTTTTCACCAAATTGAGAGATCAATTTTCCGTCTTGACTGAAGACTTGCATCGGGGTTTGGAGTTCTACGTCACGCAAAGTGGCAACATCAGGCAACTCTGGTTTTACGTAATAATAAAACCCGAAAATTGTACTGACTCCAAGAATCATGCAAATCAATGTAAATATGAATAATCGCTTTATGAACTTCACCGGATAATCCCTGATTAGTTAAGGCTGATAAGCAGCAAACCCTTGTACTCTAGGTTAAAAACTTAGCTTTCGTTTATTAACGCTTATTTAACTAATAATCACAACCCCTAGATAATCAACGAAATGCTTGGCACTTCAGGAGCTAGGTCACATGGGTTCATCATTAATTACAGGTATAGATATAAATCATCACAGCATCAAAGCTGTGGTCCTAAAACCCGTTGGGGAGTTGTATGCCTTAGTGGGATACAAAGAGCTGCCGATTTCGGACGACATTTTTACAGCTAACCATACTCTGGAGTATCAGAAAACTGTTAAGAAACTCAAAGAACTTAGGAAAGGTCTGCCTTTTGGCTGTCGCAACGTCGCCATTTCGGTACCTGATAACACGGTGATCAGCAAAGTACTGCAAATAGAGAGTGAATTAGAAGACAGAGAAAAAGAGTTTTCGATCTATCAAACCTTTGCTCACCAATCTCCCTTTCCTGTTGAGGAGCTGAGTTTAGATTTTGTAAAGCTGGAAGACAAACGATTTGGTAAAGGATCGACAAGCAGTTATCAGGTGTACGCCACTCGCAAAGAGGTGGTGGAGAGTCGGGCGGATGCTTTAAATAAAGCCGGTTTTAAACCTGTCGTCGTCGACACCCAAGCACATGGCCTGCTCAATATTTGGCAGCTAGCTTCTCGACTGTACCCAGAAAAAAAGAATTGGCTATTGGTCGATATCGGAATCGATCAAACCTCGCTCGGGGTTATCCCGCAGGATTCGGCACCTTTCTATAAAGACATCGCTTTTGGTACTCAAGATCTTCGCGCTGCTGACAACTCGAGTGATATAGAGGGCGTGTTCGGCACGGCTGAGGATACCCATCGGTTTATTGTTAATTTGATCGAAAAGCTGAAGCGTCAGTTGCAACTCTACTCCTCAGTGAATGCGCTTCAGCCGATATCTGGGATTTGGTTGATGGGCGAGGGAGCCAGTACGCCAATGCTGACGGAAGAGTTACAAAGACATTTTCAGTTAAGTTGTGAATCGCTGAATCCTTTGTCGTTGTTTGAAAATAAGATCGCCAAGAAACGTCGTTTACCCATGGACTGGCAACACTTTGGGATTGCCGCGGGTATGGCGATGAGCGGACTCAAATGGCAAGGAGGAAAGCATGTTGCATCAAATTAACCTGCTGCCTTGGCGCGATGAGATTCGAGCTCAGCATAAGAAGCGTTTTATCCATCTCATAGTACTCGGAGGCATTCTTGCGCTTGCAGGGCAATGGGCCGTTGGTACCTATTTTCATGACCAACAAGACAAGCAGCAAGCTCGTCTTACTTACCTAAAGCAATACATAGCCCAGCTCGACCGACAAATCCAATCACTGAAAGTCGCGGAGCAAGAACATAAAGCGATCCTGACTCGGCTCGACGTCGTGGAATCCTTACAGCTTGGTCGTAACAAGACCACCGACTTTATGAACCTGATGCCAGAGCTGATTCCTGAGGGTGTCTATGTCGACAAGATAAAGATGAATGGTCAAGAGATTGAAATGTCGGGCATCAGCGACAGCACCGCTCGCCTTGCCACTATGTTGGATAATTTAGAGCGATCCGAGTCACTTGAAAGTGTCGAGATGCATTCTATTGTTCATAACCGCAAGCGCTTCAATAAGGAGTTCCAGACCTTCAAGGTCTCTTTTGTGTTCAGCCCTGTTTCTTTAGACAACACAACCGCAGAGAGCACAACCGCGAAGATAAAAGCGAAGGGGACGAACCATGGCTAGTTTTCAAAATATGGTCAGTTTGCAAGACCTTGATGTCGATGAGATTACTGAATGGCCGTTACTGCCTCAATTGGCGGTGGTTCTGTTACTGATGATATTGATTCAGGGCGTTGGCGTTTGGCTTTACATCATGCCAATGGATGATGAACTGCAACAATTGAAGCAGCAAGAGCAGACCTTGAAAGCCACTTTAAGGATAAAAGCCAATAAGGTCGCCGCTCTACCGAAACTTCAGAGCCAGTTGGATGAACTGACTAGTCGCTACGATTATCTGTTAGAGCAATTACCCGTGCAAAAAGAGCTCGCCAGTATGTTGGCTTCCGTCAATGAGCTTGGTTTGGATAATGCGTTGACCTTTACTCGAATTGATTGGGGACAAAAGCAGAACAAAGAGTTTCTTTATCGCTTACCGCTCAATATCGAGCTAACCGGTGATTACCACGAGATTGGTGACTTCTCGGCTGCCATCGCCAAGCTACCGCGCATCATCAGCTTTGATGATGTGAATTGGCAGCGAGTCAGCCAAGAAAGCAGCACATTGCACTTCCGAGTTCGTGCTTATACCTACCAGTTTAAACCGGAGGTAGATGATGAAATCCAATAGAGCGTTGTATTCAACCTTGTTACTGCTCGCGCTGACGGGCTGTAAAGCCAATCAAGATTCGTTAGAAGATTTTGTGGTGCAAGTTGAAGCCAAAGCAAAAAAAGAGGTTGAGCAACTTGTCCCAGCAACGGAATTTACAGCCGCTAACTATCAGCGGAGAGCATTTCGTCCCCCCTTTGAACTTCCCAAAGAAGCCATTGTGCAAAACCAACCTCTGGTTAAGAAAGACTGTTGGCAACCGAGCGCACGCTCTCGCAATGGCAAGCTAGAGAAGTACCCGCTGAGTAAGCTGCGTTTAAGAGGCGTGATGGGTAGTGGCTCAAGTGTGTTTGGTTTAGTGC
Source organism: Vibrio lentus (assembly GCF_002875945.1). Lineage (GTDB taxonomy): Bacteria > Pseudomonadota > Gammaproteobacteria > Enterobacterales > Vibrionaceae > Vibrio > Vibrio apostichopi. The sequence continues at coordinate 109,023 of NZ_MCZK01000172.1, forward strand.
AAACACCAAGGGGCAACGTGGTGAATGTGAAGAAGGGCCAGTTTATCGGCCTCAACAATGGCCGAGTGACTAAGGTGACGAGCCAGTACGTTCAGATTAATGAAACTCTTCCAGATGGCTTAGGTTGTTGGCATAAGCGCAACGTTAGGCTGGATCTGAAGTAAACCAATACCACACGATGTGGATATGAGATGTAACTATGATTAAAGGAATAAGCGAGATAATGAACAAAGGGCTACAGGGTGCACTGCTGTCTATAATGTTGTTTTTTAGCGTGATGAGTTACGCAGAGACATCACCCAATAATTTGGACAACATCGATTTCAGGGTCAACAAGAACAAAGATGCGGTCATCATTATTGAATTGGCAACCAGCACTGCGGTGGTCGATGTTCAAAGAGTTCAAGAAGGGCTGAGCATTGAACTGCTCAATACTAAGGTTGATGACGACAAGCTCTATTTGTTAGATGTAAAAGACTTTGCCACCTTAGTTGAAGGGGTTGAGGTCTTCAGAGAAACGCCGAGTACCCGACTGTTAGCCACGATCGCCGATGATTACCAATACGAGTACAACCTGAAAGGCCGTTTTATCGAGGTCATCGTGAGTAAGCCGCTGTTTAAAGAGAGCGCCGCTGAGAAGAGTGTGTTGGAGAAAGAGGGCAAACTCATCTCAATTAACTTCCAAGACATTCCTGTTCGTAATGTTCTTCAGCTCATTGCCGACTACAACGATTTCAACCTCGTGGTGTCTGATTCGGTTTCAGGGAATCTCACTTTGCGGTTAGATGGCGTACCTTGGCAGCAAGTTCTCGACATTATCTTGCAAGTTAAAGGCTTGGATAAACGTGTTGATGGTAACGTCATCTTGGTTGCGCCAAAAGCTGAACTTGACCTTCGAGAACAGCAAGCCTTAGAAAAATCTCGTTTGGAAGAAGAGTTGGGCGAGCTTAAATCGGAAATCATCAAGATTAACTTTGCTAAAGCGACCGACATCGCCGATATGATTGGTGGGGAAGGGGCGGTGAGTATGCTGTCTGACCGCGGCTCGATTACCATTGATGAGAGAACCAACTCACTGCTCATTCGTGAATTGGAAGAAAACATTGCGGTGATACGAGGCATCATTGAATCGCTAGACATTCCCGTGAAGCAAGTACAGATAGAAGCGCGTATTGTCACTGTGACCGAGGGTAACCTTGATGAGCTTGGGGTGCGCTGGGGCGTTTCTTCGACCAACGGAAGCTTCAAAGTCGGCGGCTCGATAGAAGGTAACCATCCATCACAAATTGCGCCGTATGACGATAATGGAGGGGGTAGTGCGATTGACGATTACCTCAACGTTAATCTAGGGGCGACATCGCCTAATGCATCAAGCATTGCGTTTCAGGTGGCCAAGCTGGGTTCAGATACCTTGCTTGATCTTGAATTGTCGGCGCTGCAACAAGAATCAAAAGCTGAGATTATTTCTAGCCCACGCTTAATCACCACCAATAAAAAGCCCGCTTACATTGAGCAAGGTACTGAAATCCCTTACTTAGAATCCTCTTCCAGTGGTGCAACTTCGGTCGCATTTAAAAAAGCGGTCTTGAGTCTTAAGGTCACACCGCAGATAACCCCTGATAATCGTCTGGTATTAGATTTGAGTGTCACTCAGGACAGACCGGGGCAGGTTGTGAAAACAGGAACCGGTGAGGCTGTGGCAATCGATACTCAAAGAATTGGAACGCAAGTACTTGTTAATAATGGTGAAACTGTTGTTCTTGGTGGGATATTTCAACACAGTGTTAGCAGCACAGTCGACAAAGTTCCTCTGTTGGGAGACCTGCCAGTTTTGGGGGCATTGTTCCGTCGCAGCTATGAAAATGTGGGTAAAAGTGAACTACTTATTTTTGTTACACCCAAAGTTGTGATTCAGTAATGAACAATTAGATTAAAAATAAAGTTGCATTAGTGGCACCTAACCTTGATAATTTCGGGTCTTATCACGAATTATCTGTGAGGAATCGGTGCCACGGGCCTTTTAATTTCAGTACTTGTACTGACCTACCTTGTGGCGATGTCATTGAATTAACGTTGTAAATTACTGCTAAAAACATGGCTGAGAAACGCAATATTTTTCTTGTTGGCCCAATGGGCGCCGGCAAAAGTACAATTGGTAGACACCTAGCTTCCCAACTTCATATGGAGTTTTTAGACTCTGACACTGTGATCGAAGAGCGCACTGGCGCAGACATCGCATGGGTTTTTGATGTTGAGGGCGAAGATGGTTTCCGTAAGCGCGAAGAATCTGTAATCAACGATCTGACAGAAGAACAAGGTATTGTTCTTGCGACAGGTGGTGGTTCAGTACTGAGCAAAGAAAACCGTAACCGTCTATCTGCACGAGGCATTGTTGTATACCTAGAGACAACAATTGAAAAGCAACTTGCTCGCACTAACCGCGACAAGAAACGCCCTCTACTTCAAACAGACAACCCGCGTGATGTGCTAGAAGATCTAGCTGTATCTCGCAACGCACTATACGACGAAGTGGCGGACTACACAGTTCGTACTGACGACCAAAGTGCAAAAGTGGTAGCCAACCAGATCGTAAAAATGCTAGAAGAACGTTAAGTTCATTTTTTCGGAGAGCAAACCCATGGAACGGATTACGGTCAATCTAGCTGAGCGTAGCTACCCTATCTCTATTGGCGCCGGGTTATTTGAAGACCCGGCGTACCTTTCTTTTTTATCAGGCAAACAGAAAGTTGTTGTTATCAGTAATGTGACAGTAGCGTCTCTTTATGCCGATAAAATTTTATCGCTATTGGATCAAGTAGGCTGTCAAACTTCTCTTTTAGAGTTGCCAGACGGTGAGCAGTACAAAACACTTGAAACGTTCAACTCAGTGATGAGCTACATGCTTGAAGGAAATTACAGCCGCGATGTGGTGGTGATTGCTTTAGGTGGTGGTGTTATCGGTGATTTGGTCGGTTTTGCTGCCTCTTGTTACCAACGCGGTATTGATTTCATTCAGATCCCGACGACACTTCTTTCTCAAGTGGATTCCTCTGTAGGTGGTAAAACCGCAGTGAACCATCCCCTTGGCAAGAATATGATCGGCGCTTTCTATCAACCAAAATCTGTCATCATCGATACAAACTGTTTATCAACGCTCCCTGAGCGTGAGTTTGCAGCGGGTATTGCTGAGGTCATCAAATACGGCATCATCTATGATGAAACCTTCTTTGATTGGTTGGAACTGAATCTAGAGAAACTTTATCAACTTGATGAACAAGCACTGATCACCGCAATTGCTCGTTGTTGTGCAATTAAGGCTGAAGTGGTTGCTATCGATGAAAAAGAGTCAGGAATCAGAGCGTTATTGAACCTAGGTCATACATTTGGTCATGCGATTGAAGCAGAACTAGGCTATGGTAATTGGCTACATGGTGAAGCTGTGTCTTCAGGCACTGTAATGGCAGCCAAAACGGCTCAATTACAGGGACTGATCTCTCAGCAGCAGCTTGAGCGAATTATTTCTATACTCAAGAATGCGAAACTGCCAATCCATACGCCAGAAAGCATGTCTTTTGAAGACTTTATGAAGCACATGATGCGCGATAAAAAAGTGCTGTCTGGTCAGTTGCGTTTGGTATTGCCAACAAGTATTGGTACTGCTGAAGTGGTCGCTGATGTGCCTCAAGACATCATTAAACAAGCGATTGATTTCTGCCGTACTCTTTAAATTTGGTTGTGATGTTGCCTAGTTAACCGCTAGGCAACTGAAGCGTTTTACTGATCGATCTTATCAGTAGGGATCCCCAATGAGTTTGGCTCATGAATTAAGAGTATTAGAGTTAGAATCTCAAGTTGAGCTATTAGAACGCTTGCAGCTTTTGACTAACTTTGGCTCAAACCTAGTCACGGTCGCTGGTAAAACTGGCTCTGGCCGTTCATGGTTAGCTCAGCGTTATCTAGAGGCGTGGTCGACAGAAAAGAATCAGTGTTTACTGCTTTGTCACCCAAGCCAAGATGATCAGCAACACCGAGCTCTTATTCTTAGTCAGATCGTTTCTGATCCACTCTTTAATCAACATGACTCTTTATCAGATAGCCTTGCACGGTTGCTGGATGGAGATTCGTGTCACGTGGTTATCGTTATCGATGATGCCCACCGACTCTCAGAGCTCTTAGTATCCGAACTATGGATGCTGGTACTTGAGGCTCAATCTAATCCTCAATGGACGATCAATATCGTTCTCTTCTCGGAACCTGGCCATTTAGACCCGCTGTTAACACGTCTGAGTTACGGTCAACAACACAAGCCTATCGATCTAGAAATCGATAATCTATCCCAACCCGAAGCTGAACATTTCTTTGAATCACTGGTGATTCGATATGTTGATGATGAGTCTGAAACTCGCGTGCGACGTGCGTTTAATAAAGCGCAACCTTTGCCCGGTGAGTTAATGGCCTTAGGAGAATTGAAAGTGGAAAAAAGGATTATTATTCGCTCAATTATTGGTTCACCTATCAATATCGCGATTGTGATGGCGTTGTTGTTGGTTGTTATCGGCGGCGGTTACTGGTGGATGTTCAGTCAGCCAACCCCTGATGACAAAGCGCAATCTCTCATTGCACCGATTGAACAGACCGTTATCCCGACGGTTGAAGTGGAAAGTGGCACAGAACAAACAGGAATCGATGGTTCGGTTGATTCTGAAGCTGAAACCGACATGAGTTATCAAGGAGCTGACGATGACAGTTCATCTTTACCACCGGTTGTGGTGGAAGGTACAGCCAGTGTTGGCGAGGTGAAACAAGAGCAGCAGCGTGTGGTGATTACTTCTGATGTGGTTGATGCGTTGCTGGATGACAAGCCGAAAAGTGCCGATACCAGTACGATTGATGCTGTCGTTGAAGAAAACACAGGAGCCGCGGTTAGCTCTCAGCCTGATGCGGCGAAAAATGAGTCACAAGTTTCGGTTGATGAAGAAGCTGACCTAACGGAATCAACCCCGCCGACCAAAAAGATCACCTTCTCATTTGCTCGCGAAGAGTTACAAGCTATCTCGCCACGTGCGTATACTTTACAGTTGAGCGCGATGACGTCATTAGAAGATGTTCAGTCTTTTATTGAAGAATATGACGTCGAAGACAAGGTTCGTATTTACCCAACACTTCGTAATGACACCAAGTGGTTTATCATCACTTATCAAGATTACCCAACGATTCAAGTGGCGCGAGACGCGGTAAGTGCATTATCAAAACCACTTCAACAGTTGGAACCTTGGGCAAAATCGATGAATCAAGTGCATCGAGAGATAGAACGTGCGAAATAACCCTGAGCTTAGCCTCAAAATATGTTACATTCCGCAGCCTTATTTTTGAGTTGATAGATAGAGCAGTAAATGAAAAAGCAGCGTGCCTTTCTAAAATGGGCTGGTGGTAAATATGGCCTAGTTGAAGACATCCAACGTCACCTGCCACCTGCTCGAAAATTGGTAGAACCTTTTGTCGGTGCCGGCTCAGTATTTCTGAATACTGATTTTGAACAGTACCTGCTTGCGGATATCAATCCCGATCTTATCAACTTGTACAACCTTCTTAAAACTGACCCTGAAACCTACATTTCTGAAGCGAAGCGCTGGTTCTGTCCTGAGAATAATCGCAAAGAAGTCTTTTTAGATATTCGAGCTGAGTTCAATGGTACCGACAATGTCATGTATCGCTCGCTTGCTTTCTTGTATATGAACCGATTTGGCTTCAATGGCCTGTGTCGATACAACAAGAAAGGTGGTTTTAACGTTCCGTTTGGTTCATACAAAAAACCTTACTTCCCAGAAGCTGAGCTTGAGTTTTTCTCTGAGAAAGCGAAAAAAGCGACGTTTGTTTGTGAAGGCTACAGTGAGACCTTTAGCCGCGCCCGTAAAGGCTGTGTGGTTTATTGTGATCCTCCTTATGCGCCCTTGTCTAGCACCGCTAACTTTACCTCTTATGCGGGTAATGGCTTCAGCTTAGATGACCAAGCGGCCTTAGCTGATGTTGCAGAAAGAGCGGCAATGGAACGAGGCATCCCTGTCTTGATTTCAAACCATGACACCACCTTAACGCGCCGTTTATACCATGGTGCGGAACTGAACGTGGTCAAGGTTAAGCGCACCATTAGCCGTAATGGCGCAGGGCGCAATAAAGTCGATGAGTTACTGGCACTTTTTCATAAAGAGAAAAACCAGCAACACGCTTCAGAAGAATTGTAGCGACCAACATAACCCTCGAACTCATTAAATTGAGTGACCTACGGGTACTTTCATAAACTAATCTTTCGAACTGCTAGGATCTGCTTAGGTGCTTAGGTAGAATTGCACACCAAATAGTCTTGGAATTGAGTCTTGTATTTGTATATGAGATGTCACAAGGCGGTGATATTCGCAATTTACTCACTCTTAAGAGGTTTGGTATGAAAGATTTTCTAATCGCTCCATCGATTTTGTCTGCAGATTTTGCTCGTCTTGGTGAAGACGTAGAGAAAGTACTCGCAGCCGGTGCTGATGTTGTGCACTTCGATGTGATGGACAACCACTACGTACCTAACCTGACTTTTGGCGCACCTATCTGTAAAGCGCTGCGCGACTACGGTATTACTGCTCCTATCGATGTTCACCTAATGGTTAAGCCTGTAGATAGCATCGTGCCTGAGTTTGCTAAAGCTGGCGCATCAATGATTACCTTCCATGTTGAAGCCTCTGAGCACGTTGATCGTACTCTACAGCTAATCAAAGAACACGGCTGTAAAGCGGGTGTCGTACTTAACCCAGCAACGCCACTTTCTTGCCTTGATTACATCCTAGACAAAGTCGATATGATTCTACTGATGTCAGTGAACCCTGGCTTTGGCGGTCAATCTTTCATTCCTCACACACTTGATAAGCTGCGCGCTGTTCGTAAACTTATTGACGAATCTGGCCGTGATATCCGCCTTGAGATTGATGGTGGCGTGAAGGTTGATAACATCCGTGAAATCGCAGAAGCGGGCGCAGATATGTTCGTTGCCGGTTCAGCTATCTTCAATCAACCGGACTACAAAGAAGTGATTGATGAGATGCGTGCAGAGCTTGCAAAAGTTAACGCATAAAAGTAGAACTAAGGTCTGTTGACCTAAAATCAAAAAATTTAGATTAAGGGGCTCATTGGCCCCTTTTTTACGTCTTATAGCTCAACTCATAAGACGACAATTATAAATAGGAAAGTAAGATGTCATTAAGCTCAATAAAACTGATCGCCTTTGATTTGGATGGAACCTTGTTAGATAGCGTGCCTGATTTGGCTGTCGCCGCTGACCAAGCTTGTCAGGAACTGGGTTTTTCTTCAGTAAGCGAAGAACAAGTTCGTGACTATGTGGGTAATGGTGCTGACGTTCTTATCGGACGCTCATTGAGCCGCAACCTTACGGTAGATCCAAGTCTAGAGCCTGAGTTGCTAAAGAAAGCGCGCATCCTGTTTGATGATTTCTATGAGCAGGGCGGCCACAAGTTAAGCCACCTTTACCCATCAGTTAAAGAGACGCTAGCAGAGCTAGACAAAGCGGGCTTCACCATGGCGCTTGTGACCAACAAACCATCGAAATTTGTACCAGACGTTCTGGCGCAGCACGGTATCGATAAGTACTTTGTTGATGTGTTGGGTGGCGACTCTTTCCCAGAGAAAAAGCCGAACCCAGTGGCGCTGAATTGGTTGCTAGAAAAGCACAATGTGAAGGCTGACGAGATGCTAATGGTTGGCGATTCAAGTAACGACATCAAAGCCGCTAAGAATGCAGGCTGTCACTCGTTTGGTCTGACTTACGGTTACAATCATGGCGAACCGATTTCAGTATCAAACCCTGACTATGTCGCAGACAACATTGCGCAATTACTAGATGTCGTTCTAGTTTCAGCATAAAGCGGACAAAAGTTAGCGAACCTACTAGCAAAATACTTGTCAATGAGTAAACTGGATGAGCCGCACAGAAGAGCTGTGCGGCTTTTCTATTTTAAAGTTAAGAAGCTAAGTTTTTCAGATACTACGTTAAGAAACTAAGTTAACGAGCTTAGCGAACAAGCAAAGGAATTAAAACCATGAGCAAGCCCATCGTATTGAGTGGTGTTCAACCATCTGGTGAACTAAGTATCGGTAACTACTTGGGTGCTCTACGTCAATGGCAACAGATGCAAGATGATTACGATTGCCAATACTGTGTTGTAGACCTTCACGCAATTACGGTTCGCCAAGACCCGAAAGCACTGCATGAAGCGACTCTAGACGCATTAGCAATCTGTCTTGCTGTCGGTGTTGATCCAAAGAAGAGCACGCTATTTGTTCAGTCACACGTACCAGAGCATGCTCAACTTGGTTGGCTTCTTAACTGTTACACACAAATGGGTGAACTGAGCCGTATGACTCAGTTTAAAGATAAGTCTGCACGTCACTCAAATGACGTAAACGTAGGCCTATACGATTACCCAGTGTTGATGGCTGCAGACATCCTGCTTTACGGTGCTCACCAAGTGCCAGTAGGTAGCGACCAGAAACAACACCTAGAGCTAGCGCGTGATATCGCAAATCGCTTTAACAACATCTACGGCCCTGAAACACCAATCTTCCAAGTACCAGAACCTTACATTCCAACAGTGAATGCACGAGTGATGAGCCTGCAAGATGCGACTAAGAAGATGTCTAAGTCGGATGATAACCGTAAGAACGTAATTACTCTGCTAGAAGAGCCTAAGTCGATCATCAAGAAGATCAACAAAGCGCAAACGGATGCAGAAACGCCACCACGTATTGCTCACGATTGGGAAAACAAAGCGGGTATTTCTAACCTAATGGGTCTGTACTCTGCGGCGACGGGTAAAACGTTTGAAGAGATCGAAGCTCAATACCAAGGCGTTGAAATGTACGGTCCATTTAAGAAAGATGTCGGTGCAGCGTTGGTTGAGATGCTTGAGCCGATTCAATCTGAATACCACCGTATCCGTGCTGATCGTGCTTACATGGACGCAGTAATGAAAGCGGGTGCTGAAAAAGCGTCTGAGCGTGCTGCTGTGACTCTGAAAAAAGCATACGAAGCGGTAGGTTTTGTTACTCGCCCATAGAGTAAACTAAACAACTCGTTTGAGAATTTGAGCCCAAAGTAGACTTTGTTTACTTTGGGCTTTTTATTGCCCGCTCTATTTACCTTCCCAGTAAATCTCTTGTTTGAATTGATAATTCATACATTGTCTGGCTAACATATTCACCTTGTTGATGCTGTGTTATGGGTCTTATTCATAGCTCTCAAGGTTTATAAAATTTCACTCGTTTCTATATATGTTGGAAATATATAACGTGCCAAACAATTGATGATTCCAAAGTGATAAGTTCCTCATTTTCTTGCCAACTGACTTATTCCTTTCATAAATAAACCTGATAGTTACCACAAAATACATGACTGCCCATAGATGGCAGTAACTATAAATCAATGAACTCAGGTGAAACGGATGGCTCTTTTACACAAACCTTCATTGCTAGCAGTGGCAATTGGTAGCTTGCTAACGGCAAGTGCACACGCTGATTTGTTTATTTCACAATATGTGGAAGGCGGCAGCTATAACAAAGCGGTTGAGATTGCCAATAACGGCGATAGCAGCATGAATTTAGATGGTTATTCACTGGCTAAATCAGCAAACGGCAACGGATCATGGGGCGCCACTTTACCTTTAGATGGCCACGTTTTAGCGCCCGGTGAAGTACTTGTGGTCGCGCATTCTAGTGCGAGTGATGAGATTAAAGCTCAAGCTGACATCATTAATGCTTCTATCGCTAATCATAACGGTGACGACCCACTGGCTATCTTGAATTCAGATGGTTCGGTACATGATGTTGTGGGTTTGATGGGCGATGTGGATTGGGGTAAAGATGTTACTTTGGTTCGTGCAACACAAACACCTTCTGCGACTTTTGATGCTTCGCAATGGGTATCACTACCAAAAGACAGCATTGAAGGGCTAGGTTCACTAGACAGTGTTGAACTACCAGAAGCGTTCACTTGTACACAAGATGGCTCTTACCCAGTATTCACAACCATTCAAGAGATCCAAGGTGAGGGTGCAACATCACCGTTCATTGATGGCTACCCGTACATCACCGACGATGAGTACTTTGTAAAAGGTGTTGTGAGTGCGGTGACAACAGGCATAACCAAAGGCTTCTACCTGCAAGCACTTGAGGATGACTTCAATTCAAGCACTTCTGAAGGCCTATTTATTCACACCAATCAATCGAGCTCAGAACTGGCTGCGGGCGATGTAGTGTGTGTGAAAGGTAAGGTTCAAGAATACTACAGCCATACTCAGCTTAAAGTTGAAAACAACCAATGGCTAAAACAGGGTGAACAACAAGCGCCTGAAGCAACGGCAATTGAAGCGCTAGATAGTGATGAAAACTTCGCTGCAACGCTTGAACGCTATGAAGGCATGTTGGTGAAAACAACACAAGCGCTTGATATGCGTGTCACCCGTACCTTTGGTTATGACTACGCAGGTCGTCGTAACAACATGGTACTGGCGCATGAGCGTATTAACATGCAGCCGAACCAGCTGTTCGCAGCCGGTTCTGAAGAGGCGAAACAACAAACGGAAGATAACGCAGACCGTCGTCTTTTCGTTGAAACCGATCAAAAAGCGGGTGACGGACAGGTTCCTTTCTACCCAGACTTTGGTCGTACTGATATTGACCAAGATGGCTCGACGGAAGACTACATCCGTATCGATGACACCATTGTTGGCCTAGAAGGCGTGCTGACTTACAGCTACGGCGAGTATCGCTTAGTAACAACTAACCAGATCTCGGCTGAAAACTTTGTACGTAATGACCCACGTACCGACAAGCCTGATATGGATGAAGGCGACCTACGTATCGCGACCTTCAATGTCTTGAACTACTTCAATTCTCCGTTTGGTGGCGACGCGAATCAACATGGTAACAACCGTGGCGCGAACACCATGACTGAGTTTGAGATGCAGCAAGAGAAGATTGTGAACGCGATTCTTCGTCTAGACGCTGACATCATTGGTTTGATGGAAATTGAGAACAACGGCTTTGGTGAAGGCTCTGCCATTCAGCAGCTTGTTAACCAACTGAATGACCGCATTGAGCGTAAGAAAGACCGCTATACCTTTGTCGCTGTCGATTCAAATGAAGATGGCGTAACCGACGAGATGGACTCGATTGGTACCGACGTTATTACAACAGGCGTTATCTACCGTAAGAAAGTAGTTAAGCTTAAAGACAGCCGTGTTATCGCGATGCCAAGCCAACAGGCACCAGAAGTGTTAGACGATTCTGGCAAGGTGATTGAAGACGGTAAGAACTACCAGCGTGACTCGTTAGCGCCCACCTTCAAAGTTAAGGGTACTAAAGAGAAACTCACTGTAGCGATCAACCACTTTAAATCGAAAGGTTCTAAGTGTTGGGAAGATGCAGCACCGGTTGAGCAGGGCGGTCAAGGTGGCGTTGATGCCGATAAGCAAGGTTCATGTGAGAACTTCCGTGTTGCTGCGGCGGTTGCACTGGGTGAGGCGCTAGACGGCATCAAAGGCCATAAAGTGATTCTGGGTGATATGAACTCATACGGCATGGAAGATCCAATGCTGGTGCTGACGGATTACTCTGAAGAGAAATACGGCAAGCAAATCAAAGCGGCGCGTAACACTTACATTGACGGCGTTGAGCAGTTTGGTGACAGCGGTGCGGTGATTACTAAGAACTACGGCTACATTAATGCAGTGGCTCAAAAGCACCCAGACAGCTGGAGCTACTCATACAATGACGAAGTGGGCGCACTGGATCATCTGTTGATAAGCGACAGCCTGAAAGACATGGTGGTGGATGCAACTGACTGGCACATTAATGGTGGTGAGTCGACGTTGTTTGACTATAACGAAGAGTTCAAAGGTGACCTACCTAAGTACCAAGATCACTTCCGTTCATCGGATCATGATCCTGCGGTTCTTGAACTGCGAGTAGGTGGTTCATTTGGCTTCGGTGCACTGATGTCATTGTTTGGCTTAGCAATGTGGCGTCGTCGCAAGTAGCGACATCGTTAACCATGCAAGCCTCCTGATTCAGGTAACTGAAAGTTATCTGTAAACAATTAAGGTCAACCTAGGTTGGCCTTAATTATTGGCGAAATGCAGTTTCCACTTGCCTTTCGCCATGGGTATTGCACAATACCGCCCCTATATCTCCCAATCCTTTAGTATTTAGCAAACGATTTCGACCCATGTTACTTATCATCGATAACTACGACTCTTTTACTTATAACTTGTATCAGTATTTCTGTGAGTTAGGGGTCACTGTGAAAGTTGTTCGTAACGATGAGATTGATATTGCGGGTATTGAAGCGCTGAATCCTAGCCATCTTGTTATCTCGCCAGGCCCTTGTACGCCTGATGATGCTGGAATCTCTCTGCAAGTCATTGAACACTTCGTGGGTAAACTGCCTATCTTAGGTGTGTGTCTTGGCCATCAAGCCATTGCTCAAGTCTTTGGTGGTGAAGTGGTGCGAGCCAGACAAGTGATGCACGGTAAAACCTCTCCAATCCGCCATAATGGCAAGAGCGTTTTTCAAGGGCTCAACAACCCTCTAACAGTGACACGTTACCATTCTCTAGTGGTGAAAAATGGCACGCTACCTGACTGCTTTGAACTGACGTCTTGGACGGAATTCGAAGATGGCAGCATGGATGAGATCATGGGTTATCAACACAAAACCTTGCCAATTGATGCGGTGCAATTTCACCCTGAGTCGATTAAAACAGAGCAAGGACACCAGCTTCTCGCTAACTTCCTAGCACGCTGAGTGTTTAAATTTGACTCTTTCTCCATCTAAATAAGCCAGTTAAACCTGTTAGCCCATTCGTTAAGCGTTTAAATTCGGGCGCTACGCGTCTCTTACTCCTCTGACGCCGATCACTTTTTATAACATTTCTCTCTCTTCAGGCTAAGTTTTTAGCCTATGCAAAATTATTCGCCTTATTTCGTCTCGAACCCTATATACCGCAATGCCAGTAAGGCTTTGCTATTACTGGTTATGCGTTTAGGTAAAAAAAGCTTCATAAAACAGATTAATTGATGCATAAATAGTCATAGGTAGTGACGTTTAGCTGGCTGTTAGGGATGGCTAAAGAATAATCTACTATTGAAAACGTTAATTAAATGTAAATATAATGCTGCAGCGGGATTATGGCGAGAGAAAATATCTTTGTCTCACTTATGAACCAGTACGCTTATTTGCGAAGCTTGCGGTATCGAGAAGGAATGTACGATGACAGTGGAAAAAAAAGTAGAACGTAGTCTGTTTAATGAGGTGATGGTGCCTTGTTATAACCCAATGGAAATGATCCCAGTAAAAGGGGAAGGCGCACGCGTTTGGGACCAACAAGGCCGAGAGTATATCGACTTTGCTGGTGGTATCGCTGTGAGCTGTTTGGGTCACTGTCACCCAGCAATGGTTAACGCAGTTACTGAGCAAGCAAACAAGATTTGGCATTTAAGTAATGTAATGACCAATGAACCTGCATTGCGTCTAGCGAAGAAGCTAACAGACGTATGTTTTGCAGAAAAAGTATTCTTTGCAAACTCTGGTGCAGAAGCAAACGAAGCAGCATTGAAGCTAGCTCGTCGTTGGGCAGCAGATGTTCACGGTCCTGAGAAATCTGAAATCATTGCATTCAAACAAGGTTTCCACGGTCGTACTTTCTTTACCGTAACGGTCGGTGGTCAAGAAGCTTACTCTGATGGCTTCGGTCCTAAACCGGGCGATGTAACTCACCTGCCTTACAACGATATTGCAGCACTAGAAGCGCACATCTCAGATCGCACATGTGCAATCATGATGGAACCTCTGCAAGGCGAGGGCGGTATCATATCTCCAACATCTGAGTTCGTGAACACGGTTCGTGAACTGTGTGACAAACACAATGCGCTGCTTATCTTTGATGAAGTGCAAACAGGTAATGGCCGTACGGGTAACTTTTACGCTTACCAAGGCTTAGGTGTGACACCTGATATCCTAAGCACAGCGAAATCACTAGGTGGCGGCTTCCCAATCGGCGCAATGCTAACAACGTCTGAACTTGCGACACACCTAAAAGTGGGTACGCACGGTTCTACTTACGGTGGTAACCCACTGGCGTGTGCCGTTGCTGAAGCAGTTGTTGACGTAGTAAGCCAACCTGAAACTTTGGCTGGCGTGAAAGAACGCGAAGCACTATTCCGTGATGGTTTAGCTAAGATTAACGACAAATACCAAATATTCAGTGAAGTTCGCGGTAAAGGCTTATTGCTAGGCGCTGCGCTTAATGAAGCATGGCAAGGTCGTGCTCGTGATGTATTAGTGGCAGCAGGCGAACAAGGCTTGATGGTACTGGTTGCGGGTGCAAACGTGGTTCGTTTCACACCATCACTGGTTATCACTACACAAGAAATTGAAGAAGGTTTATCAAAACTAGACAAAGCAATCGCTACGCTAGTTTAGCCTGAGCGGCGTCATAGGAATGATCGCCATTAGAGCGATCCCATGACGTACTGCTAAAGGCCCAAGCTTCTGGTTTTGGGCCTGTTTTGCATCTGGAGGGAATATTGATGCTAGTTGTTCGCCCAATAAAATTATCTGATTACGATGCGCTGCATACCTGCGCGGTTGAATCTGGTCACGGATTCACATCTCTTCCGGTTAACGAAGAACTGTTAACTAACCGAATTACTCATTCTGAATACAGTTTTGCTAAACAAGACGTGACTGAACCCGGTGATGAAGGCTACCTAATGGTTGGCTTCGACACTGAAACGGGAGAAGTCGCCGGTACTACAGGCATCGAAGCTTCAATTGGCTGGGATGTTCCGTTTTACTCTTACCACATCAGCAAAGTGGTTCACTCATCGCAAAAGCTTGGCGTGAATAACGTCGTGAAGTTGCTGACTTTCGGCAATAACTACACAGGATGCAGTGAGATCTGCACACTGTTCTTGCGCCCAGCTTTCCGTGGTGGATTGAATGGTCGTTTGATGTCGAAATGTCGCTTCCTGATCATGTCTGAGCACCCAGAGCGTTTCTCGAAAACGATTTTTGCTGAGATGCGTGGTGTATCCGATGCGGAAGGTAACTCACCTTTCTGGCAATGGCTGCAAGAGCACTTCTTCTCAATTGATTTCACGCTTGCCGATTACCTAACTGGTATTGGTAAGAAAGGCTTCATTGCTGACCTAATGCCGAAGCTGCCTATCTACGTGAACCTACTGAGCAAAGAGGCTCAGGCGGTGATTGGAGAGGTACATGATAATACACGCCCAGCACTTAAGTTGCTGGAACGTGAAGGTTTCACTAACCGTGGTTATGTCGACATCTTTGATGCAGGCCCAACGGTTGAGTGTGATTTAAGAAACATTGAATCCGTGCGTCATGCGATTCGAGCGCAGGTTCAAATTGCAGAGCACTCCAGCTCTAAAGACTTCCTAATTGGTAATACCTCGTTTGAGAACTTCCGCGCAGTAGCCGCGAAAGGCGCGTATGACCAAGCAAGCGACACAGTGATTTTATCATCTGAAGTAGCAAGCGCTCTTGAAGTAAAAGAAGGCGAATTCGTTCGCATGTTGGCTCAATAAGAGCGGCGATTATCTGTCGAAGATTTTAAGGATAGAAGTATGACTCAGTGGATAGCAGGACAGTGGGTGGCAGGTCAAGGCGACGCCATGACATCAGTAAGCCCATACAACAATGAAGTGGTGTGGCAAGGCGATAGTGCAACACCAGCGCAGGTTGAATCTGCAGTAGCAGCGGCTCGTGACGCGTTCTTAGTTTGGAAAAAACTGAGCTTTGCCGAGCGTGAAGCGATCGTGTTGAACTTTGCTGAGAAGGTAAAAGAGAACAGCGAAGAGATTGCACAGATTATTGCAAAAGAGACGGGTAAACCGATTTGGGAAACTCGCACTGAAGCGGGTGCAATGGCGGGCAAAATCGCTATCTCAATCCGTGCTTACCACGAACGTACGGGTGAAGCTTCGCGTGAAGCAGCAGGCAACCAAATCGTACTGCGTCATCGTCCATTAGGCGTAATGGCGGTATTTGGCCCTTACAACTTCCCAGGTCACTTACCTAACGGTCATATTGTTCCAGCACTGCTATCGGGTAATACCGTGGTATTTAAGCCGTCAGAGCAGACACCTTGGACAGGTGAATTTGCGATGAAGCTATGGCAAGAAGCTGGCCTTCCTGCTGGCGTGATTAACCTAGTGCAAGGCGCTAAAGAGACAGGCATCGCTTTGGCGGATGCTAAAGGTCTTGATGGCGTGCTATTCACAGGTAGTGCGAATACTGGTCATATCCTTCACCGTCAATTCGCGGGTCAACCGGGTAAGATGCTGGCACTAGAGATGGGCGGTAACAACCCTATGGTGATCAGTGACCAATTTGGTGATGCTGACGCGACGGTTTATACCATTATCCAATCGGCTTTCATCAGTGCAGGCCAACGTTGTACATGTGCTCGTCGCTTGTATGTTCCTGTTGGAGAGAAGGGCGATCAACTGCTTGATAAGCTCGTTACGGCTACCTTGAAGATTCGTGTCGATCAGCCATTCGCTGAGCCAGCACCTTTCATGGGGCCACAGATCTCTGAAGCGGCGGCTAAGTTCATTCTGGACGCGCAAGCTAATCTGCAATCGCTAGGTGGTGTAAGTCTAGTAGAAGCAAAAGCGGGCGAAGCGGCGTTTGTTTCTCCGGGTATTATCGATGCAACCAACATTGCTGAGTTGCCAGATGAAGAGTACTTCGGCCCATTGCTGCAAGTGGTTCGTTACCAATCGCTAGAGCAAGCGGTTGAGCTAGCTAACGACACTCGTTTTGGTTTGTCTGCGGGTCTTGTATCAACAGATGATTCTGAATGGGAATACTTCGTTGACCATATCCGTGCGGGTATTGTTAACCGTAACCGTCAGCTAACAGGCGCAAGTGGTGATGCACCATTTGGTGGCCCGGGTGCTTCAGGCAACCTACGCCCAAGTGCTTACTACGCGGCTGACTACTGTGCTTACCCAATGGCGTCAATGGAAGGTGGTGAAACTCAACTGCCAGCGACATTTAGCCCAGGTATTGAGCTTTAGTTTTAGCGCTTAAGCTATAGATTAATGAATAAAGAGCTTATAAATCAAAAGATTATAAGATCTAGACTCATGAATAACAGATTCATTGGTTAATTGTGTAATAAGGAAGCGGTGTTATCGCTTCCTCTTTTCACCCACGTCCGACACCTCGATTGGGCGGTAGATAATAATAGAACAAGTATGTCACAGGCTGATGGCTGCTGACTCTATGTCCAGCCTCTCCCTTTCTAATCCAAATTACTAGCTTGCTAGAACCTCTGACAAGGAGTCACCATGACGCCCGATCTACTCTTTAAATCATTATGGGACGATTACATTCACAGGCTTTGTCCATCGGCTGAGAAAGTACATCACTTGCTGAAAGAAGACGAAGCTCTGATTAATGATCATATTGCACTACGTACTTTTAATGTTGCACCGCTAGGTATTGAAACATTGGCCAAGCCTTTCCTTGAGCTGGGTTACAAGGCGTGTGGCGATTACTTGTTTGAGAGTAAGAAGCTAGTGGCTAAGCATTACGAGCACCCAGATCCAAATCAACCGAAAGTGTTCATTAGTGAGTTGAAGGTAGAAGAGTGTTCAAGTGACTTGCAACAGATCGTTGCTAAGTTGGTTAAGCAAGTCGACGCAAGCAAGCTTCAAGGTCATGAGTTCTTGTTTGGTGGTCGCCTTTGGGATCTGAGTTTCGCGGATTTCCAAGTGCTGGCAAAAGAGAGTGAATACGCTTCTTGGCTCGCAGCTCATGGTTACGGTGCAAACCACTTCACGGTGAGCGTGAATCAACTTGACGCTTTTGATGAAGTGCAGGCAGTGAATGATTACCTGAGCGAATCAGGCTTCACTATCAATGCATCTGGTGGTGAGGTTAAAGGCTCTCCAGAGGTCTTATTAGAGCAATCATCAACAATGGCAGACAAAGTCCAAGTTTCATTTGTTGAAGGCAATGAGATGATTCCTGGTGGCTTCTATGAGTTCGCTAAGCGTTATGCGATGGCCAATGGTGAGCTTTATACAGGATTCGTTGCAGCATCAGCGGATAAGATCTTCGAAAGCACCAACGGTTAAAAAAAGATACGAGCACGGGCTTTGCCCTAGAGATGCAGTTACGCTTCGCTTCGAGAGTGTTTGCGTTTGGAAGTTGTTAGTGTCCCATTCGCATCTCGCATCTGCTCTCTAGATCTTTAGAAAACAAAAAAGCCACCAAATTTGCATTTGGTGGCTTTCAAATTTTTGGCTCAGTTAATCGAGATTAACGAGTGCCGTATACCACGATAGTCTTACCGTGTGCAGAAATTAGGTTCTGCTCTTCAAGCATCTTCAAGATACGACCTACTGTCTCACGAGAACAACCAACGATCTGGCCAATCTCTTGACGAGTGATCTTGATTTGCATGCCGTCAGGGTGAGTCATTGCATCTGGCTGTTTCGCTAGGTTAAGTAGCGTTTGAGCGATACGACCGGTAACGTCAAGGAACGCTAAGTCACCAACTTTTTGGCTAGTTACTTGTAGACGGTTTGCCATTTGCGCTGAAAGGCGCATCAGGATATCTGGGTTCACTTGGATAAGTTGACGGAATTTCTTGAAAGAAATTTCAGCTACTTCACAAGGAGATTTAGCACGAACCCACGCAGTACGCTCTTGGTCTTCTTCGAAAAGTCCAAGTTCACCGATGAAGTCGCCTTGGTTTAGGTAAGAAAGAATCATTTCCTTACCTTCTTCGTCTTTGATAAGAACAGCCACAGAACCTTTAACGATGTAGTACAAGGTTTCTGCCTTTTCACCAGCATGAATCAAAGTACTTTTTGAAGGGTACTTATGAATATGACAGTGTGAAAGGAACCACTCTAATGTTGGATCGGTTTGAGGTTTACCTAGAACCATAATATCTCACTTCCTCTGCAGGGTATGCTTGCCGCTTTCCGTATTTTAGCTAAGCCTGAATTGACTCAGTTAGGATAAGAGCACTCGTTGAGTGCTGCAAGCTATCTTGTGTTTCGTTTAAGAATAGTATCCTTTTTCAGGTACTATTTCTTGATTTTAATCGTGACCAAGCTACGATTTTTTACGCAAAATTGTGCACATGATCACGGTATGAAAAGTAATCAACCAGAACGTCGTTTTGTTAACCTATTTTTCCGGTTTCGATTAGTTGTTGTAGGATTGGCCTTACAATGAGCTCCATAGCAAAACTCATTTTGCCTCCTGGCACCACAAGCGTGTTATGACGTGACATAAATGAGCCATCAATCATTGCCAAAAGGTAAGGGAAGTCGACGTTTTTGATGCCACGCAAACGTATAACAACGAAGCTTTCGTCTAAACTTGGAATCCCTTTGGCGTTCAGTGGATTCGATGTATCTACGGTTGGGACACGCTGAAAGTTGATATGAGTGCGCGAAAACTGCGGGGTAATGTAGTTAAGGTAATCATCCATTGAGCGAACAATCGAGTCCATCACCGCTTCGCGAGAGTGTCCACGATCACGTGTGTCACGAACGAATTTCTGGATCCACTCCAAGTTTACGATAGGTACCATGCCTATAAGCAGGTCGACGTGTTGCGAGACGTTAATATCGCCATCGACTACGCCACCATGAAGGCCTTCGTAGAACATCACATCCGAATTTTCTGGGATCTCTTGCCATGGCGTAAAGGTGCCGGGCATTTGGTTGTAAGGAACGGCTTCATCGAAGGTATGTAGATAGCTGCGGACTTTGCCCGTGCCTTCATTACCGTATTGACGGAAGAACTCTTCTAATGCGCCAAAATCGTTAGCTTGTGGACCAAAGTAGCTGATGTGCTTACCTTGCTCGCGCGCCTTACGGATCTCGACATCCATCTCTGGTCGAGTGAAGCGATGGAAACTATCCCCTTCAACCCAAGCTGCCTTCACGTCCATCATATTGAACATTTTACGGAAGGCTTCTGAGGTAGTGGTGGTGCCGGCTCCAGATGAACCCGTCACCGCAATAATTGGATGTTTAGCGGACATGACAACCCTTGTCTTTTGAGTAACTTACTTGTTAGCAATCGTTTACCACTATAACACGGCTCCTTTATGAGCGCAGCTTAGAAGCGTTTTGTGACCTGAATATCAACGGTTTCATGCAGCTCAGAAAACACGATGCTGATTTCTTTTGAGGCTAATTGATGTTTCACTTGGTCAATCTTGTTTTGCAGTGAAACCTCTACGTCACCGTAGTCTGTACCTTCACGTAGCACGAATTCTTTAATGAGGTTTTCCAGCGTTTCTGGTGCGATGTCTTGCCATGGGATGATCATAAATACTTCTCTCTTTTATGTTCATGGGTATGTTCATTAATAGTTTATTGATGTGTTAATCGGTGTGTCTAGTGACGTCAACCATTCAGCCCTTAACAAAGGCTCGGCCATTATGCCGAATCTTGAATACTTTCATAGTAGGCGGGTAATGCTTCTTCTAACCAAAACCTTGGTTTGAGCGTGCTACCGGTAATGAATCCCACATGGCCGCCTTTTTGAAACAGACGATAATCGATGTTGTCGGGTAGAACGAATTTTGGAATCACATCATCGGTCATGAAAGGATCGTCTTTCGCATGAATGATCTGTGTGGGCAGTTTAATCCGATTCAATTTAGGCAATGCAGAACATTGGGCATAGTAGTCTTGTGCATTCTTGAACCCGTGCAGAGGCGCAGTGATTCGCTCATCAAACTCGTACAGCTTGTCGATCTTCTTGATGCTTTCAGCAGAGATACCAATCTTCTCTTGCAGCAGCTTATGTTTCTTCAATGCATTCGATTTCAAAGAATTGAGCAGGTACTTTTTATAGATCTTAGAGAAGCCTTGTTCAATACGACTTGAGCAACACGCAAGGTCAAAGGGTGCAGAGACAATCGTCGCCGCTGAGATCAACGGATCATCTGCGTAGTCGGCGAGATAATTAGCCAACATGTTACCGCCTAGCGAGATGCCAACCGCAACCTTAGGGTTATTGGGAAACCTTGAATGCAGATGCCTTAAAAAGAAGCGAGCGTCTTCGACCTCTCCAGAGTGGTAAGCTCGAGCCAAGCGATTCGCTTTTCCGCTGCAACCTCTGAAGTGCATCATCACGGACAACCAACCATCCTTAGCAAACGCGTTCATCAGTCCATTGGCGTATGGGCTCTCAAAGCTGCCTTCCAAACCGTGGAACAGCACGAATATCGGCTTGTTCTTTATATCGTCACTATTTGGATTGTCGCCATCTGGTGATTCGCTCCATGCAAGGTCGAGAAAGTCACCATCGGGTGTTTCTAAGGTTTGCCATTGCGGAGCAAACAACGCCTGCTTTCTAATAAACCGAGGCACCAAGGTTTGTAGGTGAGGATTTGATAAACCAGCAGCAGCGGTAAATATTGTCATAAAACAGTCCATGCTTATTTGTGGGCTTTGAAAAGTGTTGAGCTTTTAGCGAAACGCCCACGTTTTTATTTGAGCTTGGTTGATTCTCGGCATAAGCGCAAGGGTTTCACAGAGACTGGCTACAAAAATACCCCATGAGTAACTGATTGAATAATATCGAGGTTAAGCTTGGATCTAGACGGAATAAAAGGGAAAGGCAACGAGTTAAGGCTGAGGGGCTGGTTCAGAAAAAGCATCATAGAGATTTTCTGCGCCGAGTAGCCGACAATATTCAAACGCGAGTGGCGATTGTTGATTGCAGGAGAGATGTAGAGAGTTGATACAGTCGACGAGATCAGATTGTTGTTGCTTCTCTAGCTGCAGCTCAAATTGGAGTGCTTCGCGGTAGAGAGAATCGACGACTTGAGGTTTGAGATGCTTACGCAGCTCTCGATAGCTGTGAAGAAGAGTTTCAGAGCGGCTTAAGCACTGCTGAACTTTGTGCCACTCTTCTTCGGCAAAAGACAATTGCTGCTCATCAAGCCATTTGAGAAGCAGCAGTAGATTGACGTTGCCGTGGAACTGGTTTTGCAAAGCTAAGCACGCATCCTTTACACCGCGCACACTGTAATACTGAAGGCTAAATTGCCATAGTCGTTCCAGTGTTAGTGATATCGGGGCGTGCTCTGGGCTCATAAGCTATCCATTTCCTGTTCCATTTGCTCAAGCTCTTCTTGAGTGGACATCCAATCCATTTCAACTTCTTCTAGCTGTGATTTACTGCTCGCTTGCAGAGCGAGTACTTTATTTAGTCTAGCCTTATTTTCAGCTTCATAAAGTGAAGTGTCAGATAATTGCTGTTCAGCCTCTTCAAGATCAAGCGTCAACTTATCCATTTTCTTTTCAAACTGAGTCAATTGTTTGCGAATAGGCGCGGTCAGTTTTCTGAACTCGGCTTCTTTACGCTTTTGTTCTTTCTTCGATGCCGCACTGTTTGCGCTATCTTTAGCCGGAGCTAACGCTTGCGCTTCTTTACGTTCAATTTTTTGTTGTTCAGTCAGCCATTTGTAGTAATCGTCAAGATCACCATCAAACGGCGCAACCTGACGGTCATGTACTAGGTACAAATCATCGGTGGTTGCACGCAGTAAGTAACGGTCGTGCGATACGATAACCATCGCACCTTCAAACGTTTGTAGCGCGAAGGTCAGCGCCTGACGCATGTCGAGATCCAAGTGGTTGGTTGGTTCATCGAGTAACAATAGATTTGGTTTTTGCCATACCAGCAGAGCCAGTACCAATCGTGCTTTTTCACCACCCGAAAACGGAGCCACTTTATCCAGCGCTTTTTCACCTTGGAAGCCAAAGCTACCGAGGTAATCTCGCAATTGTTGCTCAGTGTGTTTAGGCGCAATCTGCATCATGTGTTGCAGTGGCGTTTCTTCTGGGTGCAGCGTCTCTAATTGATGCTGAGCGAAGTAACCCATCTTAACGCCTTGCGAATAGCTCAGCTCACCACCTTGCTGTTTCAGTTCGCCTGAAAGCAGTTTGATTAGGGTTGATTTACCCGCACCGTTTCGGCCCAGCAAACCGATACGGCTACCCGGAACAAGGTTAAGGCGAATCTTTTCTAGAATCAGGTTGTCATCGTAGCCTGCCGATACTTCATCCATCATCATGATTGGGTTAGGCAGCGCGTCTGGCTCTCTAAATTCAAAGCTGAATGGGTTATCAAATTGAGCGGGTAGCACTTGTTCCATTTTCTCAAGCGCTTTAATACGGCTTTGCGCTTGGCGAGCCTTTGAAGCTTTGTAGCGGAAACGGTCAATGTAGCTCTGCATGTGAGACATTTGTTTCTGCTGTTTCTGGAACATCGCTTGTTGCAGAATCAGTTTTTGAGCACGTTGAGTCTCAAAAGACGAGTAGTTACCGGTGTATTCGTTCAGCTGCTGGTTTTCAACATGCACGATGCGGTTGACGATAGGGTCTAAGAAGTCTCTATCGTGCGAGATAAGAACCAATGTGCCTGGGTAGTTTTGTAGCCAGCGCTCTAACCACATCACAGCATCTAAGTCTAAGTGGTTGGTTGGTTCATCGAGTAGCAGTAAATCACTGCGGCATAGAAGGGCTTGCGCTAAGTTCAAACGCATACGCCAACCACCCGAAAATTGGGTCAGGTTCCATGTCATTTGTTCTTGGCGAAAACCAAGGCCATCAAGTAATTCGGCTGCTCGTGAATTGATGGTGTAACCACCAATGGTTTCAATCTTGCCGTGTATCTCTGCTACCAGTGTACCGTTGTCGGCTTGTTCTGCTTTCGCCAACTGCTCTTCAAGGCCTCGATATTCTCTGTCACCATCAATCACATATTCAATGGCTTTTCTTTCTAATGCAGGGGTTTCTTGTGCAACCCAAGCCATTTCCCAGTGAGCGGGTTTACTGAATGAACCGGCATCAATCGATAGCTCGTCTTTAATTAAGGCGAACAGCGTAGATTTACCACAGCCATTTTTACCCACCAAACCGACTTTATCGCCAGGGTGAAGGGTTGCAGATGCTTGGTCGAGAAGTGGCTTACCGCCGCGTAGCAATTGAATATCAGAGAAAGTAATCATATAGAGGTAGCATAGAAATTAGAGGTGAACAGACGCCTGCATAGTAGGCTGAATCCAGATAAAAGTCGATCACAATGCAATTTGCGTTATGATGCCAATAACATATTAATAACTTTTGCTTAAATTCTTGTGGCCTTGCCACCGTTTAGCTCTAAAAGGAATGTTTCAAAGGAATGAGTAATACTCCCTCGACACAAAAAGCTGTGCCAAAGGTGCTAGTGATCTACGCACATCCTGAGCCACAAACCTCTATTGCCAATCAAATGATGGTTAAAAAGATAGAGTCGCTTGGGCATGTCAAAATCCATGATCTCTACGCGACGTATCCTGATTTCTTTATTGATGTGCCTTATGAGCATGAGCTACTGCTTCAGTATGATGTGATTGTCTTCCAACACCCTTTGTTTATGTATTCATGCCCATCGCTACTGAAAGAGTGGTTTGACCGAGTATTAGGTAAAGGTTTTGCGTTTGGTGAGCATAGTGCGCTTAAGGGTAAACACTGGCGTAGCGTTATCACAACAGGTGGTAAAGAAGAGGCGTTTGGAGAGGCAGGCTATAATAAATATCCATTACAAGAGATTTTGCAGCCATTCGAGTTAACCGCCGCTTTGTGTCAGATGCACTGGATGTCACCTTTAGTTCTACACTGGGCAAGAAACGTCTCGGATATGACGCGTTACCAACACGCGGAAGCGTATCGAAACTGGTTGCGAGACCCGCTACAAGATATAGGAGCGAATGATGGCTCTGACTAACGATTTTCTACAAAGTAGCGTTATTTTTTTAGCGGCTGCTGTGGTCGCGGTTCCTATCGCACAGCGCGCTGGCTTAGGCTCAGTACTCGGCTATCTATTAGCTGGCGTAGCGATTGGTCCTTGGGGGCTTGGCTTAATCAGTGATGTCGAAGCGATTCTGCATTTCTCCGAGTTCGGGGTGGTACTGCTCCTCTTTCTCATCGGTTTAGAACTTAACCCTAAAAAATTGTGGCAGATGAGAGCGCCTATTCTCGGATTGGGTGGCGCACAAGTGTTGATCACCACTCTGATTATTACCGCCATCGCCTGTATGTTCGGATTAACTTGGCAAACCAGCCTAGTAATAGGTATGGGTTTAGCGCTGTCTTCCACGGCAATCGCCTTGCGCGTTATTGAAGAGCGAGAACTCGGTGGTAAAGAAGCGGGGCAGTCAGGCTTTGCAGTCTTACTCTTTCAGGATATTGCCGTAATCCCTATGTTGGCGATGCTGCCTTTGCTCGCTGGTAATACGGGTGGCAGTTGGGCTGACATGCTGTGGATGCTGGGCGGTGTGATTGGCTTGCTTGTTGGTGGTCACTTCTTGTTGAGACCACTATTCCGATATGTAGTCATGAGCGGTGTGCGTGAGTTGTTCACGGTCGCAGCGCTGTTATTGGTGATTGGTATTGCCGTCATCATGCAGCAGATTGGTTTGTCGATGGCTCTGGGTACTTTCTTAGCGGGCGTACTTCTGGCTGAAAGTGAGTATCGACACGAGCTAGAAATCGCGATTGACCCATTCAAAGGGTTACTGCTTGGTCTGTTCTTTATCTCTGTGGGTATGGCGGTAAACCTAGGTTTATTGGCAGAAAGCCCATTCGCAATACTTATCGCAGTGTCGTCTCTGGTCGTATTGAAAGGTTTGGTGCTGTATGCGCTGGCTCGTATCTTCGGCACTCAAGCTAAAGCGCGTAGCCGAATGGCGATGATTCTCAGCCAAGGTGGTGAGTTTGCTTTCGTTATTTTTACCGCGGCGAGTGCACAAGGCATCTTAAGCGGCGACCAAGTGTCGTTCTTACTGGTTGTTGTGAGCCTTTCTATGGTGACCACGCCATTGATGCTTAAACTGCAAGACCGATTCTTTGCTCGCCAACTTAATCAAATCAGTGAAAGCGCGATGTCTTCAGATGTGGTTGATCGCAGCCCTCGAGTAATTATTGCGGGCTTTGGTCGTTTCGGTCAGATCATTGGTCGTTTGATGTATGCCAACAAGATTCGTATCACCGTCCTTGAAAGTGATGCCAGCCAAATACATATCCTTAGGAAGTTCGGCTACAAGGTATTTTACGGTGACTCTACTCACCTTGAACTATTACGAGCTGCGGGAGCTGACAAGGCAGAAGCCATTGTGTTGTGTACCGATTCTCCTGATGAAATCATGAAGACCGTCGATTTGTGTAAGCAGCACTTCCCACAGTTGAAGATTTTAGCGCGTGCACGAAGCCGTGTTGAAGCGTATCAATTACTTAACCATGGTGTGAGCAACTACTCGCGTGAAACCTTCCTTGGGGCATTAGATTTAGGTCGTCAAACATTGACCGAACTTGGCATGCATCCATATAAAGCGAAGCGAGCAGAAGCACACTTTAGGAAATTGGATAATGGTATGCTGAAAGAGTTACTTCCTCAGCATAACGAAGATGCCGAGTTAGCCCAGCGAGCGAAAGAGGCTCGTAAAGAGCTCGAAGAGATTTTTGGACACGAGATGGAAAACGATCACCAATCTCGAAATTACTGGCAATAGTCTGGAGTGAATAGCTCTTCAGAACTTATAACCCAGATATTATAACCAACAACAATACACCCTAATAATAAACGCGGTCTCTACAGAGTCTTTAACTCAGAGACGAATAGAAGAACTGCGAATCCAGAGTAGTAAAGGATATGAACGTGAAACAGAAAAAACGCTTTATCGCTGGGGCGAGCTGCCCAAGCTGCAGTACTCAAGACACACTCCGCTGGTGGGTTGAAAATAATATCGAGCTGGTGGAATGCGTCGATTGCGACTTCACCGAGCAGCGTAAACCAAAAACTGTAGAGAAATCTGAACACGCGAATCAAGAAATGATCGGTATTTTTAAGCCAGAATGATTGAGTTTCGTTAATTGATCCCCATAATATCCCGGTACAGAATTTTTCCTAAGCTCAACTGTTCGAGCTTAGTCCAAACCTCCTTGGAGCTCTCATGAAAATTGAAAAGAACGTAGTAGTTAGTGTTGCATATCAAGTGAAACTTGAAGATGGCGTAGTAGTTGACCAATCAACTGCAGAAGCTCCACTAGATTACCTTCACGGTCACAACAACCTAATTACAGGTCTTGAAAAAGAGCTTGAAGGCAAAGTAGCTGGCGACAAGTTCTCAGCAACTGTTACTCCAGAAGACGCATACGGCGATCACAACGATGACCTAGTTCAACGTGTTCCTGCTGACGTGTTCCAAGGTGTTGAGCAAATCGAAGTTGGCATGCGTTTTCTAGCGGATACTGACCAAGGTCCAATCCCAGTTGAAGTGACTGAAGTAGACGGCGACGAAGTTGTTGTTGACGGTAACCACATGCTTGCTGGTCAAACTCTAACGTTTGACGTTGAAGTTGTAGCTGTTCGTGAAGCGACTGAAGAAGAAGTTCAGCACGGTCACGTACACCAAGAAGGCGGCTGTGGCAGCCACGGTCACGACCATGATCACGACCACGAAGGCGGTTGTTGTGGTGGCGAAGGCCATGACCACGGTGAAGAGAAAAAAGACGGCTGCTGCGGCGGCGGTAGCTGTGGTTCTCACTAATACCGAATTAACGGTTTAGTTTAAGAATACTGAAAGCCTCCCTTGCGGAGGCTTTTGTCGTTTAGGAGTCGAGTTTTCTGAGCTGGCTTTTAATCTACCGAGCTAAGTGTCTGCAAATCTAAGTGTCCGCAAATCTAAGCATTCGTAAAAAGTTTGGTTTTCGCTATCAGACATCAAACCATGAATGTGGTATTGATAGCACAACATTATAAGACGACGTCAGTGGAGAGTTCGCATGTCACAGCCTTTTTCAATTGCTATTCATGGTGGTGCAGGCACCATCTTACGAGAGCAAATGAGCGATGAATTAAAAACGGGTATTACCGAGGCTTTGGAAAAGTCAGTTTTAGCTGGCTATCAAGTACTGCAATCGGGAGGTGATGCTCTGGATGCGGTGGTGGCATCGGTTAAAGTGATGGAAGACAGCCCACACTTTAATGCTGGTAAAGGTTCGGTTCTGACTCATGATGAATTTGTTGAGATGGATGCTTCTGTTATGCATGGTCGCGAAATGGATGCAGGGGCTATTGCAGGCGTCCGTCATATTAAAAATCCGATAGAACTAGCACGTGATGTGATGCTTAAAAGCGACCACGTACTGCTGATTGGCGAAGGCGCAGAGAGGTTTGCGTTTGAGCATGAGTACACCTTCACTGAGCAAGATTACTTTTTTACTGAGCGTCGTTATGACCAACTTCAGTCGATGAAAGAGAAAGGCATCTTTGCTCTGTCTGAAGCGAAATATGATGAACAACAAGCTCAGAAATACCCTGACGATAAAAAGTACGGCACGGTTGGTGCGGTGGCGTTAGACCAAGCCGGTAACTTAGCGGCCGCAACCAGCACCGGAGGCGTAACTAATAAAAAATACGGCCGTGTGGGGGATTCTCCAATCATCGGAGCAGGCACTGTTGCTGAAAATGGTAACGTGGCCGTATCAACAACAGGCATGGGTGAGTTCTTCCTTAGAAAGATGGTTGCCAGTGATGTGGCAGCACGGATGCGTTATCTCAAAGAAGATGTGCATACGGCTTGTGAACACATCATTCAAGGTGAGCTGAAAACCATGGGCGGCGAAGGTGGCTTGATCGCTATCGATGGCCAAGGTGATATTCACTTCGGTATGAACAGTTCCGGAATGTATCGCGCGAGTGTTGATACTAACGGCTGTGTGGAAGTGAAGATTTATGCCGATGACTAAGCTTGTATTGGCTTAACTCGCTTTAGTTGAATTAGTGCAGATTAAACAAACAAAAGGGCGACAGATAAGCATCTGTCGCCCTTTTAGTTATCTATGTCCCGTCCTGAAATGTGTTTACACATCGAGGACGAGAGACTAGCGATATGCGTCACTAGAACCAATTCGTTATTTGGAACCGCACTTAATAGTGGGGAGGTGGCGTCTCTTCTGATGCGTCAGCGAGGTTTGAGCCATCCATATTTTTCACTTTACCCACCACGAACTTCATTTGATCTTGCATTCTCGTGATCAACATCTGTTGTTGGCTAAGCGCTTCATTGAGTTCTTCAATGGTTTGTTCTTGGAAAGCCAACTGACATTCTAGGTCATTCACGCGGCTTTCTAGTTGTTCAATTCGCTTTTCTGTCATCGTTCTTAATCCACATTCCAAGCTTGGGCTATGCCCGCAGAGGTGCCCGATATCACACGGTTCTTTTCATCAAAGGCTGCATCATACACTACCGCACGGGGAGGGCGAGCATCTTTTAATGGCTCAGCATCGTGGCGAGAAATTCGTTTTCCATCTTGAGTATTCCACACGCTTACTTGGCTTGATGGCGTCCCCGTCACCAACATACTGCCGTCGTCAGAAAAGCGAGCACTAGAGAATATCAGCTGTCGAGACCAGCTCTGCAATTGCGCTTGAGGTTCACCTGTTTCTAGATCCCAAATCATCGCTTGGTTGCCGCCATCGGAAGTAAAAGCCAATTCTCCATCCCGTTGTAGTGCAACTCGTACTACTCTTTGTTCATGCTCGAAAGTACGTAACACCAAGCCTGATTCGGTATCCCAAAGGTAAGCTTTGTAGTCGTTACCACCTGATAACGCGTAGCGCCCATTCGAAGATAGGGAGACGGAATTAACTTTTTCTCGGTGAGCGAGGAACTCCAGACGGCGTCCGGTGACTAAGTCCACATAGATAGCTTTGCCGTTAGACAGGCCAAGTAAGACTTTTTCACCATTGCTGGATATGTCGACATCGCGAATCAAGCCATCGGAAATAGACCAAAGCCCTTCAGCTTGAGTCCAAGATAGGTCCCAAACGGCGAAATTCATCTGACTTGCGGTAATCGCAAAGCGACCATTGTCAGAGATGCGAATGCGCGATATTTGGTTTTCGGATTGGTCTTGCGGGCCGAGTTGAGCGAGCTCTTTGTTTTGGTCTAAGTCCCAGAGCAGTAAGTGTTTTTGCTGAGAGTAGAGTAGAGCGAAGCGTCCATCTCTGCTTAGGGCAAAGCTGGTGGCACCATTGGGTTCAATTTCCCAACGTTGCTCATCATCTTGGAAGAAAAAACATCCATTTAACAAGGTGATGACAATTGCACATAGCAATGAATGGAAAAATATTTGCATCACGTCTAATAATCCGGTTTTTGTCGAAAGACATATGACTAGTATATTGTTATAACTAACGTATTCACACCAATCTAATCATTAGATTTGTGCACAATAACCAATGGCTTGGCCATTAATTGGAGAATTCAATGAAATCAGTTTTAAAAGTATCACTGCTTGCCGCAACGGTTATGCTAGCAGTTGGTTGTCAGAAAGAAGAACCAAAGGCAGAAGCTCCACAGGTAGAAGAAGTTAAAGTTGAAGCAGTAAACTTTAAAACAGAAGACGACAAAGCGGCATACGCAATCGGTGTATCTTTCGCTAACTACCTAAGCACAAGCATTGATAAGCCAAGCGAGCTAGGCATCAACCTAGACAAAGATATGGTTCTTCAAGGTATCGAAGACGTATTTGCAGAGAAAACTGCACTGAACGAAGAAGAGACTCGCGCTGCACTTGAAGCTCTAGACAAGCGTGTTGCTGAAACAATGCAAGCCCAAGCGGCAGAGAAATCAGCAGAAGTGAAGAAAGCGGGTGATGATTTCCGCGCTGAGTTCGCTAAGACTGAAGGCGTGAAGCAAACTGAATCTGGCCTACTTTACCAAGTAATGACAGCTGGCGAAGGCGCATCTCCAAAAGACACTGATACGGTTCAAGTACACTACAAAGGTACGCTAACAGACGGTACTCAGTTCGATAGCTCTTACGATCGTGGCGAACCAGCAACATTCCCACCAAACCGCGTAATCCCAGGCTGGACTGAAGGCGTACAACTGATGCAAGTTGGTTCTAAGTACAAATTCGTAATCCCGCCAGAGCTAGCATACGGTGAGCAAGACACACCGACTATCCCAGCTAACTCAACACTAGTATTTGAAGTTGAGCTACTGAAAATCGATAACGCTGAAGCAGCTCCTGCTCAGTAATATCGAACAAAAGTATCGAATGAATCTCTCGTATTAAAATACGAAGATTGAATAAAAAGCCTAACGTTGAGTTGGGCTTTTTTTTTGCTTTTTAAATGAGTATTTGATTTTTAAAGTTGTTCTAAATCACTAGTTGCAATGTTAGCTAGGTGTGCAATTAAAATTTTCTGATAAACTTACATAAATTTGTTGATTTTTCACACGAAGGTAAGGAATAAGTGACTACTACAGAAACAGTCAATGCGGATGTGTTACTTGAAATGGAATCAGTCCACGTCATGCCATTCAGTGAACACGATAAAATTATCTTAAGATCTTATGAGGCCGTGGTTGACGGTATTGCGAGTCTTATCGGTCCGTTTTGTGAAATCGTTTTACACTCTTTAGAAGACCTCAATACTTCTGCGATTAAAATTGCCAACGGCGAAAATACAGGTCGTCAGGTTGGTTCGCCGATCACCGATCTTGCATTAAAGATGCTGAAAGATATTGAAGGTTCTAAGCGTAACTTCTCACGTTCATACTTTACTCGCGCTAAAGGCGGAGTATTGATGAAGTCGATCACGGTTGCTATCCGCAATGGTGAAGACCGAGTGATTGGCTTGCTGTGTATTAACGTCAACCTAGATGCGCCATTCTCACAAGTACTGCAATCTTTCATGCCTACGCAAGATGCGGACGAAGCTGCATCATCAGTAAACTTTGCCAGTGATGTCGAAGAGCTTGTCGACCAAACGGTTGAACGCACCATTGAAGAAATCAATGCAGACAAATCAGTATCGAATAATACTAAGAACCGTCAAATCGTGATGGAGCTTTACGACAAAGGTATTTTCGATATTAAAGACGCGATTAACCGTGTAGCTGAGCGATTGAATATCTCTAAGCACACCGTTTACTTATACATCCGTCAACGCAAAACAGAGGATGAAGAGGGTTGTTAAGCTACACACTCCTAGTTAATGGGCCGGTTTACGGCTCACAATCTGCAAGAAGTGCTTATCAGTTTGCCGTGGCTCTATTGAAACAGGGCCACAAACTCCACAGTGTGTTCTTCTATCAAGATGGTGTCAGTAATGGCTCTGGCATTACTGTGCCCGCTAATGATGAATTCGACTTGGCATCCGCTTGGCAAAAACTGGCGGATGAGCACAATGTTAGCCTCGAGACATGTGTTGCTGCTGCGCTCAGACGCGGAGTGATCAGCACTGAAGAAGCAACGCAACATCAATTGAGCGCCTCTAACTTGGCGGCTGGTTTTACCCAAGCTGGGTTAGGGAGCTTATCTGAAGCACTTTTGACGCAAGATAGGGTTGTGCAGTTTTGAGTAAATTGGCCTTTATATTTAATACTTTTCCTCATACGACGGCTGCGGGTAGAGAAGGGCTAGATGCGCTGCTAGCGGCTTCAGCCTATAGTGAAGACATTACCGTATTCTTTGTTGGTGATGGCGTTACACAGCTTCTCAAGGCTCAACAGCCAGATGAATCCCTATCACGTGACTATATTTCTGCATTCAAGCTCATGGATCTCTACGACATCGAGCAGGTTTACGTGTGTCAACATAGCCTCAATCAGTTCGGCCTCTCGACAGATAACTTGTTGATCGATGTGACTGCGCTAGAAGTGAGTGAGTTGACGCAGAAGTTAGCTCAGAGCCAAAAAATACTGACTTTCTAGGGAACGTTATGCTTCATATTGTAAAATCAGTAGACAAACTCAAGCTTGCATTGGCGTACTCACAACAACAGGATCACATCCTTTTGCTGGAAGATGCGGTGTATGTTTGCCTGCCAAATCATGAGTTATTCAATCAAATCTCAACCGTTGAACATGTGTCGGTATTAAAAACAGATCTAGATAGCCGAGGTTTACAACAACTTGCTTCAAGCACTCTGAATCAAGTGGACTTCGATGGATTCGTCAAACTGACGGTTTTGAACGACAAATCAGTGACTTGGTAGCCGTGTTTTATCAGTGTGGTTAAAAAAAGACCATCCTGAGCTCTAGACGGCTAAAAAAGATCTGTATATTTCTTGACACACATCCCACTGCTGAATAGAATTTTGCGTCCCTATTTACACTATGTGTAATAGGGCTAGATTTTTCATCAAGCTTACTTTCAAGTAAATCAGGAGCTAGTTAATGGCAACTATTAACCAGTTGGTACGTACTCCTCGTGTAAAGCAGGTTGTTAAAAGCAACGTGCCTGCACTAGAAGCGTGCCCACAAAAACGTGGTGTATGTACTCGCGTATATACTACTACTCCAAAAAAACCGAACTCAGCACTACGTAAAGTATGTCGTGTTCGTCTAACTAACGGCTTTGAAGTTACTTCATACATCGGCGGCGAAGGTCATAACCTTCAAGAACACAGTGTTGTTCTTATCCGTGGTGGTCGTGTTAAAGATTTACCAGGTGTGCGTTACCACACTGTTCGCGGTGCACTTGACTGTGCAGGCGTTAACGACCGTAAGAAAGGTCGTTCTAAGTATGGTGTGAAACGTCCTAAGTCTTAATGCGTCTTTTTTTAAAAGAAAGCGTTAAGTAAGGCCAAACACTATTTATTTATTATTCTGAAAAGTTTTGGAAAAAACCTGAAGAAGACAACGGAGAAATTCCATGCCACGTCGTCGCGTAATAGGCCAGCGTAAGATCCTTCCAGATCCTAAGTTCAAATCTGAACTGCTGGCAAAATTCGTTAACATCCTTATGGTTGACGGAAAAAAATCTACTGCAGAGAAGATTGTTTACACTGCACTAGAAACTATGGCTGAGAAATCTGGTAAAGATCACTTAGCTGTATTTGAAGAAGCTCTTGAAAATGTTCGCCCAGCGGTAGAAGTTAAATCTCGCCGTGTGGGTGGTTCAACTTACCAAGTACCTGTAGAAGTTCGTCCGGTTCGCCGTAACGCTCTTGCTATGCGTTGGGTAGTTGAAGCTGCGCGTAAGCGTGGTGAAAAATCTATGGCTCAACGCCTAGCTGCTGAAATGCTAGACGCGTCTGAGAACAAAGGTACTGCGGTTAAGAAACGTGAAGACGTTCACCGCATGGCTGACGCAAACAAAGCGTTCGCACATTACCGCTGGTAATACCTTTTCAGTGCTGCAAGGTTCCTTGCAGCACTTCTTTAGTTCCTATGCTTATGCTAGGAACTATTGCTATTTCTAGGGCAAAGCTTTTTAGCGAAGCATCGCTTTTAACGCACAATCTAGACATAGCAATAGTCCCTAAGTCTCTAATAAGAGGATTCAACCGTGGCTCGTAAAACTCCTATTGAGCAGTACCGTAATATCGGTATCGTTGCTCACGTAGATGCAGGTAAAACAACCACAAGTGAACGTATTCTGTTCTATACCGGTCTTTCTCACAAAATCGGCGAAGTTCACGATGGTGCAGCAACCATGGACTGGATGGAGCAAGAGCAAGAGCGCGGTATTACGATCACTTCAGCAGCAACCACTACGTTTTGGCGTGGTATGGAAGCTCAGTATTCTGACCACCGCATCAACATCATCGACACTCCTGGACACGTTGACTTCACTATCGAAGTAGAACGTTCTCTGCGTGTACTTGATGGTGCAGTTGTTGTTTTCTGTGGCTCATCTGGTGTTGAACCTCAGTCAGAGACAGTATGGCGTCAAGCTGATAAGTACCAAGTTCCACGTATGGTTTTCGTTAACAAAATGGACCGTACAGGCGCAGACTTCTTGCGCGTAGTTGAACAGATTAAGGACCGCCTAGGCGCGACTCCTGTGCCCATTCAACTTAACATTGGTGCTGAAGAAAACTTCCAGGGTGTTGTCGATCTTATCAAGATGAAGGCAATCAACTGGAACGAAGCTGACCAAGGCATGACTTTTACGTACGAAGACATTCCAGCAGACATGCAAGAAATGGCTGAAGAATATCGTATAGAACTTGTTGAAGCTGCTGCAGAAGCAAATGAAGAGCTGATGGATAAGTACCTTGAAGAAGGTGAATTGACAGAAGCTGAAATCAAACAAGGTCTTCGTACTCGTACCCTTAACAATGAAATCGTACTTGCAACTTGCGGTAGTGCTTTCAAAAACAAAGGCGTACAAGCTGTTCTAGATGCAGTTGTTGATTTCCTTCCTTCTCCAGTCGATGTACCTGCAATTAAGGGTATCGATGATGACGAGAATGAAATTGAGCGTCACGCGGACGACAAAGAACCGTTCTCAGCGCTAGCATTTAAAATCGCAACAGACCCATTTGTTGGTACTTTAACTTTCATCCGTGTTTACTCTGGTGTTGTTGAAAGCGGTAAAACAGCTTACAACTCTGTGAAGAAACAACGTGAACGTTTAGGGCGCATTGTTCAAATGCACTCAAACAAACGTGAAGAAGTAAAAGAAGTACGAGCAGGTGACATCGCAGCCATTATCGGCCTGAAAGATGTGACTACTGGTGAAACTCTATGTGACCAGAACCATAAAATTGTTCTTGAGCGTATGGAATTCCCAGATCCCGTTATTCAGATCGTTGTAGAGCCTCGCTCTCAAGCTGATCAAGATAAAATGACTATCGCGTTAGGTAAGCTAGCGGCAGAAGATCCATCGTTCCGTGTTGAAACGGATGACGAAACTGGCCAGACACTAATCTCTGGCATGGGTGAACTGCACTTAGATATCATCGTTGACCGCATGAAACGTGAATTCAGCGTGAACTGCAACGTTGGTAATCCGCAAGTTGCTTATCGTGAAACCATTCGTGGTACAGCGAAAGCTGAAGGTAAATTTATCCGCGAACATGGTGGTAAAGGACAGTACGGTCACGTGTGGCTGAAACTGGAACCATCAGAAGCCGGTGAAGGCTTTGTCTTCGTAGATGAAATTGCCAATGGTATCGTGCCAAAAGAGTTCATTACCTCTGTCGCTAAAGGCGTTGAAGAGCAAATGAATAATGGTGTATTAGCGGGCTATCCAGTTTTGGATATCAAAGCTACACTATATGATGGTTCTTACCATGAAGTAGATTCAAGTGAGATGGCGTTTACAATCGCTGCCTCTATGGCTTTCAGAACAGGTGCACTAGAAGCGCAACCAGTTTTGCTTGAGCCTATGATGAAAGTTGAAGTAACTACTCCAGAAGACTGGATGGGTGACGTTGTTGGCGATATTAACCGTCGTCGCGGCATCATCGAAGGTATGGACGAGGGGACAGCTGGCCTGAAGATAATTCGTGCACAAGTTCCGTTGTCTGTCATGTTCGGTTACGCAACTGATTTGCGTTCTGCGACACAAGGTCGTGCTTCTTACTCTATGGAGTTTAGTGAGTACGCTGAAGTGCCAAAAAATGTTGCTAATGCAATCATTGCAGAGCGTGGTTAAACAAAAGGGATGCATTTTTTTCATTTTTTGAAAGATCAATGCGTCCAAATATTGCGCTAACGAGAGTTGGCGCATAAAATAGCAATTTCTGGCGCGTCTCGCTCAATAATGAACGTGGCGAATCATAACTAGGAAGGAACACGATTGTGTCTAAAGAAAAATTTGAAC
>NZ_MCZK01000173.1 GCF_002875945.1 Vibrio lentus
GAATTACGCAACAAAGCCGCTGATACCTGCACCTAAAGCAGCGAAATGGTCTATTGAAAAAGGTCGATGGATTCAAAAGAAAAGTGATAGAAAACTTCGCCCTTTAGCAGATGTTTTTATTAAAGACCAAACAGTGGCGACAGCAGTTACGATGTGTGTTGCAGATGCTCTAGAAAGTCGGCAAAAGAATTGTTCCTTAGTAGATCAAGATTACACCGATCACATAGATAACAACATAGTGAGTTATGGTAATCGCCTGCTTTGTGATTGGGAAGATGGAATCGCGAGATTCCGTTGGGGAGGGAGTGAGTTTTACCGTAAGTACTCTTCAGACTACCGTACTTTTTTACAAAGACCAGCTTCAATAGGAAGAGATGTTCAACAAAAAGTCAGTACTGCTGACGAGGTTTATGTCCTACATCTAGATTTATCAAATTTTTATGGGTCAATAAAACTAGACTTACTCTTTAACAAGCTAGAAAGGATATCGTCTGATCATTATAAAAAACAACATAAAGAGAATTATGTTCATGATGCTACATTTTGGAATAAAGCACTAGATGTGTTTGACTGGGACTGGTCGGAAGAATCAATAGAAGATGCCAAAAAATTAGACTTGCCAACTTCATTAGGATTACCACAAGGGCTGGCTTCTTCTGGAGCTTTATCTAACGCTTACCTGATAGACTTTGATGAAAAAGTAATTGGAAACCTTCGAAGTAAAGTCAGTGATAATCAAGTCTATTTACACGATTATTGTCGGTATGTTGACGATCTTCGGTTTGTTGTTTCTGGAGAGTCACTAAATAAAACTAAAATTAAAGATTCAATTGAAGCATTTGTTCAGGACATTTTGGATGAAAATTTGAGTCAGAGTCAGGAAGATATCTCAAATGGCTTACAGTATTTAAAAATAAATAGCGATAAAACTCAGGTTTTTGAATTAGCAGATCTAGATAATTGGAGTAGTTTATCTAATAGAGTCAATGAGCTTCAACGTGAAATAGGTGCTTCATGTGTGGCTGATAGAAATACTTTGGATTCGAGTATCCCTGCACTACAGCAATTGTTGCAAACTGACCACAGCGATGTTCTTCAAGGTGTTGAAAAAGTATTTCCTAGTTTAAACTTAGATAGTGCGATAAATGAAGACTCTGTACGTCGATTTTCTGCTCATAGACTTAGCTCCGTTCTCAAGCAAAAAAGTAAGGTGATTTCACCTAAAGATAGCTTTCTTTGGGATAATGAGGCAAAGGTTATATCGAAAGAATTAATAACTGGTTGGCTCAAAGATCCATCTAATATGATTTTATTTCGTAAAGCAATTGAATTACATCCTTCAAATTCTTTGTATGGAAGTATACTTGAAGAAATACTTAATAGAGTAAAAAAAAGTAAAGACACTGAAGACCGGTATATTATGACTTACCTACTGTCAGATATATTTAGAAGTGTCATTGATATTTATCGACGATTGGAACAAGAAAGACGTCATGAATATAAGAGTTTAATTAGTGATACTACAGCTACAGCTCAAAAGCTACTCTCTAGTAAAGCTATATTACCTAAGTATATTTACAAGCAAGCGCTATTTTATTTAGTCTCTGTAAATCAGCCACTTATTGATTCTGATAAAGTAACTCCTAGTATCGGTAGATTACATCAAGTGTTGATGAAACAACGTTTAACGAACTTCCGCATCTCTGATGGATACTTGTTTGAAATAGCGGCTCAAATTACAGACGATTACCAAGCTAACGCTGCTTTCTTGTTGTTACATTCCTCAAATCCTGAGACTTTAGATGCGATCCTTGAATCATATGCTTATCGTGGCGGTAAGTTTTGGAATGCTATTTGGAGTGAAATGCGACGGACTAAAGATAAAGACCGGGTGACTCTCTATCGTTGGGCTATTCCAAAAAGCGAGTCGAACCCAAATGGTCATATTCATTACCTCTCCACAATATCTAGCTTTAAAGCTAACCCTTTCAAACACGAACACTCATTGCTGAAATTGGGTATTGCGTTAGCAGAAATAGTTGAAAATGAAGATTCTGAGTATTGGAGATGCGATGGCGAGCAACTTTCACCTCATGAAATCAAGATAGAGATTCAAGGATCTAATTCGTGGAATGATTTATGGAATACTGATACCAAAATCATTTGTATTCCTGAACCAAAAGGAGACGTTTCTTATGACCCTAGATATAAGACTCCAAGTTGGTTAGTAACTGATTCTACAAGGTCAACAGACGAACAAAAAGTCTATTGGATTTGCAGTTTACTGAGAGGAGCAGCATTAGGCAATATTGACTACACTCAACGAAATGACTTGAAGAGTGAAGAGTCGAAATATTCAGGTATTAGAACTCAGTTTTTCAAGAGACAAATGGGAATGTTACATTCACCTGAATCTATTGTGGGCTCCTTCGGTACGATTAGTGATTGGTTTGCACATCTACTCCAACATTGCCTTCAATGGCCAGGTTTTTCTTCTTCTTATATTGAAGAGAAAGAGATACTTTCAATAACAAATTTATATGGATTTAAGGAGTGTTTGAAAAACAGATTGAAACAGCTAAATGCCTGTGTGTGTTTAGCATCTGAAGTACCGACACTGCCTACGATCATCAATAGGCCCGAGCTAGAAGCAAATCTATTCCGAGTTGTTACGGTTCAACAGTTGTTTCCCAAAGAAAAACACTTCCATTTATCAGACGTTACCTTGGATCATCCTAATATTCGGTGGAAGCACCGCGAACATCTAGCAGAAATCTGTAAATTAACTGAACAAACTTTGAGTGCAAAGTTAAGGGCAGAGTCGAGTGACTATAAAAGTACTGCTGATTTGATAGTGTTTTCTGAAGTCGCAGTTCATCCTGATGACGAGGACCTTATTAGAGGGCTTGCGCTTAAGACAAAGTCTATCGTCTTTGCGGGATTTGTTTTTACTGAGCATGATGGTCGGATTATAAATAAAGCTCGCTGGATAATACCTGACAAAACTGAGTTTGGTATGCATTGGCGTATCCGAGATCAAGGTAAATTCCACATGACTCCGGGAGAAAAACACTTAGGAGTTGAGGGGTATAGACCATGTCAGCATGTTATTGAAGTCGAGGGTAGTCCTGAGGGGCCATTTAAACTCACGGGTGCCATTTGTTACGATGCTACTGACATTCGATTAGCGGCTGATTTAAGAGATAAAACCGACATGTTTGTCATCGCTGCTTATAACAAGGACGTAAATACTTTTGACAATATGGCATCGGCACTGCAATGGCATATGTACCAGCATATTGTGATTGCCAATACAGGAGAGTATGGAGGTTCAACGATGCAAGCTCCGTATAAAGAGAAACATCATAAGTTGATATCTCATGCCCACGGAGCTAGTCAAATAGCGATTAGTACAGCCGACATTGATTTAGCTGCATTTCGACGTAAGGTAAGAGAATACAAGAAAACGAAAACGGAGCCTGCAGGCTTTAACCGCAAACACTAAGAGGAATTATGGAAACATTAGTACAATGGGCTACCGCTTTGTCACCAGCAGTAAGCGGTGGTGTTGCGATTTGGGCTATACTGGTTGCTAAGAAAACTATCAGTGAAAACAAAGAGATTGCAAAAAAAACAGTTGCAGACACGGCTTATCAAACATATCTGCAATTAGCTATGGAGAACCCTGATTTTGCGAAAGGGTACAGTGCAGTTTCTGCACGAGACCCTAAGTATGATAAGTACGTTTGGTACATAGCTAGAATGCTATTTTGTTTTGAACAAGTAATTGAAGTGAAGGATAGCTTGAAGGACGAATCTTGGGACAAAACACTCACTAAGCACTTGGGGTTTCATGCAGAGCACTTCAAGAAAACCAAGGTTGTTGAAGAAAAGCTGTATTGTACACCTGTTTTAGACCTTATTCAGTTAAGTCAAAAGTAACCCACATTGTTTTATCTCGACGAGGAAGGAGCATTCTTGCTCCTTTTTTGTCTTGTAGATTAATAGAAAATTTAGTCACAATCGTTCCGGATCAATTGCTTTCAATGTCGTTTGAACGACTTTGTCATACTTTTGACTATTAAATTCTTGTAAATTTAGCAAGGTATGTAACTTATTTATGTCTAGAAATGTGTTTTGGATAAGTGGATTGTAAAATCATGATGTTTGATATGATTTGAACAGAAAGAGCCGCTTTTTAGCGGCTCTTTCTGTTTGAGTTTTAGCTATCACTCAGTAGAGTGTTAACTTTCAATTCTTCTACTTCGCATAATTCGAAGGAAACAGTGCTCGTTTCGCTTCTTCATCACGTTCAGTTTTAAATTCAACGTCTTTGCCGGTTTCTCGGGCGCGAATTGCGGCAGGGCGAGTGTTGATGGCGTTAAACCAACGCTTCAAGTTCGGGTAAGGTTCTAAGCCTTCTTCACCAAGCACGACAGGTGCTTTATCAATCCAACCCCATGCAGCTACATCGACAATGGTGTACTCATTGCCGACGATAAATTCACGACCTTCCATATGCTTTTCTAGCACTTCGTAATGACGTTGTGCTTCACGTAGGTAACGGTTCACAGCGTAGTCTAGGCCTGCTGGTGCCGCATTGCGGAAGTGTACCGATTGACCCGAATAAGGACCAAGACCACTCGCGATAAACATCATCCAAGAGAGCAGTTCGGCTCTGTCTTCTGGTTGTCCACCAAGCTTGCCTGTCTTCTCTGATAGATACAGAAGGATGGCGTTCGAATCAAATACGCGTTGTCCTTCGTCTTCAATCGCTGGCGTTTTACCGTTCGGGTTAATCAAACGATATTCCGGCGTGTGTTGCTCGCCTTTTAAGGTATCGACAGGAACAAGTTCAAAATCTAGGCCTGTCTCTTCTAGAAACAAAGCGATCTTCATTGGGTTGGGTGTTTGGTGAAAATAGAACTTAAGCATGGGGTAACTCCTTGTATTGGTCACTTATTAAAGCACCACTTGAACGATCGTTCAATAATTGATTTTGAATTATTTGAAAATATGTCGATTCGCATTTAACGGCGCTACGTTTAAAACTTTGTTATCCGGGGAAGGATTAACATCCAACAATTCGGTGTGTTGGATTTTAAGTTGTTGAAAAAGTGAGCTTAAATTTGTTGTTTGGACGTGTTGTCTTCTGCGGAGTTTGGGTTTGTTATGGGTGGTTTTTGGTGGAATAGGGCGTATGGAATCCGTAGTTAGATGTTCCAAAATGATCGGTGAATTCGCCTTTAAACCAAAATTATCTCGATGCACAGGCTTATTGATAAGTTCAAAATCGTGATCTGTTGCCACACCTTATGCAACAAATGAATATTAACCTCGGAGATTCTGGTGTGGTTCACGGTTTTTTAATCTTAGGGACTTACATTGGTGAGCAAATCTGATGTGAACACTTAACGACACAGGATCTTTCCATGAAAAAGAACATTATCGCCCTCGCTCTTGGTGGCATGCTCGCTTTTGGCGCAACACCTTATTCTTTTGCTGCTAACGATGGCGCTGTACAGGCTTCTGCGGACTACGCGCAGTTGGTGACTAAGCGACAAGTTGTCGACCAATTACTTCTTGATGCGTTGCAGGCGTTTAAGTCTCCGGCAAGAATTTCTCACGCGGGCTTCACGGCTAAAATGCCAAGCAACATGGAAATTGTGACCAACCGACTGTTAGAAGCTTACGAGCTAGAACCTTACCGTACTGACTTGCTGATCTCGGCTGCGAACGCTCAGATTTACAACAAGAATGCTGAGCGCGCTATTGAGTTGTTTGAACAAGCACTGACGGTTGCGCCGGACGATGTTGATCTTCATGCTTACCTAGCGGTTTGGCAACGATTTGAAGGTAATGAAGGTGAATCCAACAAGCATATGGAGAAACTGGAAA
The DNA here is from genome assembly GCF_002875945.1 of Vibrio lentus. Lineage (GTDB taxonomy): Bacteria > Pseudomonadota > Gammaproteobacteria > Enterobacterales > Vibrionaceae > Vibrio > Vibrio apostichopi. The sequence goes on from NZ_MCZK01000173.1 coordinate 5,899, forward strand.
GCCTGAATAAGGGCAAAGCAGATGACATCAAACGTATTTTTGCTACGGTAGACCGTGTGTTAGAAACACCGCTTAAAGAGTCTGCAGATAAAGGGCTGTTGAGCGACCACGGTGCCATCGTCACTTTGGGTTACGCGCTTAATCCAGATGGCTCTATGCATAACATCTTGATTGAACGTCTTGAAACGACATTAGCGATGTCTAAAGCTAATCCAGATGCGATGATCGTGTTGACGGGCGGCGTGCCTAAAAATCATAAGACAGAAGGCAAATTGATGGCGGATTGGCTTATCTCAAAAGGGGTGAGTAAAGATCGCATCATTGAAGAGAACTACGCGACCAGCACGGTAGGCAATGCCTTGTTCAGTAGCTATGCACTTGCTCGTCATGATATTAAGCACGCGACCATTATCAGCTCAGCAAGCCATGTTCGTCGTGGTCAAACTCTGTTTGAAATTGCTAGCTGGCAAACGGGCCCACAGGGTATTACGTTCGATACGGTTTCTTACCCAGACAAGCCGCTAGAAGATCTTAAGAAAGCGAGTGATGGTGAGCTGTTGGGCATCTATCGTGATGCTCTTCGTACTTATGGCATGTGGAGCTACCGTTCTTACCCGCTGGAATCTCGTTAAGCCTAAACATCGTTTTTATTAGGGTAGAGTAACTCTCGTAAGAGCAAAGCCTAAGTTGTTAGTACAATCGAGCACAGCTAGATGGTATGCTGTGCTCCTACTTAATTTAGTGTTTCAAAGGCAAAAAAATGAACCCGATTTTAGCAATGTTGAAAGAGAATAATATCAGCGACGAGCAGATCAGCGAGATATTCAAGACGTTGACCGAGAACCCTCTTGCAGCAGTGGCGACAATCAGCCAACTTGGTTTACCACAAGATAAGCTTCAAATGCTGATGGGTCAGGTAATGCAAAACCCTGCGTTAATCAAAGAAGCAGTTGAAGAGCTTGGCCTAGATTTTTCTAAGGTTGAAGCCGCTAAAGAGCAACTTCAAAAATAAGTGAGTTTGAATGAGCTGATATCGTCTTAGCTTAATCAAAATTCAATGAAAAGGTCGTTTAAGTTCAGCAATAGGCTGTCTTAACGGCCTTTTTTGATCATGTCACCTAGCTAGCATGAATTTGATGAGCATTGAGTGTGACTCTGGGGAAGTGATAATGTAACGTTGTCTCTATTACTTTAATCTAACGAAATGTACTCGGGCGTTGCTCATGAAATCTAGCTTAAGCATTCGATCTTACACCAAGCAATTTAATACTCATGCTCATGATGGCCATCACCAATTGGTGTTGCCGATCCAAGGGAGTATCAACCTTGAAATGGTCGGGTATGTCGGCAAAGTGGCGGTGGGCGAGTGTGTGGTAATTCCAGTGACTACGGCTCATGCGTTTAAAGCGGACGAAGCAGCACGGTTTATTGTTGCTGATATGGCTGTGTTGCCTCAGCACTTGTTAGATCAAGATCTCTCTGTATTTGCGATTACTCCGCCTTTGATGAGCTTCTTACTGTTTGTTGAGAAGCAGCTGGAATATCAAGTTGATAGTGGTATTGAATCGTCAATCTTGGATGTGTTTTCACTGCTGTTAGAGCAACAACAAGTAAGCAAAAGCATCGACCCACGTATTCGTGCGGTGCAAAGGCTCATTGCGGATAATTACGCCCAGCCTCTCTCAATTTCGCAGCTCGCAGAAACGGCGTGTTTGAGCCCCACTCAGTTCAAAAAATGCTTCAAAGAGTGCCTTGGTATCAGTGCGCTTAAATACATCACTCGATATCGTATGGAGAAAGCGCAAGCCTTGTTAAACCATACCGATTTGCCCGTCCAATTGATCGCTGAAAATGTTGGCTATACTGATGTGTCTGCGTTCAGTCGCCGCTTCTCTCAGCACTTTGGAATGTCTCCAAGAGCGTTTTTAGGCTCGATGAAAGAGAGTCTTTCAAAACAACAATAGCGTCCGTTCTGCAAACTAAATTCAAAGCCTCTTCACTATTATCTAATTCAGAAATGAAAATAAACTGGATAATAGCAATGAATCTCGCCATCAATCGCGTTAACGAATTCCAAAGTGGTACTTTAGCCATACTGTTTGCTTCTGTCTTATGGGGTACGACAGGCACTGCCGCAAGCTTCGCGCCTGATCTCAGCCCATTAGCGATTGGCGCGTTTTCAATGGGTGTTGGTGGCTTATTGCAAGCTGGCTTAGCGTTTCGAAAGATCCTAGCCGCGCTCGACAAGCTTTTGCTGAACAAGAAATTGCTAGCGGTGAGTGCGTTGGCTTTGGCTGTTTATCCTTTGGCTTTCTATTCTTCTATGAAGTTATCGGGTGTCGCGATTGGCACGGTCGTGTCGATTGCAACTGCGCCGTTCTTTTCTGCTCTCTTAGAGTGTCTTATCAGCAAAAAGAATAATATCAACAAACGCTGGTTAACGAGCTTTGCGATTGGAGTCGTTGGCATTGGGTTATTGGTGTTTTCAGAGTCGTCATCGGCGAGTGAATCTGGCGACGAACTGAAGCTTTTGGGCATTGCTTTAGGTTTGGTTGCTGGCCTGTGTTACGCGATTTATTCATGGGCGACGAAGGCTTTGATAGACGAAGGTATTGAATCGCAAGCGGCGATGGGCAGCATATTTGGTTTAGGTGCAATGCTATTACTGCCAACGCTTTGGTTTACAGGGGATAACCTATTCGCGTCGAATACTAATATATTGGTCGTGAGTTACTTGGCGTTAATTCCGCAATGCATGGGTTATATCGCCTTCAGCTTTGGACTGCGACATGTCACCGCGAGCAGTGCTAACTTGATTACATTGCTTGAGCCAGTTGTTGCCGCAGTACTCGCCGTGTGTATTGTTGGAGAGTTGATTCCTTTTACAGGCTGGCTAGGTATGTTCTTGATAGTGATGTGTTTGTTTATTCAGTCGAAGCCATCTAAAGGAACGTTATAAGTATTTGTTTTGTTGAGCCTAATTGAAATTTTTTCATGTGTAATTCTTATAATTGAATAAAATCAGTATCTCAGTTGTGAGAGTGCTGTTACTATCGCTATCAATAGTCGGGGGGCATATACCTTATTTGGTGTGTGCTGAGATCGTTATTCGAGACCCGTTGAACCTGATTCAGTTAACACTGGCGTAGGGAACTATGATTACTTTGCCTACGTGGTTCATCAATGCACTTTGATTGGTTTCACCTCCACACTCTCTCTGCGGCCAAAGTTCGGTTCTCTTACGTCTTTATAGACAGTAGGAGCGACCATGAAACAGCATTCCAATTCTCAAGTATCACCTAGCAGTACTCAAATACCAGAAAGCCAATCTTCTTCGATCAACACTCCGATTGTTTTAACCATTGCAGGCTCTGACAGCGGCGGTGGTGCGGGCATTCAAGCTGATATCAAAGCCATGTCTGCAACCGGTAGTTTTGCTTGTTCAGTGATTACCGCAATTACTTCGCAGAACACCCAAGGCGTTTCCGCCATTTTTCCAATCCCACTTGATCATGTCGCTAGCCAGTTAGATGCGGTTTTTACTGACCTCAATATCGTGGCAGTCAAAGTCGGCATGTTGGCAGATGCGCAAATCATTAAAGTCGTTGCGGACAAAATTAAACAATACCAGCCTAAGCACTTAGTGATTGATCCTGTAATGGTCGCGACAAGTGGCGACCTGCTTTTAGAAAACGCTGCCATTACTACGCTAAAGCAAGAACTGATTCCTCTGGCAGACATCATTACCCCTAACTTGCCAGAAGGCGCAGCGCTCACGGGTAAAGCAGTCCCTGAAAGCGAAGCTGAAATGCAGGGTATGATTGAAGACCTGCGTGCTTTGGGTGCAAAAGCGGTACTTCTAAAAGGCGGCCACTTGGAGAAGGACGAAAACAGTAACGACTTACTGATTCTGCCAACCACGTCTGCTTTGATTAGCGCAAAGCGTTTTCCTACCAAAAACACCCATGGCACAGGTTGCACGCTCTCTTCTGCCATCGCTTCTTTCTTGGCTCAAGGCAACACGCTTACGCAAGCTGTCGACCTTGGTAAACAATACATTTCTCACGCGATTGCTCATGCTGACGAACTTCAAATTGGTCAAGGTCACGGCCCGGTAAATCACTTCTTCGCTGGACACGGTAATGTCCGTTAATACGATTGGCGTTCAACTCAGCAGCGCGACCTTACGTTACCGCGATAGCGAGCACGCGACCTTGTCGGGGTTGTCGCTGAGCTTAAATGCAGGTAAATGGACGGTGTTGCTGGGTCGAAGTGGCTGCGGAAAAACCACGGTATTGCGTTATCTGGCAGGTTTGTTGGACGACAAAGTTGAATGGCAGGGCACATTGGCAACGTCTGATGAACTTCCTTTAACGGATCGCATTGCTTACATGGCTCAGCAAGATTTGTTGCTGCCATGGTTGTCGGTTATCGATAATGTGTGCCTGAGTCATCGCTTTCAAAATTCCGCAGACAAGCATCAAAGCCAAGCATCTCATAAACAAGCTCAAACCAACCAAGCATTGGAGTTGCTGACTTCGGTTGGTTTGGCCGACTACGCGAATGCGATGCCGGATCAATTGTCTGGTGGTATGCGTCAACGTGTTGCTTTGGCTCGAACCTTAATGCAAGACAAGCCAGTCGTGCTGATGGATGAACCTTTCTCAGCTCTGGATGCGGTAACAAGGCATAAGCTGCAAAGCCTAGCGTGTGGACTGTTAAGAGATAAAACCGTTGTGTTGATCACTCATGATCCACAAGAAGCGGTGCGTTTGGCGGATAACTTGTATGTGTTGCAAGGCACGCCTGCAAGCGCTCAGTCATTGTCTGTGCCTAATACAGAGACACCAAGAGTGTTAGACGGTGAATGTGCAGAGTTGCAACAAGCCATCTTAGATCAGTTGGAGCGTGATTATGAATGATCTAACGCGAAGCGAAGTTGGGGCTCGTTCAACCGACATACAGGCCAGCACTGAACGTCCTCGTCAGATGAATCCCGTTATGCGTTTGCTTATCAGCAGTGCTGTGATTCTGGGCTTATGGCAGCTGGTGGTGGTTATCTTCGATATGCCGAGCTTCATTCTGCCAGCGCCTGCAGAAGTCTTCATCAAGCTAATCGAACGCTACGATGTGTTACTCAAGCACACTTGGGTGACTGCGCAGGAGATCTTACTTGGTCTATTGCTCGGTTTATCCATGGGGTTGTTTTTCGCCCTGCAGATGTTGATGTTCGAACCGTTGAAACGTTGGTTGTTGCCTATCTTAATTGCTAGCCAAGCGATCCCGGTGTTTGCTATCGCGCCCGTGTTGATGCTGTGGCTTGGTTATGGTATCGCCTCAAAAGTTGTAATGGCGGCGATCATTATCTTCTTCCCCGTGACCACTTGTTGTTACGACGGCTTGCGTAATACACCGACTGGTTATCTTGATCTTGCTAAGACCATGGGTGCATCGAAATGGCAACTACTGCGTTATATCCAACTGCCCGCTGCACTGCCAACACTGGCGTCCGGTATTCGTGTGGCTGTGGTTATTGCTCCAATTGGCGCAGTGGTCGGTGAGTGGGTGGGTTCGAGTGAAGGGTTAGGTTACCTAATGCTACAGGCCAACGCACGCATGATTATCGATGAGATGTTTGCTGCCTTGTTTATCTTGGCGGTGCTTTCAATCTCGCTCTATTTTGTCACCGATAGATTACTCAAAAAGGCCATCCCTTGGGAGAACCAATGATGGCTCGCTCAATAACTCTTTGTTTAATAAAGCTTCGCTCAACACTATTTATCTAAACAAAACTTCGTTAAAAATTAGCTCTATAAACATAAGAATAATATTCAAAAGGAAAGGTTAACTGTGAAAAATACAAAATTGATAGGTGCAGTGGCACTGCTTGCTTCATTGGTTTCAGGTCATGCTCTAGCGGATTCTGAACAGAAGAAACTGACATTGATGTTGGATTGGTTTGTAAACCCGAACCATGGCCCGATTGTGATTGCTCAAGAGCGTGGCTACTTCGCTGAGCAAGGCCTAGAGGTTGAAATTCAAGAGCCAGCTGACCCAAGCACACCAGCAAAATTGGTCGCAGCAGGTAAGGTTGATTTAGCCGTAACCTACCAACCAAGTTTAACTATGGATGTAGCTGCTGGCTTGCCTTTAGTTCGCGCATCAACTCTTATCGCAACACCACTGAACACGCTGATGGTTTTGGATAACGGCAAGAACGATTCGTTAGCGGATCTGAAAGGTAAGAAGATCGGTATCGCGATTGCTGGCAACGAAGAAGCGACTATCGGCACTATGTTAGCGCAAGAAAATGTTGCATTTACAGACGTGCAAACCATCAATGTTGGTTGGGCGCTTTCGTCTTCACTAGCATCGGGCAAGGTAGACGCAATTTGGGGCGGCTTACGTAACTTCGAAACCAACCAGTTAGCACTTGAAGGCTTTAAAGCGAAGGCATTCTTCCCAGAAGAACACGGTGTGCCAGCTTACGATGAGCTTATCTTTGTTGCGAACGCAAAGCAGCACGACGATGAAGCGATCAAAGCGTTCAACAAAGCACTTGAGCAAGCAACAACTTACATTGTGAACCACCCACAAGAGTCATGGAGTGAGTTTGTTGCGTATTCACCAGATACGTTGAACAACGAGCTTAACCAGCGCGCATGGAATGACACGCTGACTCGTTTTGCGCTTCGCCCTTCAGCGGTTGACCTAAAACGTTACGATGATTACGCGCAGTTCATGTTCGACAAAGGCATCATCAAAACGCTACCGAAAGCAGAAAGCTACGTACCTGTATTTAACTGATTCGTTTTTAGCTATTCGTTTTTAACTAATTCGTTATTAATAAGATAACAGCTGTAACCGAGTTTGGTTACAGCTAAGGAAACGCCATGAAATATCAAGATTTAATCCAAGCCTGTCAGCAAGATTGGCAAGACTACACCGAGCACGCTTTTGTTAAAACGCTGGCAAACGGCACACTCGCTCAGCCGTGTTTTCTGCACTATTTGAAGCAAGATTTTCTGTTCCTAAAGCAGTATGCCCGCGCTTACGCATTGGCAATTTACAAGGCTAAAACCTTGGCTGATATGCGCCGTGCATTGCCAAGTGTTCATGCTCTATTAGATTCTGAAATTTCACACCACGTGACTTACTGTGGTCAGTGGGGGCTAACGGAATCTGATTTAGAAAACGAACCGGAAGATTTCGGTACAGTGGCTTACACGCGCTACGTTCTAGATGCGGGTATGACGGGTGATCTTGTCGACTTATATGCGGCATTGGCTCCGTGTTCAATTGGTTATGCCGTGATTGGTAAAGCGCTATTAGAAAGCAGTGACACTGTTTTAGAAGGCAATCCATACGCGAGCTGGCTGCAACTGTATGGTGGCGAAGAGTTCCAGTCTGGCGTGGCAACGGGCGCAGAATATTTCAATCAGCTGCTTGCTGAAATTGATATCAACAGCGAGCGTGGTCAGAACATCGTTCATATCTTTAAAACCGCAACGCGTATGGAAGTGGCTTTCTGGCAGCAAGGGCTGAACGCTCTTAATGATTCACCAGTTGCTTAAAGCGACTTCTAACGAATAAGGATCTATCCATGCTAACTGAACAAATTATTCAATCACTGCGCGATGTGCGAGCGCGAAAGCCATTGGTTGTGAACATCACCAACTACGTAGTGATGAACAATACTGCCAATGCTTTATTGGCGATTGGCGCTTCGCCTATCATGGCGCACTCACAACAAGAATTGGCTGAGATGATGTCATTCTCAGGCGCTTTGGTGATCAACATCGGCACGCTCGATAGCGTGTGGACGCCAAGAATGCGCTTCGCGGTTGAACAAGCGAATGCGAACAACAAGGTCGTGGTGCTTGATCCTGTGGGTTGTGGTGCAAGTACGCTGCGTACAGAGACTTCTCGTGAAATTGCACGCTTAGCCGATAAGTTGATCATTCGTGGTAATGCGTCTGAGATTATCGCGTTAGCGGGTGAGCAAGCACAGAGTAAAGGCGTTGATGCGCTAGATAGCAGTGATGCTGCATTAGGCGCAGCGCAATGCTTAGTCGCTGAATACGGTGCGAACGTGGTGATTTCTGGTGAGACAGATTACGTTGTCACGAAAGACAGTGTTGTGACGTTAAACAACGGACATCCAATGATGCCGTATGTGACTGGGATGGGTTGTACCTTAACGGCATTGACGGGCGCATTTGCTACTGTTGGAGATGACAGTGGTTTGGCGGCAGCTGCGGTATTAGGCGTGGTTGGTGAAATCGCAGCTGAAAACTCACGTGGCCCAGGTAGCTTACAAATGAACTTGCTTGATGAGTTGTATCAATTAGACGAAGAGACGCTAATTCAACGTCTGAAGATTCAGTAGATTCAAACCAAGTTTTAAGCTTGTTAGTTATCTAATTTAAATTGTCTCGTTTACTAAAAAGCCCCGAACACATATGTGTTCGGGGCTTTTTTATTATTGCTTCAGAAGCGTATTAAGTATCTTGTCGAGTTAGCTATCTCGTTAGATGAAGAATTGGCTTCGTTAGGTTCTAAAACGATTCACTTGGCTTTCTAAGTGATGAGCAACTTCGGTTAAGTCGCTCGCTGCACCAGAAATACTGCTGACTGACTCTTGGTTACTTTGCGCAATGGTATTCGCACCTTGCGCGTTTTCACCTAGTGACTTGGTCAAGCAATCCTGCTCATCAACGGACACTGCGATTTGGCTATTGGCCTGATTCAAATCTTGGATGTGTTGATTAATCACATGTAAGTTCTGAGAAGCTTGTTGTGCCTGAGTTGAAGCATCGGAAACCGTGCTGTGGCTGACCTTAATAGATTCTAATGCATCTTTAGCGCCACGCTGTAACGAGGTGATGAGTTCATCAATCTGGCTTGCAGAATCTTGAGTACGCTTAGCTAAGGTTCTTACTTCATCGGCCACTACCGCAAACCCACGACCTTGTTCGCCTGCGCGCGCTGCTTCAATAGCCGCGTTCAATGCCAATAGGTTGGTTTGCTCAGATACGCCTTTGATTACTTCAAGAATGGCACCAATGTTCATCGACTCTTTGTGTAGGTCAGTCACTTTCTGGCTGCTGACCTGCATACTTTCATCGGCGCTGCCAATTTCATGCAGTGTCTTGTCTACTTCTTTAAGTCCCATCGCCACATTCTCGGTCGCTTGATTTGCAACTTGAGAGGCGTGGTTAGCACTTGAAGCAATTTCCGATGTGCTCGAAGCCAATTTATCTACGGCTGACGAGATATTGATCATTTCATTGTTCAACTGTGTCGCGTTGGTCGAGCTGTTGTTGGTCACTTGATTGAGTGATTCAGACATCTCACCAATACGCACACTAGAGCGGTTCACTTGGCCTACGATATCGCGCAGAGATTCAATGGTGATCTCCATGTTGGTTAGCAGTTCACCAATCTCGTTTTTGCTCTCAATGTTCACTTCAACATTCAAGTTGCCCTGAGAAAGCTCATTGGTGATCTGCTTAACCTGTGCGATGCCTTTGGTGATAGAGCGAGTTACTAATACGGCGCTCGTCATGCCAATAACTAGAGCTACACCCGTTAGCAAGAAGATGATTTGAATCGAGCGTTTTTCACTGGCTTGCAGCTCTGGTGTTAATGCTTGTTTCTGTTGCTCTAGAATGCTCTGAGCATCGGCTACCGCGATCGCTAAGCTGTCGCCAATAGAGGTAAGGCTAGCGGTTCTTTGGGTGTTCTCAATCATCTGTTGATGAACTTGCTCAAAGCCTTTTGCATACGCTTCGCGCTGGTTTGAGAAGTCTTCAATCAACTCACTTTGGTAAGGGGATGATTTAAGAGACTCAATATCGCCCTCGATACCTGGCAGAGCATATTCAAAGATGTCTTTACCGGCTTCATAGGTTTTGAGGTCGTTGTTGTTTGAATAACTTAGAACGGTGATCTTGGCTGCGAGAAAGTTCTCCATCAACATGCCCGCATACAAGCTCGCGTTTGGATCGTTGTTGTTGTAAGACTCATACAACAAGCTCTGAGCAGCTTTGAGTGCGTTGGTTTCTCGTTTTACCATCTCAACATTCACCAGTTGGTCAATGAGTAACTGACTCTGTTTCATTGAGCCATAAGCCGCATCAAATGCCGCAACGCTGTCTTGCACTAATTGCAGGCTCGATAAGCTATCGGTTTTGGTGGTGGTTTGAATTAAGTTGTTCAGCAGTTCATCAATCGCGAGTTTGCTTGATTGATAATTCGCTTCGTATTGCTCATCCAATGACTCTAAGTAGCGTTCAGAGGCTAAGCGCATCTGAAGAAAGTGCACTTGGATGTTGCCTGACAATGTCGCTTTGTGGCTGAGTTCACTGTATTGGCTAAAGCCGTTCGACAAGGTTTGAATACCTTTGTAACTCACAAAGCCTGAAATGACGAAAAAGAGCAAGCAGATGGCATAACCCAGCTTGATCTTGAGCGCTATAGAAAGGTGGCGCATAACTATCCCTATATTTACCTGATTCCTTCATAGCGAAGTATTTCATAAAACAGCATTCTGGGCATGCTTAAGTGAATAGTTTGTGTAATAAGTAACGCTTTAGTTAAAAAGTTCAGGTTTTTCGATATGCTTTCAACGAGTTGCGTATTTGAATTCACACGTTTAACTTGGGTAATTAAGTACTAACTTCCATGCACATGATGCGATTTGTCGGTAAAATGGCATAACACCAATTTTCGAAATCGACTCCAAAGGTATGCTATGAATCCTTATCAACTCTACTTGGTTACAGACGACCAACAAGATCTAGAAACGCTTAAGTTCGTGGTTGAACAAGCAGTCGCTGGTGGCGTCACTATGGTTCAAGTAAGAGAAAAGCATGGAGACGTGCGATCTTTCATCGAACGAGCTGAAGTCGTTAAGTCGGTCCTAGCGGGTTCTGGTGTGCCGTTGATCATCAACGACCGAGTGGATGTGGCATTAGCCGTTGATGCCGATGGTTTGCACTTAGGGCAATCGGATATGCCGGCAGCCTTAGCACGCAAGCTGATTGGCCCTGATAAGATTCTTGGTCTATCGATTGAAACTGAGCAGCAGCTACAAGAAGCCGACAGCTTGCCGATTAATTACATTGGCCTCAGCGCGTTGTTTGCCACACCGACTAAGACAAACCTAAAGAAACACTGGGGTTACGAAGGTATTCAAATGGCGTTGGACACAACTAAACTCCCGATTGTTGGGATTGGTGGCATCAACGAATCGAATATCCCTCAGCTGACTGAAACGGGCATTCATGGGTTGGCACTAGTGTCTGCGATATGTCACGCCGAAGACCCGAAAGCAGCGGCAGAGCATCTGTTGTCTTTAATGAAGTGATATTGGCTCAGAGGTGAACCTTAACGGGCTGATTGAATAGATAAGTCGTTAGATAAAGAAATGCGAGGCGTCTCATTGCACAGTGCAGAGACGCCTCGCGAGAATAGGTTTGATTGGTTTTTTTAGCTTAGAGCTTAGGGCATTAATGCTGAATGCGCTTTGTTATAAGCTTAACGTCATAACCATCATAAAGTCATAGATGCAGCGTTATAAACACAGCGCCAAGGTGCCGATGACCATAAGAACGATCGCAGCATACCAACCATATTGCGCAGTTTTATCGGCAACAAAAATCTTAATGTAATTGATTTCTTCATGCGCCATGGCAATAAAGTCGGTGTAGTTAATCGATAATTCACGACTGGTGTCTTTGAGGTCTTGTTGCAGTTTGTTGAAAGCCTCATCGATGAAGCCTTTTGTTTCTGAAACAGACGGAGCAGCAACCAACGCTAGGCTATTCCAAACCGCCATACGCGATTCATATTCACTTTCACTGACACAATTAAGTACGCGTAAATCATACTCTCGTTTGTTACGCTCTTTACCCATTTTCTCAGGGCAAATATTTCTTAAAACGTTCACGACAAATTTTCCAAAAGGTTCATTTAGATATAGAAAAGCACTCAAAGAGCGCTCATAAACTGGGGCGAATTAAATTCAAAAGTGATCTATCTGAAGTTGTATAAGTGGCTGCGATACAGAACACTCATCTGGGAGACTTGAAGTTAGGTCAATGGTGTTAAAGAGCGATTGGGTCTGTCTATATTCGTTTGAAAAGACAAACCCGTTGGGATCGCAGTGTAGTTAGGTCACTTTGGGACATCAACTAGGGTGTTTTATCCAGACGACAAAGATATTTATCGGCACGATAAGCAGAAATGAGGTAGCCGTGGTGAGTTCCACGCCGATATTGAACCTCTGAATTGACGATTTTTTCAAACATAGAGGGGCTTTGAAAAATAGAGGACCTTTGAATAGCAGGGAAGGTTAATTTACCTGCCATTGATTGTATTGCAGTGAGTAGCCTTCTAATTTCTCAATCAAGATGGTCAACACGGGCCCATTAATGTGGCTGCGTGACACCAAGCAACCGACAGGGGTTATCCAACCACCATGCTCGTGTGCGACGGGTAGAGCCACCAAGTCGCCTTTTTGAATACCTTCCATCACCATCATTTCTGGCACATTTGCCCAACCCACGTTTTGTTCCACCAACTCGATAATGGTTTTATGATTATTGGCATACCAGAGCATCGAGCTAATGCCGTAGGTGAACCACAATTCGCGCTGCTTGGAACTGCGATGCACGCATTGGCGGTAACGTTTTAAGTCCGAATCCTGCACCACGGGCATCTGGCTGAGCTCGTGTGTGGCGGAGCTGACAGTGAGAAAACGTGCTTGGCCAAGCAAGAAAAAGTCCATATCCACCTTCAGTTCACCATCTGCATAGATAATGCCTATCTGCGCTTTTCCACGTCTGACTAAGTCTTCCACATCGAAGGTTGAGGTCGCAATGATATCGAAGTGCGTGATTGGGAACTGCTCGGCCAGTGAACTGATTATCTTAATGAAATTCTTGTCTATGATACTTTCATCAACAGCAATGATCAGTTCGTGTTCGTCTTCTTGAGTCAGCGATTCTACTTTTTGATCGAAGTACTTTTGTTGGTCAAGAATCGACTTAGCCACAGGCAATAACGCTTTACCTGTGTTGGTCAAAACGGGGATGTTTTTCTCTCGGTTAAATAGCTCTTGGTCGATGGCAATTTCTAGATTGGCGATCGACTGGCTGACGCCGGATTGAGCGCGTTTCAGCTTGCGCGCGGCCGCTGAAAAAGAGCCACTTTCACACACAGTGACGAAGACTTTTAGTTGCTCAAAACTGTACATGCTATCTCTCGCTCAATACTAAATGGGGTGATAACTCTCAGGCTATCACTATTCGTGATGGCTGTTAACTTTCTCTTATTATTTTCGATGACATAATCCTAGCTAATCCAACACAGACTAGATTATTTAGAGGAATGTATGAGTACGTTAGAAAGAGTGTTTCACTCAGTATTATTTGAAGTTTTGGCTGTAACGCTTTCCATTATAGGCTTAGCGATATTTACCGATCACGATGTGAATGCCTTATCAGGAACAATGATAGTTGTTGCCACTATCGCGATGATGTGGAACTACTGTTTCAACCGCATTTTTGATCGCTACTTCACGGGTGAAAAATCCAAACGTTCGTTGAAATTGCGTATTTTTCATGTGGTGTTGTTCGAAGCTGGTTTGCTGATAGCGACTATTCCAGTGATGGCTTTCTTGCTTAACGTGGGTATTTGGCAGGCATTTTTGATGGATATCGGCGTGACCATTTTTATTACCATTTACGCGTTTGTATTCAACCTGATTTACGACCATGTTCGAGCATTCTGGGTACGCAGAGCGGATCTGGCCGTTCAGTAATCTGCCAAGTCAGTAAACGCTAGTTTGGCTACTAACCGATTGTTTATAAATCATTTTGGCGGAGGTTTTCGGTTAGTAAGCCTAGGTCACTCGTCATTTATTCTGCTATCTTAAATAAGGTGATAACTTGAGTTCGTGAAAGAACAGATTAAGAGGAAAGGATGTCCAATACCCCTCAAATGACGGTTGTAGATAAGAAAGAAGTCGAGCTGTTTGCTGAACTGTTCAAACATATCGACGGCGAGATCTATACCTTGCTGCGCAATGCCAAAATTCCTAATGATATTCTCACCAGTAGCGACCATTACCAGTATCTCCCTGAGACCACCATTAAAAACGTGGTCAAAATTATGGGTGAATCGGCGTCACGAGAAGAGTTTTCATTGTTTATGTGGAGCTTTTGCAAACAAACCTATGTGCCAAGGTTCGTCGCTAAACTGAGTAAGCAGGATTCGCTAAAGAGCGCGCTTGACCAATTTTCTGAACAGTTAAAGCAGGTATCGAATGGTGCGCACCTTTACACTAAACACTCCGGTGGCAAGTGGTGGTTTGTTCGTGAAAAGCCCTTTACTAATGCGCCTTGGTTTAAGTTTGCAGAGCTGTTCTCGGTTATTTTTATCAACGAGCTGATTTCAGTGTTAACGCAAAGTCGCTGGAAACCGTCGGAAGTCGGTATTCAAAGTGGCGACCTCGACTGTTTTCAATCTCTTCCACAAATGGGCAGTGCTCAGTTTTTTACTCATAGGCCAGTTACGGCGTTTGAAATCCCTGAAGAGATCATGCTAGAGGCGATTGTTTTACCCAAGGTAACCCAAACGGCAGAACTCCCCACACCTTTACCAAGCTCATTTTTGAGTGCCTTTAAGCTCGTGATTAAACCTTATCTCACCATGGGAAAACTGCCAATCAGCCTGGCATCTGAAATCCTGAACATTCATGTCAGAACGATTCAACGCCGATTAGAAAACGAAGGGGTTGTCTACAAAGCTTTGATAGAAGAGATGGTGCTGGAACAGGTGTTGGAATTGCTCAAGCAGTCGGATTTGTCGATCACTCAAGTAGGCGCAAAGATGGGCTATTCCGATTCTTCTCACTTCACTCGAGCGTTTAAGCGCCAGATGAACATGACCCCAAGGCAGTACCGCAAAGAACACAGTTGAAGTCGATAAGTCAAAGCTCGAAACTATCAATGAAATCACCCAACAGATAACCGGAGACCGTACGCAGAATTATTCATTGTCACCAAATGGCCATTTATCAACCTTGAAGACTGGCAGTATCACTACTAAGTTATTGAATGTGGATAAGTTGTTTTTATTTTGTCTTTCGTGAGTGTTGCGACCAATAAAAACACCTTTGAAACCTCATAACACTCATCAGTAGTTACGGAATCGTTGTGGGAAGTGGACGCCACTAACAAAACGGAATCAAGGTGTAAAAATGAATAATTCAGGCTTAAAGCTCTCTGTTGTTGCTCTCTCGTGTTCATTTGCTCTTTCAGCAAATGCAGCATCAACGCTATTTACCAACGTTGATGTTTTCAACGGTACTGAAAACAAATTGTACGAAGACCATCATGTCTTGGTTGAAGACAATCTTATCAAACAAATCTCTGCAAGCCCGATTGACGCTGGCGAAGCGGAAGTGATTGATGGCACTGGCAAAACGTTAATGCCGGGTTTAATCGAAGGTCATGGTCACTTGCTGATGAATGGCGGTAATTTAAGTGACCACGAAAACAACCGTACGATTGAAGAACTGGCCGCTCGAGCAACAGTGAGCGCTAACGCTGCGTTTCAATCAGGCTTTACCACGTGGCGTGATGCGGGTGGTTTGAACACGGGCCTACGTAAAACAATCGACTCAGGCATGTTGCCGGGGCCAAGACTGTACACTTCAGGCGCGTTTATTGGCCCAACAGGTTCACACGCCGATTTCAGTAATCTAACCACGGCGAACCAACACTTCTTTGGTTCATCGACCAACATGGCTCGTAATAGCGTGAGCTTTAATGCTGACGGGATTACTGAAATCAAAGCCGCTGCTCGCCAAAACTTCAAGCAAGGTAATACTCAAATTAAGATCATGTCGTCGGGTGGTGTGGCTTCGTCATTTGACCCTTGGCAACTGAATGCGATGTCTGCTGAAGAGATTGAGGCAGCTGTAGAAATTGCTGATGCTTACGGTTCTTACGTGATGTCTCATGCCTACAGTAAAAAAGCGATCATGCGTAACTTGGATGCAGGCGTTAAAACGATTGAGCACGGCTTTATGTTCGATGGTGATATTGCCGACAAGATGGAAGACAAAGATGCTTATATCACAACCAACATGACCGCGTTCTCGCCTTACCTGACACAGATCGAGGCAATTAACTCGAACCCTGCGTCTAAGCGTAAAGCGGAGTCTGCAACCAAAGCGTTCAAAGACTACATCTCGAACGTAAACAAGTATCAACCTAAATGGGGTTTCCACACAGACTGTGTTGGTGACGTGGTTTCTTGTATCAAACAAACTGACCATACGATCTTCCTTGCGGGTAAAGAGTTAGGCAACTTCTTCACATTGAAAGGCATGACATCGGTCAACGGCGAAATCGTTAAGTTGTCTGGGGTGATGGACCCATATCCAGACGGTAAGTTGGGTGTGATTGAAGCGGGTGCATACGCCGATATCATCATTGTCGAAGGTAACCCACTTGAAGACTTATCCGTGATTGGTGCAAACGAGAAATGGTTTGATGCAGAGCCGCGTAGCCCTGAAATCGATACCATCAAAGTCATCATGAAAGATGGGAAAGTCTACAAAAACACTCTGTAACACAACGCGACTATTCAGTTAAAAACTAAGCTTTAATAGGCGACCTACTTCGGTAGGTCACCTCTCTTCAAGGTGTCCCTTATGCAAAAAACGCTTTCTCTTATCCTATCGATGATTTCACTGACTATTGTCGCTTTACCTAGCTTTGCTGAAACCGCGATGAATATTGAGTGGCAAGATCTGAATTCAGAATCTCACGAAATGAAATTAGAAATGCCAGATCTTACTGATCAGCAAATGCGTCTATTACAAGGTGTGATAGCAATGAGTGCATCAGAGGAAGAGCAAGCTCAACAACAGGCTTTATTATTCAAAAAAACGCTAAAAGAGCAGGGCGTGAACGCAGACGAAATGATCGCGCTGCGTGACGAATACATGAAAACCATGAAAGCGAACGCTGAAGCTATCACGACAGAATTTGATGGTAAGAAAGTGCGAGTTCCCGGCTTTATCGTTCCTTTAGAATTCTCAGAAGGCATGACCGCAACCGAGTTTCTGTTAGTGCCAGTGGCGGGCGCGTGTATTCACATGCCACCACCGCCTGCAAACCAGATTGTGCGCGTGTCTTTCCCTGAAGGCTTTCAGGTACAGAACGTTCAGTATCCAGTATGGGTTGAAGGTGACTTTAGCTCGAACAAAGTGACCGAAGAAGTCTTCCTCGTGGATGGTAAAAGTAACCTCACCATGGGTTATGAAATGAAAGCTTCGATGATCGAAGACTATTACGAGAAAGAAAATTAATGGTTGTCATCAAATGACAATTTTCAATGTGAGCAATGAATAAAATAGAACTCACTCAAAAAGCATTGGTGACAAGATGAATTCAAGACTATCTAAAGTAAGTATGGCTATGATGGTGCTAGCAACCTCAATGAGCCCTGCGGTGTATAGCGCAAATTTCGAAGGTCCAGATTCGGTTGAAAATACAATTTCAAAACAAAAAGATCAGCAACTGGATTGGCGTGAAAAGCTTGCTGCGGATGGTTTTACATTTGGTGCGGATTACTTTGCTTTAGGCCTTACTTCTGGAGATGGCGTTGGTGGCGATAGCGTTAATGCATCATCGGGTGTGGCACGACTATACGGCTCATGGCACCTACTAGGGAATGGCACACAGAACTCAGGTAGCTTGGTATGGAAGGTCGAACATAGGCATGCTTATGGCAATACTTCACCAAAAGAGTTTGGCTTTATAGGTTCAGACCAAATTGGTTATGTAGGCTTGATAGCACCAGCTTTCAGTGACCAAGGTTTTCGAGTTACGGACTTAAACTGGAAGCAAAAAATCAATGATGGTAAAGGTACTATCGTTGTCGGTTGGCAGGATGTGACGAACTACGCCGATGTTTACGCTCTCGCAAGCCCTTGGTCTGGATTTACGAATTTAGCATTCTCGACAGGCTCAGGCGCTATGGGGCTGCCAGATGATGGTGTGCTCGCTCTCTCTGCTGGCCATATGCTAGGCGAGAATTTTTATGTCGTCGGTGGTATCGCCGATGCAAATGGTCAGTCAGATGATATTTTTGATGGCTTTGACAGTGCTTTTGGTAGCGATGCGTCTTACTTTACAACATTGGAGTTAGGTTGGACGGCTTCGCAAGAGCAGATCTATACCGATAACTTCCATGTGACTTTCTGGGACTTTGGTGACGATACTCGCCATAGTAATAGCCTTGCAACGGAAGGTGGCTCGGGTGTTAATTTCTCATGGAGTCAGTTCATGACTCCGCAAGTGATGCCGTTTGTTCGTGGTGGTTTCTCTGAAGGGGACGTTGCCCTTTACGATAAATCGATTTCCGTTGGTATGGGCTATTTCGGGTTAGGAAAATCGACGAATAACCTAGGTGTTGCGCTGAACTGGGCAGAAGTGAATGGCGATTCTTTTGAGGCTGATGCGAAAGCGATAAGTGGCGGCACAGAACAATGGACAGCTGAGATCTACTACAACATGCAGCTCAACGACTTCATTCAAGTGACACCGGACATCCAGTACATAAAAGATCCTGCGTTCTCTAGTGAGAGCAGCGCTTGGGTATTCGGTATTAGAGCGAGAGTGTTTATCTAATTTCGTTATTCATTATCTTGTTTAGACTTAAAAGCTAGACGTAAAAAAGTGAGCCCATGGTGGCTCACTTTTTTGTCTTTGGTGTGTATGAAAAGCAGTTATGCTTTCTCTGCTTTGGGCGTGTCATCGAGTGCGAAGTAGATCTTTGAAACAATAATCTCTGCGACCAAAATAGTGAATACCACAGCGAAGAACGCCACAACACCGTTCCAAGGGCCGGTGAAATCGACTTTGTCGCCAAATAGGATATTGATCGCTTCTAGCATCACGAACTTTGAACCCACCAGAATTACGTAGCTCGACAGGCCTCTGTAAATCTTAGGCGCAGTGCCGGGCTTCGACTTGAAGTAATCCGCGAGTTTATGTTCTAAGCCGATAGATAATTTGAGCAACAGCTGCAGCAAAATCGCGGCAGCAAATGAGATGGTGAATGACTCGATATTAACGAAGTCCCAGTATTCATCAAAAAAATTGAGAACGGTTAAATCAACGAGGACTGCGAGTGTGTAGCCGACAAAGAGTCGCTGGGGCGTATTAAATCCATATACTTTTTCTATATTGCTCATCTACTTCTTCCTGAGTAAAGGGTTATAAAAAACTTAGGAGATAAACATAGGATATTCAAACGCTTATTGTTCAGGATGCGAAACAGCTCTTAAAGTGCGAGTGGCGTATTATGGTAAGTATCCCAATTAAGATTGATTCAATATGAGTTCTCGGATGAGTTCTCGACATTAACCTAAGATTTAAACAGAGTTACATATGATTATTCACTTTAGAATCCAAGACGTGGAAGAACTTTGGGGAGCCATAAATTTGGCGACGCTCTTGCAATCGGAACTGAGAGCGGTATCAACCACACTATTAACTATCTGATTGAAATAGTGAAATTACCAATTACACTTGAAGCATAAGTTTGAATGGAGTCAACTTAATGCTTTCACCCCAATCGTTATATCCCCCTTCTATTGCTTTACTTTTAACAAGCCTAATTTCTTCCTCGGCCTATGCTTCTAATGAAGCGATCCAGAATCGTTTGGAGAAAATATTCGCTGCATCCATTGCGCTCACTGACAGTGATGCCGTTTCAATTGGCTTTGTCGATTTTGACCCGAACTCGTTTATCAATTTAAACGATAGTGGTTTTGGCTCCGATAAAACCATCGACACTCGAAGCCAAGTCAGTGTCGGCTCCATTCCTTATTCTTCCGTGATTAAAACCGATGATCCTGACTTAGATTTGATTTGGTCTGTGCGAGTGTCTTACGCGCTCTCTGAACAAGATATTGAGATCTCTTCAGATGTGACTCCTGATCGTCGTGTAAACCCCAGTCAAGACTCAGTATTGGGCCTGTATGGCTTTATGGGGCTTCAAAACCACTTAAACCCACATTGGTCTATCGCTTATGGTTTAGGCACTCACTTGCTCTATTACCGCAACAAATACGAATACAACAACAGTTACTCTCAAGCGTTTCAATCTCAGCTCGACGGTTACGCGCTGAATACCTCGGCGTGGGCATTGATTGGTGAGCCGTCAGTCAAAGTTAAATACCTTCAGAAACAGGAGTGGGGAAGTTGGAATGTCTCTTCAAGAGCGCGTTATTTCTATGGAACGGGTTGGGGTGAAGCGAATGATGGTGATATCGGTAACCCAGAAGGGTTTCGGTTTATCAATGAAGTTGAGTTCAGACAAAACGTTAAATGGGCGTTACTTTCCCTAAATAATCCGCAGATTCATTATAACTTCAGACGAATCGATATTGCTGGCGATCTGGAAGACCCTTTAGATACGCATTATTACTATGAGTTTGGGGCTGGTTTGGTGTTCGATGTGCCCTACGATTCTTACTTTTTTGATAACTTCGGTGTCGGAATCAACTTCAATTACGGCAGTTCTTTGAGCGGTGGCAGCTTACTGTTTTTACTTAATAACTAGCTCTTCTTTCTTAATGACTGGCTTTTCTTTGTTAATAACCTGCTTATCTAGCTAAGTAACTGAATTCTTTTGTTCAATGGCTAGCATAAGCTTATGAGCTTCTTGCTAGGTATGTAATTTGAATTTATATGTGTCGTAAAATGGTAAATATCATCGTTAAAACTTAGCCATCATAGCGATCCGCCCATCACCTGAGCAAACTATGAACAAGTTAAGTTTTGACCGAAAAGTGCCGCTATACGTGGTATCTGCACTTGTCCTTAATATGGCCGTTAGCTTGTGGTTGCTGAGCATTGCTTCTACGGCAGCCATGGTTTTTTCTGTATGTACGCTGTTCTTGATCAGCACTCTCATTACCGGACGCCTTTATCGCCATGAAATGACTCAAAGCAAGAACAGCTTGTCTGAGGCGATCATTGATGGCGTCGCTGGTTTTATCATTCTCGATAGCCAATTGAGAGTGATACAAGTCAATCAGCAGTTTTCTCGAGTTTCAGGCTATGCCTTTGAGCAAGTCGAATCTCGCCCAATTTCTGACCTTTGTTTTATGAACAACAACGGTGTGGTATCAGCCATTCGCGCGTCACTTAAGCAAAACCATAGATGGAAAGGGGAGCTGAGTGGTGTTAGCCGACTTGGCGAACACTTTACCGTGAATGTGGTTGTCGAAAAGCTAGCTGAAATACTGCCACACAATGAAAAGTATGTCGTGACGTTTACCGACATCAGCCGACGTAAAGTATTAGAGCGTCGATTAAGAGCGCTGGTGGACACTGATTCACTCACAGGGTGCTGGAACCGCCGCCGTTTTGATAAAGATCTCAGTCATTATTCAAACCTCGCCGAGCGCTATGGTTACACGCATTCTTGTTTGGCCTTGATCGACTTGGATCATTTCAAAGCGGTCAATGATAACCATGGCCATGACCAAGGTGATATTGCCCTTAAAGAGGTGGCTGAATTACTGAGAAACAACAGCCGAGATACCGACATTGTCGCTCGAGTCGGGGGCGAAGAGTTCGCTATCTTGATGCCAGAAACCAATTTGTCAGAAGCGTTTGAGGCCATGTACCGATTGAAAGAAGTGATCGCCAAGGGCACAACCTTGAATCTCACGGTGAGCAGTGGTGTGTCTGAAATACAAGCGCAAGCTGAAACGACCTACCGCAGTGCGGATAAGGCGTTGTATCGTGCCAAAGGCAATGGCCGAAATAGAGTGTGTAGCTCCAGTTCAGGCATCCCAACAACACCGATTGTGCTTGGGTAATCTATTTAACTAACGAACTTAACGATGTCTAAGCCGAAATTGAACGTTGGTAAATCTTCGGCGTAAGGCCGGACACTCGCTTAAAGGCGCGGGAGAAATGCGAGATGTTGGTGTAACCCAGTTGGCTAGAGATGTAAGTCAGTGTGTGACCTTCTTCCATCAGCTCACAGGCTACAGAAAACATCAGGTTTTCTTTGATTTTCCGATAGGTAGTATTTTCGCCTTTGAGTTTGCGTTGAAAGGTTCTCACTGAAAAGTTAAGCAGCTCAGCCGCTTCTTCAAGTGAGAGGTCTTGTTCTTTCATATAGGGCTTGAGCAACTCGTAGACACTGTCCGTAAAACTGGTGTGCCATTCAATAATCGCAGGTTTTGCGCTGAGGTCTTTTGGCGTAAGGCGAATAGGCAGTTGTAATACTTCTTCAGGAATAAGCACTGAAGTCGAATTCTGGTCGACAAACATTTGGCAGTGACTTGGCACAAGAGTCTTGATGATGTCGACGTTATGCCCTTGCAAGCGAACTTTGGACGGTTGCCAAGGTGACTGAGATAAAATGGTTATTAATTCAATAATATAGATGATGGCAAAGGCTTCACCCCATTGAAACATCGGAGATTCTTCGTAAGGTGCAGTGCGACAAAACCAGCTTTGACCATGTTCTTGAACGAAATCCACTCTGCTGCCTGGGGAGTCATAAGCAAAAATTGTATTGATGTGCTTTAACGAATCGCCAATGGTTTCAAACTCGGTAAATTGATGCAAGACGTGTGGGATGATTCGACGTTTAAAGGCGAGGGCGAGTACATCGGTGAATCGAGAGACACCAAGTTGTGCAGACGTTAGATAAATCAGTCGTTTAATGGATTCTGACGGCACAAAGTCACTTTCCGACTCGATAAGATCAGGTGGTAAGCCGGAGTCTTTGAGCAATTCATGCAAGTTGAGCCCATAGTCCGTGAAGATTTGAACTAAGATCTTGGCATAGCTGGTTTGTATTACAGGGACTTGGTAAGGGCTAGGGGCCATGAGCAAACAATCCTTGTTCATCGTTGCATTATTGGACGTGCATATCATTTGCGACGCTTTGTTTAGTAAATCTAACCCTATTTACTTGAGTTTTCCATGGTCGGGTTTATTTTTAAGGTATTAATTTTGTTGATGTTAGTTATTTAGAAGGGAGTCCCATGTCAGAAGTCACAGGGAACAAGCAAGACGACAGTGAAGAAGTTACTCAACCAGAAAACGGTAAAGACAAAGTGAGGAAGGTCACCAACTACCTTCTTTTCTTTGTTGCATTCATGCTTTTGTTCAGTGTTATCGCCGATCGCATCATTCCCATTACGGATAACGCGCGTGTAAAAGGCTACATTGTTCCCATTAAACCGGAAGTGTCAGGCAAAGTATTGGATATTCTGGTTCAACCCAATCAGTTGGTTAATCAAGGCGATACGCTCGCGATTCTGGATGAGTCCGATTACCGAATTGCCGTACAACAAGCCGAGCAAAACCTCGAAATTGCAGGGCAAAATGTCGGCGCTCAAACGGCGAGTATTGCTTCAGCACAAGCGAAACTCACTTCTGCCATTGTGGAAAGACAAAACACCAAGCTGCAAGCCAAGCGTGTTTTAGAGATGGCTGATAAAGGTGTCGTTTCTAAATCGGATGCCGATAAAGCGCGAGCATCGTTGGCGACTTCTCGAGCGGCTGTTGTTAACGCAGAGGCTGATCTTGAAGGTGCGAAGCAACAAATGGGTAAAGAGGGACAAGAAAACAGCCAAGTGAAAGCGGCATTGCTGGCACTTGAACAAGCGCAACTTAACCTTGAACGCACCGTTATCAAAGCGCCAACCCAAGGTGGCGTGTCTAACTTTAGCTTATCGGAAGGCTTTTACGCATCATCAGGGCAAGCGATTATGACGTTTGTTTCAACCGAAGATATTTGGATTGAAGCGTACTATCGTGAAAACAGCTTAGGTAACGTCACCGTGGGTGATGAAGTGGAAGTGGCTTTGGATTTTGCACCGGGTAAAATCGTTAAAGGCCGAGTCAGCAGTATCGATTGGGGTGTTGACTGGGGACAAAATGATCAAGCGGGTAAACTGGCACAAGCGAGCCAACAAACAGGTTGGTTACGTCAAACTCAGATGCTTCCTATCATGATTGAATTTGAACGTGATGATATGAAAGGTATGTTGAGAGTTGGTGGTCAAGCGGATGTGATTGTTTATAGCGGCGATAACTTTGTTTTCAATGCGATAGGCAAGCTTTGGATTCGATTTATTAGCGTATTGTCTTATGTCCGATAAGCCCATACTCGACCAACAAACACAGCAACGGATCCTGCGGTATACCGTGGGGGTCACGTTGGCTGTATTTTTGGCGGCGTGGATCAATTGGCCATTGGCGTTTGTGGCTCCTGTGTTTACTGCCAAGTTTTTAATCGATAAGCCAGATCTGCATAAAGAAACCGTTTATGAGCTATTGCTGGCGGTAGTGGTGACCATGGGGCTAGGTTTGTTACTGTCTCGAGGTATCACACATTACCCAGCTCCTTTGTTGATTTTGGTTGGGTTAATGATGCTTTGGGGTTACTACTTATTCGTTGACCCCAAGTGGAATTTGTTTGCAACCATTCTATTGATTGCCGTGTTGATGCTGCCTTTCATGGCTATCTCAAACCCTGGGATGTCCGTGCTGTTGGCATCCGGTTTGGCGACTTCTGGTGTTGTTTCAGTGATGATTTTTGCACTGGTGCATATCTTTTTTCCAGAGCCAAAATCGAAGTTTTCAGGCTTCGCTGCAGCACCGCTAGAAAAGAAACAACGTTGGTACGCGGCTTTTCGCGCAATGATCATCTCTTATCCCGTGGTGTGCTTTTTCTTTATCTTTCAGATATCTGAAGCACTACTGACCATGATGTTTATTGCTTTGCTGTCGTTAATGATCACCTCAGAAAAATCCGTGAAACTGAGCGCTTTTCTCGTGATCAGCAATGGTATTGGAGGCTTGTTAGCGATTGCTGCTTTTTCAATCCTTTCTATTGTTCCCAATATTGTCTTCTATTCTTTATTTATAGGCCTTGTCGCTATTTTTATGGCCACAAAGATTTATACCGTTCCAGAAAAAGCACCCATTTTTGCCACTGCATTTAGCACCTTATTGGTACTTGTGGGCAGCACATTGATGAGTTCTGGCGATATTGATAGCAACACATTCATTCGCATATTCCAGTTATTGCTAATTGGAATCTATATGATTTTGGCTTCTCTCTTCCTTGAAACTAGGAATTGGAAGTTCTTACAGAATCAGCCTTAATTTTGCCCTACAAGGACGTCTCATGAAGTTAACCGATGATTTTTCAAAACAGGCGATTGATGCTGCAATTAAAATTGCAGCCATTGCCATGCTCGTCTATTGGTGTTTTTCAATTCTACGCCCGTTCATTCTGTTGGTGGTGTGGGGTGCAATTATTGCGACTGCGCTGTACCCAGTTGCGGTGGCGATTTCAAATAAAACCGGGATGTCGAAAGGCAAAGCCAGTGCATTACTGAGTTTTATTGGCGTGTTGTTGCTACTGATTCCATTGGTTGCTCTCTCTTCTGGTATCTACACCAGTGCTTCAGACCTGATGACCGGTGTGCAAGATGGAACCTTAACCCTACCTAAGCCGAAAGAATCTTTACAAGACATCCCGTTAGTCGGCGAGAAAGTTTATGCGGCCTTGGTGCATGCTTCGTCCAATATAGAAAGCGTGTTCATTAAGTATGCTGAAGAACTCAAGATATTCGCGAGCAAAGCCGCATCGATTTTAGGTTCATTGGGTGGTGGTTTCATTCAATTTATTATCTCGACCATCATTGCTGGTGCGTTTATGAGTAATGCCGATAAATGCCAAACGGGTATGACTCACTTAGTGGCGCGTTTAACAGACGGCAAAGGTGAAGAACTGGTACAGCTTTCTAAATCGACCGTGCGCAGTGTTGTGCAAGGTGTTATTGGTGTGGCTGTGATTCAATCCATGATGTCGGCAATTGGTTTGGTGATTGCAGGCGTTCCTGCTGCTGCGTTTTGGGCGCTGGCTGTGTTGCTCATTGCAATCATCCAACTGCCGCCGATTCTTGCTCTGCTACCTGCAATCATTTACATGTTCAGCGTTGAATCGACATTGGCGGCGAGCTTGTTCTTGGTGTGGTGTATTTTGGTGAGTGGCAGTGACGCTATCTTGAAACCTGTACTACTAAGCCGTGGTTCTCATATTCCAATGCTGGTTATTTTGTTGGGTGCGCTGGGCGGAATGGCGATGTCAGGCATTGTTGGTTTGTTTGTTGGTGCTGTGATTCTGAGTTTGACCTACGAGCTGATGATGGCGTGGCTTGGACTTGAAGATAAAAACCAAGAAGAAACTGAGAAAAAACCAGCAGAGGCCGAGGAAAAATAGATGAAGCCAGTCTCTAAAGACGACAACTTCTACTTCTTATTCTATGCACTGTTAGTGTTGTTTTTTGGTTGCGCGGTGATGCAGCAGTTTTATCCACAAGGCCAGAAAACGATACTGTTCCTCATCATCATTACTCTAGCGAGCTCAATTGTTGGTATTCATAAAGAGCGAGCCTTGTATCGCTCTTGGTATGGAATATTGCTGATAACAGCAACGGTGTCCGGTGTGTTTTCGTTTTTGGAAGGCTATAACCTGTCGATAGTGACACTGTCTGCTTTGGCTATGTTTTTGTTTTCACACATTTACTCGGCGTTAAAGCAGGTGATGAAAGCGACAACGGTGACACCCAATCATATTATTGGCTCTATCTGTATTTACTTGTTGTTGGGATTCGCTTGGTCGACCATCTATTTGCTGATTTTGGAAATCTTTCCAAATGCGTTTAATGGCTTAGAAGAGCAGTTCTGGCTAACGAACTTGTTCAATGCGATGTACTTCAGTTTCATTACTTTGACCACTGTTGGCTATGGAGACATTTCACCGACGTTGCCTATTGCTCAGTTCTTTGTGTTTATGGAATCCATCATCGGTAGTTTCTATTTAGCGATTATGGTTGCGAGTTTGGTGAGTATTCGGCTTGCTCAATCTCACTCCCAATAGAGCATTTACAAATAGTAGAGTACATACAAAGAAGCCCAGCAATTGCTGGGCTTCTTTGTTTTACGCTGTTCAAAGTCAAACGTAGCTTTGACTTTGAATTCAGTGCGAGCTACGAATCTTAAGCCTCAGTGCCTTGAATCTTCTCTAGCTCAGCGATAGTCGTTTGAGAGACTAACTGACCGTCCATGTAGTAAGTTACGTTCTGACCTTCTTTGATACCAGTTAGCGTTGCGGTTTCACCACTGGTGTAGACGATATCCATTTGGATAGTGTTTTCGTCGATCTTAATCATCTCACCAGTCTCGATAGTACGGTTGTTTGAGATTGGTCCGACAGGCGCCTCTTTCAGGCTCGAATCCAGTTCGTCATTCACTTTGAAGTGTGTGTCTGTCTTCGTATCGAATACGTGTGGCGCGCCACTGATTGGGTTTTTACCCGTCCAGAATTCAAGCGAGTTGAATACCACGTAGTCGGCTGCGGTTGTAATACCGTATACAGGCGCTAATAAGAAGTTTACACCTGCACGAGCATAGCGGTTATCGACAACTTCAACGTTAAATTTCATCACTTTCCCTGTTACGGCGTTACTGCCGATACAACCAGTTAGCGCAGAAGCCAAAACCGTTAGTCCTACAATTTTAAGTGCAATCTTTTTCATTTTAGTACCTGTATAAGTTAGAAGTCTGTTTTGTTGGAACAGGTGTAGTATGGTTTTTATTCGATGGTCAGTTTTACCATTTAACGCCATCGGCGATATAAAATGTCATCGGATTTTCGGTATAAAGTGTTAGTTATCAAAAGCTCGATCTAAAAAATCGAGTTATAAACATCTGGGCATAAAAAAGCGCGACCTAAAAGGGCGCGCTTAATGTTTTGCAAGGGAGTGTCGTGTTAACCACAACGGCTACTTCATAACATAGCTATAAGTCTTTACTGCAAACCAGCGGAAAAATCGGAATAAAAGGGTGGTGGCTTTAAAAGCAAACTTGGCGATTGAAACCATTGCTTCTGCTGCAATGCTCATGCATTTATGTAAATCGGATTCTTTGTATTCTGAATAGGTCATATTGTTCTCTCAATTCTCACGGTTATCTTTCATATGTAAGTCATGACTCCTGTCTGGCTGTATACCCTGTGCAACTAATGTACGAATATTCACCAAGAGAGACTTACCATTTAATGCCATATGGATTAAAAGTTAGCCGAAAGAGAAGGCCTTGAGATAATTTGAGTATATCGCTAGGTGTAACTCATGAAGTTACGGAGAAATCACGGTTAATAGTGGTATGATCAAGGACTCAGCACCGTGAGTTATTAAGAATAGGAAACAGAATGAGCAACCTTACCGATCAGCAAGAAGCTGCAATGGCTACGTTTAAGGAAAACTTACACCTTCCAAATGGTGGTTTTCACAAACTGATTATCGAGCTAAGTAAGGAATTTCAGCTGCCTTTTCAAAAGGTGCGTGGCGTTTTAAAAAAAGCTCAAAAAGACGTTGAGCGTCAAATTCGTGAAGATATTAAGAGTGTTGATGATGGGGTTCTTAGCCAAGCGAATTGGTTGAGCATCATTAAGGTCAAAGCTTATCGAACTGGCGGAAGATAACCAAACGGTAATGGATAAGCTGCAACTCAATCTGAAATATCAAAAAGTGTTGTCGGCAACCAATGGTTCAATCGCAAGTGAAGACGAGCGTGATGAATTGATTGAAGAGTTGATTCAAGCTTATGAGAAAGAGGTGTTCAAGCCTTTACTGGCAATGCTGCATACAACAAAGCTGTATTGGAAGTTAATGCTGGTGGATGAGACATGTAAGATGAATGAGGAAAATCGTGAGAAGTTCAGTGATTACCCTCAACACATGCAAGCTGCAGAACACTTATATACTTTGGATCAGAAGTTAAGGTCGATGCCGTTAACTTATTAGTCCATGAATGCACTGATAATGACGCATTGGTGATTCAGAGTTCGATATAAGTTGGTTTCAGTAGAAGTACGATAACCTAGCTAGCGTTAGCCGCGTGTGAAATGCAAAAAGGGCTAGGTTTCTGATCTGTTTTACTTCTACTCTATTTTGTTCTGCTAGAGCGAATTGAGGGTGACATCTTTGACATCTTTGGGACTAAGCTGTGTTTCTTTCTGTAGCCTTGGGGAAATGCTATAGGAGTGTGAAATGTCCTAGGGTGTTTCCGTTGCCTGAAACGATAGTTCCGATGCTGTCTCGTTCATTAAATTCAAAGTCGATGAGATAACTGTGATGTTGTAGCTTGGGCAATATGTGGCGGTGGAGTATATCGCTATTGAGCTGTCGAATCTCGGTGACCCATGAAAGTTCTTCTTTGTGTAAGTCTATTTTAATCTTGAGCATTTATTACCTTTTAGTTTATTGACTGTTTTTTCGCGTGATAGTTGGTACCAATGGGTTTGTCGTGTTGTTCTGCGTGACATAACTGTGCCTTGTGTTTATTACATTTATATTTAAGTGATCGATCTATTTTGAATTCGCTAAAAAGAAAGCAAATGACGAATAGAACGGTAGTGGGATCTGATTTAAAAGCTATTGAATGACTATCTGGGTGAAAGCTGACGCAGAGATGGTGTAACGAGGAATCGAGAACTGTCTTTGTGGAACTTGGACTTACTTTAGCATTAACAGCTCTATAGATTAGAGCCAGGTGGCGAACTATACGCCTAGTTTTTTAAATTACAACCCTATTTTAAATTTATTTTCAAAATAAACACGAATGATTTATCAGCGTTTGTTGAGGATTTACTGAGCGTATTGGTGGGGCGGTGACTCCTTCGTTAAGCGTGTTATTGATGATGTTTGTTGACCTCATCACTTGTTCTACACATTTTCGTGTTTTTATTATTAATTGCCTAATTTAAGTGGCTGTTATATATCATCTTTACATTGTAAATTACAAATCGTAACTATTGGGCCAAGTGTTGTGATTGCAGGGCTAGTGAGCTTTGTTTACACTTACAACCTATGGACATATTAGTCGTATTTACCCTTTATCTGATCTATGGTTTGGCTTTCTTTGCCATTGGTTTTTCTGTCGTCTTTAGAAACTATAAAAACAGCCAGATCAGTATCTCCAAACTTCTTCCTATCCTCGCTATCTTTGGCTTTGTTCACGGTATTCATGAATGGTCTGAGCTTTATTTGCTGTTACATTCTGACTCGTTGGATAAATCTCAACATATTGAAGTATTTAAAGTTTTCAAACTTTGGTTCTCTTACCTAGCGCTTGGTGCTTTTGGTTGGAAGATGTTTGATATCATCGAGTGGCGCTGGATCCGATGGGCAAGAGTCGGGATTATTTCTCTGCTGATCATCTTCATTTTTAGCTTAGTTGATCGTTATGATGATCAATCATTTCAGACTTACATTGCCATTAGTAGTGATCACGTTAGATTGCTGTTTGGTTTGGGCTCTGGTTTGTTAGCGGGCATAACCATGATCGTTTACGGCAAGCAATTTTATGATGTCGAACATCAAGCTGCGTCTCCCTTTGTTTATACAGGGGCTGCGCTTATCTTATACGGCATGACTTCGGGCGTTTTAAGTTCTGACTACGGTATCTGGGTGATTTTCCTAAGAACCTTGTGTGCATTGGCGATACTGCATTTCTTGTGGAAAGCACTACGGGTATTCGATAGAGAAAGAGAACTTCAAATTGAAGCTATGGTGCACCGCTCGTTCCAAGACGAAAAGTTGAAGGAATTAGGCGAGCTGACCTCAGCGGTTGCTCATGAAGTCAAAACACCACTCAGCAGCGCATTGATGAGTTGTGATTTGTTGGAAAAAAGACTGCCTGATGATGAGAATGCGACTAGGCAATTAGTAAGAATCCGCAATGGAATCGAGCGTGCAGCCCATATAAGCCAAGAGGTGCTGAATTACGCCCATCACCGAAAGGTGTCATTCAACCTCGTTACTGTGCAAGGCTTGTGTCAGTCGGCACTTTCACTGGTGGAATACCGATTATCAGACTTCGATATTGAATTGGATATCGACAGTAAATTACGTGTCTACGGAGATGCGATTCACTTAGAAGAAGTGCTCGTGAATATATTGGTGAATGCTGCCGATGCGAGTGAGCTTAACAAGCACATTTCTATTTCTGCGTATCCATTAGGATCTAACGTGATCATGGAGCTCACTAACCGTGGGCCTTCAATTCCAGAAGATGTTATCGACAAAGTGATGCAACCTTTCTTTACCACTAAACCAGTAGGCAAGGGGACAGGAATGGGGCTGGCTATCTGCCGACAGATCATGATGCAGCATCATGGTGACCTGACCCTGCACAACCTCGAGAATGGACTGATGGTTCGACTCAAACTACCTAAGGTAACCCAATGAAATTAAAGCTATTGCTTGCAGAAGATGATGAGCAATTAAGAGAAGTGTTGGTCGAAGCGCTAACACTCGAAGAGTTCGACGTTCTCGCGTTTGATAATGCAGAAGACGCGCTGGATGCAGCAGGGGAGGAGGCGTTTGATCTTGCCTTGTTTGATGTGGTGATGGGCGGCATGACAGGGGTTGAAGCTCTGTCTAACTTACGCCGATTACAGCCTAATATCGGGATTGTGATTACCACAGCGTTTGCAACGGTCGACGTTGCGGTTGATGCCATGAAAAAAGGGGCGGACGAATTCTTAACCAAGCCCTTTAATCTGGCGGCTTTGTCGGTAACGCTGAAGCGTGTTTATGCCGAACGATCGCCACAGACTCCCGTCGAAGAGCGCAGCAACGATCAAGTCTTTAGTGCGTTAGCGAATCCTATTCGCCGCGCTGTGTTGAATCATTTGAGTATTCATCAGAAACTCAAGTTCATGGATTTATGCCGCGTGGTGGGGATTGAAGATCATACCAAGTTCAACTTCCATCTAAGACAGTTAGTGAACAGTGGGTTGGTGAAGAAAGGGGAGAACCGTATTTACTCTCTGACTCGTCGTGGTAAAGAAGTGCATTCTAGTATGTTGAAATAGATATGAATCCTTCTTCATCCTGTTGATTTATATTAACTTGTATCTTTAACTTCGCTCGATTTGGTTTTATGGTTCACGCAAAGAACGTCGTGATCCATGGCTGTTTAACTCTCTATAATTCCATTCAGTGCTCTACAATTTCCTTCAACTTTCTACGATTTGTTCCTTCTTGACCTACCTTCTTGTTTCTCTTCCTTGGCTATATGCTCATGCTTAGAACATGACCTAGCAAAATATGAATACCCACTTTTACGTTTCTGAATAACAAAGTAGTTGTGCCTCAATTTTATCGCAAATATAATTGATAATAATTATCACTTGCGTTACAAGTTTGTTGTCAATTCAATGGCAAACTTTAAATTATCGTTATTTAGCAGTTGTGTACTCCCCATGCTCATCTATGAGTAGTGTGACTTTTATTGTCATGAGTGGTGGTTTATCTCAATGGCAAAGGAAGAAACATGAAGAAAACTATTAATTCAGTTCGCCAGTTATTGAGCGGACTTGCCATCGTTCTTGGATCGTCTTTGATGATGACCGCTCAAGCGGAAACCATCACTATTGAGCACGTAAAGGGCACAGCGCAGTTTGATGAAGTACCACAACGAGTGGTAGTTCTTGGCTTTGGTAGCTTGGATGTGTTGGATAAAATTGGCGTGAAACCAGTAGGCGCGCCTCACAGCCTAATGCCTGACTACCTTACGTCATACAAAGAAACGACGGCGAATACTGGTTCATTGAGCGAACCTGATTTTGAAGCTATCTACATGTTGAAGCCTGATGTGATCATCGCGGAAAACCGTATGCTTAAGGTTTACGACAAGCTGGCACAAATCGCCCCAACGATCATGTTCTCTATTGAGGGCGACAAGTACTGGGCTGATGCTCAACAAAACTGGCGCGCACTAGGTCAGCTATTTGATAAGCAGGCTGAAGTTGAAGCGATCATCACAGAGACTCAAGATTCTATCGCAGCGGTAAACGACAAAGTAACCTCTGGCGAAACTACAGCAATGATGCTGATGAACAACGGCAACAACATTGCGATGTTCAATAAAGGCAGCCGCTTCTCAATCATCTTTGACGACTTTGGTTATGTTGAATCAAAGAGTGCAAAAGTAGCGCCAATCAAAGGTACGCACGGTAACCTTATCTCTTTCGAATACATTGCAGATGCAAAGCCTGAAGTGCTTTACATCCTAGACCGCGAGAAAGCGATTGGTAAGTCAGAAGGTCGTGCACCACAACTGTTTGATAACCCATTGGTAGCAGCAACACCAGCAGCGCAGCAAGGCAACATCGTTTACCTTGATTCAAGTGCTTGGTATTTGGCTGGTGGCGGTGTGACAGCGATTCACAGAATGCTGGGTGACATTGAACGTACGATTCAATAGTAACCAATAATCAGATTTTCGGGCTTATAAGAGTGTTCTTATAAGCCCTTTTTCACTTTTCATACGGACTCCAAGAGACCTACCTTTAGTATTATTTCTATGTTGAAACCCATTGCAGCTGCTGTATTTCTTGTTGTGTTATGCATTGCGTCATTGATGATTGGGGTCGCTGAAATCAGTTTTAGTGACTTCTTCAATGGCAACCAACACGCCAACTCTATTTATATTGTTAGTCGAATTCCTCGACTGTTCGCTATTGTGCTTGCTGGTGCGGGATTGAGTGTGTCTGGCTTGATCATGCAGCAGATCGTACAGAACAAGTTTGCCGCGCCTTCAACGATGGGCACCATTGATTGTGCCATGTTGGGTTACATCGTCGGTATTCTAGTGCTGGGTAACGCCGCGCAATGGAGCTACTTAGGCTTTATCTTCGCGTTTGCAGTATTTGGCACAATGCTATTGGTTCGCTTCCTACAGCACCTCAAGTTTAAGAATGCAGTTTTGGTGCCTTTGATTGGCATCATGTACGGCAACGTGGTTTCCGCACTGACGACATTTATTGCCTATAAACACGACTTAGTACAAACCATGTCGGCATGGACGATGGCGAATTTTGCGAGCGTGTTGCAGGGCAGCTACGAAATCCTTTATCTCGCGGTTCCTGCTTGTGTGTTGGCTTACTACTTTGCGAGCCAGTTCAGTGCGGCGAGCATTGGTGAGAGCTTCGCGAAAAACATCGGCTTGAATTACCAGAAGATCGTCTTCATTGGCGTTGCTCTTGTGGCTATCTGTGCCTCTTCTGTCGTGATGATTGTCGGTGTTATCCCATTCCTTGGCCTTATCGTGCCGAATATCGTGTCGCTGATGATGGGCGATAACATGAAGAAGATTCTGCCTTGGACAGCTTACTGGGGCGTGATCTTGGTATTGGCTTGTGATTTGTTAGCTCGAATCGTCATCTTCCCTTATGAGATCCCAATCTCGATGGTAATCAGCATCTTTGGTGGCTTGATTTTTATCTACCTAATCATGAGAGATAAGTCGAATGCGTGATTCAGTAAAAATTGCGATTCTGGCTATCGCGTCTTTGGGCATGATGGCGTTGTTTATCGGGCAGGGGCTGACGTGGGATAACTACGAGTTCTTCCTGTCTTTACGACTACCAAAACTGTTGTCGATTGTGTTGGCTGCTGTGGCGATCTCTGCGTCGTCATTGGTTTTCCAAACTATTACTAATAATCGAATTCTAACCCCATCCATCTTGGGTTTTGACAGTTTGTACATGTTGGTTCAAACGGTGCTTTTGTTTGTGTTTGGCAGTACGAGTTTCTGGGTGATTGATTCAATCGCAAACTTTTCGATGTCTGTGTCTGTGATGATCTTGTTCTCCTTTGCTTTGTTCCATTTCTACTTTAAGAGCAAACGAAACAACGTATTCACGCTGCTGCTGATTGGTATCGTGTGTGGCAGCGTGTTCTCAAGTTTGTCTAACTTCTTGGCGATGTTGATTGACCCTAACGAGTTCGCGGTGCTGCAGAATGTGATGTTCGCGAGCTTCAACAACGTGAAAGGTGAGCTAGTTTATCTCAGCCTTATTCCACTGGGTTTGAGCTTACTTGGACTATGGTTGTTGGCTCCTAAACTTGATGTGCTTTGGCTTGGCGTCGATAACGCGACAAGCTTGGGTGTGAACACCAAGCGACTGACTCAAATTACTTTAGTGATTGTGTCGGTGATGGTGGCAGTTTCTACGGCTTTGGTTGGCCCAGTGCTTTTCTTCGGCTTAATTACAGTGAGTTTAGCTCGTCAGATATTCAGCTCTTATCAGCACCGTACTCTTATCATCGCTAGCAGCTTGTTAGCCGTAGTATTGCTCGTTTCTGGCCAATGGTTCATCGAAAAAGTGATGTCATTTGAAACCACAGTGAGTGTGATCATTAACTTGGTCGGCGGTTTGTATTTTATGTTCTTGTTGTTACGCACCAGAATTCAGTAAAGGTAGTAAGTAGTGATTAAATTAACAGGTTTAAGTAAGAAGTATGGCAAATCACTCGTGGTGGATGATGCCAGTGCTATGTTCCCGAAAGGTGAAGTAACTTCTATTATTGGCCCAAATGGTGCGGGTAAAAGTACACTGCTATCAATGGCTAGTCGCTTAACCGAGAGTGATGCCGGTGAAGTGATTATTGGCGACAAGCTACTGGCTGAATGGGATACCAAAGAACTGGCCAAGCATCTTGCGGTGTTAAGACAGTCGAACAACATCAACATGCGCTTTACGATTCGTGAGTTGGTTTGTTTTGGTCGTTTCCCGCATTCTCAAGGTCGCTTAAAAGACGAAGATCATAAGATCGTTGATACTGCGCTAGAGCACCTTGGTATTACTGATATTCAAAACAAATACCTTGATGAGCTCAGTGGCGGTCAGCGCCAAATGGCGTTCATCGCAATGGTTGTGGCGCAAGATACTGATTATGTGTTCTTGGATGAGCCACTGAACAATCTAGATATTAAGCACTCTGTGGAGATCATGCAGACGCTTCGTCGTTTAGCCCATGAGTTTAATAAAGCGGTCGTTATTGTAATTCACGACATCAACTTTGCTTCTTGTTACTCAGATAACATTGTCGCGATGAAAAAAGGCCGAGTGGTTAAGTCGGGTAAGGTGTCGGAAGTGGTTGAAAAATCAGTGATGGAATCGATCTACGAGATCCCTTTTGAGATTCGTGAGTTCGATGGTGTTCGAATCTGTATGTATTATTCAGGTCGTTAGATTTATTAGTTTCTAGTTTCTAGTTTCTAGTTTCTAGTTTCTAGTTACAGAAAAGAAAGAGCTCCCGTATGAGGAGCTCTTTTTGTTTTCAGTCGTTAGATCAGTCTATTAAGTAATAAGATCTGTTAGCCGAAATCACCCGAAATATAACGCTGGGTACGGTCGTGTTTCGGCGCTTTGAATATCTGCTCGGTTTCACCAAACTCAATCAACTCACCAAGATACATGAAGCCTGTGTGGTCAGAGATACGCATCGCTTGTTGCATGTTATGAGTCACGATAACGATGGTGTACTTCTCACGAAGCTCGGTAATCAACTCCTCAATCGCTGCTGTCGCAATTGGATCGAGTGCCGACGTCGGCTCATCCATTAGGATAACTTCAGGCTGCAGGGCGATGGTACGCGCGATACACAGACGTTGCTGTTGTCCACCGGATAAACCCATCGCATCCGCATTCATCTTGTCTTTCACTTCTTCCCATAGGTGCGCACGCTTAAGCGCCTTCTCGATTTGAGTATCGATTTCGTCCTTGCTGAAGCCACCTTTGAGTTTTAGGCCAAAGGCCATGTTGTCGTAGATAGACATCGGGAACGGCGTTGGCTTTTGGAAAACCATCCCAACCTTTGAACGCAGTTCATTGAGGTCAATCGAACCCAGAATACTTTCATCATCAAGCAAGATATCGCCTTCTGCATATTGAGTGCGGTACAAATCGTAAATACGATTCATGGTTCTCAATAGCGTTGATTTACCACAACCTGACGGGCCGATAAGCGCCGTTACCTTATTGTTGTAAATCGGCATGGTGATGTTCTTTAAAGACGCTGGTAGATTCTTGTTGTAGAAGAAGCTCAGGTCTTCAATGTGCATGCGACAAGTCATTGCTTGGTCGTTCGCTGCCTCGGTAGACAGGGTATCAAGACCTTTTGAGAAAGAGTTGTCGTTTACTAATGAGTTAGTCATTGCTGTCATTATGCTTTTCTCGCTTTCAGGTATTTAGGCAAGCTTGTCGCTAGGATGTTGATAAATAGAATGAATGAAGTAATTAGAAGGGCACCAGCCCACGCTAATTCTTGCCACGATGAATAAGGGCTCATCGCAAATTGGTAAATGGTCACTGGCAGGTTCGCCATGGGTGCGCTCATGTCTGTGGTCATGAAGCTGCTATTTAACGCTGTGAATAGCAGGGGAGCGGTCTCACCTGAGATTCGTGCGACAGACAACAAGATAGCCGTCACGATGCCCGGACCCGCAGCGCGATAGCTGAGCTTAGTGATCACGCGCCATTTTGGAGCGCCTAAACCACTGCCTGCTTCTTTCAACGTTGGTGGAACCAGTCGTAACATCTCTTCTGTAGAAGATATGATCACAGGCAAAGCCAAGATGGCTAACGCGATAGCGCCGGCCCATGCCGAGTAAGACCCCATAGGTACGACGATCACCGCGTAGATAAACAAACCCACCAGAATAGACGGTGCGCTCACTAACATCCCGTTAAGGAAGCGCAGCGTTTCCGCAGTTTTATTCTCTTTAGGCGCTTCTGATAACCAAGTCCCCGCGAGTACACCCAGTGGAGCCGCAATCGCGATACCCATACCGGTTAAAATCAAGCTTCCGTAAATCGCGTTCTTTAGGCCGCCTTCGCTGCCCGGAGCTGGAGTGAGCTCAGTAAATAAGCTCCACTTTAATCCTTTGATTCCTTCACCGATTAAGGTGTAGAGAATACTCGACAGTACGAGAAGCCCTGTTGCCGTCGCAGCAATACAAAACGCGTAAAACAGGCCGTTTTTTAGCTTTCTTAGGTTCATGCTTCGCCCCTTTTTAGGAAGTAGCGGGCTGCGCCCATGACAAGGAAAGTGATCGCAAATAACACAAGGCCCAACGCAATTAATGAGGCAATATGAACTTCATTGGTGGCTTCATTGAACTGCTGAGCGATGGTTGACGAGATTGAACTCGCTGGCATAAATAACGATGTTTCAATGCGGTTTGCGCCACCGATGACGAAGGCCACCGCCATGGTTTCACCTAATGCGCGTCCTAAACCTAGAATACCTGCGCTTGCGACCGCGCTTTTAACTTTGGGTAGCAGTACTTTTGTGATGACTTCAAATGGCGTTGCGCCAACACCGTAGGCGGCTTCACGTAGAACGTCTGGTATAGAGCGAAGAGCGTCACGTGTGAGTGCTGTCATGATAGGTAAGATCATAAACGACAAGATGATGCCCGCGCTAAGTAAGCCGATGCCGATTGGCGGGCCACTAAACCAAGTTCCAAGCAGCGGGACGCCAGATAGGTTGGTTAAAGCCCACATCTGGAAGCCTTCAGAGAACCAAGGTGCGAAGACGAATAACCCCCACATGCCGTAAATGATGCTCGGGATTGCAGCGAGTAGCTCAATCGCCTTACTTACTGGGTTACTGATCCATTTTGGCGCTAATTCAGCGAGAAAGATTGCAGTGCCTAAGGCGACTGGAACCGCTATACACATCGCGATGAAGGAAGTAACCAGTGTGCCGTAAATAGCCGAAGCTGCACCAAAGTTACTATTAATAGGGTCCCAGACATTGTTGAACACAAAGCCAGGACCAAATTCAGAAAATGCTCTCCAACCACCATCAATTAAAGAAATAATAATGCCAGTTAGTGCAATAAAAATAAGAATAGAAGAAGTGAAGCTCAATTTTTCAAAAATCGAATCACCATCTAGTCTTTTAAGAATCATTGTTTTATTCATAGGTAAGATAAATACCGCCAGCGGCTATTCCAAAGAATCTCTTTGATAGAATCTATTTGCATAGAAGTTATTTCAAAGAAGATGTATTCAATAAAAATTACAACTGGCGGTATTGGGTCTCAATTAAAAGTTGATATTAGTTTCAATGAACGAATTCATCGATTAATTAAGAATGGCTTTGCCATCGGTAGTTAGCTCTTGTGACCAAGTGTCATTCACCATTTGAGTGACAGCTTTAGGCATTGGAATGTAATCCAATTCTTCCGCTGCACCTGCGCCATTCTCATAACTCCAATTGAAGAAGTTAATGATCTCTTGAGCTTTGGCTGCGTCTTTTTGATCTTTATGCATCAAGATAAACGTCGCTGCCGTCATCGGCCAAGAGTCGGCTCCTGGTTGATTGTTCAGTAGAAGGTGGTAGCCAGGAGCGCTTGCCCAGTCACCATTTGCAGCCGCAGATTGGAACGTCTCCATCGTTGGTTGCAAGAATTTACCTTCTGCACTGTCCATTTGCGTATGAGTAAGGTCATTTTGCTTCGCGAACGCATATTCTACATAGCCGATCGCGCCACGAGTGCGGCTCACGAAGTTTGCAACACCAGCATTACCATTA
Organism: Vibrio lentus; assembly: GCF_002875945.1. Taxonomy (GTDB): domain Bacteria; phylum Pseudomonadota; class Gammaproteobacteria; order Enterobacterales; family Vibrionaceae; genus Vibrio; species Vibrio apostichopi. The sequence goes on from NZ_MCZK01000173.1 coordinate 45,434, forward strand.
CCGCCGATGGTGGTTGCCTGACGCGGCCAAGTGATGTCTTTACCAACACCTACTTGGTTTTTCCAATCTTCGTTTACTTGAGCAAGATACTCAGTAAAGTTGAAAGTAGTACCAGAACCATCTGAACGGTGGACAACGTAAATAGGTTGAGAAGGAATGGTAAGGTCACTGTTTAGCGCAGCGATATCCTTATCGTTCCAATTGTCAATTTTGCCTAGGTAGATATCTGCAAGCAGCTCACCTGTTAGCTTCATTTCACCTGCTTCAATGCCAGGGATGTTTACAACCGGTACGATTGCACCCATCACCATTGGGAACTGAATCATCTCTTCCTTGTTGAGTTCATCAATTGTTAGTGGTGCATCTGTTGCACCGAAATCAACGGTTTTAGCTGTGATTTGACGAATGCCGCCGCCCGAACCAATCGCTTGGTAGTTGATTTGAATACCAGTCGCTTGCTGGTATTGCTCAGCCCACTTTGCGTAGATTGGATGAGGGAAGGTGGCACCTGCACCATTGATCGTCGTGGTAGCAGAAACATTGAAAGTTGCCGCAACCAATAAAGACGACAATAGTGTAGATTTAATCAATTTCACGGTATATCTCCAGTTAATCTATTATTCATTCGAATAATGTCGGTGTTTGAATAAGGGGTTTTAGTGTTCAAGTAAAACATTGTGATTATTCAAGCTCAGTAAAATTTGACTAGACTTATTAAGTTGTCGAACTGGAGACTATTAATTGAATATTTCAGTTTTATTAAACCGAATTTTAAATGGATATAAATAGAAAAGGTTTATCTGAATGGTTTTATTCTGATAAGAAAACTTCACAGAAAAGAGCTGTTATTACTCGGTGAGAGTTTCGATATTCACAATCAACCAATCAACCAATCAACCAATCAACCAAGTAACTAAGCAACCAGTCATCGAAACAGCCAAACAAACAAGCATGGTTGATTCCAACACTCGATATGCTTGGTCTCACTGTTTTTCGTTCTGACACTGGCAACGAAATGAACGACAAAGTGAATTAGTTGATGAATTGTATAAAGTTTGTGCGACGAGTTTCTGGCATGCATATGAGCTCACCGTTAGTTTGACGTCACTCGAAGATCTATCCTTCATTTTTAACAATCATTTGTCATTTTCATGTTGAGTGGTGTGAAAAGCCATCTACACTATGATTATAACTGTTTGATTTTTATACGAGGTATCAATGAGTCGTAAACCTATCGTGTTAGTCGTAGATGACACTCCAAGTAACTTGGATGTGTTGACTGCAATACTCAAAGATACCTATCAAGTAAAGGTGGCGATTAATGGCACCATTGGTATTAAAATTGCCAAAATGGTACCGCAGCCAGACCTTATTCTCCTTGATATCATGATGCCTGACATCGACGGCTACGAAGTGTGCCGACAATTAAAAGCTCAGCCAAATACTGCGCATATCCCCATTATATTCGTTACCGCGAAGATTGGCCCTGAAGCCGAAGTAAAAGGCTTGTCCCTGGGTGCTGTTGACTATTTAACGAAGCCAATTACACCTGAAATCGCACTACAACGTGTAAAAACTCATATTGCCCTTTATGACCAACAACGCGCGTTGTTTAGTCAGGTAAAAGAGAAAACCCAAGAGATTAACCTTGGTAAGTTAGAGACCCTGAACATCTTAGGCAGGGCGGCTGAATTCAAAGACAATGAAACCGGCATGCACGTTATGCGCATGAGCCATTATTGCGAAATATTAGCCAAAGCCTTGGGCATGACAGACGAAGACGCCGAAACCTTGCGTGATGCAGCGCCGATGCACGATATTGGCAAGATTGGTATTCCCGATAGTGTATTACTCAAGCCGGGTAAATTGGACGCTGACGAGTGGACCATTATGCAGAAGCATGTCGAGTATGGTGTTGAGATACTTGGCAGGCAGAGCGATTCCAAACTGATGCGCATGGCGATTCAGGTGGCGCAATATCATCACGAAAAATGGGATGGCAGCGGTTACCCAAATCAGATCGCGGGAGAAGAAATTCCTTTGGTGGGACGTATCGCCGCGGTTGCTGATGTGTTTGATGCCTTAACAGCAGAAAGACCCTACAAAAAAGCGTGGAGTGTCGATGAAGCATTGAGCTTGTTCGAAGAGCAAAAAGGCAAACACTTTGACCCTAAAATTGTAGAGCTCTTGTTCGAAAACTTACCTCATATTCTAGAGATTAAAGAGCAGTTTAAAGATGAGTGATCGCTTAATGTTGTCGCTTAATCGTTTTGTTGTCTCTCTTGTCATTGGTTTATTGTTGTGGCCGTTGGTCATTCGTAGTGTCAATGCCGCTGAAGTGACCGATGCCGAGTTAAATCAGTGGCTTGAAACACAACCCACCATCACCTTTATTACGCTTTCTGATCATTACCCTTACTCATTTATCGATGATGACGGAAAGGTTTCTGGGATCATCAAAGACTGGGCACTAGATCTTGAGAATCGGTTTGGTGTTCATACTCGATTTATCAGCGTGGACTCACGTATTAAGGCCAAAGACGCCTTGTTAGAAGGGCGAGGGGATGTGTTTCCTTTCCAACAATTTGACCCCAGTGAAGGTGGCCGTTTTCTAGCGAGTGATCCTTATCTTCCTTATCAGGTCGCAGTGATTGTTCCCATCGACAACAAAATAGATACCAACATCGACCAAACTCAAAAGCGCCGCATCGCGATGGTTAATGAAAATATCGACTTGGAGCGAGCTGGTGTCCAATTGAGCTCTATTGAGCGAGTGGACTTTGACAACGTTATTGATGCAGTACGTGCGTTAGGGGCTGGCGATGTTGAAGGCATCGTCGCTGAGCCAATTACTACCATGGACCTTGCGAAAAAAATTGGCGTGCATGATCTCGCGGTCAATTATGTTTTGGAGCATTGGAAAAGGTTAGAAGCATCAATGGTGATTCGAACTGATGAGCCAGAGCTGCTGACGCTAATCAACAAACAGATTGAAACCTTTGACGTTGATAACAAGAACCAGATTCTATCCAAGTGGCTAGACAGCTCGCCTTATCGAGTACCGCTAAAAGGCGTGTTTGGCTTTGGTAACCCTCCTTATATGTACCCAGATAGTACCGCAGTCGGGCTAGAACACGACATTCTTCAGCGTGCTCTAAATGATATGGGATACAAGCTGGGTGACGTTGTCACCCTCCCTCCTAGTGCCGCTAGAAAGGCCATCGATAACAACAATTCCATCGCTTTTGTTTCTGGTGTTCAGTTTGATGATCCTAATGCGCACTTTTTAAGTGATAACGTTCTTAATGTTGAGTTTGTTCCGGTTTCGCTGACTCGTCGCAAACTTAACCCCAAGTCCCAGAAAGACTTGTCACTGGGGGCGTTACTCTTTGACGAGACCTCTCCAATTAAAAACTCTGTTGAAGTACTGAAGGGCAAGTTAGACATCGATCGTGTTGAAGACTACGAAGGTCTTGAATCGGCATTCTCACAGCTTAGGGCTCAAAATGTTGACCTGTTAATGGTTGAACGCAGAGTACTGGAATGGTTTATCACCAATACTCGTTTTATCGAAATGGCAGAGCTAACGTTACATGACGAGTATAAGATTGAGTATCCGATCTATGTTGATTTTAAGAGTGAAGAAATCAGAGATAGCTTCAATGCTGCGATTAAAAGGCTTAAACAGGCGGATGATGGCCTAAACCAAATTATCGAGATGCAGGTTCAGAGTGATTTAAGCCAAGTCCTTAAAAAAGCGAATATTATCGCGCAAATATCCGCGTATTTTATCGTCAATGACCGCTTTGAAGAGTTGACGGAAGTGTTTGAAATTTTCGACACGGACAGTTCTTTTCAGGTGATCACCGCACAAGCGGATAACAATAATCGCCCGATCAAATCTTGGTACATCGGCAACCTAGTTGATGAATACGGAGAGAAGAAAAACACCTCTCACTTTTCGTCAGTTACCAAGATGGCGAATTATCGAACCAAGGGAGGGAGTACCAACTCTGGTTCGATGACTTTCTACTTTGATGTTAAGTCGTTAGAGCGGAACCATGTTTATTTCCCAGCCGTCGAACAATTCAGTTCATTCGGTGATTCGGCGAAACGCTATATCGCCGATGTTTACCAAACCAATAACCTGACTGGAGAGATCTTAAACCTAAGCCAAAAAGAGAGGAAGTGGATTAAAGATCATCCGGACGTGCGGATAGGTATCGATCCGAACTCACTGCCTTATGAAGCAGTATCCAATACCGGTGAATACATCGGCATGATTGACGACTATCTAACGTTGATTGAGCAGAAAACAGGGTTAGGTATCAACCATGTAGACGTGGCGAGTTGGTCTGAGACCCGAAGCTTGGTTGATCATCATGAAGTGGAACTGGTCTCTGCAGCTCAAGAGAATCGTTCGTTAGGAGACAACGTCAAAGCAGTCAAAAGCCTGTTTTCAAGCCGTTTGGCTATTGCATCGAGACGAGACGTAAGCAGCTTAGTGCTTGAGGAAGCTGAGGGTTGGAAAATTGGTATCTTGAAGAACGCGGCAAACACCGACGCGATTGTTGAGAAATACCCGAACGTTGAGTGGGTAGAGGTAGAATCCACCGCAGATGGGCTTAACCGATTGGATGACAAAACCTTAGATGGCATGATCGATACTGTCGATGTCCTCAATTACCTCATTGACTCATTTGGTCACCGTGAGATTGGAATTATTGGACGACTCGATTTTTTCCTTTCACCCACCTTACATGTTATTAAGTCTGAACCTTTGCTTTATTCCATTGTGAATAAGGCGATTGAGAGCATTTCTGCTGAAGAGCATCAAAAGATATCGGCGAAGTGGGCAGCGCCAAAAGCGATAGAAAGAGTCGATTACGAATTGGTTTATACCATTTCAGGTTTTGCTTTGTTGATCGTTTTACTGATCGTTTTTTGGAATCGAAAACTCGCGAAGCAGATAAGCATTGCCAATGATGCAACAGAGGCACTTAAGAAGGCTCAGGATCAGCTCTACAATATGCTCAATAGCTCTCCAATCGCTGCGAGTGTTGTGTTTGAAGAGAAGGCTCGTTATGCCAACGACACTGCGAAACGCCTGTTTGGGGTTGAAGGTCTGGATCTTGATTCTATCGATGTGGCTGCTATTCACGACTCTTTATCCGTTCGGGATGAGGTACACAAGGAGCTTAAACTCAATGGCAAGGTGGTAAACAGGGAGTTGGTGCTAAGAAAGTCTGATGGAACCCGGTTTGTTGCTCTCGTCAGTTACTATTTGTTTGAGCTAGATGGCGAGATAGCGACGCTATTTTGGGCGTTCGACATCTCTGAAATGAAGCGTCTTAACGAACAACTTGAAGAAGAGAAACAGAGAGCGGATCTTGCAAGCCAAGCGAAGTCTGAGTTTTTAGCGAACATGAGCCACGAAATTAGAACGCTAATGAACGCGATTATTGGTCTGTCTTATCTCGCGATTGGAGAGATAGCGAATCCGGTTGCGAAAAATTACGTGGAGAAAGTGCATCGTTCAGGGCATTCGTTGTTAAGCATCATTAACGACATCCTCGATTTTTCTAAGATAGAAGCAGGGCAACTGTTTATCGACAGTATCCCATTCAATTCGCTAGCGACCTTCCAAGATGTGATCGACCTTATGGAATCGAAAGCGGCTGAAAAGCAACTCAATCTGTCGATGTCGATTGACCCTGAGTTAGACACTCCTCTGCGTGGCGACCCACTTAGGCTGTTCCAAGTGATACTTAACCTTGTTGGTAACGCGATTAAGTTTACCGAAACAGGCAGTGTCTCGTTAACCGTAGCTCTTGTTGAATCAGATGATGAGAGCCTGACCATGAAGGTGATGGTGGCCGATACTGGCATAGGAGTTTCTGATGAAAATCTACATAAGCTGTTTGAAGCATTTAGCCAAGCAGACAGCACAACTACACGTAGGTTCGGTGGCACAGGGTTAGGACTCAACATTAGCCAGAAATTGGTTCATGCGATGGGTGGCCAAATTAGCGTTGAGAGTGTTTTAGGCCAAGGAAGTGAGTTCTCTTTTGTACTGACATTACCAAGAGCAAGCGCTGAAGAATTAGCAGATTTTAAAGCCCAAGAGCTGCAATTGGATTACCAGATAGAGTTCAAGGGCCAAAGGGTATTGCTCGTTGAAGATAATGAGTTGAATCAAGACTTAGCTTTGGCATTCTTCACTCGCTCTAAACTGAATGCTGACTTGGCTGAGAATGGTAAAGAGGCGGTAGAGTTAGCTCAAAGTAATGATTACGATATGATCTTTATGGATCTGCAAATGCCGATCATGGATGGTTTCGAAGCCACACGTTTGATTCGTGAATTTGATAAAGACGTGCCAATTATTGCCATGTCAGCCAATGTGTTTGCCGATGCGAAACAACGAGCAAGGGAAGCGGGTGTCACGGACTTCTTGGATAAGCCGATCATTATCGATAAAGCGACGTCGTTGATTTCCACATACATCGTGCCAGAGGTATTGGTTGAAGGCCAAGCTACACCTGAGTCACCTTCAAACGCGATACAAGACAGCAGTTCTAACCGTTCGAAACTAAGCTCCGAGGTTCCAATGGTTCTGCCTGTTTTCTCGCAGTCTCGGTTCGAACAATTGACTTATCATGATGTGAAACTGCAGGCCAAGATGCTTGATAGGTTCTGCCAAAGTGCACCTGACATTATGTCGCAAACAGTCGATAACCTAATGCAGGATGAGTGGGTGACGTTAGAACGGAATCTGCATACCTTAAAAAGTATGGCGGCTTCAATTGGTGGATTACGATTGGCAGAGTTGCTCAGTGATTTAGAAAGCAAAGCGCACAACAAGTCGTGTGATGAGCACGGTCTTAAACAAAGTGAACTTGGGTTAGTCGAACTGATTAAAGCGATAGAGAGCAGCTTCGATGTGTCTGGTGCTGAAGGAGCCAATACGACACGGACTGAAGAAGCCGATGCGAGTATTGCTGATACATCTGACTCACCAAGCATCACTCAAGAACAGCGGGCTCAGTTGTTCTCTCTGCTAGATGCTTACGATAACGATGCAACTCAATACGTGACTGAGTTACTGACACAGTATCCGCATTCTGCTGTTCTCAAAGATGTTCAAAGTGCGTTAGATAATTACGACTTTGAACGAGCTAAAGAGAGGCTTAGCGCTTCTGAGTAGCTGTCTTTTATAAATAATCACTTCAATATTAAAGCCTTTAGCTCTTACAGCGAAATAACTAAAGGCTTTAAGTCTATTTGTACCGAACTAATTGCTGACGTTTTGTTTGATTAGCTCGATCACTGTGTTGTATCTGTGTGGCAGCTTTCGGTTTCGCTTCTGAACCAAGTACAGTGTTTCTTCAACTTCCACTTTTGGCGGGACAACATACAACTTATCGCGTTCTGGAAAATGCTCCACAGCGCCCGCAGGTAAAACCGTAAACCCAAGCCCTTTCGATACTGGCAGCAATATCTGGTGAAGCTGATTGATGTAGCCAGACTTTGGTATTTCATTCACGTTGATGTTGGCTAAATCTTTATCTCCGCATAAATCGAAATACAAAGACAGGTAGTGAGCAGAATCGGGATGGGCAATTAGGCCAATCTCGTGCAGAACTTGTGGTGTTATCTCCAAATCAGCAAGACTGTGATGGCCGATAAGACACAAGGCTTCTTTGCCGATGACTTGGCTTTGGTAGTAGCTGTCGTTAGGGGAGTGTCTCACAATGCCGATATCGGTCGTGCCTTCAAGTAAGTCATTCAATATCTTCTTGTTTGGCGCAGCTTCGAGGTGAATGTTCAACTCTCGGTGTTGCTGCTGTAACTCAAGACACTTTGGATAAAGGCGCAAAGAGAGCGAGCCAGAGCATGACAGGTTACACTGGCCTGAATACGGGTTGTCAAAGCTTAGTGACTCAAAAAGGTCTTCTTGGTCTTTCTCTAGCTTGAGCGCATAGCGATACATAATCCGACCTTGTTCGGTCAGCTCGAAACTCTTATTTTCTCTCGATAACAAATCACAGTGACAAGCTTGCTCAAGCTTTTTGATGTGTTGGCTAACGCCAGGTTGCGTCATATACAGCTTTTCTGCAGTTTGGGTGAAATGACCAACTTCAACCAGAGTCTTAAATGTATTGAGCCAAAGTGGATTAATCATACTCACCTTTAAATGCTAACGCCCATGGATAAAAGGCTTATAAATAACAGAGCCTATGAATAACAAAGACTACAAACAACAAAGCTTATGAATAACAAAAAATTATTATTATCTTAAGTAATGATAATTTCAACTCTAGAGCGTAAAGCGACGAAGATCAAAGCAACTTTGGTGGAATATTGTTCGAGGTATTAAGCGAATGGTCATTTACTTGAGTTCAACACACGTAACAAAGTGTTGCGACTTTGTTGGATTTTTGGTCTAGTGACCAACTGTGCTCATATTTAGGAACGAAGATGAATAGAAATGTTTGGCTGCTCTCACTATGTCAGGCCTTATTGATGACGGGTAACATATTACTGATCTCGGTGATTGGTTTGATAGGTAAGCAGATTGCACCCAGTGTCAGTATGATTACTTTACCCGTAGCCTTACAGTTTTTGGGTTTAATGGCAGCCACCATTCCTGCGTCTTTAATTTCAGGTAAGTTAGGACGAAAACGAGGATTTAGTATCGGTAATGTGGTTGGCATTACCGGAGCAAGCCTTGCTACTTACGCGTTATCTCAGCAACATTTCTATCTGTTTTGCTTCGCCACATTTTTGCTCGGGATAGGTATCGGTTTTGGTACGCTTTATCGCTTCGCTGCAATTGAAGTGTGTGACGAAAACGCGCGACACCGTGCGATTTCAATATCAATGGCTGGTGGAGTATTGGCGGCGGTACTCGGGCCTAACTTAGCCATTATGTCTCAACAATGGTCAGCAGATGGCTTGTACATCGGTGCTTTTGCTTCGCTGATCGGGCTAAACATCTTAGCTTTAGCCTTGTTACAAACCATTCAGTTTCCTAAGGTCTCTTTTAATAGCCAGGCTCCCAAAGCCGACCCTTTAAGTGTGATCGTGAAAGCGCCGAACTTTATTGGCGCTGTGTTTGCAGCCATGGTTGCTTACGCCGTGATGAATATTTTGATGACTGCAACGCCATTGGCGATGATTGGTTGCGGATTCGATTTTACTAAGGCCGCTGGTGTCATTGAGTGGCACGTGTTAGGTATGTTTGTGCCTGCATTCTTTACCGGTTCTCTCATCGAGAAGTTCGGCTCAAGAATGATGATCCTTGCGGGCGGTGTGTTATTTGTGGTGAGCATTGCCATCAATATCCATGGTGTATCAATTTGGCACTTTAGGGCGGCTTTGGTTGTACTTGGTGTGGGGTGGAACTTTATGTTCATCGCTGCAACAGGCTTGTTTAGCCAGTCTTATCAATCGCAAAATAAAGCCAAGGCACAAGCGTTTAATGAATTTGTTGTGTTTGGTTGTGTGACCGTCACGGCGCTATTGTCTGGTTGGTTGGAGTCAACGGTGGGTTGGCAAAATCTCAATGTTTATGTTCTACCGTTTGTTTTGGCGGTGATCTTATTGTTTGCATTCAGTGCGCGTAAATCACGCATTCAAAAGCAACCAGTGTAATGGTTCATCGAATGGTGGTTCAGCAAATCCGTTATTGTGATTAAAACGCTAGCATCTTGAACTGCGACCAATAAAAAGCCCTACCAAATCGGTAGGGCTTTTGCTTACGGCTTAAATAATAACGTTTTCTTAAAACTGCTGTCGTGGGTTGATGTCCGATGACAACAGTGCTTAAGCTTGCTTGTAAGTACGCGTGATAGAGCCGCGTGCTTATTTTGATGGTCTATGTTTATGAGCTTTGGTCTATTTTTTAAGACCTAAGATGATTTACAGGTCGACTAAAATTGTCTTAGTCGTAATCCCGCCTTGGTCATCGATTATCTTCAGAGTCACTTCGTGCTTTCCGTATGAAGGGAAGATAGAAGTGAATGTGCGACCTCGTTTCACCTTTCCGTTTGGAAGTGTCCACTCGGTATCAACAATACGACCATCACTGTCTGAACTTGTTGACCACATGGTTACCCAACGACCCAAGTGAATGTACTTCGCACTTGCTTCTGGAAGAGCGTTTGGAGATTCAACACTCACTACTGAGCTGAACGAATCGGTAGCACCTTTGTCATCAACAACAGTCAAACTCACCGTGTATTCACCGGCTTGCTCGTAAGACCAAGTTGGTGCCACTTCGTTGCTTGTTGTGCCATTACCAAAGTCCCATAGATAACTGGTGATCTCACCGTCTTGATCTGAGCTGAAGTTGCGTGCAGAAACGTTCAGGCCAGTAACATTGAGCTCGAAGTTCGCAGTAGGGGCGACGTTGTGTTGGCTTACTTTAGATAAGCGAACCACACCGTATTCGTTGTCGTTACTCTGATTCAAAATATCAACGGCTAGGCCAAACTCCGTCAGGATACGTCCTGAATCAGGCGCTTGTGGAGACGTGTAATCTTGGTCGTCAGAGAAGCTGGCGTTGCCAAGCAGACTGGTATCTTCAAGTACATCATTGTCGCTGTTCACAAGACGCATTGGAGTATGATCTTTGAGTGAGAACGCAGCATCACGAACTTGGTAACGAGTTTGAGCGACTTCACCGGATTTCTCCCAAGTCATGGCATTCTGGTCGGCATCGACCACACCTAACCAACCTTCACCTGGGTGTTTGCCTACCCAATTATCAGTCAGCGACTCGTCTACGTACCAAATGATCAAACCCGGATCGAATGAGATCAATTGACCCATGCGTTTGATGTTGGCTAGACCTTCATCAACGTCCATGTGGCTACGCCATTGCAGCAGGTAGTAGTGCTGCGCTTGGTGGAATCCATTACTCAGCTTGTAGCCATTGAGGGCGAAGGTGGAGTTGCTTTCACCATCGTCTATTGAGGTGACTTCACCATCAACGATCACACTGAGGTTATCCAGATAGAAGCCTTCCATCGCCAAGCCACCATCGGTGACGTACTCAAACGAAAGCTCTACTTCTTGGCCTACCCATTGTGAAACGTCAAACTCAGCGTCAATCCAACCGCCAGATTCGCCGCCAATAGCAGGGACTAGACCAGTATTGTATGGGTCATCCATTGAGGTGATGTTGCCTGCGATAGCTTGTCCATTCACGAGTACGCGCGCAAAGTCGTAATCTTTCTCAATCTCATACCAAGTTTTGAACGAAAGCAGTGCAGAATCACCAGCCGGAATCGCCAACTTGCGTGTCATGCTGTTTTTCAGGTCATCTCCTTTTTGAGAGTGGAACGAATACTCACCAGCAAACGGTTTTAAACCTTCGATCTGTTTTTCTGGAAGATCCACTTTAATCATGTTCGGACGGCTGTTATCCGTGGTTTGGAACAGCGTGTAAACCTGTGGGTTGTCTTCTAAATCAGCAATTGAGATTTGATCATCGTTAATCCAACGACCGCCAATCGATTTTTGTAAGAAGTGTTTTGCCCAAGAGCTGAATGCTGTTGGTTGTGTGCCGCCAATTTGACCAGCCCAGCTGCCTGAAGACATGATTGACCAGTAAGATACTGGTTCACCTTTGCCTGTGTATTGCGTGTCGTATTCGTCTGGTAGACCCAAATCATGGCCATACTCGTGAGCACATACACCAGCTGCGGCATCAATAGGCTGAATGGTGTAATCGAACGCCGCGTATTGGCCACCAAAGCGATCAGGAAGCGAGCTAGAGGTACCTTCAAGCACATGTGTGCGACCAAGGTTGAATCGGTGAGACCAGATTGCACCAGGGCCTAATACGCCACCACCGGCTTCTTCGCCAACAGATGCGTGGAACACCATTAGGTGATCAATCACACCATCGGGTTCACGGAAGTTTCCGTCACCGTCGTAATCGTAACGATCTTCGATATCGTAATCGGCTAGGTTGATACTAGGATCTTGAGCCAGTTGATTCAGCGCTTCGCGAACCAGTTCTTGTGCGTTGAGATCGTTGTCGGTCGTCGGGGAGTTACCACCATAGAATGACGCAGGCTTAGAGGCGCGATACCAACCAGCGGCTTGACCTGCAACGCTGTAACTGTCACCTGATTCGCTTTGGTAATACTGACGCATCGAGATTAGGTTTTCGCCGTTTGGCCCAGTGTAGCCAGAGTTTGAAAACAACAACTCTTGATAATGTTCTGGGTTGTAGCTCTCGTAGAGCATTTGCGTGTGCTCTTCGGTCAGCTTGTTGTCATCCCAGTTTAAATCGGGGAAATCGACCAATAGAGCGAGTACTTTATCGGTACGCTTGGTGCCGACTTCCAAAGCAAATACGCTCGCTTTTTTAACGCCAGACCCTTTTTCGATGGCTTTGAGTATTTTCGCTCGTTGTTCTAGCGCTTTTTTACCGAATTGAGCATCGCCTTTAAAACCGGAATTGATCTTATTTTTTAAGTAACGGTCAAGAGCATCGTGTTTTGCAACATCGGTTGCGTCTTGATCGACTAAGCCTTGTCTTACTAGCATTTCAATTAGTTTGTCTTCATTAACAACACCTAAATCAATCGGTGTTTTAGCATAACTACTGACGCTAAACAGAGTAAGCATTGCTGAGGCCAACAATGTTTTTCTCATTATCTTCATTACATTTCCTTTTTTGTATTTCCATGTCGATATCAGAATCAACTTGCCTTATTCGGAACGGTTGTCCGAGTTAGGCTTAATACACTCTTTTGGTGTTTTAGGTATCTGACGTTTATTCGTTGATTTGTTTGTATTAACTAACGTTTTTTCATTAACTAACTTGTTTGTATTCGCTATCTCATTCTTATTTTCTGTTTCTTGTATTTTTTTTGAATCAAACGGAATGCTCTTTACTTGTTTTGCGTTGAGATAGAGACGCAAAGCTTCTTGATTGTCCTCGTAGGTTAATCCAGAACAAATAACGCCTCTTTCAATCAATGACTTGAGCAACAGTTCATCATTCTCAAAGGAGGAAGCCTGTGACAGTGAGGAAAAAGATAAAACCATTAAAGCCATTGTTTTGTGTGACATTTTTATATCAAGCCATCAGTTTTGATTATGTAACAAAATATATTTATAAAATTAACCAATCAAACGAATAATCATTACAAATCATTATTCGTTCCGGTTTCAACATTAAGAGTTAATATCAAATAAGGATGGTTATTTATTTTATTGTCAGTTATTTAGTAAGGTTGGGCGCATTAATAGCTGATAGTTTTAATATTTAATATCAGTGTTGGGTAAATGGTTATTATCCTTCAGAGCGCTTTATGTAAGGTGTGGGGTTATAATTGATCAAATAAATGTTTTATTGTCGGTGCTAAAAAAATGCATGAAATAATTGAGTGTTTAGCAAATATCCATTCTCAAATTATTTTCACTCAAAATATCAATAATTAGGCTAATAAGCGCGATTTAAAGTGCTTCAAGAGAACAGATTTCACAATAGTTCGATGAAGTGGGGTTCTTAGATGGCAAAAAGAGCCCGTGTTTGGACTCTTTTAGTAACAGACCATTCTTACTTTTTAGCGATGGACCGGTTTAACGTTTAGTGGAAGAACATTCTCACTTTTAGCGTTGGGCTGGTTTAACGTTCAGCGGTAGACAACGCTGACGCACTATGGCGGAGACACATCGCGATAAAAGTAACGCTCACAAGTACTTGGATTAACGCGTTTGATGGCGTTTGATATCAAAGCGACAACTAATACTGAGAACACGAGTCTTCCCCAAAATATCGTGTAGAAATCCGCACCGACTAATAGGGTCAGTAATGTGTCTTCAATCAGGCTATGGAGAAGGTTGAGCAGCATGATTGCGGTGAATACATCTCTAGCTGAGATATGTCCTCGTTTCGCTTCATTGATCAATAACCCGCCACCGAATGAAAGCCCAAGCGTGATCCCAATGATGGTTAAATTAGTCGCGTCTTTACTGATACCCAATAAGCGTAAGAAAGGGCGTAATAAAATAGCCATTAATTTTTCAATGCCCAATAGCTTTAATATCTTAAGCAAAAGCAGCAGCGTAGAGATCACCATGAAGATAACGGCGAAGTTCATGAGCTGATCAATTACCCAACTTATATAGCTTGTGTCTGCTGTTGGTTCTGGCTGCCAAAGCACGGTTGCTGGGTAGTTGAGTAAGTTTCCAAATTGATAAGTGACATTCAGCAACCATGCCAAGACTAGACTTCCTCCGACTCTCACTGACAAGGTCGCCAACCAGCTTACGCCTGCCTTCTTTGCGATAGCGCCTTCAATTGGCAGTGAATGGGCGAGTAACATCATGCTGCCTAGCACAGAGGCTTGAGCGACCGTGAGGGGAACATCGGAATTGATTAAAATAATTATCCCAGCATAGATGTTGGTGAGTATGGTAGTTGCCCATACCAACCCCATTTCTTTCGGTAACCCGACACTTTCCATTATCGGGCTCAACCATTCGCTAAGAATAACGATACCGCCGAGCTCTTCGATGACTTTTATCACGATGATGATTGGAATCATAATTCGGAAAAGCGTCGAGGTGACATCGAAAATCTCTTTGAGGAGTTCTTTAAAAAATTGATAGGTTGATTTCATTGTTACACCATGACTCGATTATTTAGTATGAGAAGATCTTACCGTGATTGTTGTGATGATAATTTCGAAATGGCGAGTCAGATTCGGTTGGGATTTTTTATTTGTTGTAATATTAGAAATTATTAACTCATAAAGTGGCCTTGTAAGAAATTATGGAAATTGACCGCATTGATCGAAGTATTCTCGTTGAGCTTCAAAAGAATAATCGAATTCCCAATCTGACACTGGCTGAGCTTGTCGGGTTGTCGCCTCCAGCTTGTTTAAAGCGAGTGAAGCGCCTGAGGGAAGAGGGGGTGATTGTCGGTGATGTTTCCATCATTAACCCCGAACTGACCGGTAACAAGATGACTCTACTGGTATCTGTGGAGATGGAGCGTGATCGGGCGGACATATATCAGATATTCCGCGGATCTCTTGTCAAAGCTCCAGAGGTGACTCAGTGCTATCAAATCTCAGGCAGTTATGACTTCATGCTGATTGTTACGGTTAAAGATATCCAAGCGTATGAAAACTTTGTTGAGCGTGTGCTTCGTAAAGACTTAAACATTCGCAAGTTCCACACTTCAATTTCGATGCGAACCGTAAAATTCAGTACTGCCGTTAACTTGGAATGATCCTAGTGTTTTGTTATCTCTGTGACGTACCCACTCATATTTGTATAAAAAGCAGTCATTTACAAAAATTGTGACGTTCATATTTTGTCATAATTTAAATTATTGTATATATTCGCCTGCTATAACGTATAAATACAAAAGTTAATAAAAATGAACGTCAGCTCAGCTTCTCTAACACGTGAAACGCTTTTAAACGAAAGCGAACAGCTCGTATCAACCACCGATCTTAAAGGCGTTATTACTTACAGTAATGATGCTTTTTGCCGTATTGCAGAATACAGCCAACAAGAGTTGCTTGGACAACATCATAATATCGTCAGGCATTCTGATATGCCCAAAGCGGCGTTTGCGGACATGTGGGTTAACCTCAAGCAAGGTAAAGCGTGGCGTGGAATCGTAAAGAACAAAACCAAGTCCGGTGGCTTTTATTGGGTCGACGCCTATGTCACGCCAATTTATGATAATGGCCAGGTGAGTGGTTACCAGTCTGTTCGTGTTAAACCTAAGAACGAATGGGTGCAGATAGCAGATAAAGCTTACCAAGGCTTATTGAAGGCTGAAAAGTCTGGGCGTCAATGGTCGCTACAGATCAGTGACAGTGTTCGCTATGCCGTGTTGTTGGGTTCTTTGGCCGCACCTCTGATTTCAAACTTAGTCGAAGTAGGGCAAGTGTCGCAATGGCTTCTGAGCTTGCTGCCTATTTCTGCGTTGGCACTCTTATTCAGACAAGAGCTTATTGATACGCCTTTGCAGCTTAAAAAATTGCAGTCGAAATTCGACAGTGTGAGTCGTCTTGTTTACTCAGGTAATAGTAAGTTCTCTATCGCCGATTTCCATTTAAAGCTGTTGTCTGCACGAATCAGAACTGTGTTAGGTCGTATGACGGATTCAGCCAAGCCGTTACAAGATTTAGCCGACAATCTTAACGCGACGTCTTACCAAGTTTCAGATGCCTTAGATCAACAGACTAAAGACATACTTCAAGTTCGTGAAGCAACGGAAGAAGTGGAGGTGACAGCGAATGAAGTGTCATCTCGTACCGAAGAAGCGCATCAAATTGTCGACGTTACCCTGCAAACTTGTGCGGGTGCGAAAGAGAGTATTAACCAAACACACCGTAACCTTGAAAGCTTGGCTTCACAGGCTGAGAAAGCAACGCACACGACGTATCAACTGAGCGACCAAGCGCAAAGTGTCAGCAAGATAATGGAAGAGATCGGTGGTATTGCCGAGCAAACCAATCTATTGGCATTGAACGCTGCGATAGAAGCGGCGAGAGCAGGTGAGCAAGGACGTGGCTTTGCGGTGGTTGCTGATGAAGTGCGTGCGTTATCCGGTCGCACATCTAAGGCGACGGTTCAGATCAAAGAGAGCATCGATACAATGCTGACGACGATTGAAGGTTGGCAGAAAGATATTTTGGCTAACAGAGAACAAACAGACGCGTGTGGTGACGTGGCAAAAGTGAGCGCTGAACGCTTGTCTGAGGTCGAAACCTTAATGCAATCGATGAACGAGTTAATGCAGTCGGTTGAAAGCTCTGCGCATAAGCAGCGTCAGCTATCGAGTGACGTAAACCTTCATATGCAGTCTATCGCGTCAACCGCTGAGCAAAATCTAGTGGCGACACATTCAGTGAAAGATCATTCGAAAGAGCTCAAAGAGCAAGTGAATGAATTCTATCAATTGGCGAAGCGTTTCGAAGAGAAATAGCCGTTAAAGACAAGCTGAATGAGAGATAAGAGAAAGCCTTGCGAAATGAGCAGGGCTTTTTTGTGTGCCAAAAGAACAGTTAACAATTAGTAGATAACAGATAACAGGCAACAGATACAAAAAAGCCCCGCATTTTCATGCGGGGCTTTCAGTATGCATCAACCCATTTAAGGGCGAGACAATTTAATCAAGACTAAGCAAGAATCTCTTTTGCTGTGTTTACTACGTTTTCAGTAGTGAAACCAAACATCTTGAATAGCTCGCCTGCTGGTGCAGATTCGCCGAACGTTGTCATGCCAATGATCTTGCCACCGAAACCAACGTACTTGTACCAGAAGTCAGCGATGCCAGCTTCTACAGCGATACGTGCAGTTACGTCAGATGGAAGTACAGATTCACGGTATTCAGCGTCTTGCTTGTCGAATGCGTCAGTTGCAGGCATAGATACTACGCGTACTTTCTTGCCTTCAGCTGTTAGTTCAGCAGCAGCGCTAACCGCTAGTTCAACTTCAGAACCAGTTGCAATGATGATTAGCTCTGGCTTACCAGCGCAATCTTTCAGGATGTAACCACCCTTAGCGATGTTTGCTACTTGCTCTGCGTCACGGTCTTGCTGTGCAAGGTTCTGACGAGAGAAGATAAGTGCAGAAGGACCATCTCTACGTTCAATTGCCAGTTTCCAAGCAACAGCAGACTCAACTTGGTCACATGGACGCCATGTGCTCATGTTTGGAGTCAGACGTAGAGATGCGATTTGCTCAACTGGTTGGTGAGTAGGACCGTCTTCGCCTAGGCCGATAGAATCGTGCGTGTAAACTTGGATGTTCTGAGTTTTCATCAGAGCAGCCATACGCATTGCGTTACGAGCGTATTCCATGAACATTAGGAACGTTGCGCCGTATGGTACGAAACCACCGTGCAGAGCGATACCGTTCATGATAGCCGTCATACCGAATTCACGTACACCGTAATGGATGTAGTTACCAGAGAAGTCATTTGCTTCAAGAGACTTAGAACCAGACCACATAGTCAGGTTAGAAGGCGCAAGGTCAGCAGAGCCGCCCATGAATTCAGGTAGCATAGCACCGAACGCTTCTAGAGCATTTTGAGATGCTTTACGTGATGCGATGTTTGCTGGGTTAGCTTGAAGATCAGCAATGATTGCCGATGCTTTCTCTTCCCATTCAGCAGGAAGATCACCGTTTACGCGGCGTTTGAATTCAGCTGCCAGCTCAGGGTATGCTGCTTCATAAGCTGCAAGTTTCTCGTTCCACGCTGCTTCCTTAGCTGCGCCTGCTTCTTTCGCATCCCACTCTGAGTAAACTTCCGACGGAATTTCAAAAGGACCGTGCTCCCAACCTAGTTGCTTACGAGTTGCTGCGATTTCGTCAGCGCCTAATGGTGCACCGTGACAGTCGTGCGTACCTGCTTTATTTGGAGAACCAAAGCCGATTACTGTTTTAGTACAGATTAGAGTCGGACGAGGATCCGCTTTAGCTGCTTCGATAGCCGCGTTGATAGCGTCAGCATCGTGACCATCAACTGCAGGGATTACGTGCCAGCCGTAAGCTTCAAAACGCTTAGGTGTATCGTCAGAGAACCAACCTTCAACTTCGCCATCGATAGAGATGCCGTTGTCATCCCAGAAAGCAACCAGCTTACCAAGACCTAGCGTACCCGCTAGAGAGCATGCTTCGTGAGAAATACCTTCCATCAGACAGCCATCACCCATGAATGCATAAGTGTAGTGGTCTACGATGTCGTGGCCTTCTTTGTTGAACTGTGCCGCAAGAGCTTTCTCAGCCATCGCCATACCAACAGCGTTAGTAATACCTTGACCTAGAGGACCTGTAGTCGTCTCGATACCAGGAGCGTAACCGTACTCTGGGTGACCTGGAGTCTTAGAGTGCAGTTGACGGAAGTTCTTAAGATCTTCAATTGAAAGCTCGTAACCTGCTAGGTGAAGCAGAGAGTAAATCAGCATTGAGCCGTGGCCGTTAGACAGGATAAAACGGTCGCGGTCAGCCCACTCTGGGTTTGACGGGTTGTGGTTTAGGTGAGAGCGCCAAAGTACTTCAGCGATATCAGCCATGCCCATAGGAGCGCCTGGGTGACCAGAGTTTGCTTGTTGTACGCCGTCCATGCTTAGAGCACGGATCGCGTTAGCTAGATGTTTGCGGTTCATAGAAACTTCCGAATAAAAATTAAGATAAACAAATTGATAAAAGTAGGGGAACTGAACGTTCCCCTATTTGAAATTGGTAAGAGTGATTACAGTTTAGCTGCGATCATGTCTTCTAGTTTGCCTTGGTCAACTGCGAAGTTGCGGATGCCTTCAGCTAGCTTCTCTACAGCCATTGGGTCTTGGTTGTGATCCCATAGGAACTCAGCGTGAGTCATTGCAGCAGGACGCTCTTTAGTACCGTTCGAGTCGATTAGCTTCTCTACTACTTCGCCTTCAGCTGCTTCTAGGTCTGCTAGAAGTTGAGGAGCGATAGTCAGACGGTCACAGCCAGCAAGTTCAAGGATCTCACCGATGTTACGGAAGCTTGCGCCCATAACAACAGTCTTGTAACCATGCTCTTTGTAGTAGTTGTAGATATCTGAAACAGAGATTACGCCTGGATCTTCTGAAGCTTCGAAATCACGACCTTCTTTCGCTTTGTACCAGTCCATGATGCGACCAACGAAAGGAGAGATAAGGAATACGCCAGCTTCAGCACAAGCACGTGCTTGAGCGAAAGAGAATAGAAGCGTTAGGTTACAGTTGATGCCTTCTTTCTCTAGGATTTCAGCAGCACGGATGCCTTCCCAAGTAGAAGCCAGTTTGATTAGGATGCGGTCGTTAGTGATGCCAGCGTCGTTGTACATTTTGATAAGTTGACGAGCTTTAGCAACGCTGCCTTCCATGTCGTAAGAAAGACGAGCATCTACTTCAGTAGAGATGCGGCCAGGTACAACGTTAAGGATTTCTTTACCGATGTTCACGTTAAGCATGTCACAAGTGTCTTGCACTTGTTGTGCTTTGTCGCCACTTTGCGCTTTAGCGTATTCGATAGAAGCATCGATTAGAGGTGCGTACTCAGCAATTTGAGCGGCTTTAAGAATTAGAGATGGGTTAGTTGTTGCATCTTCAGGAGTGTACTTGCTGATAGCTTCGATATCGCCAGTGTCAGCTACAACAGTTGTTAGTTTACGAAGTTGCTCTAATTTATTGCTCATTTTGATCATCCTATGTATCGCAGAACACCCCTTTAATGGGAGAGGTGTGGGCATTTGCAAGCGAACTAATGAAGTTCCTCATGGTTGTACCAGTGAGTCAAACTTACATTAATTTAAATTTTTCTCCGAACGAACATTTGCACAGAACATTTGATCGCTCGATGAGTAAATGATGTAGCCATATTTATCCGATCTAGCCCCAAAGTCAACGGTAAATAGTGCTGTATGGTGACTTCAGTCAAATATATTTCGCTCTAGTAATCATGGGGTATGCAAGCAAACGTTTAACGGCTCAATTGAGTCTAATTAATCAACAGCTAAATCAAGGTTATCATAGTGAGCAAATGTTCCTTGTTGTTACATATGTTCAGGGTGTAAGCTTGTGTATCACTTACTGAGCTCTCCTATATTAGGAAGTACAGCAGGTAAAATAATTGTTAAATATTGGTTGAGTGGTATATGAGTAACAATATCCAAGATGTTTCCGAAGAAAACACTGATCTCCTAACCGAAGTCGCCGTTGCTTACTACCAAGATGGCGCGACACAAGAAGAGATCTCCAAAAAGTTCTCTATCTCTCGTGCAAAGGTTGGTCGAATGCTCAAACAAGCCCGCGATGAAGGGATTGTTGAGATAACAGTGAAATATCACCCTGTCTTCAGTGCCAAAATTGAACAGCGTCTCATCGAAAGGTTTGGTGTGAAGCGAGCATTAGTCGCTCTTGATCAGCCAAACGAAGATAAGCAGCGTTTACAGGTGGCGGGCTTGGTATCGAACTATCTAACGAGTACCTTAAAAAACGGCATGGTAGTGACTGTCGGCCAAGGTCGAAACGTATCGTCGGTTGCTCACCATACTGGGGTGATTACACCGCGTGACTGTAAATTCGTGTGTGGCATCGGCGGTATTCACCCAAGAGGCGGTATGTTTAATGCCGACCATATATGTAGACAGCTAGCTAAGAAGTACGGTGGTTCATCAGAAACTCTATATGCGCCAGCTTATGCAGAGAACAAAGCACAAAAAACCGCTTTTATGGAGAACAGCACTGTTAAGCAAACACTCGATCTTGCCCGTAAGGCAGATGTCGCTTTAGTGGGTATTGGTGATATGAGTGAAAATAGCTATATGGTCGACCTAGGTTGGTTTACGGCGGGAGAGGTCGTTCAATCTCGTTTACTTCAAGGCGTGGTGGGTGACTTTGCTGGCTATGACTTTTTCGATGTGCACGGCAAAGCAGCAAACACAGTAATGAGTGACCGAGTCATCGGCTTAGGTTTGGAAGAGTTCCGTCCTATCGCTGAAGTTATCGCCATCGCCGCCGAGAACAGTAAGCCATTAGCTCTGTTAGGGGCTTTGTTGCGTAAT
>NZ_MCZK01000174.1 GCF_002875945.1 Vibrio lentus
ATCTGCTCTTCCCGCTTTTCGTATCCCGAATCTCGCTTACTCGCATCTGCTTTTTAAATACAAAAAAGGCCGCTCATGAGCGACCTTTTCTATTTCACTGAGTCATCCTAAACAAGATGGACACAATCAAATTATTTTACACGACCAACGTATTCGCCAGTACGAGTATCAACTTTAACAACTTCACCGATAGCGATGAATAGAGGTACGCGAACGACCGCGCCTGTTGCTAGAGTTGCAGGTTTACCACCAGTACCCTGTGTATCGCCTTTTAGGCCAGGATCGGTTTCAGTTACTTCGATCTCAACAAAGTTTGGCGGAGTAACAGTGATAGGGTTATCATTCCACAACGTTAGAGTACAAACGTCATTTTCAACTAACCATTTTGCTGAGTCAGCGACTGCTTTTACGTCTGCTGCGATTTGCTCAAATGTTTCGTTGTTCATGAAGTGGTAGAATTCGCCATCGTTGTATAGGTAGCCTAGTTCAACGTCAACAACATCTGCAAGCTCGAAGCTTTCGCCTGACTTGAATGTTTTCTCTAACACTTTGCCTGACAGCAGTTTACGAAGTTTTACACGGTTAAACGCTTGGCCTTTACCTGGCTTAACGTATTCATTGTCGATAATTGCGCAAGGCTCGTTATCTAACATGAATTTTAAACCGCCTTTGAATTCATTGGTGCTTACTGACGCCATGATTTTCTCTTCCACATCTTTGAGTTAATTTCAATGCCGCATATCATAACCCGAAAAGTCGAATCTGTTGAGCAAAACTGGCTCAAACAACTATCGAATGCGATCTCTGACCCGACAAAACTGCTTGAAGCATTGGAAATAGACCCAACACCGTGGCAAGCAGGGTTTGCTGCTCGTGAGTTATTTGCCCTTCGGGTGCCCCTAAGTTTTGTCGAGCGAATGGAAAAAGGCAACCCACACGACCCATTACTGCGTCAGGTGTTACCTTTAAACGAAGAGTTCAAAGTGCATCAAGGTTATTCGGCTGATCCACTGGAAGAACAAGACAACGCGATCCCAGGGTTGCTGCACAAATACAAAAGTCGCGCGCTAATGATCGTAAAAGGCGGCTGCGCCATTAACTGTCGCTACTGCTTCCGCCGTCACTTCCCTTATCAAGACAACAAAGGCTCAAAGTCAGTTTGGCAAGTCAGCTTAGACTATGTCGCTCAACATCCAGAGATCAACGAAGTAATCTTATCTGGCGGCGATCCTCTAATGGCAAAGGACAGCGAACTAGATTGGCTGATCAATGCCATCGAACAGGTTCCGCATGTGAAAACGGTTCGTATCCATAGCCGATTACCTGTCGTGATCCCTGCCCGCGTGACTGACGAACTGTGCCAAACATTGGCTAATACTCGTCTAAACGTGGTGATGGTCAGCCATATTAATCATGCCAATGAAATCAACTTAGAGCTCAAGCAAGCCTTCCATAAGTTGAAGCTAAGCGGTGCGACTCTGCTTAATCAAGGCGTGATGCTAAAAGGGGTCAATGACAACGCTAACTCATTGAAAGAATTGAGTGAGAAGCTATTCGACGCAGGTATTTTACCTTACTATATGCATGTACTTGATAAAGTTCAGGGCGCCGCTCATTTCTATATTTCTGATGAAGAAGCCAAGCGTCACTTCAAAGGCTTGATCTCTGAAGTTTCTGGTTACCTAGTACCAAAGTTAACGCGCGAGATAGGCGGCCGCAGCAGCAAAACGCCACTCGATCTACACATTGAATAAAGAAGTCATATCAATGAATCCCAACGCCTTAAGCGCTCGCTCACAATCACAAGCTCAACAGAAAGGCTTCACCATCATTGAACTAGTCGTGGTGATCGTGATTCTGGGCATTGTGTCAGTCACCGCGGCTTCTAAGTTTCTTAATCTTCAAACCGATGCGCGTATCTCAACATTAAATGGCCTCAAGGGCGGAATGGAAGGTGCAAGTGCTATGCTTTATGGTAAGACATCAGCATTAGGCTTAGATAAAGCAGCTAGCGCATCCATTAGTGTTGAGGGCGACGATATCTCAGTCGTCTACGGCTACCCTGCAGCGATGAATGATCAAACTTGGTCACAGCTCATTGAATCAACTTTTCTAGATGCTGTTTGGGATACGGGTCGAGCTGACTGGTTCTTTACCAACACAGATGCGCATGATGGCATCATTTTGTATGCACCTTCTAGCCGAAAAAATGAGTCTGATAACTGCTATCTTGAGTACCAAGAAGCGACCGAGACGACAACACCGGCCTTCACACTAACCACGACAGGCTGCTAGCGCTTCAGCATTAGCACCAACCGTTAAGACAAAAATTTTTTGTTCGATCGTCCGGTCTATTATTAGCATACTCGGCTCTATTCTAAATTCTTAGGAGGGGTGATATGACACAATTTATAGAACAAACTCTCAACCTTGCCCCCTTTAGCTGGGCAGGCCTTGCGGCATGTATGCTGTGTGGTTCATTGATCGGAATCGAAAGACAAACTCGTGGTAAACCCGTAGGAATAAGGACATCGATCCTTATCATCAGCGGTACCTATTTCTTCCTCACCATGGCGATTAGCCTATCCCCCAACACTCTCGACCAGGCTCGTGTACTTGGTCAGATCATTACAGGGGTTGGATTCCTTGGTGCAGGTGTGATGATGACACTGGATGGCAAAATTCATGGTGTCACCTCAGCGGCCATTATTTGGGTATTAGCGGCGTTGGGGATGATGATTGCATTAGGGCACCTTTCACAGTCGGTCATTATCACGCTAATGGCTCTAGTGATTCTGCTTGGAGTCGACAAGGTGGAAAACAGCTTCCAAAGCCTACGTCGTGGTGTTCACCAAAAATGGATGAACAAAGGGCGAATGAAAAAGTAACAACTCTCCCCCTTCATCAAATCAAATCAAAAAGCCTAGTTGAAAAACAACTAGGCTATTCGCTTACACATTTGCTCGTTTGGAAACGTATTCCAGAACAAAGCACAATGCTAATACACGTGAATCAACACCTGATTCTTGCCCGAAGCTTTGGCCTTATAAAGCTGCTCGTCAGAAGCTCGAATACTCTGGTTTTCCCACAAGTGTCCGACACTATCGAACTTATACAGCGAGTAAAGCGTCGCGCCCCCTGAAACCGATATATCAATCTTGTCACCATTCGCACAACGGTAACTTTGTAAATTGATGTCGTTTTGTATCCGTTCAAAAATCGACGTAAGCAGCTCAGATGATTCGCCCGTAATCGCGACAACAAACTCTTCACCACCAAACCTCGCGACGATATCTTGCTGTCTAACACTGTTCATCATCAGTTGAGCAACATGACAAATCACTTCGTCTCCGACCTTGTGCCCAAAGCGGTCATTCACCTCTTTGAAGTCGTCAATATCGAACACACCGAAGCCAATAATCGGCGCTTCTTCTTGTGCTAACAATTTAGCTTCAAAGCCACGGCGATTCAGTAATCCCGTCATTGGATCTCTCATCGCCAGTTCTTTTAATCGCTGATGCTCTTGTGTGGTATAGAAACGCCATAGGTACACCACCGAGACTATGTATAGAGCCAATAGTATTGAAAGCTGAAGCTTATCTATCTCAAGTACATGCAGAAAGTGCTGCCACTTTGCCTCCTCAATATTCAGATAAAGCTGAGTATTGATGCCATCGACATAGAGTGGCTGTGAATGCGTGAAGTCCATGAAACCATACTTATTCGGCCCTAGCGTACTGGATACCTCATAGCCGTGTTTTGGGTTCGACACCAGATTCGCGACATAACCATCAACACCAAGGATACCTTTGAACTCACCATCAACGTAGATCCCTTTGGTCAGGGTCACCACTTTTTTGTTCGTGAGGTAATCATCATATTGACCGGTATACACCACCTGATCTTGGCGTTGAGTTAAGCCAAAGCGAACTGTATTAATCCAATATGGCCTGCTATTTACGACAGAGTCGAACGTATCGCCTTTCATATATTGGGCAATATCGGAGGGGGAAGAGATAATAAACTTCTCTTTCGAGATGAAATAGATGGCAGAGATAGTCTCTATGGTATTAGCAAAATAAGCCATGGTTGGGGCGATAAATAAACGCTTACTGGCTTCGAGGTGAAGTTCCGACTTCGGGTCACACATCTCGCTTGGGCCAGAGAACATAAAGTCAAAACGAGGAGCTTGCTGGTCTTCACTAATGAAGTAACACGTCTCGTCCTCTCGCTTTTTCTCATGCGAAAACACGTACGTATCCCCATGCAGTGGATAGAGCGCAGTGATGTTGTATTCAAGCGCATTGATGATCTGAGTCAGCTCGGTCAAAGAGCGTGTCACGCCTTGGTTTTCAATTCCATACTGTTGATTTGATTCTTCCGCTGAATCAACGAGCAATAAGCTCAATACTACAAAAAAGATGGCGGTCAGGCATAGGAAAGCCTTTTTAAAATCGATGGTATGGGTATTAATCAAAGCATATAAATCATCGTTGTGAATTTATCGCACATTGTACTTATAAATAAAAACACCGCAACCATTAATATAAAACAACATGCCTATTGTATTTTTGTGTGCAGGAAGGGGGATTTGGATTCGAGGTGGTATTGAAATAATGACGCCTAAACAGAGACGTTTAGGCGTTACTAATAAGCCCGATTTACCAATAAACTTAATTACTAACGAGATCGGTTGCTAATAAGCTTGGTTTACCAATAAATAGCAAACCAAGCATTCAACAATAAACTTACTTAGCGAAGTTTACGATTGGGAAACAAGGGAAGAAGCCGTTGTCAGCACAGTTGATCAGACCAATCTGTACGCCTTCGATCTTCGTTGTTTTGTTGAAAATACCCACTTGAACCGTTGATACATCAGAAAGGTTAGCTGCGCCAACATCGACCATAGTGTCGCCTTCAGAGTAGTTTACGAAGCTCACGTTCGCGCCTTTCACATCATTAGTGATGTTTACAGCACCTAGGTTTAGACCCGTTGTTTTACCTGTATTCCAGTTGAAGAAACCAAGTGAAGCACCAGTCATCTCTTGGTTCACTTTTGATGCACCAAAGATACCTAGGTTCACACCAGTTGTGGTTTGCGTCTCTGACATACCAATAACCGCAAGGTCGACACCTTTAAGGTCATTAACTTGACCATGAAGAAGCGCTAAACGAACGCCGCCAACAGCATCTGAATCCGGTGCATTGAAGCCGTTAATGGTTGAGAACATAACAGGCGAAGAAGCGAATGCAGCCGGTGCCATTACCGCGGCAGACACAGCGAGTACTGAAAGTAATTTTTTCATTGGGGAAGTCTCCACTGACTATTATTAACTTGATTTATATATTACCAATCAAGCATTTATTATCCTTAATTAAACAGCTAGCCATGTTAAATTGATGTCATAACTGTACTGTTGAATATAAGCCGCTAAGTCATAAAGAGCAATGGTTAAGAGCAGATACGGGATTCGAGTAAACAAGATGCGAAAAGACTAAAAGCGGATGAGAGATACGTGTAGCGAGATGCGAAAAGAATAAGAGCGGATGAGAGATACGGGTAAACGGGATGCGAAAGACAAAGAGCTGAGATAAAAGCAGATGTGGGATTCGAGTACACGGGATGCGAAAGGCAAAGAAGCTTACTGTTCTAGTGACTTGATTAAAGCTCCTAACATGCGTGATATTTGAAGTGCTTCCGATTGCCATTGCTCACCAACATTCTTGGAAATGAACCCAACCTCAGAGCCTATGTCAGCTTGTGTTGCAAACTCACCGATGGAGCCCTTCGCGATTGCAAAGAAGTGCTTACGCTCTTTAAGAGACTTTCGCTCACAGCCTTCAGCGATATTACTGGGTACAGATAAAGCACTGCGGGTAATCTGATCTTTGAAACCAAAGTCTCTACACATAGACATTCCCCGATAAACATTTATCGATAACTGCCGACTTCGTTGCCAAACATCAAGTTTTCTATAAAGCACAATTTCTACCTAAAGACCGAAAACCTAATCATCTCAAAAGAACATCGTAGAAAAGTATTAATAAAGAACCAAGTTAGAGATAGTTCAGATTCTATGCTTTTATCTTCTCAAATTTCGCTTACTCGCACCTATCATCTGTCTTTAAAGCTCTTCGTATCCCGACTACCCGCATCCCTAATCTGCCTTTAAAGCTCTTCAAATCCTGATAACTCGAACCCCGTATCTGCTTTTCAAGCTCTTCGTATCCCGATTACCCGAATCCCTCATCTGCTTTTCAAGCTCTTCGTATCTCGATTACTCGAATCCCTCATCTGCTTTTCAAGATCTTCGTATCCCGATTACTCGCATCTCGTATCTGCTCTTAAGTATCTGCTCTTCAAAAACAAAAACGGAGACCGAGGTCTCCGTTCTAAAGCTTATGTATGACTTTCTCTGTTACGAGAAAAGGGGATGATTACATCATGCCGCCCATGCCACCCATACCGCCCATGCCACCCATATCAGGCATTGCAGGACCAGAATCTTGAGGCTTGTCAGTGATCATCGCTTCTGTTGTGATCATAAGACCAGCAACTGATGCTGCGAACTGAAGTGCAGAACGAGTTACCTTAGTTGGATCTAGGATACCCATTGCAATCATGTCGCCGTATTCACCCGTAGCCGCGTTGTAACCGTAGTTACCTTCGCCAGCACGAACGTTGTTAGCAACAACAGACTCTTCATCACCTGCGTTCTTAGTGATTTGACGAATAGGCGCTTCCATTGCACGTAGTGCAACGCGGATACCTACGTTTTGCTCTTCGTTGTCGCCTTCAAGGCCAGCAACTTTAGATGCAGCGCGGATAAGTGCAACACCACCACCAGCAACCACACCTTCTTCAACAGCAGCGCGAGTCGCGTGAAGTGCATCTTCTACGCGGTCTTTCTTCTCTTTCATCTCTACTTCAGTTGCTGCGCCAACTTTGATTACTGCAACACCGCCAGCTAGCTTAGCTACGCGCTCTTGAAGCTTCTCTTTGTCGTAGTCAGACGTTGCATCTTCGATTTGTTGACGAATTTGAGAAACGCGACCTTTGATCATCACTTCATCGCCCGCACCATCAATGATGGTTGAGTTTTCTTTAGTGATAGTAATGCGCTTAGCTTGACCTAGGTCTTCTAACGTTACTTTCTCAAGGTCTAGGCCAATCTCTTCAGAGATAACCGTGCCGCCCGTTAGGATTGCGATGTCTTGAAGCATAGATTTGCGACGGTCGCCGAAACCAGGTGCTTTAACTGCAGCCACTTTAACGATGCCACGCATGTTGTTCACAACAAGAGTCGCTAGCGCTTCGCCTTCTACATCTTCAGCGATGATAAGAAGTGGACGAGATGCTTTAGCAACCGCTTCTAGAGTCGGAAGAAGCTCACGGATATTCGAAACTTTCTTGTCGATAAGAAGAATGAATGGGCTTTCTAGATCAACAGAACCTGCTTCTTGGTTGTTGATGAAGTAAGGAGATAGGTAACCGCGGTCGAACTGCATACCTTCAACGACGTCTAGCTCGTCTTGTAGAGCCTGACCTTCTTCAACCGTGATTACGCCATCACGACCTACTTTTTCCATCGCTTCAGCAATGATGTTACCCACTGTCGAATCAGAGTTCGCAGAGATAGTACCTACTTGAGCGATAGCTTTCGTGTCTGAACAAGGAACAGAAAGGTTCTTCAGCTCTTCAACAGCCGCGATAACCGCTTTGTCGATGCCGCGCTTAAGATCCATTGGGTTCATACCAGCAGCAACCGCTTTTAGGCCTTCAGCGATAATAGACTGAGCCAGTACTGTAGCTGTAGTTGTTCCGTCACCCGCCGCGTCATTCGCTTGCGAAGCTACTTCTTTAACCATTTGTGCGCCCATGTTTTGGAACTTGTCTTCAAGTTCGATTTCACGTGCAACTGAAACACCATCTTTAGTGATCGTTGGTGCGCCAAATGATTTGTCTAGAACAACGTTACGGCCTTTAGGACCTAGCGTTACTTTTACTGCGTCAGCCAGAACGTTTACACCTTCTAGCATTTTAATACGTGCGTCGTTACCAAATTTAACGTCTTTAGCAGCCATCTTAATTTCCTTTAAAATTCTTTATTCAGTCAGTTCAGTTTATGGGTCGGATTACTCAACGATCGCCATGATGTCGTTTTCAGACATGATCAGAACTTCTTTGCCGTCGATCTTTTCAGTTTTAGTGCCGTAGCCTTCAGAGAAGATAACGGTATCGCCAACTTTAACGTCCAATGGTTGTACTGAACCATTTTCTAGAATGCGGCCTTTGCCAACAGCTAGAATAGTACCGCGCGTTGATTTTTCAGCGGCAGAACCAGTTAGAACGATGCCACCAGCAGATTTAGATTCAACTTCTTGGCGCTCAACGATAACTCGGTCGTGTAGAGGACGGATATTCATCGGTCGTATCTCCTGATAATTTCCATTTAATATGATAGTTGCCACGATTGGCATGGGTTAATCAGTATGTTGGGGCAATGTGAAAGATCCCAAGGGGGGAAAGAGACTTTTTGTGAGGGAACTCAAACAACAAGGGATGTTAAAAAAAATGGCTAGTGAGTAACACTAGCCGTTTTAAAACTTAGTCTTCTTTTCTAAACGCAAAGCGTATTAGAACTATCGCAACACCCAACATGCCACCTAACAATGTGCCAAGAACGACAATCAAAGATCGCTTAGGTTTATCTTGAGTAATTGGTTGTGCTACATTTTCTAGGAAACGGAATGTTTGAAATTCAGCATTTCGATCAATTTCAAGGTTCTTCAACATATCCAGTTTTGCATTTATTTGTTGAAGATGAGGCTCAATAACACTTAAATTTTTAACTGACTCTAGAGCTTTAACTTTTGCATCTAAGCCCTTAGCACCTAAATCAATACTAAATAGTTCACTTTCATTACCTGTTTGAATAGGTCTGTCGACTCCTGCAGACTTGGCTATTTGGGCTGCATATTTTGTTCGCTCAGTTTCAACTAACAACTTATTGCTTGCTTGGCTTTCTAAAATTCTTTTTTGTTGAATCAATTCATTACGCTTGCCATTCACTACCGCTCGTAAGTTATTAAACGCATCTTCATGAACTTTTAACTCTGTCGTTAAAATGTAAGCTGTTAACAAGTCAAAACTACTTTCCTTAGACGTTGTTTGAAAGCTAATAGTGTATGGTGAATTACGATCCTTTTTATCTATTTTAGAAGCAGAAATTCTATCAAACCATTCTGCATATAAGGCTCTAATTTCATCCGTTATCATCTCAGAACTGCCAACAACAGAGCGTTTAAATTCCTGGAACTCAACATTATTATCTAAGAAATCTCTCTTATTATTCGTTGAATTAAAGGTATTCACAAAACGTTGGAACAAAATCTCAGAGTCAACCAAACTATCTAGGCCCTTACTAACAAGGACTGTGCCATCCTCTTGATAAATATTGAAAATAGGTTGAAACTGCTTCACTTGCTGCTGATATGCAGCTAAGTTTTGAGGTTGAGCCTCTGTGACCTTGGCATTAGAAGACCACCATTCTTGAGCTAATAAAGCAAACCCAATGCTACTAACAGTGAGTAAAGCAGTCACCAATATGACTATTAACTTACCGTCCCACAGTGCCTTAAAAAGCTCTCTCAGATCAATCTCATCGTTCGTTGTATACATCGGTGGATTTTGCGGGGAGTACGGCTGTGGTTGTGTCTGCTGTTTCACTTTAAATCTCTCAAAACATCTAAATTATTAACGGCAGAATGCTATCACACCGTATGCTGTTAGTATTGTACGATTTGTAAACTTTATGAAAGTGATCTTCAGAGAGATGACAATTCACTGTATTCTACCTCTACTATTCTAGTTCAATCGGCGTTTTACATGCAAGATAAGCATGGGCTTCTCACGGCCCCGATAGCACAGACTCTGCGCACTATGACCATACCGACGATATTCGGCATGGTCGCGATCTTGATGTTTAACCTTGTCGATACCTTCTTTATCTCATTGCTCGGCACACAAGCCCTTGCAGCGGTGAGCTTTACCTTCCCTGTCACCTTCGCCATCAACTGCATTACCATGGGCATAGGCATTGGCTTGTCGACATGTATAGGAAGATTACTTGGCCAAGGTTGCGCTAAAAATGCAGCTCGTTTTACTTGCCACAGTTTACTGCTTGCTGTGCTTCTTGTTGGTTTTGCATCAACACTGGGGCTCGTTACGCTAGAACCCATGTTTACACTGTTGGGAGCAGAGCCTGAGTTACTGCCACTGATATCCGAATATATGTCGGTCTGGTATTTAGCGATACCGCTGCTTGTGATACCTATGGCAGGCAACAGCGCGATACGAGCGAGTGGCGATACCAAAACCCCCGCTAAAATTATGATGTTGGCTGGCCTTATTAACGGCATTCTCGACCCGCTACTGATCTTCGGTTACGGGCCTTTCCCTGAGCTAGGAATTCAAGGCGCAGCCATTGCTAGCGGATTCAGTTGGTTTGGTGCGTTGTGTAGCTCACTGTATGTGTTAACCATACGAGAAAAGCTGCTTGCTCCGCCCAAACTAAAAAACATCTTCGATGACTGGAAACAGATCTTAACCATCGGCACTCCAGCTGCCCTTTCCAATGCCTTGAACCCCATTGCTGGCGCCATTATCATGGTGATGTTAGCCAAACAAGGGACAGAAGCTGTGGCGGCTTACGGAGCTGCCCAGCGTATTGAATCGATTTTGATCATCGTGTTGATGTCTCTAACTTCTGCCCTCACGCCTTTTATGGCGCAAAACTTTGGCGCTGATAATCCACAGCGTAGTTTCAAAGCTCTGTTCTTAAGCATGCGCTTCGCCGTGATGTTCCAAGGTTTGATTTTCTTAATGATGGTGCCATTGAGCATCCCTTTAGCCGCCCTCTTTTCTCAAGAAGAATCCGTACGAGGCATCTTGTGGCATTACTTGTTAGTTGTCCCATTTAGCTATGGATTCCAAGGGATTGTCATGATGCTGATTAGTGCCATGAATGCGATGCATCAACCACTCAGAGCCTTTCAGTGGAGCTTCATGCGCCTGTTTGTATTTACTCTTCCATTCGCTTGGACCGGCAGCCAGATTGATGGTGTCGAAGGGTTGTTTATCGGTTTAGCCTTGGGGAACATCATGGGTGGTATTTCAGGGTATTGCTTTGCACTTCGTGTAAGGGCTAAAGCAGATGCGGGATGCGAGTAATCGAGATGCGAAGAGCCTCAAAAACAGATACGAGATTCGGGTATCGGGATGCGAAGAGCTTAAAAGCAGGTACGAGATATTAAAGACTAGAAAGAAAGAAGGAAGATGACATGGAATACAGTACTTACAAAATGCTCTATGACGCGCCGATTGGTAAGATGATAATCATAAGCAATGGCGAGTCGATAATAGAAATCGATCATGTAAACCATGATGAGCCTATTACCAGCAATCCAGATGAGCTATGTCAACTGGCGGCAAAACAGTTAGATGAGTACTTCGCAGGTCAACGAACAGAATTCGATTTACCATTAAGATCGATAAAAGGCACTGACTTTCAAAAAGCAGCTTGGCAGGCTTTAACTACCATTCCTTATGGCGAAACCATCAGCTACGGCGAACAAGCAAAGAGAATGGACAACCCAAAAGCAGTAAGAGCAGTGGGTGGTGCGAACGGCAAGAATCCGTTTAGTATTGTTGTACCTTGCCATAGAGTCATCGGCGCGAATGGAACATTAACTGGCTACACCGGCGGCATGAACCGCAAAGAGTGGTTGTTGGATTTTGAACGTTCGGTTTTGAAAGCAAGATGAGAGTAGCGAGTGACGAGATGCGAAAAGAAACAAAGAAGGATTTCTTTCTCTGTTTTTAGTCCTGTCACGACCCGTATCCCGGTTCGATTCCCCGCCTCTGCCCCTTATCATTACACTTTGGACAACGTCATTCCCTACAGCTAGGCATGAGATTCCAGATATTTCGTTCCTCAATTCTGGAATGACAGGATAAGAAGATAACGAGTAAACGAGATTCGGGATGCGAAATGCAAAGAAGGAATGATCTTTGGGCTTTATCGCTCTTCGAATCTCGTTTACCCGAATCCCGTATCTGGCCTTAAGCTCTTCGTATCTCGTATCTCGCATCTATACTCAAATTCCAAATACAAAAAAACGGCCACACTCGCGTGCAGCCGTTCTAGTATTCGATGAAAGTTAAGTGATTACTTAACGATCACGTCGCCTGACATCTCAGCCGGAATTGCGATACCAGATAGAGAAAGCATCGTTGGTGCTAAGTCAGACAACTTACCGCCTTCTTTGAACTCAACGTCTTTGCTGCCCACGTAGATAAGTGGCACTGGTAGGTTCGTGTGCGCCGTGTGGATGCCGCCCGTTTCTGGGTTTACCATCATTTCCGCGTTACCGTGGTCTGCAGTGATAAGCAGTTGGCCATCGGCTTCTTTGATTGCCTCAACTACTTGGCCAAGACATTCGTCTAAAGACTCTACGGCTTTAACTGCTGCATCGTAAACGCCAGTGTGGCCAACCATGTCACAGTTAGGGAAGTTACAAACGATAGCGTCGTATTTGCCGCCTTTGATTGCTGCTACTAGCTTCTCAGTTAGCTCTGGCGCGCTCATTTCTGGCTGTAGATCGTAAGTTGCTACTTTTGGAGAAGCAACAAGTTGACGCTCTTCGCCTTCAAACTCGTCTTCTTTGCCGCCATTGAAGAAGAACGTCACGTGCGCGTATTTCTCTGTTTCAGAGATACGCAGCTGCGTTTTGCCTTCTTTCGATAACCACTCGCCGTAGGTGTTCTCTAGAGAAGCCGGTGGGAATGCACATAGAAGAGGAATGTCTGCTGCGTATTGAGTTAGCATCACGAAATCGATCGCTGGGAATGCGTTACGCTCAAAACCGTCGAAGCTAGGCACGAATGCACGTGTGATTTCACGAGCACGGTCAGCACGGTAGTTCATGAAGATAACCGCATCGCCATCAACGATAGCGGCAGACTCTTCGCCTTCCGCTTTGATTTCAGTCGCTTTCACGAACTCATCGTTTTCATCACGAGCGTAAGCCGCTTCTAGGCCAGCTACTGCAGTGTCGAATGTGAACTCAGCTTTTGCTTGAGTCAGCAGGTCGTAAGATTCTTGAACGCGATCCCAGTTGTTATCACGGTCCATTGCGTAGTAACGGCCAATAAGCGAAGCCACACGGCCTTTACCTAGCTTAGCGAATAGCGCTTGGAAACGTGCCAGTGTGTTTTCTGCGCTACGTGGCGGTGTATCACGACCATCTAGAAAAGCGTGTAGGTAGATTTTCTCTGCGCCACGCTCTGCTGCCATTTCAACGGCTGCGTAGATGTGATCTTCATGAGAGTGAACGCCACCTGGAGACATAAGGCCCATGATGTGAACCGCTTTGTCCGCTTTAACCGCTTTATCAACAGCATTCACTAGCGCTTCAGTTTGACCGAATTCACCGTCTGCGATTGATTTAGTAATACGTGTTAAATCTTGGTATACCACGCGACCCGCACCAATGTTGGTGTGACCCACTTCAGAGTTACCCATCTGGCCATCAGGTAGGCCTACATCTAAGCCAGAAGCCGAGATTAGCGTGTTAGGTTGGTTAGCAATAAGACCGTCTAATACAGGTGTATTAGCGTTCGCGATAGCGTTGTCTTGGTTGTCTTGGTTGTCTTCACGGTAACCGTAACCGTCAAGGATCACTAGAGCCATTGGCTTCTTAGCTGACATAGGACTGACCTCGTTCAATTCAAAATAAATCGGTATAGAAACAAATTAGCGTAATTTTACTACAGTTTACAGTCAAAACTGTAGCGGAAGATCAAGAAACGTCGCAGGTAGGCGGGTCGGATGTGAAAAAAAATGTCATTTCGATCTTTGTCCCAACTAAATGTGTTCGATTAGTCATGCAACGCCAGAAGCCCTTCTACGTGCAATAGAGAAAGATCACGTAGATTGCCCTCCGTTCTTTCAACTCGATGTGAGATAAACTAAAATACCTCCAAATACTATAATTAGGCTTAATCGTGTTCACTTCATTTATTGATCTCTCTTTCCTGTTTTTCTTTTCTCTTGCGACCACTTTTACCATGCGTAAATTTGCAAAAAGAATAGGATTAGTCGACAAGCCAAATGCTCGTAAACTGCATAAAGGTGCTATCCCCTTAGTTGGAGGCGTGTCAATTTGTATCTCTATCCTCTACTTTCTATTCAATAACCCAAATATTCTGCCAAACACAGAACTCTACGCTGCATGCATCTTGATCCTGGTAAGCATTGGCGTTTTAGATGACAAATACGACATTAGCTTTAAGCTAAGGTTTGCAGTACAAGCTGGGTTATCTGTCATCATGATGGTAGTTGGTAGAATTGAGCTCAATACTATAGGTGATGTCTTTGGTAATGGTGATGTTATCACGTTAGGCTGGTTTGGTTACTTTGTCACTATACTTGCTGTTGTGGGGGCAATTAATGCATTCAACATGGTTGATGGTATAGATGGCCTGTTAGGAGGATTATCCATAGTAACCTTTGGTGGACTCGGTATTATGCTTAATTTTGATGGGCAGTCGGAGCTAGCCTATACTTGTTTGATATTAGTTGTTGCAATTGTTCCCTATATCCTACTCAACCTTGGTGTATTTGGTCGACAAAGAAAAGTGTTTATGGGAGATGCTGGGAGTATGTTAATTGGCTTCACGGTGATCTGGTTACTATTACTCTCTAGCCAAAATGGAAGCACGCCACCGTTGCGCCCAGTTACTGCATTGTGGTTAATTGCCGTTCCTCTGATGGATATGGCTGCCATTATGGTGCGACGAATAAGAAGAGGTGACTCCCCTTTCAAACCCGATCGTGAACATTTACATCACATATTTCAACGCTTGGGGTTTAGCTCAACACAAACACTTATCGTAATTTGTAGTATTGCGATTCTATATGCTGTAATAGGCATTACATCTGAAATGTTAAATATACCAGAATATGTTATGTTCTATAGCTTTATAATTTGCTTCGCAATTTACCTAACATTAATGAGCAATATCTGGAAAATCACATCTTATATCAGAAAAGCACAACTCAAATAGGAAAAAGATGTAAGTACGACTAAGTTGTGGCTATAGCGTGAGATGCTTGAAAGGAAGCTTACGTGAATGCTAGAATTAAAAGTATCCAAGTTAGGAATATGAAATTGGATACTTTTAATATGCGACTAAGTATATTTTAAAATACTAACTAGCACACTTTGTAAAAATAGATTCCATATCCATCGCCATAATATCTCGGCTATACTTTGGCGCGGCTTTTATACTATTATTACGTATGCGCTGATATAGCTCTTTATCCTCTTGTAATTTTAAAACTGCAGCTGTAATTTTATCCACATTTTCACTTTCAACCACTAACCCCGAATCCGTCTCACGGATAATCTCTGTAGCTTCACCCTCAGGAACACTCATGATCGTGGGTATCCCCATGCCCATGCACTCGAAAATTTTAGAAGGGATAACAGTTTTAAAGAGATCGCTATTAACTAAGGGAACCAATGAAACGTCGCAAAGAGACCATAACTTAGGCATCATCTCTTTTGGTTGTCGATCAATTAATACTACATTTTTGAGTTGTTTATTTTCGACAAGATCAATAACCTTTTGTCTTGCTGCACCACCACCTGCAAATACAACCCGAATATCATCATTGTTTTGCAACCGTTCAGCTACATCCACAATATATTCTAGGCCATGCGCCATACCGTGAGTACCAATGTAACCGGCTACAAACTTACCTTCCAAGCCATATTGTTGCGCTAAACCAGCATCTTTGGATAAAGAAGGTTCATACTTAGTCAGATCAACGCCATTTAAAACAACCTCTATTTTTTCTCCATCCACCCCACGTTCAATCAACTCCTTTTTAAAGGCATGGGTTACCGAAACAATGGAATCGGCTCTTCGATACAAAAACATTTCTATTCTTTCTAGCATACGAATAGCAAAGCTGTCTTTCATCGCACCAACAGCTGTAATAGACGTAGGCCATATATCGCGCAGTTCAAACACAAACGGCTTTCTACGAATTGCTGATAACGCCCAACCGGCGCAAGCACAGAAGAACTGAGGTGAAGTCGCTACGATGACATCCGGTTTTTTCTGAACCAGCCCTGCGATAAAGCCCGTTACCATGAATGACATGTAATCCAGAATACGTTTTACAAAACCTTCATTTGCAGTAATGAACGTTTTTACACGAACGACATTTATGCCATCGATATCATGAGTTTGATACCAGCTGTTTTTAAACCCATCAAATACCTTACCTTCAGGAAAGTTTGGTGCGCACGTAATCACCGTAACTTTATGCCCCGCTTTCACCCAACGGATGGCATGTTCATAAGTTCTGGTTGCTGGCGCATTGCCTTCGGGCGGAAAGTTATCAGTCAGAAAAAGAATATGCATTGCTACGCTCGCTTTAGAACAAAGTTCACTTCATTCTGTTTAAAATTTAATACCAACTTTTTATTGGCTATAGAGAGACCAAACTCGGGGTGCCATGTACAATCAACTACTACTGCATCAGCACCTTCGATATTCACTTGATATTGGCTACTATCAGGTAATTGAAGAACGATGTCATCACCATCAGTCAAAATATCAATACTTGGGTGAAAGTGGTAATGGGCCCGCGCTGAATTAAACGAACCTGTTAGTGTATCCACAATGGTTAAACTCTCTTGCCCCAGTTGCCACTTACGTGTGTGTGTAACTTTTCCAGGCAACCGCATATATCCGTTATGGGAGCATTCAACACTAACACACTGACCATCATCAGTAATAACAGGTGTACTTGGATAGGCCCGCCTTGCTACTCGAAAACCACTCCACACTTCCGAAGAGTCCTCATCGTCAACGACGACAGTGTTATGAGTCTCAGTTTTACGCTGTCTGAGCCTTTCATCACCTAAGCCGTAGACTGAAGTACCGCTGTTCACGAACACACGTTGCTCATCAATACTTAACTCAAACGAGAGTGTGTCGGCATGGGCGTGACCGGGAATATAATCAGGGCCGACTTTAGCGGCATCTATAATCAGCTTTTTATTGCTCACTTTCGCAACAACATAGCCACTCCATTTTAACAGGGTAACTCTATTGTCTTGAAGTACGGGGACATCAACGTTCAAGATTGAAGCATATTCTTTTAATAGATTAAGCTTAGGCGCTATGCCAATAGCAGAGTCATTAAAGAACGAAACATCGCCATCTGGATGTTGCATTAACTCAGCCCAGCCAAACATTTTTTCAATGCTTTCACTCCAGTAACTGCTAGTGTGCTCAGGAATTAAGTCCGGATAGACGAGGCTCAGTTGATACAAGTCGAGCATATCGGCAAGAATGATATTGTGATACATAGGCGTTAGCTCAAAATTACCGCCATCAGCAAGAATTTGCTCTGGGATTTCTTCATTTAAAATACCTAAGCCACGCTTTAACCATTCATCAGCTAATTCTCCTTTGAAATAACAACCAGCAAACAACAAAGCTTTTGCGTTTGCAAATAAGTGATTACCCAGCAAGTGATATTCTAATTGTTGCTCTAAAGCTTGAACCTGCAATGATAAGCTAGTCAGCCATTCTTCTTTTGGTTCGTTACCCGATAAAAACCACTTGATCCAGTTAACAGCCCGAAGTGAAATGGTATAAGGCTCCCACCCATTTCCCATCATCTTCGGATTTTGTTCTATCCAGGTATTGACTAAACTATGATGAACTTCGGTTCTGTTTTGCCACCCAGACTGGTTTAAATCATCGAAGTAATGCAAATTATAAAGCCAAAGTTTGCTTTTATTGGGATCGTTCCAGTTCGTAATAAAATCAGGATCATTCAAGAAAACAAACTGATTATCACCAACATAAGATGAAGGAAGTAAGGTAATATTTTTATAATTCGATGAAATTGGGGACAGTTTCCCGTTTGTTTTTTTACACCTAACAAATTTCAACTTTCTTGTTATTCTACTTATAATTTGAATGGCTTTTAAATACTTAACGGTGTGATACACTCTTACTACTTTCATAATAATCCAATATTTTAATTAAAATTCACAATACTCGAAAACTTGGAATCTGTTCATCATAAAAACTTAGAAAAAAAGGAATGAAAGAGGCTTCATCAATATACTCAAAAATATTAGCCCCGACATATCGAGAACAAACATTAGATGCTAACACTTTAACACCTAAATTTACTGCATCAGCGACTACAATTCCAAAACTGTCAATTGAATTATTTCTAATATAGAGATCCTGACCAGATAAAAGATCTATAAATTCATATTCGACAAGATCTTGATATATATTAACATTGTAATAAGGTGATTCATCAGAAAAATTACATAGTTCTCTTAACCTTGATTTAAACTTTTGGTTGCACCTACCATAAATAACAACGGAAATATTAAGATAAATAAACCTACTCTTTGACACAGAGATTAGTGACTCTAAGGTACTAACAACATTATAATATTCGTTGTCGCTTCCAGAGACTAACACATTGCGTGGGAACAATGGTCGTACATTCGATACCCCAGAATAAAGTGGAGGCAAGTAGGAATCAATACTCTCCAGCTTATTTAAAAATCCGATTGATTCGTAAAATTTTTTTTGCTCTTTACTCAAATAAAAAATACAATCCACGAAATTAACAATATAGTTACAATACTTACCTAGGTTATTCTCAAGATGCCCATGATGTAAGATAAGATGTGAGCGCCCTCCTCTAATACGAACCATAAATGATAGAACCATTACTAGGTAAATAGCTTGAGAACGACTAAAATTAAAGTAAACATCTCTATTACCGAACAAAAAAACTAACAATATCAATCTAAAATAAACAAAAAAATTGGATTGGCTAGCAATATTACGATAAGAAAAATTCTCCCTAGATAGTAAAGGACTATTTTTCCCTCCTTCATATAAGTCAATAAACTCTATATTAGAGCCAAAGTTCAGTTTGTTCCAACAATACCTTTCACAAAAAGTACTGACTCCACCAATTGGAGAAGGCAATGAACCAACGATTAATAATCCCATAAATACCAATCACCTCACTTAATTAATGTGTAATTATTATCACCTGAAGACACGACGATTGTGATAAAAAATCGACTGTCCTTATATATTGCAACAAATTCTTCGCCAAATTCCGAAATTAATTTAAACTTACAATTGCTTTCGATAGTCAGCGCCTCTTTTACAACACTCTGAGATCCAACTCTAACGTTGATATTATCATGAGAAACAACAATTGAAGATGATTCACGAAGTGAATAATAGTCAGTTACTTCTTCACACGTTGCATACCAAATGTCGTAATCTGACAAAATTGAATATATTCTTTGTAAACTTTCAATATCTGATATTACATTACACGACTGAACTAACCCCCTTGTTGTAGAAGGACTATAATGTTCTTGAATACTAATTATTTTACCAAGAGTTATGGCACAACGTAATTCTCGTGTCGATTTTCTATTCTTAAAATATTGCAATGGAAAAAGGATTTTAGATAGAATATCTTTCCAGATAACTTCCTTTTTATACAAATATTTCACAAAAACATTTCCGGCTATATTAGTAGGAAATTCCAAAAAACCATTATCATTTTCCTTTATATCGCTTTTTAGATCTAATCTAGCGTCTTTGCACCAATATTTAAAATCCCCGAAAGCAATAGAAACATCTGAATATTCATTGTACTTATATCCACAATATTTACCTCCAGATATTCTAAAATCAAAGTTATTATAAAAATACTCTTTTGCTTTTTTAACCATAGTATTAGCTTCGTCTTGAGACTCAAATAAATCCCATTCCTGAAACCATTTTCCATCTATATACATACCATGATTTGAACCGTGACAACAAACCTCATGACCTAACTGAACCAATTGATTAAGGAAAGAAATAAACTCCTCTCTATCTGCAATATCATATTTAATAACATTACTTGAATCCTTAATTACGTTATGTCTTAAGTATGGTACGAAAAATGAAATCTTTATATGCGGATATTTTGACAGTAGGTTTTTTGATATATAGTCAAAACATCCGCCAGTTTGATCAGTTAAATACCCCCAATCATTTTTGTACGGCTCTCGATATTTATCGACATAAGCATCGGAAAGATCGTCAATCATTAGAACCGAAGGAGCTTGGCAGGAATCAAGCCAAGAGGATAGTTTGAGACTACTTTTCATGAACTGCCTTAGATCTAAATGTGAATGTTTTACCAAATATAAATATAAATATTACTGTCGACCAAAAGTAAGGAAAATCAAACGGGCTAACTCCAATACCAGCGATCATTGACTGTAAAAGAAATATGTAACATGCATAATATACACGTGATTTTACCTTACCTAAATATCTAAATTTAAAGGTAAAAAAACCCGATACTACACCTAAAAACGCAACTCCAAACAATCCAAAGTCTCTGTAAAAAGTAAAGAGGATGGTACCAAATGCGTTCAGACCTCTACTTGGATCTTTGCTTAGGTACAAGGGGACCATATTTTCATGTACATTTTCTTGGATAGTTGATAAAGATGAGAAGCTATCACCAAGCATATTTAGTAAGTAAACAAAAACATATTCAAGACTCCCTAGAAAGGACATTCCAAATGTATGGCTATGTAGCACACTATTTACATCATTGATTTTTTCATCAAAAAATACAAATCCTAACGTATTATAAGAAATCAAATAATGGTTCATTACCGCTAAAAAGTTTGAAGAACCATAACGGCCAAAAGCGGAAAAAATTAAAATAATCGCTAACAAGAAAATAGCGGAAAAAAATACTTTTCTTCTCTTTCTAACTAAACTACTTTTAACAGGAGGGTCGATGACAGATATCACAATTATATATGCCAATGTCATAACTGGATAGTTAACTTGGAAGTAATATGAAAACCCCAAAAAAAACAATAGTACAAAAGCAAATCGTACATATATTTTTTCATGATCTGTATTTGAAAATAATATTGATAATAAAGCTAGAGAGATTGAATAACAGATAAACTTTAAGTAATATGCCCAAAAGCCACTTGCTATACTATTACCTAGACTACCCTCTCCACGAAGCTTTATAAAGTACTCATAATATGAAGATGTCAACGCACCAGATTTATATAAAAGACAAGTAACCGAAATGAGAATAAAACTAAGAAGTATATTAAACCTTTTATTTAATCTAGCATTAGTAAAAGTTCCAAAGCTAGTCTCAGATACACTATTCCCTTTACTAAGATAAAGTAAAATCGCCCCTAAGTTAAAAGCAACTACCCATAAAATGAAGACTAATTGGGTAAAAAAACTAGCAGACAAAAGAGGATTGAGATTAGTGTTTGATAAAGCTAACCAACCTAGCCACCAACAATTAAATATAACTAGGCCAATCACCTAAACTTCCTCGAGTAACGATAAATTCTCAATGTGACATTAGATAATAAATGGCTAAATTTAATACTATCTAGGACTTTATGTACTATAGATATATAATTTTTAGATGTTGGAGTTATATGCTTCTTAAATTCTCCATATTGTCCGAGTTCCAAATAGGATATTGAAGAAACATAATTTAACCAGTCTAAACGCTGTATAAAATACTGCTTGTGATTAGGGTATTCGTTAATAAGGTAAAAAGTCATTGGTTTCATATTTTTCACAAATTCCAACCATTGTTCAGGAGTATATTCCCGAACTTTTTCAGACCATGAACCAGCACACTCTACTCTATAACAGCTCATAGCTTTAGGAATGAATACCCCGCCCTCATTCCCACAAGCAATGACCTCAGCGAATAAATCACCGACTGGTGCAGTCTCATATATCTTCGGTAAACTTTTTAGTTTCTCAGCCTTAATAAAATAAGAACTAGTCCCTGCAAACTGTCCTTTAAAAGTCATAATATCTTTTATAGTGAATCGAGCCTCAACATCAGAGCCAAAAAAACGCGAAGACTCACAAGAATCTACTACCTTAGAGTTAATATCCAAATTCACTTTGTGTATAAAGAAGTTTACATCTTTATACTTTTTTGAATATTGAAATTGTGTTTGTAATTTATCATTATCAATGAAGTAATCGTCCCCTTCACAAACAGAAATAAATTGCCCTCTAGCCTCCCTCACTACCGTCATAAAGTTAGTATTCATCCCTAAATTCACTTTTGACTTCAAAACTCTTATGATATTTGGGTACTTGCGCTCATATTCTTCTAAAATCTGCTGGGTATTATCGGTACTCACGTCATCCCGAATAACTATTTCATACCGAAAGCTAGTTTTTTGCCTCAACATAGAGTCCAAGCATTTTCTTATATATTTACTATGATTGTATGTGATCACACATATTGAAACTTCTACAGGACTATTCACTTTTACTTCTCATATAAATTATAGGTAGCCTTACTAATTTCGAACGAATCAAGTTAATAAACAGGATAATG
The DNA here is from genome assembly GCF_002875945.1 of Vibrio lentus. Lineage (GTDB taxonomy): Bacteria > Pseudomonadota > Gammaproteobacteria > Enterobacterales > Vibrionaceae > Vibrio > Vibrio apostichopi. The sequence goes on from NZ_MCZK01000174.1 coordinate 22,554, forward strand.
CAACCAAATACAATAATTTGTACAAAACTGTTTAACCTACTAGTAGGGTCGGTTGAAAGATAAATATAGATAATGCTAATAAATAAACTTGGATAGATAATCTTAATGATATCATGTAACAGCCAAGATACATGGAAACCTGGGAATATCTTATAATTGACCCATGAAACCCAAGTAACAAAATACGAAAAGCTCAGAAGCGCCCAAACACTTGCGGCCCCAATAGTTCCAAATTTAGTAGCGAAAAAACTGATTAACGGCACAAGAATTAGAACAAAAATCAAATTTCCAATTAAATGATACTTAACATTGCCTAATCCGTATTGTATGTAATATGAGTAAGCACTAAATGCTAGAAAAAGATTACCAAAAGCATATAATTTCAAAACCAAGTAGACTTCATTAGCGATATGAATATCATTAGTCCATGCGAATAATATATGTTTCGAACAAGACATCAAGACTAAGGCAGCAGAACCTGCTAAAGATACGGTAACTTTTGTTGAATATGAAATAACAGATTTAGCCTCATCATGCTTCCCTTTAATAAATAGGTTAGCAAGTCGAGGCATTAATGCAGTGCCTACAGGGGTTGATAAAATCATTACTCCATTGGCAACTAGTACAGCCAGCGTGAAGTAACCAAAATTTTCTAAGCTAAGCAGTTTTGACAAAATGAGTTTATCTGTTTGAGTAACAATAACCCAAATCCCCCCCGTCAAAGCAATAGATAATGAAAACTTGGCAATCGATTGGTAATCAAATGTCGAATTAGTTTTACTCTTACTTTTTATTGGCATTACTGTACGAACTTTATAATTTAATATTAATAGCTCGATTATCGATAATATCAACTGATAATAAAAGAACGTTACAATTGTTTTATCGATATAAATTAGTACGGCAAAAACTCCAACAAACTTCAAAAAAGAGAATACTAAGTTGTACATCGATAACCAAACTATTCTTTCATGCCCAGTTAACACACCCCGATTTAGAGAGCTTAACCATCGAATAGATAATATTATAGCCATAACAGTAATACACTGAGCAACTATACTTACATTTATGTTCTCGCTTTTTATCCAATGCTCAGCAAGGTAACCAGAATTAGAAACTAATAACCCTGTGATAGTCATCGAAGATATTATAAAGAATAAGTTTAGTACTTTATATAATTTTAAGTAACTATTGGAATCTAACTCACCAGATATATTCTTTGCTGTCTCTCGACTTATCGTAGGTGTTAGTCCTAAATCAAGAATATTAAACCACGACTGCAGCAAAGTATAAAAAGCAATTAAACCATAACCTTCTGGGCCTAATATTTTTATGTATTGCGGGATAAAACCAATACCAAGCAGTGTTACCAATATTTGACTAGTGTAGTTATACACTACATTTTTTCTATATGACATAAAAATAAAAATAACTCACATTAAGAAAGTTTAGCCTTACAAAATATTTAGATAAAAACCTATCTAAATTCCAATTTTTGTTTTCAATGTTTTTTTGGCAAAACTTTTCGCAAGGCGATAAGCACGAGAAATATAATGTTTAAATATGTTTTTATTAATATTCAGCCTAAAAACAGCTCTAGATTCATTACATATCCATCTTTTATATGAGTAATCTCCAGCGCCAAGAGAGAACTTCTTTATCTCAGTATGTTCGGAATATTCTTTGATCAACTTAGTTAACAATATAAATCCTGGAGAGTCATAACTACTGTTAGTATCGTAAGTTGGCATCAAATAATGGAACACGCCATTTTTTTCAAATCCTAAATGATATGCAATAGGTTTATTCGATTTTATATCAACTATTTTATGGATACAGAACAAGCCAACTTCATATCCTTTACGATAAAAATCCGACCAATCCTCATTATTTAATATAGATGGATCACCTTTTCCATTCCATTGTTTTATATGCATTTTTTTGAATTCAACAAAGTCTTCATTACTATCACAATATACAAGCTCTAGTTCATTATTACTTAGTGCCTTATTGAATTTATAACGTCTTTTTCGACTCAATTTGGATAAATAGCCTTTGAAGTCATCATTTTTTCTATAGTCAACTTCTAGGACGTTCGTCACAAATTCTAAGTTTAGTGTTTTAAACTTAGAATTTTCGAAATACTCTGGAAAATATGAGAACAATTTAGAATTCTGGAAGCAGTATACCTCTATCTTCTCGTTAATATTAATTAGGCGTTCAAAAAAATCTGTTTCACGTTTCACGCCGTTATTATTGAATATCTCTTCCATTTCATATAAAAAATATTCGAGCATTCTTGGGTATGTTCTATAGCAACCTCTTTGTTTGAATAAAGTAAGTTGTTCACCATTACCCAAATCAATTTTGATTTTAGTGAGGCTATTATATAATTCTTCAATCTTCATCGGTCATAAACTCTAAACATAGCACTTAACTAGCCAGCATTAGTAATGTTAGCTCATTGCAAAAATTACCTAATCTTTTTTAAAACTTAAAATCATCTTTCGATTAAACCACTTGGTATTCCTAGTGTTATATCTTTGGTATCAAAAAAGAACCGTCTAACTTTAAAAAAATAAAAATATCGTTGATAACAACAAACACCACACATCCTATCTGCTTGTTTCATTATTGCGTTGATAGATGCTTCGTTTGATGAAAGAACACTTATATAAGTTTTTTTATCTGGAAAAGTTTGACTAGCTATTTTTAGAGCTTCATTGTATATCCCTTTCCTTCTATGCTTCTTAGAAGTAAAGCAACGATACATGTAAATTGAATCTGTTAAAATATTAGCATCTATCTCTTTACAATAGATAGTTCCAGATTTTAAATAGGAGTAGTGAACTTCTTCCTCGCCACTATTTAAAAATAATTTAACTTCATTATTTCCTATTACTTCCTTTTTCAATCTAGAATTATCAACTGGGATTAGGTTATAATTAAGCTCAAATACTAATAATGTTCTATTCACATATATTAAATTTATTAGCTTTTGCAAAACTTTATTCATAAATATAAACAATACAACACTCCTTTAAACCTTTCCTATCATAGCGACCTTTTATAATTTTAAACATTCTTTTAATTACGGTGCTTTGTCGCAGGATTTCCTAGAACAGTAGTATTTTTCCTAACTTTGCTAAATACAACAGCCCCCATACCAACTGTAGCATCATCTTCTACCTTGACTTTAGGGTGTATAGTTGCTCCAGAGCCAATTAATACTCGCTCACCAATTTCTACATAGCCATTGATCGTATTACTCCCTAATAAAGAGGTATAAGACCCAATTTTAGTGTCATGCCCAATAGCACAATTACAGTTGATCAGCGAAAAATCTCCTATCACTACACCAGGAGAGATGCTGCAATTAGGGTTAATGATTACACCTTCACCTATTAGCGAGAACTTACTCAGCACCACACTAGGGTGAATAAATGATATAGCATTACCGCCTTTGCTTTTCAATATATCTGCAATACCAGCGCGTGCATACCCCGCCCCCCCAAATGCCAAAATAAAGTCGAACTGCTCAATATCGTCCAACATAGACACTGATTTCACTTCGTATTCATAAAATGTTGCTGCTGGCACAAAATATTCGTCCGTCACACAAAAACACAAAAAACGTTCTCGAATATCATTTACATCCTGTATCCAGCTGTACACTTCCGCAGCTAGGCCACTAGCTCCAAATATAATAATTGGATTAGACATTATTTATCTCAGCTCAATTTCGACTTTTTCAACTTGTAATTTTAACAAGCCAAACTCATCACTTAACACTATGCTATTCTCACTACTGATTAAAGAACTACTACTTGATTTATCAATAAACTGATAAGCATGCACAGAATAGTTAGTGCCATCATTATTGATTTTTGCTTTAGGGAACACGTCAAAAGGCCCGTAATCTATTGCTCTCAATATACGATAGTTCTCAATCGTTGATTGCTTCGTATCTAGCCAACCATTTCCAGGAATGTCTCTTGATAGGTACAGATAATCATACCTCAATGGTTGTTTAGCCAAACAAGGAACAAATCCCGCCAGTAACAACTCAGAAATTACGCTCGAAAAGGCTTCTAGCCCAGCACGCATACATTTATGAGCCACTTTGTATGCTTTGTCGTTGTTATCAATCAACACCTCTGAAAAAGCAATCGCATTACCTGTATCTACACCTTCATCAACATAATGCCAAGTGATACCTGTCTTTTCTAATTGATGATAAATAGCCCAACTAGGTGCGTTTCTTCCCCGCAAATTCGGTAAAAGTGCATTATGAAAATTAATAATAGTTACATTATTTAGAGTAAGTAACGGCCCTTTAAAAAGGTAGTTATTATTTGCACTGATGATTAACGTATTACCAGACAGCCACTTGAGTAACGAGGACTCGATTTCTTCTTTCGTATGCTTATATTGATATGTGACGCCGTGTTTTTGAGCAAATGACTCAAGAGTAGAAAAAGGTTGCATCTCTGTCTGTAACAATTTCAGCGTCACATCATATTGAAGAAGCATGGAAGCAACGTCTTGAGCTATCTTACCAAAACCGATAACGATTACGGTTTCAAACTTTAATTTAGACACTGCGCCCCCCATCAATCACAAGATCTAAACCAGTCACCCAGCGAGACGCTCTGCTACTCAAAAAATAACAGGCCTCTGCAACATCTTCAGATTTGCCTAAACCTAAAGGATATAGGTTATGTAACTTCTCAAGCGCTATTTCGCCCAAATCAACCGCTACATCTTTTGTATGCTTGGTCTCTACCCATCCAGGCGAAACGGTATTTACTCTGATTTTACGCGGGGCTAATTCTCTAGCCATTGATTTACTTGCAGAAATCAATGCACCTTTTGCTGCAGAATAAGCAACTAATCCTGGCTCACCAACAAAATGGGCAATGCTAGAAATCAGTGTAATACTTCTATCCTGAGACTTATCTGAATACAAAGCATTCGAAAAAAGCTGGCAAAGGAGCAAGTGACTATTCACGTTCGTTTGCATAGTCAAAAGAAGTTCTTCATCCGATACTAACTTCAACGGTAAGATTTTATGATATCCCGCAGCACAGATAAGATCTGTAATTTTACCTTGCTCGGTAACGATCTTTTTCAGCAGTGGTTTTAATGAGGAAGGAGACTTCAAATCCCAGACATAAGCGGCCGAGGATTCTTTTCCTAAAGATTCCTCAGCGATTTTAAGACTCTCTTCATTACGTCCAAGAAGGATCACAAAGTTTCCCTCTTGAACATGTTTGTGAGCAATGCTCAAGCCAATGTCTGAAGTCGCTCCTGTAATAAGAACTTTTCTTTTCATCGACATCACTGAGGAAGTAGCTCGAGCAATTGACCCACAGTTTTTCGTTCGATTAAGTCACCGTGCCCAATTTCTACTTGATATTCATCTGCGAATAAAGTGATAAGAGATAACTGGGCCAAAGAGTCCCATTCTTCCGTTTCTTGATATTCAAAATCAGGGGTTAGCTCTTCTACTTCCAGTTCTAGGATCTCAGCTAGTTCTTCCAAAAAAACAGTCATTTATACATCCAACTTAATTAGTTTACATAGTGTAAGTTCATTGACATCAACCAAGGTCGCACCCCAACTCAAACCTACACCAAAGCCTGATAATAGTGCTTTTTTACCCTCAAAGCCCGAATTCTTTATCCAAGACAATAGAATCGACATAGGAACCGTTGCTGACGAAGAGTTCCCATAAAGAGTAACTACATCTGAAGGTAGCTGCTCTTCCGTTACCTTCAGTGCTGAACGGAAACGATCCAAGATAAATTTGTTTGCTTGATGGAAGAAAAAGTAGTCAATTTCTTCTGGTTTAGTGTTTTTTTCAATAAACTCTTTAATAAAATTGATTACCGTTGTTTGAGTAAACGTAAAAACGTCTCTACCTTGCATGACCAAATGTTCAGAGCAACGCCAATTCCCTTCTTCATCTTCAGCAAGATTTGCAGTATCAGAGGTACAAGGGCTTACCATACCACCAGATGGAATCATTAAAGCTTTTGCGCCTTTACCATCATGCTTGATTTCTAGAGGAGCCTCCACGTTTTCCGCTCTTTTTTCTATTAAGGTGACCGTAACTGCATCCCCAATAAGAGGGTATGAGTTACGATCTTTTAAAGAAACCTTACGGCTTAAAACATCACCAGCAATTAGCAAAACTTTTTGCGCATCACTATTACGAATTAGGCTAGAAGCTTCAAACAAACCTCGAATATAACCGTTGCAACCATCGTTGATGTCCATACAATAACAATCGGTTTTAAAGTCAAAAGCGCCATGTACCATCGAAGCTGTTGACGGAATAGGATAGTCAGGGGTTTGGGTTACCACCAAAATTCCATCCACATCCTGGTAGTCGCACCCGAGAGTGGTTGACAGGTCCTCAAGCAAAGGAAAAATCATATCAGTGAGCGCCGTTTCTTTTGAAACAACATGATGTTGATTGTATCCCATTAGCTTCTTCAGCTTTTTAGAACTCTGCTCTGTGTGTGAGTAGTTTTTTATCTCATCATCAAAGTAAGAAATATGCTTTGGAACGGCTGCAACTATCCCTTTCAACGAGATATTGCTAATATCACTTTTCATAAATTAACCTTGAATCGTTTTAAGATACTCACCAATAACATGCGGAGAGACAAAATTCTCAGGAACCAAGCCTTCACCAGGGATTGAAATAGCTAGCTGAGCTTCGATCTCACTTACTAGGACTAACAAATCAAAAGAGTCCAACAGACCTGACTCAAAAAGTTCAGTATCTTTAGCAAACTCATATTCTGGTTTCATTGTGGTTAGGATTGCTATAATTTTTTCACACATACTACTCTTTAACCTTTACAAATTCTTGTAGCGCTTTCTCTGAAAAATCTTTTCTATTTAACTTACCATTTGGCGTAAAAAGCATTTCTTGTACAAAGCTAATCTTGCTTGGAATCATGTACTTTGGTAAACATTTCGTCAGTGCAACTTTAAGCTCAACTTCACTCATCGAACTACTGCATTGAACAAAAGCATAAAGCACTTTATCTTCTGATAAATAACCAACAACACACTGTTCGATAGCATCTAACTCCATGATCTGAGACTCAATTTCACCAAGTTCTATGCGATAGCCATTGTGCTTAATCTGGAAGTCTTTTCTACCAATATAATAAATTAAACCATCAACAAGTCTAACTAAGTCTCCGGTACGATAGATCATATCAATGTATTTATCTTGAAGTGGGTTTTGACAAAATACCTCTTTCGTTTTTTCTGAGTTAGCCCAATACCCAAGCGCTAAGCTAGAGCCTCGAACACACAATTCACCTTCATCATTACGCTGGTCGTTTTCATCTAGGATTAAAATGCCTGAGTTATGGCAAGGGATCCCTATAGGTAAGCTATCCCCGTCCCAGTTAGGCGGCACATCATAGTAGGTGCAATCAACGGTAATTTCTGTTGGTCCGTACAAGTTAGAGTAATGAGCATTAGGATGCTTATCTAACCAGTACTTAATCGTTTTCGCTGGCATTACTTCCCCAGCAAACAAGACATTCTTCAAGCATGGCAATTGAAATTGAAATTGATCAAGTAACTTAAGGTTCGCAATATTTACAAGTAATGAAGGAACCCAGAAGATCGTTGTTATTGCTTTTTCTTTTAAATATTCAAGTGTTTTCTGAGGAAAAATAAACACGCTTTCAGGGATAACATGCAATTCTGCCGCATTAGACAACGCTAAATAGATGTCTAAAGTCGAGTTATCAAAGAATAGTGGTGCTTGACTACCAATAATATCAACCTTGCTCACTTCATAAGCTGAATTAGCCCAATCAATATAATCAATAACGCTAGAATGGCAAATAGTGACACCTTTTGGTGTACCAGTAGAGCCTGAAGTGAAAATTATATAACATGGATCTTTATCAATAACGGTTTGATTAAACTTTTCGATATCAGCCCAAATATCTTGCGTAGGTAGCTTAGATGCCGGTATTTCATCGATATTAATAGTTGAAATTGAACTATTTAATTCTAATGAATTTAATAAATTTCCTGACGTTTCATCATAAAGAACAAGACAACCTTGAAGGTTAGATAAGATCTTTAATAGTCGTTCTTTAGGTGAATTAATGTCTACGGGACAGTAAATCCCTCCAGCCATTGTCGCAGAAAAGATCATGGAGAGTGCATTTACAGATTTTTTCGCAAACACAACAATAGGCTTGTTTAAACTTCCCAGCAGTCTTAGTTGCAATGAGATAGCATATGACTTTGCTGCACTTTCTGCATAAGTCAAAGAGTGGCTCGAATCCGAAACACAAATATTTTCTGGGTGTTTCATCGAGGATGCTTGTAGATATTTCAGGATGCTGTTTCTCATCTTATACTCTCTTTTTGCAACCAATCATGATTTTTTAAGTATTTGTTTTATCTTGTTTAACATTGATTCACACAAATCAAAATATATAGGCAAGCATAAGATCCTTTTACTAGTCGAGCGGCTAACTTCACATGGAGTTCCGTCATGACCATAACTATCAATAAGATCTAAACTTGGATAAAAGTACCTTCTTGGAAAGATGTTATTCGCTTCCAAATTAGCCTTAGCTCTAAGTAATGACTGCTCCGAATCAAACACAATTGGTACATATGCACCATTAGGTTTTGATCTATCCAACCAATTTTGCATTTGGAAAACACCAGAAAGGTGAGTTTGATAGCTTTGCCATAAGCCTCTTCGCTTAGTCATGATACTTTCTATATCATCTAGAACACAGTGACCCATAGCTGCTTCAAACTCATTCATCTTAGCATTGGTTCCAACGCCTTCTATCGAATCCGGTCCCGTTATTCCAAAGTTAATCATAGAGCGTATTTTCGCTGCTAGGTCATCACATTGCGTAATCACAGCACCACCCTCTATCGTGTGGAATAACTTTGTAGCATGGAAACTTAATGTACTGATATCACCGTGCGTTAATACACTTTCTTTATTTAGCTCCACACCAAAAGCATGAGCGGCATCATAGATAACTTTTAAACCATGCTTGTTTGCTATAGCTTGAATTTCATTGACGTTACATGGATTACCAAACACGTGCACTGGTACTATTGCAGACGTTTTTTCTGTAATAAGGGCTTCTATTAAGTCAGGATTAATATTGAAGCTATCATTTTCAATATCGCAAAAAACGGGGGTTAAGTTTTCCCAACTAAGCGTGCTTGTAGTCGCAGCAAAAGAGAAAGGTGTTGTGATCACCTCTCCTGTAAGATTTAATGCTTTATAAGCAACCTGAAGTGCTAATGAGCCATTTGCGACTAATACAACATGCTTAACACCAAGGTATTCAGCTAGTCGAGATTCTAACTCATTAACAAGAGGACCACTATTGGTCAACCAACCACTCTCGTACACCCGATCAACATACTGTTTATATTTATCTTTTGATGGTAAATATGGTTTTGTTACAGGAATAATTTCACTGCTCATCATTTAATATCTCATTGCAATTAGCGACCAGTATTATTTTTGCTCAATCACTAACTCGGAAAGGTAACGACCGTAATCATTTTTTTGCATTGGTTTCGCAATAGTGAGTAGTTGGTCTTTTGCTAACCAACCATTACGCCACGCAATCTCTTCTAGACACGCAACTTTCAAACCTTGAACATTCTCAATGGTCTGAACGAATGAAGACGCTTCATGAAGGCTTTCATGCGTGCCAGTATCTAACCAAGCGAAACCACGACCTAGTAATTGAACATTCAGACTGCCTTGCTCAAGGTACATCTGGTTGAGAGTCGAGATTTCTAGTTCCCCCCTCATGGATGGTTTAACCTTCTTAGCCAAGTCTACAACTTGGTTATCATAAAAATACAAGCCTGTAACGGCGTAGTTTGATTTCGGTACTGCTGGTTTTTCTTCAATCGAGATTGCATGCATATCAGCGTCAAATTCTACCACACCAAAGCGTTCAGGGTCTTTGACTTGATAAGCAAATACTGTCGCTCCATGATTTTTCATCGCCGCTTGCTGTAAGATCGGTGAAAAGCCTTGTCCATAGAAGATGTTGTCACCTAACACCAAACAGACTGAGTCATCACCGATAAACTCTTCACCAACAATGAATGCTTGAGCTAGACCATCTGGCGTGGGTTGAATTGCGTATTGCAGTTCAATACCAAAGTCAGAGCCATCGCCAAGTAAGCGCTGAAAACCTTCTTGGTCTTCAGGAGTGGTAATCACCAAAACCTCACGAATACCAGCAAGCATAAGTACTGACAGTGGGTAGTAGATCATTGGCTTATCGTATACAGGCAATAACTGCTTAGAGACACCTCGCGTGATTGGGTATAAACGCGTACCAGAACCACCAGCAAGAATAATACCTTTCATTATTCACCCGCTCCTAATCGTTCAAGACTATATGAGCCATCAAGCACACGTTGCCACCATTGCTGGTTGTTTAGATACCATTCAACGGTTTTGCGAATGCCACTTTCGAATGTTTCTTCAGGCGTCCAGCTCAGCTCTTGAGCAATTTTTGTTGCATCAATTGCATAGCGTACATCATGACCAGGTCGATCTTTCACATACGTGATCAACGATTCATAAGATTCAACACCTGCAGGTTTTTTTGGTCGAAATTCTTCAAGTAGCGAGCAAATGCTTTTCACGACTTCAATGTTCGCTTTTTCATTGTGACCACCGATGTTGTATGTCTCGCCAATTTCACCTTCTGTCACAACTTTGTAGAGTGCGCGAGCATGATCTTCGACGAACAGCCAATCACGGATTTGCATACCATCACCGTACACAGGCAACGGCTTGCCATCCAAGGCATTCAAAATCATCAGTGGGATCAGTTTCTCTGGGAAATGGTAAGGTCCATAGTTGTTCGAGCAGTTGGTAACCAAGGTAGGAAAACCGTAAGTGCGTTGCCACGCTCGAACAAGATGATCGCTGGACGCTTTAGAAGCGGAGTACGGGCTACTCGGCGCGTAGGATGTAGTTTCAGTAAACAAATCATCCGTACCTTGTAAGTCACCATACACTTCGTCGGTAGAAATATGATGGAAACGGAAAGCGGTTTTGCGTGTCTCATCCAGTGTCGACCAGTATTGACGAGCCGATTCAAGAAGGTGATACGTCCCCATGACATTGGTTTCAATAAACGCCGCAGGTCCATCAATGGAACGGTCTACGTGCGATTCAGCCGCAAGGTGCATCACGAGATCAGGTTGATGCTTTGAAAATACGCGATCAAGCTTGTCACGTTGAGAGATATCAACATGCTCAAAATGGTAACGTTCACTATCCGATACTTCCGCTAAGGACTCTAAATTACCAGCGTAAGTCAATTTATCTAGGTTAATGACGGTATCTTGGGTATCACGAATGATGTGTCTTATGATTGCAGAGCCAATAAAACCAGCACCACCGGTTACTAGTATTTTCATAACCAAATACCCTTAGTATCAACAATATAATTCGCTTGAAGCTTTCGTTCCTTGAACTCTTTATGATCAACCAACAATAGATGAATATCAGCTTCTTTGACTGCAACTTCAAAACTTCTAAGTTCAACTGACTCTAATGCTCTTGGTGCTTGATGGATATTAGGTTCAACAGCAATTACATTCCCAGTGTGGAAAGAAGCAATCTCTTTTACAATCTGCATTGCTGGGCTTTCACGTAAGTCATCGATATCAGGCTTAAAAGCTAAGCCATAACACGCAATAGTAATATCTTTTGCTGTCTTTTCAGAGTTTTCTTGTAGACAGTCTGCAATTGCCATTTTAGTTTTACCGACAACCCAACCAGGTTTGCTGTCATTAACTTTTCGTGCTGTATGAATCATCTGAGCTTCAACTGGTGTCTTTGAAACGATAAACCAAGGATCAACGGCAATACAGTGACCACCAACACCAGGACCTGGCTGGAGGATATTCACACGAGGGTGACGATTTGCCAATGCAATCAGTTCCCAAACATTTATACCTAACTTATCACAGATAACTGAAAGCTCATTTGCAAACGCAATTTGAACATCACGAGAGCTGTTTTCCGTCAGTTTCGCCATTTCTGCAGTTCGAGCATTAGTGATAACACATTCACCTTTGACAAATGTTTGATATAACTCTACTGAGCGTCGTGAGCATTTCGGTGTAAGACCGCCAATAACACGATCGTTTTCAACCAACTCACGAACCACATGACCCGGTAATACACGCTCAGGGCAATGTGCAACATTAATGTCAGCATCTTCCCCGTGAGTTTGTGGAAAAGTCAAATCCGAGCGAGCTTGAGCTAACCAATCAGCCATTTGCTCTGTTGCGCCAACGGGTGACGTCGACTCTAGGATGACTAGATCGCCTTTCTTCAGCACAGGAGCAATAGCCTTGCTTGCAGCTTCAATGTAGGAAAGATCTGGAGCAGGTACTTCACCGTCCTTACAAGGTAGAAAAGGGGTTGGCACAGCAATCAGGAAGGCATCTGCCGCTTCAGGGGCAGTCACCGCTTTTAGATAGCCCTCTGTTACCGCCGCGTTTACGATCATATCAAGCTCAGGCTCAACGATATGAATCTTTCCTTGATTGATAGTGTCGACAGCATGTTGATTTACATCAACACCAACGACTTGTTTTTTACGTGATGCAAACATTGCTGCCGTTGGCAGACCAATGTAGCCCAAACCTACAACGGATACTGTTTCGAAAGACATATATACTTCTCGTTAAATTATTTTGCTAGAACATCTAGAATTCGTTGACACGCTTTACCATCACCGTAAGGGTTATGGGCAAAACTCATCGCTTGATAAGCTTTTTCATCTAATAACAACTCACTCAGATTACTTGTTATTTCATGTACATCAGTACCCACCAACTTAACAGTTCCTGCTTCAACTGCTTCTGGCCTTTCTGTAGTATCACGCATCACTAATACGGGTTTACCCAGTGATGGAGCCTCTTCCTGAATACCACCGGAATCAGTTAAGATGATATAAGCGCGGTTCATCAAGTATATAAATGGTAAATACTGCTGAGGTTCAATAAGGTAGATGTTTTCAATACCTGCAAGAATGCGATTGACAGGTTCGCGGACATTAGGATTTAAATGCATAGGATAAACAATTTGAACTTCTGGATACTTTTGTGCAGTCAAAGCTAAGGCTTCACAGATACGCTCAAAGCCGCCACCAAAACTTTCACGGCGATGACCGGTAACTAGCACTAATTTTTTATCTTCACGAAGGAATGGGAATTGTGCTGACAACTCTATGCTTAAGTTTTGATTTGCGTCTATTTTGTCTTTAACCAACAACAAAGCATCAATTACGGTATTTCCCGTAACATCAATATTGTCTGGATTGAAATTTTCTTTAAGAAGATTTTCTTTTGAGTTTTGTGTTGGAGCGAAATGATATCTAGTCAAGGCACCAGTAAGACGACGGTTACCTTCTTCCGGCCAAGGAGAATAAATGTTACCCGTTCGAAGACCCGCCTCAACATGCCCCACAGCGATTTGTTCGTAATAAGCAGCTAGACTTGCAGCAAAAGTTGTTGCTGTATCACCATGAACTAAAACCACATCAGGTTTAAACTCTTGTAGTACTGGCTTAAGTTCCAACAAAATACGTGCACTCACATCGTTCAACGTTTGGCCAGACTTCATTAAATTTAAGTCATAGTCAGGCGTAATTTCAAATAACTCTAACACTTGATCTAGCATTTCACGATGTTGTGCAGTCACACAGCATTTTGCCTCAAAGCGCTCATCAGCCGCTAAAGCATGAACCAAAGGGGCCATTTTGATGGCTTCTGGACGAGTTCCAAAAACCGTAAGAACCTTCTTCTTAGCCATAATCATCTCTTATTCATTAATTCTTAATTCGTAATCTTTGTGACAAAAGATGATTTTTACACTTCACCTCCGTCACTTCCACCCTCAAGCTAACTATTGTCGCCTGAATAAGCGTAATTATAGTAACCGTAACCATAAGAACTTGATGCTTTCTTCTCGATAGCGTTGAAGATAACGCCTTTCACTTCGATGCCCGACTGTTCGAAACGGTTACGAGCAACATCGATCTCTTTAATGGTGTTTTGGCCATAACGCGCCACCATTAATGTGGTGCCAGCGAAGGCGCCAACAATACTTGGGTCGGTGACTGCCAGTACTGGTGGAGTATCGACAATCACCAAATCATATTCTTTTTCTGCCCACACCATGAGTTCTGCAAAACGCGGGTGCATAAGCAGTTCAGATGGGTTAGGGGGGACTTGGCCGCGGGTAATAATGTCTAGGTTATCTATAGGTGTGGCTTTAACTGACTGAGCGAATTCGGTCTTGCTGCTTAATACATCAGAAAGGCCGTTGTCCCAGTTAACACCGAAGCTTTGTTGTAGGTAACCTTTACGCATATCGGCATCAATCAACAGCACCTTTTGCCCTGTTTTCGCAGCTACTGCAGCAAAGTTAGTGGAGATAAAGGATTTACCAATACCCGGTGCGGGGCCAGAGATCATCAATACGTTGTTTTTCGCTTCTAGCATAGCAAAATGCAAGCTAGTACGAAGGCCACGCAATGCTTCAACAGAAAGATCCGCAGGGTTAGACTCAGCAAGTAGTACTTGGGTACCCTTAGTTTGCTGTTTCTTCGATTTAAAGCGGTTGGTTAACTCAATTTGCAAATCAGATTTTGGCACCGCCGCGTAAACGGGCAGGCCAATTTGTTCAATTTGGTCTGGGCTTTCAACACCACGATGGAACGCCGCTTTCACTAGTACAAACGCAACACTTAGCATACCACCCAATAACGTTGCTAACACAACAATCAGTGGCTTCTTTGGTTTTACTGCACGAGCATAGGCTTGAGCGTCATCTAAGATGCGAACGTTACCGACGGTACCGGCCCTAATAATGCTCAGCTCTTGAACCTTGTTTAAAAGCTGGATGTAGATTTGTTGGTTTACTTCAACATCACGTGTCATACGCAGTACTTCACGTTGTGTTTTCGGTAACTTCTGCACTTGCCTATTTAAGCGCTCTCTCTCCCCCATCAACGTTTTACGCTTATCAAGCAGGGCTTTGTATGCTGGGTGATCTTTGGTGAAGCGTTGGCTAATTTCACTCTCTTTAAACGTCAGCTCATTTAATTGCGCTTCAAGCTCTACCATTACCTTCAAGGTTGATTCTGCTTCTAAACCCAAATCGATCGATTCGTTTTCTTGGCGGTAATTGTTTAGTACATCTTCATAACCAGTTAGCTCAGATTTAATGCCAGGAAGATGGCTTTCTAAGAATGATAGGCTCTTCTCTGCTTCCGCTGAGTTACGCTGCACGTTTTGTAAGAAGTAGATCTGGCTAACATGATTAAGGATTTCAGAAATCTGCTGTTTGTTTTCCCCTTCAAAGCTCAGCTTCAGAATGCCGGTTTGCTTACCTTGTTCAGACAGAGACAAAGATGCCTTAAGCCATTCGATCGCTTCTAACTGGCTGCGTTGATCAATCGAGAATTCAAAATCGTTATGCGATTCAAAACCCGCCACAAACAAGCTGTAGTCATCGACTGTAGCTAGCTCACCCACTTTGCCTTTCAAGATAACACGCTCATCGTCACGTACCAGTCGGTAGGTGCCTTGTTCGGCATCGACAATCTGAATCGCATGTGCATAGTCGCTCGCATAGCTTGGCAACGTAAAACGACTCACCACGATGTGGTTAATGTCGCCGGTTAAGCGAGCAAACCCTTTGCCGACGATTGGCGCATAACTCGGTGAAGTTACAGTAGTTAAATTGAATTTATCAACCGTTTCACCCAAGATCATACGTGATTTGATGATCTCAACTTCCGTCGTCGCAGAGGATTCCTGAGAGAACAATTCGCCCATGTCACCAACCATTGATGAAATGCCGCCAGAACTCTTCTCCTCAATTTGAATTAATGCATCGGCTTTGTATATCGGTGTTGAAAGTAGGGCAAACGCAATACCAAACACAGCAAAGGCAAATGTGGTGAGCATGATTAGCCATTTAGCATCTAATAAGATACCAAGCAATTTTCCTAAATCTATCTCATCAGGGTTATCTGCGTATGATTGCTGAGATGGTTGTGTTGTCATCAGATTGCTACTTCCTAAACTAGTGTTTTGAAGAGAAGTTAAATACGCTCCGCGTACTTCTCTTTTATATGATTCTGTTGATGGCTTAGCCACACTTACGTTTAGAGCATGACATTTAAAAAGCTGTATATTTGAACCTACAGTTTTTTTGCCCAAGCTTGCGCTGCTTCATCAATCATTTTATAGGCATGTTCAAATGCTTCACAGCTTTGACGATACGGATCGGGAATGTCTTTTTGGCCAATCCACAGGCCAAACAGCATTGTTTTACCACGAGCTTCCGGTGATATCTGAGTGAGTGTCTCCATATGCCCCCTCTCCATCACCAATATCAAATCATACTGGGCACAAAGCTGCGGTGTGACTTGCTGAGATTGATGATTTTCAATATCGACACCATTTTTAGCGGCAATAAAAATCGCCGTTTCATCTGCTGGCTTCCCGATTAAACGACTTTTTCGGCAGCAATACCTGCAGAGGCCACTTCTTTATTCGGAAGCAATTTTTGAAGAACACGTTCTCCAGTAGGTGAACGACAAATGTTACCCACGCAGACCACTAAAATTTTATTAAACATAACTGACTTCTACTATAATGAGCTTATAAGCTGCACGTACTTATAAGCCGAATGTAATTCTAAACATAAAAAATCAAGCCACACGTGAAGTGCGGCCTGATTACTGTTCTATCTTAGCCTAAGGCCAATTACGGACACGTAACGCACCTTCAGTCAAGTTATTAAACCCACTAATGGTTGGAAGAAGCTGCCCAACAACACGGTTCCAACGACTGATAGGAGCGGCTGTAACGTATACAATATCATAAGGTTTTAAGCCGAACTCGGTGCCGATCACCAAAGCTGAAGCATCTTCTATATTAAGCTGGTAGATATCCGCCATGCGTTCTGATTTATCATCAGAAGTACGAATTACAAACACTCCGGTTGCATCAGCTGTCAGTTCATTTATTCCACCAACATTACTGAGCGCTTCCGTCAGGCTCATCCCCACTCTATCGATCTTCAAGAGCTTCGGTTCTTTAACTTCACCCATCACGAACACTTTCTGCTTATCATTACGCGGCACGTGAACAATGTCACCGGCTTGCAATAAGCGGTTTTGAGTTAGGTCACCACGTTGCATTAAGCCGTAAAGTGAGAGGTTTTCTTCCACGCCATTACGCGTTAATGAAACATTACGCCAGTCGGCATCTTCAGACAAACCGCCAGAACGGTTCACGGCATCCAATAAGGTCAAAGGGATGTTGGTGATAGCTTGCTGACCTGGCTTTGAGACCTCACCAGTAATGTAGGCTTTCTTAGATCGAAAAGCCGCTACATTAACATCAACTTGAGGGCTTTCGATGTACTTTGCTAAGCGACTGGCAATATCAGCACGCACTTCACGAACGGTTTTTCCCGCCACTTCCACGGTACCAATGTACGGATAGAAGATGGTGCCATCCGCATGAACCCAGTTACCTGCTTCGGTACTACTACGGTAAGAACCCGCAGGAATTGTCAGTTCAGGGTGATCCCAAATGGTGATGTTTAATATGTCACCGACACCCACTTGATATTCATACTTTGCAATATCAACATCTAACCTCGGGTTAGCTTGGGAAACCGATAAAGATTCATTTCGATAACTCGATACTGATTGAGCGGTCAGAGGGTAAAGGTTAACCACATCAGAGATATCAGATTCTTGCTGTTCCTCTGAGGGCTGAATCACATTCTTGTTGCCAGTAGAAAGGTGAGTTCCTGGAGTAGTACACCCTGCAAGCAATGCAGGAAGGAGCGCTAAAAGGAGACGATTTTTATTAATCTTCATGTTAACCAAGTCATAGAAACGGAATGTGTCGTGATATCCCAAAGGACACCCAAAGAAGTTAGAACAAACAATTTTATCAGCTACGAAGTATTTAGGAGAGTTAAGGAGAGCGATTACCGTGACCTCGCTCCCACTTAATATCAAAGATAGGAACGCTACCGCCCCTTGATATTCCGCGACATCACACTGCGTAGTTATGTTACTCCTATCAGGATGGGGTTGATTAGGGGTATTTTGTATAAAAAGTAGTAAAAAGTAGTAAAAAGTAGTAAAAAGTATACTTGCATAAGGTCAGTTTAATCCGTAAGCATTATCCACAAATTGTGGTTATTATCAACCTAGTTGAATGGTTTAAGTGTAGATAAGAGCAGATGCGAGATTCGAGTAAACGAGATACGAAAAGCGCAAGAGCAGATTCGGGATGCGGGTAAACGAAATGCGAAGAGCAGGTAAAGCCGTGACGGGATGCTTTTAGCTCCTCTCCTCCCCTTTATCACAGCTATTGCTTGGCAGAAAATACCAAAATAAGGGGAGGCTGGGAGGGGTTGGTAACACATAGATTAACATCCCCCTTAACTCCCCCTTTGATGAACATCACCGCTCAAACACGAACGGCGTTCAAGGAGGAGAACCAAAAGCTAGACCCAATTAATATCACTAGCTCTTAAGCTATTCGTTACTCGATTACCCGAATCTCGTTACTGCTTTTTCCCTGCTCTTCGATACACGATTACTCGTTTACCCGCATCTGCTTTCGATCTACTTAACGCTACTTGGTCTTTGGAACCAAGGTGAGCGAGCATCGGTTTGATCGAACAAGTTGTACTGTTTATTCAGCACTTGTCCGCCGTCACGCGTGATCGGTAACCAGGTAAAGCCAGCGCGGCTTGAACTTGGTTTCACGGTGACTAAATCAAACGGAATCGACACGTAGAAGCCTTT
This sequence comes from Vibrio lentus, assembly GCF_002875945.1. Lineage (GTDB taxonomy): Bacteria > Pseudomonadota > Gammaproteobacteria > Enterobacterales > Vibrionaceae > Vibrio > Vibrio apostichopi. The sequence continues at coordinate 41,477 of NZ_MCZK01000174.1, forward strand.
GGTGTAGCTGCCTTCACCGTATTCTTCGGTTGTCATGTCGGTTAGGCTGACAAACGCGCCAGCAATCACACCACTCTTAAACTGCTTAGAGAAATCGACACGAGTACCGATATCACCCGCAAGGAATTTACCGACGCCCACTTTAAGCAAAGTATCGCTCAAAAAATCCCATTGTGGGGTGTAGTAACCGGTGATGAAGCCAGTCGTGCCTTTATCGATGACTTTGTATGTTCTGCTGCTGTCGTCTGGGTTGACTTGGATCTCTTGATCAAACGTACCAAACCAGCTTTCAGGGTCGCGCTGGCTTATTGCCGTCATGTCTGCGCCAATGGCCCAGTTTTGGTTGAATGGGCGATACAGGATTTCGCCCCCCACACCCGCGAACATGCTCTCTAGGTAACCACCGTAGGCTTGGGTGTAGACACCGCTGCCGTAGTCTTCAAACCAAGTCAGTTGTAAACGGTCTAAACGAACCGGATCATCCACATAAGAGCGGAACAAGGTTCTTACTCTTGGCGTTTGGTCAGTGCCGTCTGATGGGATTTCGTAATTAAACTTGTCGTAGTTATCGACTAAGTTAACGTAAAGAGAGCCCGACAGTTCAACATTGTTTAACGCCCAGAACGAAGCGTTGGTATATAAGCCCAAACTGTATAAGTAGAAGTTTTCAGCCGAACCGAACGATTGAGCTAGGTTTGGTGAAATCGACACGTCGAATCGTTCACGCCCATCATGATAAATAACGGATTTCTTGCGCTCTAATTCGTGGGTGTTTGTTGCATCACTGGTTTGAGCATTGAGATAACTATTGTTAGCTGCCGCTTTGAACACTTGGGCATCTACCGTTGTCTCGGTGAGTTCCAACGATTTGTCGTTTTCAATGATTTTGTAGGTGTCGATGTAACTTGGTACCGCGTTGGCAATCACGGTCGCACCGCGCTCAAGGGCGATATCTCTGTCTCGGTACTTAACCTGAGTACCCTTAACCACAATGCTGTTATCGTCGACCAAAATTTGCGCTTGTTCATAGCCAGCGATCGTTTCAAGCTCTTCCGCGAGGGCTTCCATGTCAATATCGTCAACCGTCTCGACATCGCTTGGGCGCAATTCTGCTGTTTCAGTGTCTCGCCACACAGAATACATTTCATTGAAGTTAGTCGAGAGGTCAAAGCCAAGGGTCAGAGTATCACCTCGCTCGTAGCTCACTTTAGCCGAACTCCAATCGGTGAAACGGTACACCGCACCCACGTTCCATGGTGTGTGCTGTGTCATGTCGACACCACCACGTACTACTGGGAAGTCTTGAGAGTAATCATTGCCATCGTATTCAAGCTTCAAGGTTAGCGGCTTATAAGGGGTTTGATATTCAAAGCCGCCATAAATTGCTGCATCACCTTTAAACCAGCGTTCAAAATCGACACTGCCGCCATTACCTTTGGTGTCAGATGGACGTTCACAATACTTGTCACTGGTTTTACACAATGGGTTAGTGAAGTTACCACTGGTGCCCATGTATCCCCAAGCCATGCCCAAGGTAAAATCAATAGGGCCAAAGCGTTTGGTGGCCGCGACAAATTCGCCATCAAATAGCCCAGTACCACCAAAATCACGCATACCGACTGATACTTCAGGCAAGTAGTACCCTTCTTCGATCAAACGCAGTTTAAAGTCGATGCCTTTATCTGTGTATTTGGTACAACCACTGAATGAGTTTTGTGAGCAGTCTTGGTCTGCGCCTCCGCTATAAAGCAGATCTTGTACTTGTGTATAACGAATGGTGGTTTCAAGCCAAGGCATCACCTGTAGGCTGACGTTATAAAAGTAGTATTCGTTATTAAATGAGGCGCTAAAGTTGAACTCCCCTTCTGGTGCCATTCGGCCTGTTGGCATTTGCATTAGGCCAACACCACCAAAGTTCATTTGCGACGTTCGGTATTCAGTGTCATCGAATGATGATTTTTCTGCTCTGATCGAAGACGAATCAATGGCTGTTTCGGCAAAAACCGACACACTACTGGACATTAACAAGGCACAGGTAACCGATGTGCACACTGCCGATAGAGGGAATGATTTCTGTTTCAGCATTACAGGACAACCTTATGACGTAGCAAATCGACGATATCTTGGTTCAACGTTGAGTATTCCGATGGCAAAGAGTAAAACGCCATAAATACGATGGCACCTGGTGCTAGGTAAACCGGCTGTTCGTTCCAGTAAGCGTATTGAATGGTTTGTACCACGCCATCTGGCTGAACAACATAAGCCACGCTTTTATCTGCGGATTCACCAACAAAGCCGTTCGGTAATGCATCGAGATAATCATTCAACGTTCCATGCTCAATCAGACTCATTGTTACCGACTCTTTCATTGCACCCATCAACTGAATGGAAGTTGGTCGTTGTGGTAAGTACAGAGAAAACATTTGAGTTTGACTGGTCGACGACTTGTTAGTATGAGAACTTGAAACAAGTAACGGGTTCTTATCTGATTGCGAGATAACCGCATTGCGGTCTAATTCAATAAAAACTCGATTGAGATATTGGAAAGAAGCTAATTGTTGCTTTACCAACTTTGCTTCTGGTTCTTCTACCGAGAAAGCATCAAGTTGGTTAAATACATTGCGCTTTTTGGCTTCGATAGCTTTCTTAGATTCGTTAGCTTCAGTATTGGTTTTATCAAACAGTTGAGCTGAAAGGGGGAAGTAACCAATACTGCCGATAGCATTTTCGTTAGAGCTAGCATTCGCGTCGTCTAATACCTGAAGCAATCGAACGTTAGCTTTATACTCAAGCGTCACACCTCGAAGAGGAAGCTCTATTGTAGTTTTAACCGAAGGCGTAACAACGTTAGATGCCGCAGAAACGTAACTAAAAGTACACAGAGATAACAACGCACTCAACGTCAACAGAGCTCTCATCGTTAACGTAGATCTCACCGTTAATAGAGCTCTCACCAAAGGCAACCGACGCCCCGTCATTTTTGATGCGTGACTAATATAATTCATCATTTTAGTTCATTACCCTGTTCGTTAATTGCTTTGATAATGCTTAAGGACGGTTAACTCAAGCCTTGTCATATTAGGGCCTAAATATTGTATGGTTTTGACCACTTTTCCTTTGCCGTCGACCCAATATTCGTTGGTCATCTCTTGCTCTAACATTGGGAAGTTGATTTTTTCTTGGAACTTCTTGGTATCGATAGATGCTAACGGTGTTTCTACCGTTTCATTCCCTGCATACGTTCGGGTGATATTTGCTTTATAGCCAATTCGATAGTTAGGCTGCCAGTCGTAAACCGCTTGCCACTTTTGGGCTCCGGATCTGCCTGACACATCAAACGCAGAAGAAGAATCTGGTGACGAGCTGTTTGCAAAAGAGAATGAATCCAACGGTTGGAATGCCAAACCAGAGAGGTTTTCATAAGGAAGCAATAGCGTTTGTACGATGCGTCCATTTTCAGTGACGATCATCGCTTTGTCAGAAGACATCCACTTTAACTGCTCTGCACCCGTTTGAGGGTTTTCACCGACGTAGGCCAAAACCATGAAGATTTTACCTTGGTCATTCACTTCTGCATAAATGCTGGAATAAGGTAAGGTTTGAATGTATTCCTTGGATAGCTCAACATCAGAGCTTCCAAAAAAGGCTTCATCAAAAGTAGAGTTAACGTCTTGAAACTGCTGAGAACAACCAGCGAGAAAAAGACCAAGAGATATGAGTAGAGGTTTAAGCATGACGAGTTCTGCTTCCTAGAAATCTGGTTGCTGCTGTCCAATATGGAAAATTAATCAATTAGATATAAAAAAACCACTTTATGCTTTCACATAAAATGGTTTTAAACGCCTACTCAAAAATTATCGAGTAGTTGTTGTAGTTGTTGCACCGCTTTCGTTAGAAGCAACCGCTACTGCTGCTGCTGCCGCTACTGCTGCTGTCGCTACTGCAACTGTTGTAGCTGTGCCAGCTGCTGCTGCAGATGCACCAGCGCCTGCTGCTGTACCAGTACCTGAACCAGTACCCGCTGCCGCTGTAGTTTCAGCTGCAAATGCAGCACCTGAGAAGCTAACTGCTAATGCAGCTGCTAGAGCCATCTTTTTCATAATGATTTCCATTGATATAAACGTTTATATGTAGAAGATGATTTTCACACCCTCAATCAGTTGCTCAGCTTAAACAACTGATTGATCATGATAGATAATAACCACAATCAAGTAAATGAGTAAATCATAAGCAATACCTTATAAAACCTTCTTGAGATAACGCTTTTTGCACCACAGCACCCTTCCTCTGTATTCTCCTATCCTTTATCGCTATACTCCTGACCTATAGTTTTTCACCCAATAACGAATAAGAGTTCAAGATATGCAAGAGTTAGTTCCATTTGTTCAAGAGAATATGATTTTAGCCATCGTATGGATCGGCTTGGTTGTTGCCATCATTGCGAACGTTATCAAGACATCAAACGCAGCCTACAAAGAGATCACGGCAGCGCAAACCACACACATGATTAACCGTGAAAACGGCATTGTGGTTGATATTCGTACTAAGGATGAGTTCAAAAAGGGCCATATTACGGACGCAGTTCACATTTTGCCGTCAGACATCAAAGCAAATAGCTTTGGTAGCCTTGAAAGCCACAAAGCAGACCCAATCATCGTAGTATGCAAGACAGGTCAAACCGCTCAAGAAAGCGCGAACCTACTGGTTAAAGCAGGTTTCGAAAACGTAAGCGTGCTGAAAAGCGGCTTAGTGGCTTGGAGCGAAGCGAATCTACCTTTGGTTAAAGGCAAGAAGTAAGCTGACCTGATTCAACGAATATGACTTTAAGGTTTTGTTCGGCAAATATAACGAACAAAACCTAATTATAAATTTTTAAGGACAAGAAAATGGCTGAAGCAGCACAACAAGACGCACAACAAAACTTCGCAATCCAACGTATCTTCCTAAAAGACGTCTCTTTTGAAGCGCCAAACTCTCCAGACATGTTTCAAAAAGAGTGGAACCCAGATGTAAAACTGGACCTAGACACTCAAAGCCGTGAACTTGGCGAAGGCGTTTACGAAGTAATCCTACGTCTAACTGTTACGGTTAAGAATGCAGAAGACACTGCATTCCTTTGTGAAGTTCAACAAGGCGGTATCTTCTCTGCAAGCGAAATGGAAGCTGGTCAACTAGCTCATTGCCTAGGTGCATTCTGCCCGAACATCCTATTCCCATACGCTCGTGAAACAATTTCTAGCCTAGTGGTTAAAGGTACGTTCCCACAACTGAACCTTGCACCAGTAAACTTTGATGCTTTGTTCATGAACTACCTACAGAACCAAGCTCAGCAAGCTGAAGGCGAACAGGCTTAAGTCTCAAAGTAGAACTTAACTCTAACGTATCAAGCGCTAGTTAGCTTTTAAATGCACGTCGTAACTTCTGCGATGTGCATTTTTTCTTTACACTGTACTAAGATTGAAAGCTCTGCTTATTTTAGTGGATAGCTTTTCCAAAACTCTTCGATTTCCCTCATTATTTTTAGGTGGAAGCATGACAGAAACAACTCGCCCGACGAACACGACAGGCGCTTACGGTAAAGACAGCGCTTACGGCAAAGACATCGCCATGACTGTAATTGGTGCAGGTTCCTACGGAACCTCTTTAGCGATATCTCTAGCGCGTAACGGTGCAAATGTTGTTCTTTGGGGGCATGATCCTGTTCATATGGATCGCCTTGAATCTGAACGTGCGAATAATGAGTTTCTGCCAAATATCGACTTTCCAGAAAGTCTGATTATCGAATCAGACCTTGAGAAAGCTGTAACAGCAAGTCGTGACCTTCTCGTTGTTGTACCGAGCCACGTGTTTGGTATCGTTCTAAATAGCCTGAAACCACACTTAACGACAAGCTCTCGTATCTGCTGGGCAACTAAAGGCTTAGAGCCAGAAACCGGTCGTTTACTTAAAGATGTCGCGCATGATGTGCTTGGTGATGGCTACTCACTGGCTGTTTTATCTGGTCCTACTTTTGCTAAAGAGCTAGCGATGGGCATGCCGACTGCAATTTCAGTTGCTTCACCTGATGAAGTATTCCTAGAAGAGCTGCAAGAGAAGATTCACTGTGGCAAAACATTCCGTGTGTACGCAAACTCAGATTTCATTGGCATGCAGCTTGGCGGCGCGGTTAAAAACGTTATCGCAATTGGCGCAGGAATGTCGGATGGTATTGGCTTTGGTGCCAATGCTCGTACAGCCCTGATCACGCGTGGTTTAGCTGAAATGAGTCGCTTAGGCGCCGCACTTGGTGCACAACCAGAGACTTTCATGGGCATGGCCGGATTGGGTGACTTAGTACTGACATGTACCGACAACCAATCACGTAACCGTCGCTTTGGATTAGCTTTAGGCTCAGGTAAAGACGTCGACACTGCACAAGAAGAAATTGGTCAAGTTGTTGAAGGTTATCGCAACACCAAAGAAGTTTGGTTATTATCAGAACGCATGGGCGTTGAGATGCCAATTGTTGAACAAATTTATCAAGTGTTGTATCAAGGAAAAGATGCACACTTAGCAGCACAAGACTTACTTGCTCGAGACAAGAAGTCAGAAAGATAATAAGAGCAGATACGGGATTCGAGTAATCGAGATACGAAGAGAATAAGAGCAGTAGAGAGATTCGGGTAAACGAGATACGAAAGGATGAAAGCACATTCAAAGTTCGACGAAAATGGTTTTTGCTACTCTAATCTGCTCTTCTAAGCCCACTTGTATCAGCCCCTTAAAAATAATGGATGGTAAAATGAAACACTGTGAACAACAAAAAGTTTGGCAATGCATTGTGAAGGAAGCTCGACAACAGTCAGAGCAAGAACCTATGCTTGCGAGTTTTTATCATGCCACCATTATCAACCATGAAAGCTTGGGGGCAGCCCTCAGCTACATTCTGGCAAACAAGTTAAAGACAGCGTCAATGCCAGCAATGGCAGTGCGTGAAGTGGTTGAACAAGCATTTAAGCAGGATCAATCGATTATCGATGCGGCAGCTTGTGATATTTGCGCGACAGTAAATCGAGATCCTGCGGTCGAGATGTACTCGATGCCTCTGCTTTATCTAAAAGGCTACCACGCTCTGCAAGGTTACCGAGTGGCGAACTGGTTATGGAAACAAGGTCGTATCGCACTTGCCACTTACCTACAGAACCAAATTTCGGTTGCTTGCCAAGTGGATATTCACCCAGCCGCTCGTATCGGCAAAGCGATCATGCTCGACCACGCGACTGGTATCGTGATTGGTGAAACTGCTGTCGTCGAAAATGATGTATCGATCCTTCAAGACGTTACCTTAGGTGGTACGGGTAAAGAAGGTGGGGATCGTCACCCCAAAATCCGAGAGGGTGTAATGATCGGTGCCGGTGCTAAAATACTCGGCAACATTGAGGTCGGTGAAGGCGCAAAAATTGGTTCTTGCTCTGTGGTTCTACAAGCCGTACCGCCTCATACGACTGTCGCTGGTGTCCCCGCAAAGATTGTCGGCAAGCCTAAGACAGATAAGCCATCTCTAGATATGGACCAAGGGTTCAATGGTCGCTCACAAAACTTCATCCATGGTGATGGGATTTAAGAGCAGATACGGGATGCGCGTAACCGAGATGCGAAGAGCTTAAAAGCAGGTACGGGATTCGAGTAACCGAGATTCGAAAAGACTAAGAGCCGGTTCGGGATACGAGTAACCGAAGTGCGAAAAGACTCACAACAGCTGTTAATGAATGAATAAATAAGAGCAAAATGAAGATAATGATGAAACAAATTCGAGCCATTAGCCGGACTCTTCTGATATCTGCCAGCCTTGGTGTTGCTCTTTTATCTACATCGTCAATTGCAGCATCTCAAGGTGAACTTAAAGGCGTATCGAGCGAAATATCTCGCCAACAAAAGAACCTTTCCTCACAGCAGAAAAAACTCGATAGCCTACAAGCAAACCTCAAGAAACAAGAGCTCTCCATCGCTTCGCTTGAAAAAGCGATTCTAGACAGTAAAAAGCACCTCAATACGGCCAATGCAAATATTGCTAACTTAGACACTAAGATTAAAGCGCTTACTGCTCAGAAAAAAGTTCATACCGACAAATTAGAACAACTGATTCAGACTTACTACATGACAAGTCGAGCTAAAGCGTCTTCTCACATCCTCAACACAGGTGTGGAAGAAGATCGTATCAGTCACTACTACCAACACCTTGCCAAAGCTCGCTCCGCAACAATCAAAACGATTGAACAGACACAACTTGAATTAGAAGAGAGCCATAAGCAGCGTCAACTTGAGCAAGAACAGATAGCAACACTGCTAAAACAACAAACCACCAAGCGCGATACGTTAGCCAAAACCCAAACACAACGTAAGAAAACTGTTGGTAGTATTAAGAAAAACATCTCGGGTGACAAAAATTACTTGGCTGAACTTCAACGAAATGAGACTCGCCTGAAAGCTGAAATAGCGAAAGCGGAGAAAGCGGCTCGCGAAAGACGTAACGCCGTTCCTATGGATGGTTTAGCTAAACGCAAAGGCAAACTACCTTGGCCAATCAAAGACAGAGTATTGCACAACTATGGCTCACGCCAAACTGGTCAAGTTAACTGGAAAGGCATGGTGATCAACGCCAAGTATGGTCAGCAAGTAAAATCTGTTTACTCAGGGACTGTGGTCTTTGCCGAGTATCTACGTGGTTATGGCTTAGTGGTACTGCTTGACCATGGTAAAGGCGATATGACGCTCTATGGCTTTAACCAAGCACTTTTAAAGAAAGAAGGTGACAAAGTTAAAGCTGGCGAAGCGATTGCGCTTGCTGGTGACACTGGCGGCCAAACTCGTCCATCATTGTACTTTGAAATCCGCCGAAACAGCCAAGCTCAAAACCCGAAGAGTTGGTTGGTTAGGTAAAGATCAGATATGGGGTGCGAGTAATCGAGATGCGAAGAGCTTAGGAGCAGACGTAAGGTTCGAGTCACCAAGACACAAAGAGCTTAAAATCCGACACAAATCAGAGTAAAACGTTACATGAAAAACGGAGCCTCGTCGTCGCTCTACCCTGCTTTTCGTTTACTCGTATCCCGTAACTCGAATCTGCTCTTTCCCGCTCTTCGTTACCCGTATCTCGCTTACTCGTCTCTTTCTACTTAGAGTTCAACGCTCTCACACCATCTTCCAATAATGTCAGCTGCTCAAAACCTTGAGCTGTCGCAATTGGTTTAACGGTCGCGATCATCTGCAACATTCCTTGATGTACAACCTGCTCAGTAATTTGAGCTTTTGGAGACATCGCAGACTGATAAGCTAACCAACCCGATGCGATCAAGTGAAGCGACGTTACCATCGACTTCATCTCTGAGTCTGTCGCTTTAAGCAAGTTCAACTCAACAAAGGCCCTCATGATATCGACAAGGTTGGTTTGCAATCTTTCTTGCACGGCCATGTAATCAAGGTGGAGTTTTTCATCACGTGACAATATTTCAGGCAGATTCGCATAGAAGAATCGGTACTTCCACATCAGTGTGAAGATAGAATCTAAGTAGGTCTTTAGTAGCGTCAGGCTTTCTTGTTGGCCTTGAATCGGCGTGAACCTTTCAAGCAACTCTGTTGAATAGAGAGTGAAGATGTCACGGACAATTTCTTGTTTGTTACGGAAGTGGTAGTAGAGGTTACCAGGGCTAATCTCGATATGCTCAGCAATATGATTGGTCGTAATACTGCGCTCGCCATGCTCATTAAAAAGCTCTAGAGCAGCGTAAACAATCTTGTCACGTGTTTTCATTAGTTATTAGTATCCCTATCCGTTTAGTGGCTCAGTATATCGCCACTAAACGGATAGATCGAGCTGTTAACATCTGGTCTAATTAGCATTAGCTAAAATAGAGCCGAATCAATCACTACTGTAATCAATCACTGCCAAACAGATCTCGTGTGTAAACCTTATCTGCAACGTCTGCAATCTCTTCTACCATTCTGTTGGATACAATCACATCCGATACAGCTTTGAACTCTTCTAGGTCAGAATAAACCTTCGAGTTAAAGAAATGCTCTTCTTCCAATACTGGTTCGAACACCACCACTTCTATGCCTTTAGCTTTCAAACGCTTCATAATCCCTTGAATCGACGATGCACGGAAATTGTCTGAACCGGCCTTCATGATCAAACGATAAATACCTACAATTTTAGGCGAGCGCTTAATAATTGAATCCGCAATGAAGTCCTTACGAGTGCGGTTAGCATCGACAATGGCACCCACAATATTGTTAGGTACATCTTCGTAATTCGCCAACAGTTGCTTGGTATCTTTTGGTAAGCAGTAACCACCATAACCAAATGAAGGGTTGTTGTAGTGATTACCAATTCGAGGGTCTAAGCCAACACCTTCGATAATCTGGCGAGAATCCAAACCGTGAGCTTCTGCGTAAGAGTCAAGTTCATTGAAGTAAGAAACTCGCATCGCTAGGTAGGTATTTGAGAACAGTTTTACTGCTTCTGCTTCTGTTGAGTTAGTAAACAAAACATCGATGTTCTCTTTTTCTGCGCCTTCAACCAGCAGATTCGCAAACACTTTAGCTCGCTGAGAGCACTCACCTACGATAATTCGTGATGGGTGTAAGTTGTCGTATAAAGCTTTGCCTTCGCGCAAAAATTCTGGGGAGAACATAATATTTTCACAGTTCAGCTCTTGCTTAACACGCTCAGTATAACCAACAGGCACAGTTGATTTGATCACCATGACGGCATTTGGATTGATACCCATGACGTCTTTAATGACCGATTCTACAGAGCTGGTATCAAAATAATTGTTTTTTGGATCATAATCGGTTGGAGTAGCAATAATGACAAACTCAGCATCTTTGTAAGCCGACTTATCTGTTGTCGCCCTGAAATTCAGCGACTTATTTGATAGAAAGTGCTCAATCTCATTGTCTACAATCGGTGACTGCTTATTGTTTAGCATTGCCACTTTTTCATCGATGATATCTACCGCAATAACTTCATGATGTTGTGCCAAAAGCATAGCGTTTGATAAACCCACATACCCAGTACCGGCTACTGCAATCTTCATGATAATACCTATAGTTTTGAGTAATTAACTCAACATAATTTATAACTTAGCTTGCCGTATCATACTCTGGTTGGGGAATTATTCCACTAGCCCGCCTTATCCATTCCTTGCTATACTCGTTATAGTTTTGTATTCAAAAGAGTTAGAAAATTATGATTATCGTAACTGGTGGTGCTGGCATGATTGGCAGCAATATTGTTAAGGCGCTCAATGAAGCGGGCCACAACGATATTCTAGTCGTCGACAACTTAAAAGATGGTAAGAAATTTAAGAACCTTGTAGACCTAGACATCACTGATTACATGGATCGTGATGACTTTTTAACTCAAGTTATGGCCGGTGATGATTTCGGTCATATTGAGGCTGTTTTCCATGAAGGTGCGTGCTCTGCGACCACTGAGTGGGATGGCAAATACATGATGCTCAACAACTATGAGTATTCAAAAGAGCTACTTCATTACTGTGTTGAACGTGAAATTCCGTTCTTATACGCCTCTTCAGCTGCGACTTATGGCGAAACCGATACTTTTATCGAGGAGAGAGAATTCGAAGGCGCATTGAATGTCTACGGCTATTCAAAACAACAGTTTGATAACTATGTTCGCCGTTTAACCGCAGATGCAGCAGCTCATAACGAAGCACTTCCACAAATCGTTGGCTTCCGTTACTTCAATGTTTACGGCCCTCGTGAGCAACACAAAAGCAGCATGGCGTCGGTAGCATTCCACCTAAACAACCAAATGAATGCCGGTGAAAACCCTAAGTTGTTCGCTGGTAGCGAGACCTTCAAGCGTGATTTTGTGTATGTAGGTGATGTCGCGGCGGTAAACCTATGGTTCTTAGAAAATGGCGTATCAGGCATCTTCAACCTAGGTACAGGCAACGCAGAGTCTTTTGAAGAAGTAGCAAAAGCCGTAATCAAGCACCACGGTAAAGGCGAAATCGAAACGATTCCTTTCCCTGAGCATTTGAAAGGTGCTTACCAAGAATTCACTCAAGCTGACTTAACTAAGCTACGCAACACAGGTTGCGACATCGAGTTTAGAACAGTGGCAGATGGCGTCGCTGAGTACATGAAGCTCGTAAACGCATAGCTGTAAGCTTTATATTTAAGATTAAGACCAATAGTGCTCCTACTTTTTGGGGTGCATTATTGGACAATCTAATAAACATAATCATTCCCTGAGTGACCGATATAAAGTTAACTCTCTGATTTAAATAATGTAGTGAACGAATGACCACACAACGCAATGATTTTGATCCAAAAGCTTACAATCCTGAGTTTGAATGGGGATTTCTGGCACCTAAATACTGGGGCACTTGGATTGCTGTTTTGTTATCGTCTTTAGTCTGCTTCTTGCCTAATAGCGTTCGTTTAGCACTCGCTAAGTTTATGGCTAAGCAGGCTGTAAAAATCAAGAATAAGGCTAACCGCCGAGCTCGCGTAAACCTTGAGATGTGCTTTCCTGAGCAATCTGTAGAACAACGTGAAGAAACTCTCTATCAGTCATACGTTACTTCCATCTCATTTTTGATGGGATTTGCTTCACTGACACTAAAGAGTAAAACTTGGCTAGAGAATAACACCTCGATAAACGGCCTGAGTAACCTAACTGATATTACGGACAGCGGTGAAAATGTTATCTTGTTGGTACCTCATACATGGGCTATCGATATCCCAGCGGTATTATTAGCATCACGCAATTTACCTGTGTCTGCGATGGCGAAAGCTCAGAAAAACAAACTCAGTGACTGGCTAATGCACCGACAGCGCGTGCAATATGGCGGTCGTGTTTATGACCGTAGTGGAGGAATCAAGCCTTTCATCAAGTCAGTTCGTGACGGGTACCTTGGTTATTATCTCCCTGATGAAGATCTTGGTCGTGAGCACAGTGTGTTCGTTGATTTCTTTGCTACTCAAAAAGCAACAATTTCGGGCCTTGGTCGCCTATCAAAACTGAGCAAGGCCAAAATCGTTCCTTTGTTTGCTCAATACGATAGTAATACTGGCCAATACACCCTGGACTTCTACCCTGCTCTACCATTCCCAACAGGGAGCGAAGAGGAGGACGCACGAATGATGAATCAATGTATTGAAGATTACGTGAATAAGAACCCGGAACAATATATGTGGATCTTAAGACTGATTAAGACTCGTCCTGAAAGTAATGTAAACCCTTATCATAACTAGTGCTTAATAATCATAATGACTCTTATCAAACGTAACCTGTCCATATTACTGATACTACCTTATTTTATTGCAGTAACAGTCATGCTTGTATTAGATAGCGGTGATAAAAAGCTTATCCCATTTATTATACTTAGCATAATCATTAGTATTTTTTTGTATAAAAAAGAGCTAATAATTAAAAATCTAAAATCGCCATTTATATGGTTATTATCTCTATTATGTGCATATACAATATTTAGTTACTATTACCATGGTTCAAGCTCTAGAGAAATGAGAGCACTACTTGGTTCCACCCTATTTCTTTTATTTTTCCCATATCAAATCCTGACTCAAAAAGTGATTCAATGGATAGTTTTAGTTGGTAGTTTTGCTGTATGTATCAATAGTATCTATTTTAATCTTTATATGAATATAGGCCGTGATGCTGGTTATATCAACCCGATACCATACGCAACAGCGTGCGCTTTAATATCCATAATAGCTTTCTCTTTACTGCTAGAGAGTTCCTCCTTAAAGGGAAAAGCTCTTCCTTTGGTAGCTTTTTTACTCTCATTGCCTCCTATAATCCTAAGTGAGACTAGAGGTATCTGGTTAGCGCTCACTTTGAGTATCTTTATTATAATCGTAGTTAAATGTATTAAAAACCCTCCGTCAAGAAAACAAATATTATCTACCTTTATATTTACAGCCATTTTAACCTCTTCTGGTACTTTTTTATTTAAAGATAAAATAAATCAACGATATGATAGCACCATCTATGAAATCAACAGAATTCAAGCCGATGACTATAGCACTTCTGTTGGTCTTAGGTTGCAAATGTGGATGTTGGCACCAGATCTAATAAAACAAAAACCAATACTAGGGCATGGACAAGAGCAACGGGAAATATTAAAAGATAAGTTAAAAAATGGTGGAATATCTAATCAACTATTTCACTTCGCTTCAGCTCACTACCATAATCAAGTTTTAGATAAAATGGTTAAGTCTGGGGTTATAGGGCTAATACTTGTAATTGGACTTCTACTTTATCCACTAATGATGGTGAAAAAATTATCATCACTCGATGCATATATAGTAATTGGTTTAGTTAGTCTATTTTTCATTGCTGGTTTAACTGATGTTCCTTTTAATCATTCTCAGCCCATGATGTTGTATTTGTTATTTCTAGTCCCTATTTGCTCAAGATGTAAGAGAGTTATCAATGACTAAAATTTTCGTCATAAATTTAGAATCTTCCACAGAAAGAAAAAAGAACATTAGTCGTCAATTAGACGAACTATCTCTTCCTTTTGAGCTATTTTCTGCAGTAGATGGAAGAACATCTCCCTCTCACCCGCTTCTCAGCTATTATAATGATGAGTTGAGCCAAACCTTCCGGGCAAAGACACTTAGTGCCGGGCAACTAGGGTGCTATGCGAGCCATTTTTTATTATGGGGAAAATGTGTTGAACTCAATCAACCAATAATCGTAATTGAAGATGATGCTCTTATATTTAAGGAGGAAATTCTTAATTTTATAAAGGACATTCCTGAACTTCCTAAAAATGTAGAATGTGTTCGGTTATTTAACAATAAACGTCGTAAATTTCGTTCTTATTCTATCTTTGAGTGTTGCTCAACCAGCATACATAAGTTCACTAAAGGTCATATGAGTGCTACAGGTTATTTCCTAACACCCTCAGGAGCAAAAAAACTACTTAATAATTCAAATGAATGGTATATGGCTGTCGATATTTACATGGATCGATTCTGGAAACATGGCGTTGAATGCTATGGGACTGAAGCTCCTTGTTTAACTAATGACCCTAAGTTCGACTCAGACATTGGCTATACTAAGCGTACTACTACTCGAAGTTTTATTAAGAAGTGTAAGCGTGAATACTTCAATTTAAGCGAAACTATTCAACGTCACTTACATAATTTAAAATTCAAACTGAGTAGAAGTAAATCATGAACTTAACACATAAAGATATTTATGTCTGCTCGACGGTAAGGCACTTATTACTTAGTTTGTATAAAGCACAAGATGAGATGAATCCGTCGACCATAATTCATTTCTACGATTATCAAGATATAGATCCTAAAGACATAGACACAGATCAACTCCCTAAAAAAATAGAGTTAGTGTTAATGAATAGGGAATCGCTAGTTAATCATATAAAGAAAATGGGATATATTGGTAAATATATTTTATTTTGCTCTCTTCGTGGTTGGCCAATGCCAGATAAATTTAAAAAAATCTTGGTGGCATCAATATATGAAAGCAATAAAAACGTAGACTTAACGGGTGGGATAAATAAACTATTCTTATTCAATGATAACAATAAGATGTCTAGGTTATTTCGCCTTCTAGTTAAATCTTATTCAATGATAGAAGATGGAATGGGGAATTACGTTAAGCACCAGATTGATGACAAGCCCAAACAATTATTTCGTTTGCTATCAAATCAACCGCCTAAGCATTACGTATTTGGTGAAAGAAAGCAATGTGACCACATTTATGTAATACACCCAGAAAAGTTACCAAAATCAGTACAACACAAAGGAAGAAGACTTGTTTTATCAAAAGATAAAGCAAAAATATCAAAGATCCAACAATGCTTTAAGTTTGATAATACTAGTAATTTCGACAATAAGACATTAATCATCGCCACGCAACCCATATTTAACAAATTAAAAGGTAAGCTTAAAGACAATGATTTCTTTTATGAAATCTATAGTAAATTAATATTAGAGAGTAAACGTAAAGGTTTCACCCCAATTTTGAAGTTGCACCCAAAGGAAAGTGATTCAGATTATTTATCTTTCAAAGAAAAAGGAGTGAGATTTTTATCTAATAAATTACCTTTGGAAATTTATCTACTATCTAGCAAAGATAAGGTTAACATAATATCAATTAATTCTTCAGCCGGAATGGGGATCGAGGAATATTGTGAAATATATAAATTAATCCCAGACAGCAAGGTTCATGACTTGGGAAATATATTAATTGAATTAGAAAAAAAACAAGATAGCCTTCAAGATTTAATATCTCTACAGCTATCTAATATCAAATAACTGACTATATAAATAAATTCAAGGATAAAGGAGTTCCTGAATTTATCTTAGTTAGAGCTTTTTTTCCTAGAACGTCTTCATAGTATTTTGGTGGCAAGCCAAAACCAGGTCTGATACTCCGAATGTTTTCAGGGGTCAACAATTCACCTTCCGCGATGTCTTTCACTACATACAAAGATCGGCGAAATTTCACGTTCCCCTTTTCAGCTTCCGTTCTCTCGTAATTGACTTGTCCCATAGCTTGCCAAGCTGTTTTCGTATCTTTACATAATGTCGCTAACTCATGAGGCTCAAGAGAAAAGCTATCATCTGCGCCACCACCGTTTCGATCCATCGTGACATGCTTTTCTATCAAACATGCACCTAGAGTCACTGAGGCAACCGCAGTAGCATTGTCAATCGTGTGATCAGAAAGGCCTGACAATACTTCGAATCGTTGTGCTATATCGGCAATAGTTTTTAAATTGTACTGTTCAGCTGGTGCTGGATACCCACTTACACAGTGCAGTACAACTAATTCAGTACACCCATTATCTCTTGCTGCTTTTACAGCTTCTGCAATCTCTTTTTCGTTGGCCATTCCAGTTGAAATAATCATCGGCTTACCCGTTTGAGCAACACGCTTAATCAAAGGTAAATCAACCACTTCGAAAGATGCTATTTTGTATGCAGGAGCGTCTAGCTCCTCTAATAAATCTACAGCGGTAAAAGGCTTTGTTGCGTAATT
>NZ_MCZK01000175.1 GCF_002875945.1 Vibrio lentus
AACGCTCTCAGTCTCGCCTACTCAACGCATCCCAGAGCATGCACTAAAATTAACAATTCCCCTCTCTGGTTCGGCACTTTTCAGTGATTGAATTTCTTAACGCTTATAGAGCACTTTCATTCCCACATAACAATTAAACCCCGCAGAGGGGGCGGATGGGCGATTGATTTAGGAAACGAAAATCAGAGCATCACACGCTGATGGTGTTTCGTAGGTAACTGTCACTGTGATGCAGTGACAGTTACTTGGTGTCTCGATGTCTATTGGTTTCAAAGGGTGTTTTGAAATGGGACAGCGCAGTGACAGACCACACATTTGATGATTAGCAGGATTCGCATTTTGTATACATTCGTCCCAAATGCTAAAAATCCCCGATCTACGATGTGACTCAGCGAGGCTTTGGACTGCTCTTTCTGACGCACTCACTCCGTTCGATTGTCGGATCGTTCTTCCTCATGAAAGGGCTTCGCCCATTTCACGAGAAATCACGATCTCAAAGGGAAAGTTTCGGTTATGGGCGTTACGGGGTGATTTTGGTGTGAGTTCAAAAGATGTTAATTCGCACTGTGAACCCCTCAGATAGTGAAATTAACTTTCAAAGAGTATTTGTGTGCTTGTGGGTGGGTTTGGCTCTTAAAATGGCTTACAGGCTTCTTGAGGGGTGTCTAAGCGGTGTTTCTGATAGAAAAGTCGTGGATTTTACATAATAGGAATAA
>NZ_MCZK01000176.1 GCF_002875945.1 Vibrio lentus
TACGCAACAAAGCCGAACAACTATTACATTTCTAATTGATAATTAACTTAATTCCTAATTTGAATTAACAGCCTCTCAATTCGATACCTTCCTCACATTAATAAGGATGAGCTCTCATCCTTATTATCTACTCCTAGCTTCTACGCCTTTGATTATTAATATCGAACATATGAGCTATTGATCCAATTAATTTCACTTAAACCAAATACAAAGCGTGATACTGATACTAGGCTTCCTATTTTTACGTATTAAAAATAACTTTACATATAGCCATCACAAATAGCTGGCCATCATTCAGACTAGGATATTCATCTTCATAAAAAGTGAAATATGGATATCAAACGTGAACAACATAAATATTAATAAGAACATCACTCTACAACGCACCTTCAACATTACAAAAAAGAGAAGCTTCAAACGATCAACGCTAGCCAAAGCGATTCTGCCTCTCTTCACCGCTACCCTTATCGCAGGCTGTGGTAGCGATAACGACAGCGACACGGATGCTGGCAACAGTGGGTTATACAAAGCTGGCGAAAACGAAGTCGTTGTTTACTACAAACGTGATGTCGCGGCTGCGAGCACGTCTAGCTCGACCTATGATGGCTGGGGATTGCACCTTTGGAATGGCGAAGGCTGTACCAGCACCGACTTAATCGCAATGGGTCTCAGCGAAACCGGTACCAACTGGGAAGCGCCATATGAATTTGACGGCATCAGCGATACCTACGGTGCCTACTATGTGTTGAAAGTCGACCCAGATGCTTCTGACCCGCATAAATGCATGAACTTCATCTTACACAATGGCGACGAAAAAGCGTTTGGTAGTGCCAATTCGAAAATCGAGTTAACCAAGCTTGGTGATTCGCAAGGTGTATTCGGATTCCATGGCAGCAGCGAGTTGTACTACGACCCAATCTCAGAGCGCCCGGTGAATATTGATGGACAAAAAGCACATTGGTTAGACTCGACCACCATTGCTTGGGAAGCCGCTAGCAATGCCGATTCTGTAAAACTCTTCTATGCATTAGATAACAGCATCACGATGAACGACGACAAAGAAATTGTCGGCGGAACTGCAATTGAACTAAGTAAAGACGGGGAGCTATCTTCTGAATTGAAAGAGCGTTTCCGCCACCTTGCAAGCTTACCTGCCCTTGCTATCGACGTTGACGACAATACTTTACGTACCATCTTAAAATCTCAGATAATTTTTGTTGCCTACAATGCTAATGGCGATGTTATCTCTTCAACTGAGGTTCAAAAACCTGGTGTGCTTGATGCGGTATTTGCTAGTGAAGATGCTGGTAATGCGATGAGTGAGGAACTAGGCGCGATTGTTGAAGGCAGTGCGGCTACCTTCAAACTTTGGGCACCAACAGCGCAAGATGTTGAACTCGTCCTATACAGCGAAGATCTGCAAAGTTCACAAGTCATCCCAATGACGGAAAGCACTGAGACGGGCATTTGGGCGACTGACGCCGTGTCTAATGCAGTCAACAGCTACTATCGTTACCAAGTGAAGGTTTACCACCCAACCACAGGCAACATTGAAACTCGCCTAGTAACCGACCCTTACTCACTCAGCTTATCGAAAAATTCTGCATACTCTCAAGTCATTGACCTGAATGATTCAACCTTGAAACCAGCGAACTGGGACGACTACGAGCGACCAACCGTAGAAAAAGACGAAGACCACGTACTCTACGAATCTCACCTTCGTGACTTTAGCTTCAGCGATAAGCTCGGAACAAAGAGCCTAAACGGCAAGTACCTAGCGCTTACAGAAGCAGATCGTGAGTCGGTCAAACATCTACAAGCTCTGCAAGATGCAGGCTTAACTACGCTACATATCTTACCTGCATTCGATATCGCGACTGTTGATGAAGATGAATCGAGCCGTGTCGATATTACTGACACCGTTGGTAAGCTATGTGATGTAAAACCTGCTGCCTCCTTGTGTGGAAACGAAGACGAAAATAAAGTCATCGAAGATGTACTCGATGGTTATGATCCTTCTACAGGCGATGCACAAGCGTTGATGAATGACCTGCGCATGCTGGACAGCTTCAACTGGGGCTACGACCCATTCCACTACACGGTTCCGGAGGGAAGTTATGCGACAGATCCAAACGGCTCTAAACGTATTCTCGAATTCCGTCAAATGGTGAAAGCCACGCACGACATGGATCTTAAGCTGATCATGGACGTGGTATACAACCACACCAACGCGTCTGGTGTGAACGATAAATCAGTACTGGATAAGATTGTCCCTGGGTACTATCACCGCCTTAACGTCAACACCGGTGGCGTCGAAAACTCAACCTGTTGTGACAACACTGCAACTGAAAACCTAATGATGGGTAAATTGATGGTCGACTCACTTAAGGTGTGGGCTGACGATTATAAAGTGGATGGTTTCCGTTTTGACTTAATGGGCCACCAACCAAAAGACGTGATGGTCGAAGCTCTTGCTGAAGTACGTAAGATCGACGAAAACACCCTGTTCTACGGTGAGGGTTGGGACTTTGGCGAAGTAGCCGATAATGCACGCTTCGATCAAGCAAACCAAATCAACATGGCAGGCACTGAGATCGGTACATTCTCGGACCGTCTGCGTGATGCTGTACGTGGCGGTAGCCCATTCGATGGCGGTGTCGACTCAGAAGGCAACCACCCACTTCGCTTTAACCAAGGCTTTGGTAACGCAGCGATTGCCAACGAAGAAACGAAAGTCGATCAAGACTCTATCAACGGTCGTTTACACAACCAAGACCTTGTTCGTTTAGGGATGGCGGGGAACCTCGCAGAATACGTGCTGATTGATTACAAAGGCGATACCAAACTGGGTAAAAACGTCGACTACAACGGTGCTCCCGCTGGCTACACCAAGATGCCTTCAGAGAACATCTCTTACGTTTCCAAACACGATAACCAAACGCTTTGGGATAACAACGCCTACAAGATCGCTGCAGGTACTAGCTCTGCAGAGCGTGCTCGTATGCAGTCTGTATCGCTCTCTACCGTGATGTTAGGCCAAGGCATACCATTCATCCATATGGGTTCTGAACTGCTACGCTCTAAGTCTATGCAGCGCGACTCTTACGATTCAGGTGACTGGTACAACCGCGTAATGTTTGATGGCACTGACAACAACTGGAATGTTGGCTTACCACGTGAAGATAAAGATGGTGCTAACTGGGATTTGATCAAAACCATCATTGCTGACAGCACGGCTAAACCAGATGCAGACGACATTGAGCTGACTAAGCAGCAATTCCTAGAGCTCTTGAAAATCCGTAGCTCAAGCGAACTGTTCCGCTTAGACACAGCAGACGAAGTTATGAAGCGTGTCGACTTCCGCAATGTTGGTGAGGAGCAAGTCGAAGGCCTAATCGTGATGTCTATCGATGATGGTATCTCAACAGGTAAAGACCTTGACCCAGCCAACGATGCAATTGTTGCTGTTGTAAACTCAACCAACGAGTCTCAATCATTCAAAATCACAGGAGCTACAGGTTTCGCACTGCACACTGTTCAACAAAGTTCAGCTGATGACACAGTGAAAGGCGCAAGCTTTGCCGCTGAAACTTTCACTGTACCTGCATTAACCACAGCAGTATTTGTGCAAACTCAAGACGGTGCACAAGGCGCTGGTTTGCCAGTTGATAACTCAGACAAGGATGTATCTAGCATTCCGCCTTACGGCCAAACGACGGTTTACGTTCGTGGTGACATGAATGGATGGGGCGCAACTGATGATTGGGCGATGAGCTTTGTTGCTAATGGTGTTTATTCTGTAACAGGCAACTTAGAGGCTGGTAACTATGGCTTCAAGTTTGCAGATGTAGATTGGGGAACACCTAACCTTGGTTGTGACTCTGTTGAACTTGCAGATGGCTTTATAGCTATCGAGACTGCAGATGATGGGAACTGTCAGCTTAGCGTAACAGAAGCTGGCAGCTACACATTCACTCTGAATGCGATTCACGAGCTAGATGACAATGTAGAAAAAGCGGTCGTTTCAGTAACCAAGAATTAGGCCTTAAAGCTTATGATTCTAATAAACAGATAATAAAACCAGCGCAAGCTAGCCTTTTGGGAGACGTCAGTCTCCCTTTTTTTATTCTCAACAAATACCAGTCCAAATACACCACACAATTTCCTTTGCCTCCCATCGAACAATACTCAATGTTAAGTGATAGACGAACCGCCTAGTTCTTAGTTCTTAGTAGAAAGCATAACAACTTCGTGTGAGCGTATAATTTAAGTGTATGTGAAATTTAGGAAGCGAGCTTAGGTTGGTAAATGAAATTGCGATTCGTCAACAGAGTTCGTATTTAGTTGTCAGAGAAGAGTAAATAGGCGAGAGTGTTTAAATTAGCAGTTAGTCAATCAAAACCATAAATACCAAGAACGTCCATTTATATTAGCCATTGGTTATTATGTGTAAGTCAGTGGGTATTTACACTTAAGTATTCGATGAATGTGAGTATTACTTTTAATTTATTACGGGCAATAAAAAAGGCCCCTAACAGGAGCCCTTCTTTTCATATCATTCGGTATTTACAAACTGTTTGATTACTTTTTATTGACGGCTTTTACAAATACTTCTTGCGCGCCTTCAATACCTAGTGCTTTTGCTTCATCTAATAAGCTAAGAGCTTTAGGAATATTGTCTTCAGTTACAGCTGTTTGAATCGCATTGTGATAGTAGGTTTGCGTTTCAGGTTGAATGGTATCGATCTTAGCTGCTGCCGCTGGCTTAGCGTTAGACTCGCTGCTCGATGAACCAAACGAGAAGAAGCTCGCTCTATCGATAGTTACTTCTATTTTGCCAACATTACCGTTTGGAATTGGGATATCTTTCACTTCTGGTAAATAGTTACCACGACCTTCGGCATCTAAACGAGCAGGATGGATCACATCTGTAAAACCACCAACCTCTTGCTGGTCAGTGTAAACCACTAAGAAAACCGAATCTTCTGTACGTGGTGGAAAGAACTCTTTTTCGGCAACAAGTCTATTGCCCAAGTGCATTCTAGGCTTCTTATATTCAAAGTCGCTTTGGCCGTAGCTTTCTAACTCTTTACCATTTTTGTCGTAGATTACCGCACGTGGGACAAATGCTGTATCTCCAATCAAACTAGAAATTGTTAATGAATACTCGCCGCGATTCGCTGGAAGCTCAACTGCAACCACAGGGCTATTAATCGATTGGTAGTTCAGGTATTGGCTTTCTGGCGTAACATCAAAAATTACAGAACTCGGTAATTTCATTGCTGCAAACTGAAGTCCAGCAATAGAATTTACTTGTTCAGCCTGCGCCACTTGCACTTGCTCGACTACTTGTGCAGATTGACAACCGGCCAACGCAACACAGCCGCTCAACATTAGAGCTTTAAAATACATAACCCTTCCTTTTTGTTATTTTTTTAAGAAATTTACTAACTTTAATTACCACAAAGAGAACTATTCACCTAGGGAACGATCAATTTATTTGTACATTCCTTAAAAAAATAGCCGACGCGAGCCGGCTATGAATTAGGACAGTTTAGGATTTGTTAAGCTAAGTGTTTACCACCAAGCTTCTACTTGGATACCAGCTACGTATTCAGTATCTTCATTTGTACCAAATGCGTTGTCATTTTCAGTATCTAGGATGTAAGAACCGTAAACACGGATTTCAGGACGAGCCCAGAAGCTGTCACCCATAGCCCAAGCTTGAGCTACTGTGAATTTAGCGTTACCAAAGTCTTCTACACCAGTACCAGCGCCGTTGATTTTCTCACCAGCATTGTAACCAGCTTCAAATACTGTGCGCATTGTGTCGTTCCACTTGTACATTGGACGAGCCACTACAGAGTACTGATCGATGTCTTGCTTAGAAGCACCAATTTCAGACCAGCTAGGTAAGCAAGTTGGTGACCCATTTCCCATGATTCGCCTAGGTTCATAACACCCCAGTTGATCAAGCGGTAACCCGTTGCATCATTTTGGTCGCCTGAACGGTCGTAGTATGCGCCAGCACCCCAGAAGTTAGCAGCTTGAACACCGTAGCCGTTAGTACCGTACTGTAATACAGTTTGGTTAAAGCCATTATCCATACCTTGGTGGATAATACCTGTAACTAGTAGACCGTCATCACCTTTAACTGATTGACCATCAGTTGAAGTAGCGAAGTTGTACGCCATCGCAACTTCTAGAGAAGCGTCAGACCAAAGGCCAATGTTAGCTAAACGAACATCAGCAATGTAGCCAGTTACATCTTCAGATTCTTTACCAACTACACCCCATGTAGGAGCGTCACCTGGATTCGTACCTGCAACCCAACCGTATTTGTCCGTATCAGATGCTTGAGAACCATTATCTTGAATCAATGCTACAGATAGCTTCTGGTCGCCAATTGATAGGTTCTCAACACCGCCACCAGTACCAGAAGTGTTCAGGAAGTAGAAGTCAGTGATGTGGATGTCTTTACGTTGGTAGTATGTTTTACCAGCCCAAATAGTCGCTTCTTTATCAGAAGCAATCAGACCTTTAGCTTTAACAGCAAATTGTGCAACGTTGAAGTCAGCATCTTCCCAACCATTTTCACCTGGAGCACCAGACGCAATCATCGACTCTAAACGCCAAGTTTGCTCACCTGTTTTTAGCTCTTCAGCAAAACCAAACTCAGAGTAGTTGTCATTTTCGTTACCTAGACGACCAATACCGTTTTTATTAACAGATACGTCACCAGAACCGCTTGCACTGATACCAGTACCAGCACGCATGTAACCATTAAAGTCAACAGCGAACGCAGAGCCAGCAGCTAGCGTTGTCGCCACTGCAGCAGCAATCAAACTTACTTTTTTCATTCTTAACTCCATTAAGGACGATTTATTTTAGGTTTTATATTTTTGCTCTCTTGCGGCAACCAAAGGCAGTTATGGCGGACGTAAGATAGAGAGGTTTAGGGTTTCCCCTGATTCGTTTCAACGGGGTCAATATTAAGAGGGGATGACAAGTTTGACTTCCTCCACCCCTCACTTAATTAAGGGGGACTAGAGGGGAGTAGGAAATATACAGAACGGTGTTTTAAAGAGGTAGATCACTTAATCTAGGAGGAGTAGGCAGCACCCAGATCTAATTATTCAGCATAAGTGAGATCTAGTTCAAATATATAATTTGAACTTCATCGATGAATTATTTTTTTCATCGTAATTATTATGTGAAGTTGCTTGACCTTACTGTGACAAAGCTTTTTACTAATAGTTCACTGATGTTGATAAACGAACAAGAAATCAAGCAATGACTAGAACGCTCGCTCGCCCTTATCCGCTAGGCGCAACGCTAGGTAACACTGGCTGTAACTTCTCTATTTATTCTCCTGACTGTAAATCCCTTTCCCTCGCATTATTCGATGAGAATGACGAATTCGTTACTTATAAACTAGACAACGAATACGCTGATATTAGATATGTGTTTGTTGAAGGTATAAAAGCAGGACAAAAATACGGTTTCCTTGCTGAAACTGATGAAGGCCCGATCCTGCTGTCCGACCCCTATGCGAAAGCAATCAGCGAACCACTCGATTACGTCACGCCATATAGCCATGAAAAGAGCTTTTCGATGGCAAAATGTCTTGTTGTTGATGACACCTTCGATTGGCAAGACGTGGAAAAGCCGCGTATCAGCCGAGAAGATACCGTTCTTTTTGAAACCCATGTAAAAGGCCTCTCTCAGCTTCATCCAGAGATGGCGACCAACACCAAAGGTCGTTACATGGGCTTGGTTAGCCCTGAAATGCTAGCGTTCTACAAACAGCAAAACATCAACTCTCTACAACTTTTACCTATTGCTGCGTGTATGCATGAACCTCATCTTCTAGACATGGGGAAAGTGAACTATTGGGGTTACAACCCTTACTTGTTCATGGTGCCAGACCCTCGCTATGCAGAGAAAGACGCAGTTACTGAACTTAAAACTGCGATTCGTGAGCTGCACCGCAATGGTATCGAAGTGATTCTCGACGTTGTCTACAACCACACTGCTGAAGGTGGTGAAGGCGGTACAACCTTTAACCTAAAAGCGCTAGATAGCCACTATTACATCAAACATGGTTGTCATTACGCGAACTTCACAGGTTGTGGCAATACGGTCGACCTCACCCACCAGCCTGCACTCAACTTAGTCATGGATACGCTTCGTTACTGGGTCAGTGAGTTCCAAATAGACGGCTTCCGTTTTGATCTGGCAGCGACACTGGGCCGAGAAGGCGATAATTACAATCCTGAAGCGGCGTTTTTCAAAGCCGTTGCTCAAGATCCGGTACTCAAAGAAACCAAGCTCATCGCCGAACCATGGGATATCGGCCCGAATGGCTATCAAGTGGGTAATTTCCCACTCGGTTGGAATGAGTGTAACGACAAGCTCAGAGACATCACACGCAGCTTCTGGCGTGGCGATCAAGGCTACCTAAAAGAGTTTGCGACTCGCTTGATGGGATCGCGTGACATTTACAGTGCTGCGCATTGGCCTTACAAACTCACCGTCAACTACATCACGTATCACGATGGCTTCACTATGCAAGATCTTGTTTCTTACAAGCACAAGCATAATGAAGAGAATGGTGAGAACAATCGTGATGGACATGGTGACAACCGCTCTGATAACTATGGTGTCGAAGGGGAAACTGAAAACCTATTGGTGATTGCGACTCGTGAAAAACAAAAGCGCAATTTCATGGCGAGCCTGTTATTCGCCTTTGGTATTCCGCATATCATGACCGCAGATGTACTGTCTCATTCTCAAAAAGGCAATAACAACGCTTACTGCCAAGACGGCGTAACCAGTTGGCTAAATTGGGAAGACTCTGAACGCAAGACGTACTTCAAGACTTGGCTGTCGGAAATGATCTCTGCACGTCAGCAGTACATGGTGCCATTTATTAAGGCATTCAGTGGTGAAAAGCGTAACTCTAACCGCATCTTCTGGAGCCGTGTTGATGGCACACTCATGGAACATGATGATTGGAACCGTTTAAGCTCGGTGGCGTTGCATTTAGGTATTGGTAAAGATGGCGACGAATTGATTTACTTGATCAACCAAACCAATGCACCAGCTCGCTTTACGTTGCCAAGTGATCGTGACCAAAACTGGGTGACCATCTGTGATACCAACTTACGAAACGTAAAACCGGGTCATGCGGAAGGTGAAATGTTGCTATCGCCGACTTCAATGGCGATTTTGCACTACTCTCCAGACAAGATTGATTTGATTTGATTTGATTTGATTTGATTTGATTTGATTTGATTAAGGTTAAAAGCTAAGTCAGCTTAATAAAACATCAAAAATCATAGAAGCCAGTTATAGTTATGACTGGCTTTTTTGTTAGCTGAATATCACAGAAATCATCCTTTTATATGGAATCATTTGCATTGATGTGATTACGAAAACTGTTTAGTATGGCCATACTATAAAAATGAATCTATAACGTCTTTGGATATCATGGCTTTACCTAAAACACTTATTCGGCTTTTCAAACCATACATACTCTTATTAACCGGAGGAATGCTCTATCTCGCAGCAGCTCAATTGACCCAAGTTGAAAACTCAGCAGAGTCTCAATCATCTTCAAACATCCGTATTGCCACCTCCGTCATCAAGTCCAATATCGAAGCGACCTTCGGCAAATTGTATTTCTTAGAAACCAGCCTTGGTGACCAAAAAACAGGGGCGGTTAACAGCGATAAATTTGTTGAATTAAGTGAAAACATTCTAAAAAGAACACCTAATTTTGCCGATATTATTCGTTACCAACCTCAATCTGAGCATTACATCTCCACTCGAGGCTTCCCACTTTCAGCAAGCCAAGTCTCGGCTATTGAATGGCAACCGCTAGATACCGTCGTCGATGACTTCTACATCTCTTCGATTTATCAAAAGCCAGACGACCGCTGGGTGTTCGCAGTCAAACATACCGTGGCCAAGCTCAATGAAGAAATATGGATAGAGTTTGATTTACTGCATACCACACAAGGCTTAAGGGACTTAAAAACGCTCAGCAATGGCTACGTGTTTGTTGTCGATAGAACCACTGAACGACTAGTGTTCCACCCAGATCCGAAACGCGTCGGCTCTAAATCGATCAGCTATCATGCGGGGATCAGTCACTTACTCTCTTTAGGTCAACTCAAGGGTAATCATGAGTACTACTATCAGGACAATTTCAAGGTTTCTGTGTTTGACGCTGACAACAGCCTTAATTGGGTATTCATTGCCGGTACCGATAGAAAAGACATTCTAACCAGCTCTCACCAGTTCACGTTGACGGGTATTGTTATCGGCTCGCTTCTATTGCTTTGGGTTGTGGCCAACTACCTGATTCACCGACTTAACTCAGCCCTGTCGTCGCTTAATCGAGTGAATGATCTTGCGAGTTTTAAAGTTCAGTTGAAATCGATAATCAACAACTTCGCTTATCATAACGGTGTTCAATTTTGTCTGTACCAAGCCGAGTGTCACTCGTTTTGTACCATTGACTATCACGGCAATAAGTCGATTGTTCACATAGACCAAGCACTTGCAGACAGCTTCTTCCCAGAACAGTTAACCTACCAAAATGGTAAGTACGCTGATGTGTTGGCGAGAAAGCTCAAAATCCATCAACGCCACTATTGCATCCCACTTCACGCCCGTGAGCAGCTCATCGCGGTGATTTACATCAATAGTCGCTTTCCGGTCAATAAAACCATTCTGCGTATGATCCGTAGTTATACAGAGGTTTCTTTATCTAATTTACTGATTCACCTGCAGGTTAGCTGTAAAGACTTGATGACCCAGCTAGACAATAAAGCGCATTTTGATGAAGCTTTACGTCTGCATGCGTGTGAATCCGACACCTACGTTGCTCTGTTAGATATCGATAATTTCGACCACATAAATCGAGCTTATAGTGAGTCGATTGGCGACAAAATGATCAAGCTGACCGCAGAAACTTTACGTTCCCATTTTCCGAAGCCCAAAGGCATCTGCCTATCTCGCTTAAACGAAAAGGAATTTGGTATCGTATTCAAGGCCAATAGTGCGCAAGACGCGAAACATCAGCTTGATCTGTGTCGATTGATTATCGCAGACAAAACCATTGAAACGCCTGAGATAACACTCTCACTCAGTGCGAGCATTGGATTTTCTCAGGTTGAAGGGGCCGTCGATGCCGCCCTAGCCTTGGCTGAACAATCCAAATTGATTGCACAGCAGCTAGGAAAGAACCGAGTGGAAGGCCATATTAGAGCCGTCGCGCAAGCTTCATAAACCGCCGCAGATTTCCGTATCCACATAAAGCACCTAGGATTTAACCTCTAGGTGCTTTTGTTTTTGTATAAAGTCATTACAATGCGCCTTCGATACGACAACGCCCTATCACTTTCTAACGACACGAATCTTATGAAGCTCAGCAACCGACTGCAAACTCTCCGCTCTCTTGTCAGCAATGACTACCAACACATTTGGGACTGCTGCTGTGATCACGGTTTCTTGGGTGTTCAATTGTTGTCAGACAACAAAGCACCTCTGATTCACTTTGTTGATATTGTCCCCTCTCTGATGAACGAACTTGAAGGCAAGTTAACGCGTTACTTTCCTCAAGATAACAACGTTGAGCAACACGAGCAGAGTCAGTGGAAAGTCTATTGTTTAGATGTCGCAGCCATTCCGCTAGACAAGCACACTGGCAGACACCTCGTTATTATTGCAGGTGTGGGTGGCGATCTAACGCAAAAGCTCGTCGATGATATTCATCGCCAACATCCAGACAAAGATATCGATTTTTTACTTTGCCCAGTGCATCAGCAATTCGAGCTAAGAAGCCATTTAAAAGCGCTCAAGTTCGGCCTTATTGATGAAGTGTTGATCGAAGAAAACCGTCGTTACTACGAAATTTTATTGGTCAGCAATAACCAAGGCGAAGCTGAAAAGAACCAAGCTGTTAGTGAGATATCAAACGTGGGTGACAAGATCTGGGCGTCGAGTTGCGAACAGCAGTTACAGATATCTCAGCAATACAAAGCCAAAACATTGCAGCATTATCTGCGTATTCACCAAGGCCAAGAGCAGCAAGGTAAGCCTAGCGAAGTGAAGCACATCATTGATGCTTACCAAGCGATTTAGCCCTCACCTGTTCTGCATATAACATTGTTTCTAATGCCACTAGAATATAGTAAGCACTAACTTCACAGGTCGAAACTGATAAAACGTATTCAATAAAAAAGCCGATAGTTCAATGAACTATCGGCTTTTTTGATGCTATTGGTTTAATTTGAGCTTACTGCTCTTGTTTCTTATGAACCGCATCGGGCTCATCAATCGTTTCAACCTCACAGGGCGTATCAACCCCATAAACTGTATCAAGATAGTCGTCTTTCTCTTTCCACGTTTTATTCAACCAACTGTGGAAACGGCGTTTAAAGGCTTTATCTTCAAAGTAGTTACCGTTTACATTCTCATCCATTGGGTGCAATTTAATACGCACGACCACCTTCTTCATCTTACCTTTCAGCATGTCTTCAAACGGAGAAGTCTGATTCTCTGGGTAAGCCAAAGTAACGTCGACGATACCATCTAATATTGGGCCCATTGCAGACAGAGCAAACGCCACACCACCGGTTTTCGGTTTTAGTAGGTGTCGATAAGGTGTCTTCACTGTCGATAACTTCTCGTGGTTAGCACGTGTTCCTTCGACAAAGTTGACCAATGTTGTCGGTGCAAGTTTGAATTTGGTGCACGCCTTATTAATCGCATCAAAATCATCATTACGACGTTCAGGATTACGCAGTAAAAACTCGCGTGAATGACGTTTCATGAACGGCATGTCTAAACCCCAGCAGGCCAAACCGACAAAAGGAACATATAACAGTTCATGCTTAAGGAAGAACTTAGTCATCGGCATCTTGTCTTTCAAGATAGAAGACAAAATCACAATATCCGCCCAGCTTAGGTGATTCGACATCATCAAATACCACTGCTTGGTCGAGATATCTTCCCCGCCTTCAACTTGCCACTCGATATCGTTATTGACGTTAAGCATCCACAAGTTAAGGGAAGCCCAGCACCAAAACGTAAAGTTAGCTAAACGAGTACACACTTTTTGAACCGGATGTATTGGGAGAATCAGTTTGATGAGGCCAAAGAAACTGACGGTAAAAGCCGTCATGGCAGTATTGATTGTCACGAACAAAACGTTCAAGACCATACGAAGATTATCAAGCATAAAACATGGCTATATTGAGATCGAAAGCCGCCATTATACTCATCTGTAAATTATTCTCTTCAGTTATTGGTGGAATCGTTCAAGGGTCAAACCACTCATTGAGTTTAATCAAGCTCAGTTCAAAATTAACCATAACAAAGCACCATGACCTAATCTTTAATAAAACAAAAAGACCATTACATGTCATAAAGACTTAATACGCAACATGTCCTTTCGACTCGATTTAAAGTAATTCCTCTCAAAAGTATAGTATTGATAAGCATTCTCATTATTGGCATGGTACATGCAACTCCAAAAAGTAAGATAGTTGAGTATCCTTAATGAGATAACTTCTCTAAACAAAGGTGATGATATGACAGATATTCCTCATGGCTTAGTAACCGGAAAAGTAGTGCACAAGACCGAATGGACAGAACAACTGTTCTCGCTTGAAGTCAGTGCGCCAGTCTCGCCCTACCAAGCTGGGCAGTTCACTAAGCTGGGATTGCGTAACAGTGAAGGCGAATTTGTTAGACGTGCTTACTCAATGGTGAATGCACCAGAGCACGAACACGAACACGGCCATCAATCGCTTGAGTTTTTAATTGTTAAAGATCAAAACGGCCAGCTCTCTCCTCAACTTCATCAATTGAAGGTAGGTGACGACATCTTTGTCGGCAAAGACCCAAGTGGGTTTATGACATTAGAGGAGATCCCAGAGATCGCAGACGATCTATGGATGCTTTCAACCGGAACGGCCGTGGGCCCTTTTATCTCTATGCTCGAAAGCCTGTTGATAGAACAACAAGGCAACGTAGATTTCAACAAAACAGCGTCGTTCAACAACCTTGTGCTGGTTCACGCCGTAAGAACAGAGCAAGACCTCACCTATCAAGACCGAATCAATCAACTCGTTGAACACTTTCAGGGGAAACTTAAGTATGTGCCAATTATTTCTAGAGAATCAGTCACCGGAACTTTGCGCGGACGAATCCCAAGCTTGTTACTTGGAGGCGACCTTGAACGAGCCTCGTCTATCACTATCAACCAAAGACATAGTTTCTTCTTTCTTTGCGGTAATCCCCAAATGGTTCGAGACACGAGCGAAGCACTAATATCGTTGGGGTTACAAAAACACTTACGCAAGAAGCCAGGTCAATTTAGTAGTGAGAACTATTGGTAATCCTGACCACCAATGCCATTGAAGCGATGGCGACTTTTCACAAGACAAGCTTCAACGCTTTAATTGCCAAGTATTAGTTTCCAAGCATTAATTTCAAAGTATTAGTTACAAAACATTAGTTTCAACGCATCAGTAATAACACAGTTAGAGAAGAGGTTTTATATGAGTCATTTACGTATTCCGTCACACTGGAAAATTCAACGTTCAACGCCATTTTTCACCAAAGACAACATACCTGCTGCATTGCTTAACCACCACAACACCGCAGAAGGCGTATTCGGCCAGATCTGCGTAATGGAAGGGACTGTCACCTTCTATGGCTTTGCTGATGCCGACGCGACGGAGCCAGAAAATGTTATCACGATCCAAGCTGGGCAATTTGCTACCAGTCCCCCTCAATATTGGCATCGAGTGGAACTGAGTGACGATGCGCAATTCAACATTAACTTCTGGTCAGAGAAAGAGACCAAGAAGATGTTCAACACCCGAAAGTAAGATCCATTCAATATTGATGAACTTATAAGCAAGCTACTTCGTAGTGTGATTTCCCATGTTCAAAAAGTGATGATAGAAGACCCAATAACCATAGTAATTACAGTGACTAATGGTGATAGACAAGACAAAAAAACTCTAGCACACTGAACAAAGTTATTAGTTTTAATCCCGTTTCAGATCATGAATAAGTGGATTATTTATATTTAGGTAAGAGAGGAAGCCATGCTCAACATTGCTTTTTTTAGCTCAAAATCATACGACGAAAAATCATTTGAACTTGCAAAAGGCGAACTCAACGCCGAGTTCCATTTTCACGATTTTCGACTCACTACAACAACAGCAAAAATGGCGCACGACAACGAAGTCGTTTGTGCGTTTGTAAACGATGACCTATCGCGAGATGTGCTAGAGATTCTAGCAAAAGGCGGCACTAAGCTGATTGCGATGCGCTGCGCGGGCTTTGATAAAGTCGACTTAGACGCAGCCAAAGAGTTTGGTCTGCAAGTGGTTCGCGTTCCTGCTTATTCACCAGAATCGGTAGCAGAACACACCGTCGGTATGATGATGTGTTTGAACCGCAAGCTACACAAAGCATACCAACGAACTCGTGATGCGAACTTCTCTCTTGAGGGTTTAGTTGGCTTTAACTTCCACGGAAAAACCGTTGGTGTAATTGGTTCAGGAAAAATTGGCCTAGCGACCATGCGTATTCTGAAAGGTTTAGGCATGAACATCTTGTGCTACGACCCGTACCCGAACCCATTGGCACAAGAACTGGGCGCTAAATACGTAGAACTCGACGAGCTTTACCAAGAGTCTGACGTGATTTCTCTGCACTGCCCGATGAGTAAAGAGAACTACCACCTGTTGGATGCAACGGCATTTGGCAAAATGAAAGATGGCGTGATGATCGTCAACACCAGTCGTGGTGAACTGCTTGATTCGACAGCCGCAATTGAAGCGCTCAAACAGAGCAAGATTGGTGCGCTTGGCCTTGATGTCTACGACAACGAGAAAGAGCTGTTCTTCCAAGACAAATCTAACGATGTGATTGTGGATGATGTATTCCGTCGCCTATCAGCTTGTCACAACGTGCTGTTCACAGGTCACCAAGCCTTCTTAACTAAAGATGCTCTGTTCAACATTGCCAATACAACGCTCACCAGCGTCGATGCCTTTTTCACAGGCAACACCAGCGGCAACGAACTGGTTTAACAACAAATTGAGTTAATAGCAGACTGACAACAAACTAGCTCCACAAATACAAAGCCACGCTATTCCTAAGTGAACAGCGTGGCTTTTTCGTTTATCTAGTATTCAAAAACAGTTCCTAGACGCAGAAATGACAATCCTCGACATCCAAACCATAAATACCTTTGCGAATGGCCAAATGCTCCGCACCAGCCTTCACACCCATCTCATAGCCTGCATCCAAAACAGTTTGGTCCATAGTTAATCGCTTAACCGCGAACGCTTCTGGTGGTGCTATCACTTTGATGGTCGCATCTTTTGGTGGATTGCGAATGAACTCCAAAGATTGGTTGTAGTTTTCAGCACGTACTGCCATTGATTCAGCAATATTTGGGAATTTCTTTAACAGCTTTTTCAGCATCCACTGATACTTCTGCGGCTTCATTCGGTAGCTAAGTGGGTGAGACAGAATCACGGTAATGTCGCGTGCACCACGTCGGTATGCTTCACGAACTGGAATCGAATCAGCCACACCACCATCGGTATAGCAACCACCCGAGAAACATGGTGTCTCACGGTAAGCGATAGGTAGCGCGGTTGTCGCTTCAACCACATTAGAAAGATTTTCAGGCTTGATATGATAGTAATCCGCACTGCCAGTATCGACGTTCGTTACAGCAGCAATTAAGGGCACACTTGAGAACAGCTCACCGCAATCGAGTGGATAGCGGTGATTAGATTCATCCCACAACCACTTAACGTCGACCAAATTGCCGCCTTTGGCAAAGCGAGCAGGGTTAAAGAAGGTTTTATCGGTCGCCATCGTGGTGATCACGTTATAGCTGCGTTTCGGTGCTTGAGACAAGTAGCCAACCAGATTCGATACACCCGCAGATACACCAATGGCAAAATCATAAGGACGGAAGTCGTCTTGCATAAAGGCGTCCAACACTCCGGCAGCGAAGATGCCTCTCATTGCTCCACCTTCAACGATTAATGCGCTTTTACTCATCTCAAACTCTACTACTTTATAAACTGATAGTTGCAGGATAATCCCGTCCATCTTATAAAGATAATGGGATATGTTTATCAATTCGATAGGTAAAAGCTATCAATAGAGATAGCTCAATTTTTCAATGATTTAGGGTGACTTGATGAGCAGCGAGATCAAAAAAGGCCATTGAGTGATTAACTCAACGGCCTTCTGACTATTTAAACGAGTTTATTGATTACGACTTAAATTCGCTCACATCGATTTCAAGCAGTTTACCAATGCCTTCACCGTAAGCTGGATCAGCTTTGTAACAGTGTCTTAGGTGACGTAGTTGAATATCTTTAGGCACGCCGCCTAGGTTACGAGCAGTGTTATCAAACAGAATCGCTTGTTTTTCCGGTGTCATCAGACGGAACAGGTCACCCGGTTGCGAGAAGTAATCTTCATCTTCGCGGTGATCCCAATGCGCTGCAGTACCATCTAGGTTCAATGCTGGTTCTGCAAAGTCTGGTTGCTCTGCCCACTGGCCTTCGTTGTTTGGCTCATAACCCAATGTGCTACCAAAGTTACCATCAACACGCATCGCACCATCACGGTGGTAGCTGTGTACAGGACAACGAGGAGCGTTCACTGGGATATGCTGATGGTTAACACCTAAACGGTAGCGCTGCGCATCACCGTAAGCAAACAAGCGACCTTGCAGCATCTTGTCTGGTGAGAAGCTGATACCCGGAACCACGTTTGCAGGGTTGAATGCCGACTGCTCAACTTCAGCGAAGAAGTTTTGTGGGTTACGGTTCAATTCAAACTCACCCACTTCAATTAATGGGTAATCTTTGTGTGGCCAGATCTTAGTAAGGTCGAACGGGTTGTAAGACACTTTCGCTGCATCCGCTTCTGGCATCACTTGTACTTTCAGTGTCCATTTCGGGAAGTCTTGATTATCGATGCTGTCTAGCAAATCGCGTTGATGGCTTTCGCGATCATTACCGATCAATTGTCCAGCTTCTGCATCAGACAAGTTCTTAATGCCTTGCTGAGATTTGAAGTGGAATTTAACCCAGAAACGCTCGTTGTCTGCGTTAATAAAGCTGAACGTGTGGCTACCAAAACCGTGCATATGGCGGTAAGTCGCAGGAATACCACGGTCACTCATTACGATGGTGACTTGGTGAAGTGCTTCAGGTAGAGAGGTCCAGAAATCCCAGTTGTTCTTCGCGCTACGCATGTTTGTGCGCGGGTCACGTTTAACCGCATGGTTTAGATCTGGGAATTTAAGAGGGTCGCGTAAGAAGAATACTGGCGTGTTGTTACCCACCATGTCCCAGTTACCTTCTTCAGTGTAGAACTTCAATGCAAAACCACGGATATCACGCTCTGCATCAGCCGCACCGCGCTCGCCCGCTACCGTTGTAAAACGTGCAAACAGGTCGGTCTTTTTACCCACTTCAGAGAACAGTTTTGCCTTGGTGTACTTTGTGATGTCGTGTGTAACGGTAAATGTACCGTAAGCACCTGAGCCTTTCGCGTGCATACGACGCTCTGGAATGACTTCGCGGTCAAAATGCGCCATTTTTTCTAAAAACCAAACATCTTGAAGCAGTTGAGGCCCGCGTTTACCCGCAGTTTGAACATTCTGGTTATGAGCAACAGGACAACCCGCAGCTGTAGTTAGTTTTTTACTCATCATCAATTCCTTATTACCATTTAGGTACAGCATCTTTGCTGCACCTTCACTTCTGTATGGTGGTTATTCATCACACAAAACCACGCAGCAATTAAGGATATAGAATAAGCCTGACTCAAAGTAAAATATAATCGTTTGTAATTATCGTTATCATGGATAAAACCTATCAAATTAATGATCTAAATCATAATCATTCAACATTGATAATAGTATTTACAATATAATAATCATAAGGTTAGGTAACATCACAACCAAAGTTTGAATTCACTAATTCTTATAACAACTCACTATTTTTGCGATATTCTGTGACCTAACCGTAAAGTCGCAGCGATATTTCTTGCCGTTCTTGTTAAGTTAAGTTCCGCCTCTTGTAATACTTTTTCTAAAGTTTGTGGCGATCTTACCGTCCCAAACAAGCTGCTCATTTCACCATAAAGCGCTTCTACGTCTGTACCTAAAGATCCGGCAATCCCTATGGTTGGGATACCTTGCAAGCTCGCACGTTTGGCAATGCCATAAGGTGTTTTTCCTTGTAGAGTTTGGTTGTCCATTTGCCCTTCGCCAGTGATCACAAGGTCGGCACCTTTCAACACTTCGTCGGCTTGCAAAACATCCAGTACCATCTCGATGCCGGGTTTGATTTGCATATTGAATATCAAACCAAGCCCCATCGGCGTACCACCAGCCGCGCCATAACCCGTGCGCTTGTGAACAGGTTCATCGCCACCAACACAATCTTGCGATTCAGCAATTTTTGCAAAGTTCGCAAGCGCAGTATCAAGCATCAATACTTGCTCGGGGGTCGCCCCTTTTTGTGGGCCGAATATGTGGCTAGCACCGTTATCACCACACAGCTGATTATCCACATCGCACGCGACGATCAGCTCAATACCAGCACAACGTGAATCTAGGTCTGAAAGGTCAATAGATGCTAACTCCGTTAACACAGCACCACCTCGGCCAAGCTCTTGTCCTTTTCCATCTTGCCCTTTACTAACTAACAAGCGTCCACCTAACGCTTGTACAATGCCTGCACCACCATCGTTAGTCGCACTGCCGCCTAATCCAAGAATGATGGTTTGAGCGCCCTGCTCTATCGCTTCTAAAATCAACTGTCCTGTTCCAAAAGACGAAGCAATCAACGGATCACGTTGCTCTGGTGTCAATAAATCCAAACCAGATGCGGCAGCAATTTCAATCAATGCCGTTTTGTTGGGGTTGCGATCGGATTGTTCAAGCATCGCCCATTCAGCATTAACCAATGCGCCCAACGGCCCTTCTACTTGGTGGGTTCGCTTTTGTCCTGCTAAACCTTGTAGCAATACATCTACTGTACCTTCGCCACCATCAGCCAAAGGTAAAGTCACATAGTCAGCGTCAGGAAAGATTTCACGAAAGCCCTTTTCAATACACGCCGCCACCGATACCGCCGATAGAGATTCTTTAAACGAGTCTGGTGCAATAACAATTTTCATACTGAGAGATCCAAAGAATATTAGTTTTAATGAGTGCCCGATCCAAAAATGCCCCTATTGAAGATCAGCAAGCTAATCACTTAATAGGGGCAGTATATAAAGGTCAGCAGTATTAGTTAGTAACGGCTGTCTTTACTTGTGATTTCTCTTTGCTTTTTAGCCACACAAATACAGCACCTAGAACCGCAATTGGAATAAGTGGGTCAATCAGCGTACCGCCTTTACCAAACACTAGGTTAAGAATCATGATGATGCTTGCACCAATCGCCCATGCGATGGTTGAAGACACAGACCAGATCTTGATTTGGTCTGCAAGTTCAGTAATACCTAGCGTGCGGTTGATGATATGGAAGTATGAATCGTTCAGGTGAGAGAAGCCTACTGGCCCTACCGCACAAGCCAGTGCTACGAACACAGGGTCTAGACCTAACGTTTCGACTAGAGGCAGTGTCATCGTTGCTGCAACCATCATTGATGCCGTTGCTGAACCTTGGATTAAGCGAAGCATTGATGCGATGGCTAACGGAACTAATAGTGGAGGAATCCCGCTGCTCGCAATCGCTTCTGCTACTTGAGGGCCAGCACCTGATGCTTTAAGTACTGCACCCATTGCGCCACCACAACCAGTCACTACAAGAATTAGACCCGTAGTAGACAGAGCATCATCCATAGAGCTAACCATGTCTTTACGTTCAATATGGCGAGTAAGGCCGTATAGTGCCATAAGAACACCAATACCAACCGCAACTACAGGATTACCAATTAAAGAGATCACAGTGTGCATTGCGCTGTCACCCTGACCAACAAGTGTGTTGATTAGGATAAAGGCGATTGGAAGAAGGATTGGACCAAATGATAAGAAGTTACTTGGCAGTTCTTTGTCATCCGTCTCCTTTACTTTTTCTAGGTTTGCCCAATCAGCTTGGTTAGTGATCCATGTTTCACCGTTTGGTACGCGGTAGTACTCGTTACCTACTCGGCGAATATAAATCATAGAAAGCAGCATCATAGGGATAGAAACCATCAACCCCCAAAGCATGTACTCACCTAGGTCTACACCTAGAATACCCGCAACCGCAACCGGACCTGGTGTTGGTGGCACAAGTGCGTGAGTGATCAGGAGACCAAGCGCTAGCGTCACACCCAAGCCAACCGCAGACTTACCCGTATCACGTGAAATTGCGCGAACAAGAGAGTGCAAAATGATGTACGCAGAATCACAGAAAACCGG
Source organism: Vibrio lentus (assembly GCF_002875945.1). Lineage (GTDB taxonomy): Bacteria > Pseudomonadota > Gammaproteobacteria > Enterobacterales > Vibrionaceae > Vibrio > Vibrio apostichopi. The sequence continues at coordinate 21,488 of NZ_MCZK01000176.1, forward strand.
AATAGCGACAAGTACACCTGTAAAACCTAGTGCTAAATCTTCACGACCTTTACCACACAGCTTTACAAACGTTTTTGCCATTCTAACAGCGGCACCAGAACGCTCGAAACACGCGCCCATGATAACGCCGAATGCGATGATCAAACCAATGCCACCAAGCACACCACCAAAGCCCGCTTTGATTGCGTTGATCAACTCTGTTGGTGCCATACCAGCAAACAGACCCATGATGATACTGGCAATAATCATAGCAAGCGCGACTGGGATTCTCGTTTTAATGATCATACCCATCATGGCTAAGATGCCAATTACAATGCCTATCAGTGCTCCATCCATTTTTATATTCCTTTTGTCTCTTTCTTCATTCTTATGAAAATTGTAGGGGGGCATATGGGTGATATCGGGGTCACCCATTGCACTTTATCGTTATGTGTTGGCTTGTTTATAAAGCCGTTTTTTATCTAAATCAGTTTTTTACTTGTATGATTCGTTACGTATAACGCCTTTCATACCGTGCTATAAGTAACTTTTTACCCAACCAAGTCCCTCTTCAGTCGTACCTCTTGGGTTGTATTCGCAACCAATCCATCCTTGGTAACCTGAATCATCTAGAACATTAAATAAATGTGGGTAATTCAGCTCGCCTTCCGATGGTTCGTGCCTTTCTGGTACAGAAGCGATTTGAATATGACCGGTATAAGCAGCAACCTCGCGAATCAAAGTACTTAAGTCGCCATCCATGATTTGCGCGTGGTACAGGTCGAGTTGCAGTTTCACATTTGACCTATCGACCAACTTAATAAGTTCGACAGCATCACGTTGGTGAGCAACGAAGTAATTAGGAACATCACGGCTATTCAGCGGTTCAATCATCAATTCAATGCCTTGCTCAGCAAACTTATCTGCGGCAAAACGAATGTTTGAGATGAAGGTTTCAACGTGTTGTTGTCCCGTGAAGTTCGCATCATGTAGACCCGACATCGCATGGACTTTTTTGCAGTTCAGAGCTTTAGCGTACATAAGTGCGGTATCAACACTGGCTTTAAACTCATCTTCACGGCCAGGAATCGCTGCAAAGCCACGTTCGCCTGCGTCCCAATCACCTGGAGGCATATTAAAAAGTGCTTGTTCAAAACCAAATTTCTGCATTTTTGCTGCAAGCTCTTCGGCCTCAAATGCATAAGGGAATAGGTATTCAACTGCTTTGAAACCCGCTTTGTGTGCCTTCTCAAAACGGTCTAGAAATGGCACTTCTGTGAATAACATCGTTAAGTTTGCTGCGAACTTAGCCATTATTTGCCTCTCCCTTTTAAATCCATCACTTCTTCGTCCGTTAGGTAACGGATATCATTCCCTTTCAATAAGAATGCTAATTTGGCGGTCTCTTCTAGCTCTTCAGCGTTATCAACGGCATCAACAAAGTCAGTGCCTGTTACTACTGGGCCGTGATTCGCCAACAAAAAGGCTCGGTAATCGCCAGCTCGCTTTGCAAGCTCTTCAGCGATTTGTGGGTCACCGGGGCGTAGGTAAGGAATCACTGGTAACTCACCAATTCTCATCACGAAATACGGTGTGAAAGCCTTAATCGCGTTGTTACGATCTAGCCCTTCAAGGCAAGACAGTGCAGTTAGGTATGTAGAGTGCAGATGCACAATCGCATTGCACTCTGCATTGTTTCTATAAATCGCTAAGTGGAACGCGGCTTCTTTTGATGGCTTCTTACCTGATATATGGTTGCCATCGATATCGACAACCGACAATTCCTCAGCCACAAGACGACCAAACGAAGAACCTGTTGGTGTTGCTAGGAAATGTCCATTTGGTAATTTGATAGATAGGTTACCTGCACCACCTGTCGCGTAACCTCGTTCGAACATTGAACGAGCGAGCGTTACCATTTGCTCTCTTAACTGCTGCTCGTTCATCAAAATTTTACTCATCTGAATCTCGCTTATGAAAAGAATGACTGCGCTTTAGCGAAGAAGTTTTCATCGCCAAAGTTGCCCGATTTAAGCGCTAGCGAAAGCTCACCTTCAACCGACTTAACCCAAGGTACACCCGGTGCGATCTGAGGGCCTATATGGAAACCTTTAACCGCCAAACTTTGCGTCACGACACCTGATGTTTCACCACCAGCGACAATGAAGTTTTTCACACCATGTTGTTGTAGTTTGATAACGAGTTGACTAAAAAACTGTTCAACGGCGTGGCTTGAAGCCTGTGCACCGTATTCTTCTTGAATAGCTCTAAGTGCAGTCGCATCAGCGGTTGCATAGACCAAAGGAGCAAAATCACCTTGGTTGTTAGTCATCACCCAATCGAATACTTCATTGGCGTATTGATCGTTGGTTAAGCATGCCTTCACATCGATAGCGAAATGAGGAGAGAGTTGCTTGTAAGCTGTAACTTGTTGATTAGTCATTACCGAGCAAGAACCAGAGAACACAACCGTTGGCGCTTTTATTGGGCTACCTGCGTTTTTTGCATCGCTTTGGTCAGCAAGATGTTCAGTCCAATTTTTTGCGATGCCCGCTGCTAAGCCTGAACCACCAGTGATGAGCTTCAGAGATTTAGCGGCTTGGCCTAACGTCACCAAGTGCTCTGCGTTAAAGGCATCAACTACCGCATAACGGATGCCTTGAGCTTTTAATTCGTTAAAACGAGCGGTAATTGCATCAGAGCCCTGTTCAATCGTTTGAAAGTTAACCAAACCAGAAACACCTTTTGATTGTGCATCCATCATTCGAACCACACTTGAATCCGTCATTGGTGTAACAGGGTGATTACGCATACCTGAATCACTGAGCAACTCACCAAAAACAAACAAGTGGCCGTTGTAAACCGTGCGACCGTTTATTGGTAATGCAGGGCAAACCATAGTGAAATCTTCGCCAAGCTCAGCCAACAGTGCATCAGTTACAGGGCCAATATTGCCCTCAGCCGTGCTGTCAAAGGTCGAGCAATATTTGAAGTAAAACTGTTGGCAGCCTTGAGATTGAAGCCATTTAAGCGCAGTAACAGAATCAGTAATCGCTTCATCTACCGGACACGAACGAGATTTAAGGCTGATAACAACCGCATCGGCTGCTGCATCAAAATCACCTGTGGGAATGCCGTTCAATTGAATAGTACGCATCCCGTTTTCAACAAGGAAACCCGCTATATCTGTTGCGCCAGTAAAGTCGTCTGCAATAACACCTAACAACATGATTACTTCTCCACTTTTGGTGTGTTAACACCTGGTAGGTCAATGCCTTGAAACACTTTTATCACAGCGCTGTCGTCTTCTTGACCAAAGCCAGCATTACTCGCACTCACGAACATATTCAGTGCTGCACTTGATAGAGGAAGTGGGAATTTCAGGTCTTGAGCGGTATCCGATACCAAGTTTAAATCCTTAACAAAGATATCGACCATAGATTTTGGAGAGTAGTCACCATCAACAACGTGCTTCATTCGATTCTCGAACATCCAAGAATTGCCCGCCGCATTGGTTACTACGTTGTACATCAGATCTAGAGGGATGTTTGCGCGTGCCGCTAATGCCATCGCTTCCGCTCCTGCAGCAATGTGAACACCTGCAAGTAACTGATGAATAATCTTCACAGTCGCGCCAAGTCCAATCGCTTCGCCAATGTTGTAGACTTTTGCAGCGGTTGCATCGAGTACAGGAGCCAGAGCTTCGAATGTGCTTACTGCACCTGAAGCCATGATGGTCATTTCACCAGCTTCTGCTTTTACTGCACCACCTGAAACGGGCGCATCAAGCATCACAAGGCCGTACTCAGATAACTGAGCTTCGATTTGTTTTGCGTCTTTCGCGGAAATTGTCGCCGATACCATAACTGGCGTATTAGGTCTTAATGCCGCCGCGAGGCCTGTTTTGAACAGCACCGTATCAGCTTGAACAGCGTTCACAACCAATACCAAAACAGAATCGAGTTTGTCTGCAAACTCCACCGCACTGGTTGATACCGCTTTTGCGCCATATTCACCCAAGGTTTCAAGCGCTTGTGGATTCAAATCAAAACCATATACATCAAGCCCTGCACGTACACATGACTTAGCTGCACCCATACCCATAGAACCTAAACCGATAACACCAACAGATTGAACTTCACTCATAACAAGATGCCTTTCACGTAATTATTGAATTCTAGATTTGTTAATTCTTGTTTATGTTTGTGATTATATGTGAAGCAACCGAATGCGACTTAGTGATAAGTCACATTTTTAACAAAAGTTAACAAGCAAAGATAATTTAACCCTTTCGAGGCATTTGATAATGGTAATTTCGGCGGCTATCACAGTTCTAATTACTATTTAACAACAGATATTCACAGATATTCACAACATCGCGAAAGATTGATAGGATGATGAAAAATAAGAACATAGAAGAAGAATCATGATTCCAGCGGAACGTCAGAGAACCATTTTGTCACTGTTATCACACCAAGAAGTGATCAGTATTTCTGAGCTCATTGAGCACCTAGAGGTGTCTCATATGACCATTCGTCGAGATATCGTAAAGCTAGAAACATCTGGGAAAGTGATTTCTGTTTCGGGTGGCGTGCAGCTAACTAAGGCACTTCACAGCGAGTTATCCCACGATATTAAAGTAGAGCAACAGTCCAGTGAAAAGGCTCAAATTGGCCAATTGGCTGCACAGTTAGTTCCTGAGTTCTCGACTATCTACCTAGATGCAGGAACAACTTCTTTGGAGATCGCCCATCAACTTGCTGGTCGTGATGACCTACTGATTATTACCAATGACTTTGCGATTGCCGCATACCTAATGAACAACACACAATCTGAGATTTACCATACTGGTGGCAAGATTGATCGTGAAAATCAATCTAGTATTGGGGGGAAAGTGGCTGAGTTCTTGGCAGGGATGAATATTGATATCGCGTTTATCTCTTCTTCATCTTGGAATCTAAAAGGGCTATCAACACCTTGTGAAAATAAGGTATTAGTCAAACAAGCCATTGTTCAAGCAGCTAATACTAACTATCTGATTTCAGACTCAACCAAGTACGGGCGCATCGCTACTTTCCACGCCTTAGATTTAAGTGCGCTTGATGGTGTGATCACCGACATTGATCTTTCAAGTAGCGTAATTGATGAACTTCAAGACAAAGGTATCAAGGTCATTAATTCATAACTTCATATCGCGGCTTTATTTCAGGCTTCCGCTATAACATTCGGAGCCTGACTGCCTCCACGCCAAATACATTCCCTTATCCACTCGACAAAAATAATTCTTACAATTAAGCGTTTATATTCATTAATAATATTGTCATCAGACGGCATAATGGTCACAAATCCCTTCAACGAGTCTGGTTATGTTCTACAAGTACCTTTTGCCATTGGCTTTACCACTTATTTTTGTGCTTCCTACGCAGGCCGAAACCTTTAATGAGCGAATGGAACGTATCGGACAAGAAAATGCGCTAGCGAAAACCATGACTGACACGCAAGTTAAATTGATACAAAAAGTAGTGCAAACCAACCACTGCGCTAAGGTGGCATTAACCCATCACCAACGCATTTTGGGTCAATACCAAGTTGAGACATCCTCTTCCGAGTTGTTCGTCAAATGGCGTAAACTTGGCAAGCAACTAGACAAAAAATATGAGACCGATTACCCCGGTTATCCAAAGCATGTTTTTCAAGAATATCCGGCAGCCTCAAGCAAAGTCGATGGTTATTTATTTGCATTGATCGACAACGGTTTAAACGAACAATCTTGGATCGCCAAAGAATTCAAACAGTGTAAAAGCAACAAGCTGATTTCGAAGGCGTAAGTGCTATTGAGGTCAGACGCGATCCTGGTAAAACCTCTCGCTCTGCTATCAAATCAGTACAACACGAAAAAGAATCTCAAAACCTCGACCACACACGAATGTGTTCAATGCAGCAAGCCACCACCTCACAAGTGTAGATATTGGATTTACTGCATCTAATCTCAGTTTCAATGGCACTCTATTGAAACTCAATTGGGATAGGTTAGTCTCTGAAGCTATATAAGAACAATGGCAATAAAGAGTGGTAAATAAAGCAATGTACGTTGACTATCATAAGCGGCTCATTCCCGTTGTCCGCTATCTAGAAAAGCACTTTAACGAGCCACTCAACCTAATCGAAGTCGCGGCGTTGGCCAACTTTTCACCCTACCACTTTCATCGCACTTTTAAGGCAGTTCAGGGCGAGACCCTTGCTGATTTCATTCGCCGATTGAGACTCGAAGCGGCAGCTAATGATCTCTTCAAATCCAAGCAGCCCATTATTAATATTGCATTGGACTATGGGTTCTCATCGTCTCAAAGTTTTGCCAAGGCATTCAAACAACACTTTGGTGTCACACCCAGTGCCTTCCGTGATTGTGAAGATTACCAAGCGTTCAGCGAGCTAACTCGAAATAGCAAGATTGGACACACGTTGCGCAAGAATGGAAACGATGCAGTGGCAAGCAATTCATATACTGACTCCGAACGAACAACATGGAGTATGACAATGAAAACGCAACAATTCGAACCATCAAAACTAGCGTATGTACGAGTGACAGGCCCTTACGGACAAGGTTATGAAGGGCCAAGCGGTCGTCTTTATCAATGGGCCGAAATGAAAGGGTTAGCAGGTAACAGCTGCATCTTTATCTATCATGACAATCCGGAAATCACACCGAACGATAAATGCCGTACAGACATCTGCTTGATGGTTTCAGACGACACTGAAGTGCCCAGTGGAATCGAATTGAAAGATTTCCCCGGTGGACAATATGCAGTGATGCGCCAAACGATCACAGAGCCAAGCCAATACGCTAAAGCGTGGGACGACCTAATGAGTAAGGTCATAGAGTCTGGCCTAGAAACCGAAGACCGACCTTGCTTTGAGCTTTACCACAGCTACGATCAACAGACTCAGCATTCAGACGTTAGCTTCTGCACCGCAATTAAATAACAAGAGTAAACACAGTAATAAAGCCTACCTCGTGTAGGCTTTCGTCCTTTAGTTAGCGAACCAATCAGAACTCTGACTAAAGCTTCTTAAAGTCTATGGTTCCACTTACCTTGATGGTCACGGTCGCAATTCTCTTGTGTATCGAAGCTCACGTGCTTATCGATATTCTTCAATGTGATCCCAACCTGACTAAACGCCTTTTGGATGGTAACAGAGACCTCCTGCTGACCTCCTCCCTCTAAGAAGTTAGCTCTATCTTGATTGGTGTCGAATACGCAGACGATTTTTAGGCTCTGTGGAAAAGAAGAGAAATTGACCGTATGAGTCACCCATAGAAAACCATCGTAGCTCTTCAACGTATCTTCACAAACGTCCGTTAACACGTCTCTGATCTGATTTTCGATCTTCTTATCTGATTTACGCATGCAGCAAACTTCCTATTTAACACCTTAAAAAATAAGGTTTTTCGGTCAATATTGTTTGAACGATATTGGACACTGTGACTGTTTCAAATGCAAAGTATTTATACTCCCACCGATAAATTCCACAATGTGGGACTCTTGTTTCACAAAGTGGAATGTTGATAGTTATCACATTATCAATAGCAAACTACCGCTATATTTCTCTCATACAACGAGAGGCGGTTTTATGAGCAAGTTACAAGGTAATCAAACATTGGTAAAAGCAATCGCGGTCATCGACTCGATCGCTGAAGGTAATCGACAACTGAAAGATGTGTGTGAACATTTGCAGCTGCCGAAATCTACGGTGCACAGAATTATCCAAGGCCTTATTGAAGCTCGCTATATCCGAGAAGTGAAAGGGATTGGTCTAGTGCTAGGTACTAAAATGATTCAACTTGGTATCCGCGCCCAACAAGACATGCCTCTCAAAGAAATTGCGAAACCCTTTATTCGCGAACTTGCAGCTCAAACTAAAGATACCGTCCATCTAGGCATCAAAGATGAGGATCAAATCTTCTACCTAGATAAAATCCCGGGAGAGCGTGCAATTCAACTGCGATCTCAAGTGGGAGACCGACTGCCAATGTCTGCAACGGGGATTGGAAAAGCGTTAATGATTGATATGCCAAAGATGGAATGGATTCGACTTATTTCATCGCAAACTAATCATGACGTCGAGTCGATGCTAAAAAGAATGAATGAATATTCTAAGCATGACTATAGCTATGACTTAGAAGATAACGAAGACCTTGTACGTTGCGTTGCTGTACCAATAAGAAATAAATATAACAATATTATTGCAGCTATATCAGTAACCAGCATTAAAGAATACATGTCTGACGAAAGAATGACGGAATTAATCCCTGTTATTACTGAATATTGTCAGAAAATATCCAAGAAACTTAATTAACCCTACAGGTGTATGTAACGTACACTTTATATAAATAATAAATCAATCAGGTACGACTATGTCTAGAACCGGAAAAATTCTAGCCATTGGTGGGGTGTTTGTCGCCTCAATCATTGGTGCAGCTATTGCTACAAATTCTCAAGGAAATAACCAATCGAGTATTGCAGCAGGTGAATCTCAAGTTCAAACATTACGTTTCAGCATGAGCTCTAATAACAAACACCCTATCTATGATGGTGCTGCTAAGTTTAAAGAAATTGTTGAGAAATTTACTGAACTGAAGGTGGATATATACCCTTCAGCGCAATTAGGTGATGACCGTGCGGCGATTGAAATGCTGCAATTAGGAACACTTGACGTATCTATTCCATCGACGGGTCCACTGGCTAACTTCTACCCTGAATACAATGTGTTCGACCTTCCCTTTATGATCACCAGTGAAGATGTCGCAGATAAAGTGCTACGCAGCGAATTTGGCGACGACATGCTGAAAAGACTGGAGTCAAAAGGCTTAGTCGGCCTGGATTTCTGGGAAAATGGCTTCCGTCATGTAACTAATTCACGTCGTGCTGTGAAATCGATTGAAGATGTGAAAGGCCTAAAGATCCGTACTATGGAGAGCCCACTTCACCTAGACGCTTGGAAAGCAATGGGCGCAACCCCAACGCCGATGGCCTTCAACGAACTGTTCACAGCACTGCAGCAAGGCACGGTTGACGGGCAAGAAAACCCTTACCCGAATATCGCACTGAACAACTTGTTCGAAGTACAAGAAACCTTATCAAACACAGGCCATGTATACACACCATTGGCTTTAATTGTTAGCCAAGCGACATGGAACAAACTAAGCCGTCACGATCAAAGGGTTCTGCGCCAAGCCGCTATTGATGCTGGCGACTACGAGCGTCAAGTTAACCGTCGAGTCAATCTTGAAAGCTTGGATGTTATTAAACAAAACATGGAAGTAGTAACGCTAACACCTGAAGCACTGGTTGGCTTCCAAGAAGCGACTAAGCCCGTTATTGAGAAATACACACCAATCATTGGCAAAGATGTTGTCTCCGCTTTCCAAGAACAAATTAAAAAAGCTGAAAACGAATTAGCCGCTCAGTAACTTAAGCCATCACTTAACATTTAGACCATTACATTATTAATACTGACTATTTTGATGATTAACCCTCAATAACTATCATTAATAAATAATAAACAAGCAATAGGTCTAAGTAATAAGTGAACAAGGAACCTTATTATGTTGAATTGGTTAGATAAGTATTTTGAAAATACGATAGCCGTAATACTGCTCGTTATTATGACGGCGGCAATATTCTTACAAGTAGTATCCAGAACATTCGATTATTCAATTGCTTGGACTGAAGAGTTAGCTCGCTATTGTTTCATTTGGTTAGTTTATATCGGCATCAGCTTTGCTGTCGCGAAAAAGAGCCACATAAAAATAGAAGCCATAGCAATGTTAATTGATGAGAAGGAAAAAAAGTACCTAAGCCTATTTTCGGACTTCGTCTTCTTAGCATTCTCTGTTGTTATTTTATTTAAATCAACGCAGATGGTGGCGAACCTATATTACCTAGGTCAAACATCACCAGCACTTGGGTTGCCAATGTGGATCGTTTATCTAGCTGGCCCAATAGGCTTTGCACTTACATCAATCAGGTTGATTCAACAGATGGTATCCACCACTGATGACATCAAAACAGCGAAATAGGAGGTAATCATGTCAGTATTTATTTTGTTTGCGACTTTCGCACTACTCGTTATTGCCTCTGTGCCCATTGCTATCTCATTGGGTATGGCAACGCTACTCACCATTATTTCAACCGGCACCTTAAGCGTTGATTTTCTTGTGAGTACCTTAATCACCTCTGTCGATTCTTTCCCAATTATGGCAGTACCATTTTTCATCCTAGCGGGTGACATCATGGGCAGCGGCGGTATCTCGCAACGTTTGGTGAACTTTGCTAACTCATTAGTGAAAAACATCACGGGTGGCTTCGCGATTGCTTCAATCATTACATGTATGTTCTTCGCTGCTATCTCGGGCTCAGGCCCAGCTACAGTAGCAGCGGTTGGCGGCATCATGATTCCAGCGATGATCAAGTACGGCTACGACAAGGGCTTTGCAACCGCGGTTGTCACAGCAGCAGGTGCGATTGGTGTCATGATTCCACCAAGCATCCCAATGGTGATGTACGGCGTATCTGCAGGCGTATCAATTGGCGACTTATTCATTGCAGGCATCATCCCAGGCATCTTGGTATCGCTTTGTTTGATGGCTTGGGCATACATCTACTCTAAGAAAAAAGGCTACAAAGGATCAGACGAACCGTTTAGCTGGAAAGAGGTGTGGGCTCAATTTAAACACGCTCAACTCGCTCTGCTTATCCCAGTAATCATTCTTGGCGGTATCTACGGCGGTATTTTCACCCCAACAGAAGCAAGTGTAGTAGCGGTGGTTTATGGCCTTATTGTGAGCCTATTCGCCTACAAAGAAATTACCTTTAAAGACTTACCAAAAATCTTCACTAAATCGGTGATTACTTCCGTGATTGTGTTGTTGATTGTAGGTACCGCGACTGCCTTTGGTAAGTACTTAGCACTTGAGCAAATTCCAACACAAATTGCTAACGCGATGCTTGAGTTCTCTGATAGCAAGGTGATCTTCATTATCTTGATGGTAGCTCTACTGCTCGTCGTCGGCTGTTTCATGGAGACCGTTGCGGCAATCATTATTCTGACGCCAATCTTGGTTCCAGTGGCCATGCTATTCGGTTTCAACCCAGTACACATCGGCATCATCATGGTGGTGACATTGGCTATCGGGTTTATCACTCCTCCTCTCGGTCTAAACTTATTTGTTGGCTCGAGCGTTTCAGGGGTCTCTGTTGAGAAACTTTCTAAAGCCATTATCCCGTTCTTCTTAGCCATGATGTTCGCGTTAACGCTGATTGTATTTATTCCTCAGATATCTCTGATTCTGATTTAAGTAAGGTATTTATTGTGAAAATTATTGATGTCATTCCACACGCAATCTCAGTTCCACTAGAGACGCCATTTTACTTCGCACAAGGCTGGGTTCATAACCGTAGCTCAATGATCATCGAAATCGTTACTGATGAAGGGGTTGTTGGTTTTGGTGAAGCTCTGTGTCACGGCCTACAGAGCCCACACATTGCGGCGGCATTTATTGAACATACCTTTAAGCCACTACTGCTCGGACGCAGCCCGTTCGACGTGGAAGTGCTTTGGGAAGAGATGTACAACGTGACTCGCCCATACGGTCAAGGTGGTTCTGCGGTGAACGCGATCAGCGGTGTTGATATTGCACTGTGGGATGTCATTGGTAAGGCTCTCAATAAACCAATTCACTCACTGATCGGCGGTGCTTTCCGCAAGGAAGTCACCCCGTACGCAACTGGCTTTTATCGTGTCGCAGACGCGAAATATCCAGAAGCAGCTATTGAGGAAGCACATCGCTATGTCGATGGTGGCTTTGAAGCGTTCAAACTCAAAATTGGATTTGGCGTAGATGAAGACATCGCCTTCATTCGTTCGATTCGTGAAGCCGTTGGTAATGATGTGAAGATCATGGCTGATGCTAATGGGGCGTACAACGCCGCTGCTGCACGTCGCATCATCAAAGAAACAGAAGAGTTCAACCTGTACTTCTTAGAGGAGCTGTTAGCTCCAGAAGACATTGCTGGCTATCAAGAAATCAAGAACCTTTCTAAAACTTATATCGCCGCAGGTGAGCAACTGTTCGGGAAAATGGGCTACCGCCCTTGGCTTGAACAGAGAGCGTTAGACGTGATTCAACCTGATCTATGTTCTTCAGGTGGTATCACGGAATGTAAGAAGATTGCAGCAATGGCACAAGCAAACCACACCATGATGACTCCACACGTGTGGGGTTCTGGCATTGGTATTGCGGCCTCTTTGCAGTTTATTGCTTCGCTACCAAGTTCACCACTATCACTCACCCCTATCGAGCCAATGCTTGAGTTTGACCAGTCTTCACACCCATTCCGTAAAGATCTCATTTGCGATGGCATCAAGATGGAAAACGGCAAGGTACAAATCTCTACCAAACCGGGCATCGGTGTCGATGTGAATACCGATATCATCAAGCAGTACAAAGTTAACTAAATAAGCAAAGTTAACTAAAGAGACAAGGTTAACTAAATAAACAGAGTTGGCTAGATCCGAACGTTAACGGTTCGACAAAGTAAACCGATAAAAATGTACATCAACTAAACCTAAAACTGCGCGCCTTAGGGCGCGTCTGTGAGCTGTAATTATGAATCAAAAAAACAAAATCAGTTGGCTAATTCTGGATTGGGGAACGACAAACTTTCGTGCCTTTGCCATGGATGAACAAGGACAGGTCGTTGATAAAACAGAACGCAAAATGGGGCTGCTTCAGGTTGAAGATGGTGCCTTTGCAACCAAGCTTGAAACATTACTGAGTGAGTGGCTCGGCGAATACCAACACTTCCCAATTTATATGGCAGGTATGGTTGGTTCTGCACAGGGCTGGGTCAACGTCCCTTATGTATCCACGCCAACTAATGTGGAGTCCTTGGCTCAAAACACCCATCAATTCGACCTCCCTTGGGGGGCAACAGCCACCATCATTCCGGGTGTCAGCCATTGTGATGAGCATGGCCACTACGACGTCATGCGTGGTGAAGAGGTTCAGTTGTTTGGACTTCTTGAGTTAGCAGGCAAACCGACGCTTGAAGCAGCCTTTCCGGGTACTCACAGCAAACACGCAAATATTGAAGCGGGTAAGTTAGTCTCGTTTTCAACCTACATGACTGGCGAACTTTTTTCTGCACTGTCGACACACACAATCCTAGGGCGTGGCTTACCTGAACAAATGAGTTCGACCACTGCTTTTGTGAAAGGGGTAAAGGAAAGCTCGAACCCGTCAATCACTAATCAACTTTTCAAAGCCAGAACGCATCGTCTATTCGGCAATCTAGAAGAGAGTGAGGTGTTTGATTACTTATCAGGGCTGTTAATCGGCAACGAAGTGCGAGAACTGCATCAAGAGAGCATCTACTTGGTGGGCGGGAAAGCCCTATCAGAACGCTATGACCAAGCATGTCGTCAGCTAAAGAAAACAACCGAATACGTGAATGGCGATGACACTTTCATCGCTGGAATGTTAAAAATTAAAGAGGCAATGAACAATGACAAATAAAGACTTTAACCTAAGTGATCACTTACCACTCGTTGCCATTATCCGTGGTGTAGAACCGGCAGATTGTATTCGTGTGACGCAGATTTTGATTGAGGAAGGCTTCTCAATGATTGAAGTGCCATTGAACTCACCAGATGCATTGACCAGCATTAAAATGCTAGTCGAACATTTCGGTGATCAATACTTAATTGGCGCGGGTACCGTTACCACACCAGAAAAAGCACAAGCTGTGATTGATACAGGTGCAAACTTAGTCGTAACGCCGAACTTCAACGAACAGGTCGTGAAAATGTCAGCGGCTGCAGGTTGCGTCAGCTTCCCTGGTGTTGTTACGCCAACAGAGGCGTTCGCTGCACTTGCTGCCGGCGCGACAGGGTTAAAACTATTCCCGGTTTCTGTCCTTGGGCTTGATGGCTTTAAAGCGTTGAATTCCGTGCTGCCTCCCGAAGCAATCTGCTTACCAGTAGGTGGAATCAACCCTACCATCGAAAGCATGAAACCATACTTAGACATCGGTGCGAAAGGCTTTGGTTTAGGAGCGTCACTTTACAAGCCAGGCTTATCTGACGACGAGATTCGCGCCAATGCAAAAGCATTCAATACCGCCTTTAAAGCGTCTGTAGCTTAAGTAAACTCGCCCAAATAGTAAGCAGAACCAACAATACAGCTCATATTTGTCTATGTGATTTGTTATCAAATCATACAGAACAATATGAGTCGTATTTCTTTTACTAAGACACTAGCTCGCCGCTTGTTCCCAATCAGTCAGTAACTTCATGATTACACGAGAGTCTTGATGAGTCGCCATCGGCGCAACAAGTTGTGTGTCACCTCGCTCAACAGCTTGGCGAATATTACGCACTTGATAGTGGAAACCATCGCCTTGCGCTTCAGCTTTCACTTCACGTGTCGACGTTTCATAGATCTCAACCGTGAATGTGTTTTCTTCAGTCGGTAACCATGGATTTGTGTCGAGAGTGATACAGCCTTTGCTGCCTAAAATCGTAAAGCCGTGCTTTAAACCGTGATCTTCTGCGGTATGGATTTGCGCGGTGAAATGGTCATTGAAGCGCATCATCGCCGACGATTCACAGATGTTGCCATCTTGGCCTCGTCGACCGATTGCTGAGATCTGCACATCATCGAACACACTCTCACCAAACTGCTGTTGCGCGACAGAGTGAATCAGCGACATTGGGTAACAACCCAGATTATACAATGCGCCTTTGCTCGCAGGGTTCACGAACTGATCAATCGCCGCAACATAAGATCCTTGAATTGAGCGCACCTCGCCAATCTCACCGGTTGCCAACTCTTGATGAAGCTTGGCTATAAGTGGGTGGTTTAAGTACATCAAACCTTCTGCGAAGAATACACCTGCTTCTTTCACCGCTTGCAGAGCTTGTTCGGTTTTTTCCATATCAACCGATAACGATTTTTCACACAAAATCGCTTTGCCTTTTTGAGCGGCTTTAATCACGTATTCGTGGTGAACATGGTTTGGTAGAGCGATGTAGATAATGTCGACTGACTCATCTTCAATCAAAGCTTCATAGCTGTTGAAGGTCAATGTTGGCTGGTACTGCGCCGCAAACTCATTGAGTGTTTTCTCTGTGCGTCCAGCAACGGCATACAGCTCACTTTGAGCATCGCCTTTAATCGCATCGGCCATTACGCCTGAGATAAAGCTGGTTCCTAGGATTCCCCATTTCATGGCTTAGCTCTCCTTCTCTTGTGTTTTGATAAGCCCACGTTGGGTTTCAAATGCTTGTACTAATTCCGTTATATCACGCTCAATAAACGCTTGGGTATGAGGCATTCCAAAGTGCTGATTAATAGATTCACGGTTTGCGTATTGCTCAAGCAAAATCACGCGGTCGCTTTGGTTTTGATCATAGGTTGCTATCGCCTGTAGGCAGCCCGGCTCGCTCTGCATGTCTAGGCAAAACTGCTCGATAGCTTCTACTGCAGCATCACGTTCAATGTTGGTTTTAATCTTAAGTTCGGCAGTGACAAAGATAGTTTCGTTTGTTTGAGGCATTTCACGCTCTTATTTTAGTTAATTATCGGTTTGCCATTAATATAATTAACCCCTAAAAATTGATAAACTCACCTTTTGTTTATTGTTTATCAACCAAGAGTGTTTAATGGATAAGTTAACCAGCATGAAGGTCTTCGTTTACGTGGTCGAGCAAGGCAGCTTTCGCAGCGCCGCCAACCACTTCAACCTGTCGGCGACCATGATCAGTAAGCATGTCCACCACCTTGAAACGAGCCTTAACTCTCAGCTGATTCATCGCACCACGCGCAAGCAGTCTTTAACCGATTCAGGTCAGCTTTATTATCGAGAATGTAAGCGAATTCTTGAAGACATCAGCAATGCTGAAAACCTCATTCAAACCTTGGAAAACCAACCTCAAGGCACGGTAAAAATAAACTGCCCGGTCACCTATGGAAATAAGGTGCTTGCCCCGATAGTGGCTAAGTTCCTCGCAAATCACCCAACGATCAACGTCGAACTCGTGTTGAACAACGATCTTGTTGACCCTTACTCTTCTGATATTGATTTGATGGTGCGAATCGGTGATCTGTCTGACTCCAGTTTAGTCGCCAGATACTTAGGGGATTACGAGATGTGTTACTGCGCGGCTCCAGAGTACCTTAACCAACATGCAGAAATCAGCGTGTTGGAAGACCTTGCGCAACACCCATCACTTGGGTTCAGTTATAGCAGTCGTCGTGATATGAGTGGCCGTGATGCTCAACTACGCAATACCCAAAACAGTGAGTCGCAACTCCCAGCCCCTCAGAACCACCAAGCAACGCATAGAGCGGTGAATAAAGGGCAAGTACGTTTGATGTCGAATAATGGGGATGTATTGCGATATGCAGCCCTACAAGGTGTAGGTGTGTTGTTACAGCCGACTATCTTAGTCGCAGAAGAAATTGAGCGTGGAGCACTATTAGAAATTCTACCCGGAATGGCACCATTACCTAAGCCGATTCACTTACTCTACAAAACCAAGCAACTGTCATTGAAGAACAGAACCTTTGTCGAGTTCTTGTTAACCGAGCTTGTTGAATAACTAGGGTGCTCTACGTAATTAATGGCTTTGCAACAAGGATGAGCGCTAAACCGTTTGCCAATGACTCATCAAGCGCTTGCCAAGATCAGACGGCGTGGTGTTATGGACGACCATCTCATCACATTGGTTGAACACCATGAAGTGTTTTAGCTCATCGCATAAGGCGTGAACTAATGATTCATGGTTTTTGATTCGACCTTCCACAACCAAGTTACGAATATTGAGCAAACCACTCTTCCTATCAACTTTACAATCCATTCGTGCCACCAGCTCACCTTGCCACAAAATCGGCAAACTAAAGTAACCAAACTGGCGCTTGGCTTCTGGAACATAGCACTCAAGAAGGTAATCAAAGTTGAACAATGATTGCATTCGCTTACGTTGAATCAGCAAGTTATCAAATGGCGAGAGTATCTTAAGCTTGGTTCTAGAAAGAGGCTGATTCAACAATTCAAAAGCATCCGGCAGCACATAATAATCAAAGCCTTGAACACTCACTTCCATCACTCGTTTATCTTCAAGCATCTGCTGGAGTGTTTTCTGAATCAGTGGCTTAGTGTTCTTGAGGAGATAGCTCATCTCCGATGCTATTCCCATACCATTGGCTTCTAAATAACGCGTGATTAGATGCTCAATGTATTCTTGTTCCGTTGGTTCAGAGGTATCAATGCCACTCGGCAAAACTCGCTCGGTTAGGTCATACACCTTATGAAAGTTCACTCGGCTCGGCACCATTAAGTCACCTTGCATAAACAAAGTTTCTAGCGCCTGTTTGGCCGGTTTGCCGCCCCATCCACCGGGGTTTGGTCTATCCCCTTCAAAGTCTTTCGCCATCAATGGCCCTTCGCTCTCAATACGCTTAAGAACATGTGCCATCAGTGCGTCGTCTTTTTTATACCAATGCTTGAGCTTACCGCTCGCAAAGCCATTCTTTCGATGCAGGCTGAAACGGTAGTCGCGCATGGGTAAATACGCAGCGGCGTGCGACCAATACTCAAACACATCTCGACGCTCTAACAGCTTATCCAGATGGTTAAGTTGGTAGTCTTGATTGCGATTCCACAGCGTATGATGGTGAGCTCGCTGAATCACAGAGATGGTATCAATTTGCACATAGCCAAGGTTTTCAATCGCAGACAGCGTGTTCGCCAAAGCGCCACCATTACGTTGCTTCTTAGGTGGCAGCTTTTGCGAAAGCAGTACAATTTTTTGTGCTTGTGCGAGTGAAAGTGATTCCATTAAATTCAGACTCTAATTGATACCAATGATCAGCTTATGATTCAGCAATAAGCTCTTGAAGGATTTGCTTGTACGTTTCTACTGTCTGCGCACCAGTGACTGCACTCTTGCGGTTGAATACCACGGTAGGGACCGCAGAGATGCCCATGCGTTGCCATTCAAACTCTTGCGCTTCAATTTGCTTTAAGTTGTCGATGTTCTTCAAACGTTTCAGTGCCTTCGTTGAGTCTAAACCAACCGCTTCAAGTTCTTGTGCAATCACTTCAAGATCAGACAGATCTTTTTGCTCTGAAAAGTGCGCCGTAAAGAAGCGTAGCTTTAACTCAGTTTGTTTACCGTGCGCTAGAGCAAAATCAAGCAGCACATGTAAGTGGCGTGAATTCACCATTCTCATACTGTCATAGAAATTGAAATCGAACCCAACCGCTTTGCCACGCGCCGCGAGCTGTTCGCGTGAACTTTGACTCTCTTCTGCGCTAGAGCCGTATTTTCTCATGATATGGTCACGCAGGTTTTCACCCTCTTGCGGCATATCAGGGTTAAGCTCAAACGGCTGCCATTCAAGTTCAATTTGCTCCGCTAAGCCAAGTTCCGCAATGGCTTGCTCTAAGTTTTTGTAGCCGACCACGCACCAAGGGCACATTACGTCAGAAATAATATCGAGTTGAAGTTTCTTGCTCATCGTCATTCCAAATATCGTTGATAAGGCGTATCCAATACAAAGTGAATACCCATCTTTGTCACTAGATTACAACAAACTGAACAATCGTTCAAATATCGATATCTTCCTTCCAGAATAACTCCAAATTTTCTCAATTATCCTTTGACTTAAAGTTAACTTTAAGTTGTAGAGTTATGCAAAACAGAGACTATGAGACAACGATATGAAGAGAAAAACACCACCCTACCTTACCGGACGTTTCTTTGATGGCATCAGCTCAGGGCTGTTTATGTTAGCGCTGCCTTGGTTAATGCTAGCGACACCTAACATGGGAACTTTTGTCGCACTGACCGCCCTGCTTTGTACCGTCACAACTTTTCTAGTAACCCCGTATTTTTCTGCGTTGATCGACCGCCATTCTCGTAAACACATTCTGATCATCGCGCAGATAATTCAAGCTTCAACCGCATTTATTGTCGCAGCTATATACTGGCTCGGATTTGGTTCGATTATGGTGTTAGGTGCGGCTCAGCTGATCTTTTGGGTCTCGAGTAGCCTTGCATGGCACACCAACAACGCCTTTACACAAGAAAATTACGATCACCACGAATACGCCAAAATCTCTAGCCACCAAGAAATTATTTTACAGTCGACAACGTTAGGTGCAGGGGCTTTGGGCGTTGTGCTACTAGAACAATGGAGCATCAATGAGTTTGCGATTTTTGCAGGTATTGCTTCGACCATTTCAGCGTTCAGCTACCTAATGACACCGTACAGAAGACGAATCAAGGACAGCGTAAACACACCTTTCAAGCAGCAGCTAATCGAGATTAAGGATGTATTTGCTCAGTCGCCACAATTCTACGGATTCCTGATTGTTTCTTGTCTCTCATATCCGATGATGACTTTTTTAAGTCGATTGGTTCCTATCTGGTTTTCAGAGCTCAATGTGACCGGAGATTGGCTCGCGCTTTACAACATCTCACTCGGCATGGGCGCACTGATCATTGGCGTGTCTTTACCATTAATTCTAAAGTCTGCTTCCCACAAAACAATCATCCAAATAGCCATGGTGATTATCGCCGTCTCTTTACTGCTCATGAGCCAAGTAGAAAACCCAGCGTATATCATTGTGCTGACATTCATCTTCGGGGCATTCAACGCGCTCAATAGAATCGCACGTACCAATTGGATGCACCACGCGGTGGCAATGAAACAGCGAGGAAGAGTGGATGGAGGGCTAGCCCTATTCGCCACACTCACACAAAGCCTAAGCTATGTGTTGATTGCGGTATTGGCGCAAGCAGATGCCATTGTGTATGGTTTTACCATTGCAGGGGTTGTGGTTCTAGCTGCTACATTTTGGATGGGTAAACTTGGTAAACAAATCAAACCTGAATGTACGTTGGCAAATCAATGTTAAAACGGATTATAAAGTTCAGGCTCACCAACAAAAAAGCCAACTCATATTTACGAGTTGGCTTTCATAAAGTCTGATAGAGCTGAACAACGTTACGCTAGCAGTTTCTCAAGCACTTGGAATACACCCGCTTCAACGTTACTCGGCGCACCAAAACGAGCGATCTCTTTCAACTTTGGATGCGCATTTTCCATCGCGTAAGAGTGGTAGCTCTCTTTAAGCATTTCCAAGTCATTCAGGTAATCACCAAAGCTCATGGTCTGCTCGTAAGTGAAGCCTAATGTGTTTTGTAGATGCTTAATCGCCGCACCTTTTGACGCTTCAGCGTTCATCACATCTAACCAAATTTTTGCACTTACCACCACTTGATAGTTCTCACCGAATTTGGCATCAATAGTTGGGTTCACTTTCTCTTGTGAACCGTCGAAGTGACAGATAGCCACCTTGATGAAATCGTCTTCTACCGCCAGTAAGTCTTCTACTTGCTCGCGGCGATGGTAGTACTTAGAGATCTCAGCTAAAGCACGCTCATCTTTGGTTTCAATGTATGCTGATTTCTTACCACACAGCACCACATGCGCACCTTCAATAGCACGAGCTTCTTTAATGATCTCTTTGATGGCATCAGTATCAAGTAAGCAGCTGTAGAGCTCTTGGCCTTTGTGCATCACTAATGTGCCGTTTTCAGCAACAAACATCATGCGATCTTTTAACGGAGAAAATGTCTCCATCAGGCTGTAATACTGACGACCTGATGCCGCAGCAAAAATGATGTCTTGAGCTTCTAGTCGCTCGTAAAGATTGAAGAATTCAGGGTCCAACTTTCCGTGTTCATTAAGCAGAGTGCCGTCCATATCCGCAGCGATAAATTTGATGTTCTGTTGTGGCATTTCAGAGCTTACCTATAAGTAAAAATTAAAGTGTAAATTATGATTTTTCGTTATCTTGTGTAACGGTTCTGCGTTCGATTATATCGCTAGAGTAGCCAGTGAATGCAATGCTTTTCGATAGGCATTTTTCTTTGAGTCAGAGCTTGAATCTGGGTTTGAATCTAAGTTCGCGTCTAACTCACCAAATTCACTTCTCACGATAAGCCCTTCAATGAAGGTCATCACTGATTCACTGCGTAATTCCAATATTGCAGCGTCTACTTCTTCGCCACCACTCACCACGTTGTGAATAGTGTTCTTAAGCCAAACCTTGTGCTGTCGCGAGAGCATCGCAATGTCATCTTCTGACTCTTTAAATTCGGCAAGCGCATGCATGAACATGCAGCCTTTGAAGTCAGGTTGTTCAAACCACGCAAGGTGCCAATCTAACAGCGCATCTAGTTGGTTTTGTAACCCAGAAGTTGATGATAGCGCCGCCTCTAAACTCGACTCGAAACGCTGATGACGCCTTTCTAACACGGCCTCAATCAGCTTGGTTTTCGAGCCAAAATGGCGGTACATGGATGTTTTAGAAACCGCCGCTTCGTCTCGGATCATATCCACCCCAACAGCGGTATAACCAAACTGATTAAACAACGACTCTGCTACATCCAGAATCAAATCTTTTTTACTCATCGTTCATCAACCTCAAATCGCTCTGAAATCGTAGAGCTCAATTTCTCGTTGCAAGAAGTGTACAGATCTGTATTATTCAAATCAAACAGTACAGATCTGTACACCTTCAATAAAAAGAGATAACGAAGAGGAAACGATTATGATCAGCAAACTATCTGGTGGTGGAAGCCTTCCTCCGAAAGCAAGCTTTAGCCAACTTGTTAAAGGTTTTATTGGCGGTACGCTGGGCATCTTAATCTTGTGCTTATTAGCAGAAAGCTCTGGCCTCCCATGGTTAATGGCGCCATTTGGTGCGACATGCGTACTACTGTTTGCGGTGCCGACATCGCCGTTAGCTCAACCTAGAAACGTCATTGCAGGTCACTTTATTTCGGCTGCTGTGGGTTTAATCGCGCTATATGGCTTTGGGGATGACTACTTGACCATGGCAATCGCTGTCGGCTCATCCATCATGCTAATGCAATACTTTCGAGCGGTTCACCCACCCGCTGGTGCAAATCCGATTGTGATAGCTTTGGCAGGGACTGCGCATGTGGATTGGACGTTCTTATTCACTCCCGTATTAATCGGCAGCATCGCTTTGGTCGGTATTGGTACGCTATTGAATAACAGCGATTCACAGCAAAAGTGGCCGTTATACTGGTTTGGTTCATCCAAGTCTTAGCCCGTTGGATTTCAATGGTAAGTTTGGATTTTGACATCCAATTTAAAAGCAAATTGAAAGATCACATTGACCCTTACATAAAATGGGCTTACTATTAATCGTCTTTTAACGATTATGGAAAGCGAAACATCAATATGAACGAAACTTGCTCTACAACTGGTGGCTGTGCTCTACCAATCGGACATGGTGATGCCGAAGCTGAAAAGCAAATGGCAGCTCTAGCGAAAGCGCTCGCTCACCCGGCAAGAATACGTATATTGAGTATCCTTTCAACGTTAGAAAAATCGGGCGGCTGTTTGAACAGCGACTTGGTGAGTGAATTGGGTTTGGCTCAGTCAACGGTATCAGAGCACTTACGAATCTTGAAGAACTCAGGCTTCATCACTGCCGAATCGATACCACCGAAGATGTGCTATCGCATTAACCGAGATAATATTCAGCAATTTGAATCGCTGATCGACACCATTTTAAAATAGATTAACCACGCTTAGTTTGTCGAACACAATAAACTAAGCGTATTTTTTGCCTTTAAATATCGTTTTTCGACGATTAACGATATCAACCAAAGAGATAATATCATGAAACCAAAATTAGGTTTTCTCGATCGCTACTTAACGCTGTGGATCTTCATCGCCATGGGCATTGGTGTACTGCTTGGTACCTTGTTCCCACAAATCGAACAGTGGAACGAATCGATGTCTGTTGGCACAACCAACATTCCACTTGCGATTGGCCTTATCTTAATGATGTATCCACCTTTGGCTAAGGTTAACTACAACCTATTAGGCACTGTGGTCAAAGATAAGAAAGCCATCAAACTGTCTCTGATCATGAACTGGATTGTCGGTCCAATTCTAATGTTCGTATTGGCACTGACGTTCTTGGGTGATCACCCTGGTTACATGGTGGGTGTGATTCTGATTGGTCTTGCTCGTTGTGTGGCGATGGTTCTGGTTTGGAACGATATCGGCGGCGGTAACAAAGAGTACGGCGCAGCTTTGGTTGCATTGAATAGCGCATTCCAAGTTGTGACTTACAGCTTTATGGCTTGGTTATTCATCAGTGTTCTACCGCCTGTATTTGGTTACGAAGGCATGATGGTTGATATCTCAATGATCGATATTGCACACAGTGTACTTATCTATCTAGGTATCCCGTTCCTAGCGGGCTTCTTAAGCCGTAAGATCCTAGTGTCGATGAAAGGCGAGCAGTGGTACAACGATGTGTTCATTCCACGCATCTCACCAATCACACTGATAGCTCTACTGGCGACTATCGTTCTGATGTTTAGCCTAAAAGGCGAGATGATTGTTGAACTGCCAATGGACGTATTGTTGATTGCTGTTCCACTGACTATCTACTTCACAGCGATGTTCTTCATCAGCTTCTTCATTGGTAAGAAGATGGGTATTGAATACGACAAGAACGCGTCAATCGCATTCACAGCGACCGGCAACAACTTCGAGTTAGCCATTGCCGTAGCAATCTCGGTATTCGGTATCAACTCAGACCAAGCGTTTGCAGGCGTTATCGGTCCACTGATTGAAGTGCCTGTACTGATTTACCTAGTGAACGTGGCGCTTAAGATGAAAGACAAGTACTACAACGGCCAAACCGTTAAATCTAGCATCTAGCATCTAGCATCTAGCAGAAGATTAGAAAACTAAGGGCTTACCTTTCGGGGTAAGCCCTTTTCATTTGTCTGTCGCTTGTGAAAGGTTAGTCGAGTAAGGTTTTGAGATGCTCTTCCAACCAAAGTAAACCTGGCCCTTTCATCGCTTTCTTAGATATCACCAAATCGACAGGAGGCGACCATGTTTTATGATCAAACGAGACGTTAATCTGGTTAAGCTTTCCCTGTTGAATCTCATCTTCCACCAAGTAACGCGGCAGATACGCCCAGCCTACCGAACTATGCACAATCATCTCTTTGATGGCGACAAAACTGTTCGCCCACCACACCTTGCCTGCTACTACCGGAAAATGATCAATCACCTTACCTTTGTTGCCGCGTAGGATGAGCTGACGATGAGGGATGAAATCAGGCAACTTGGCGATGCCTACTTCAGACAAAGCATGACTTGGGTGACACACGGCAACGAAAGGTAGGTTACCAATAAAGCAGGGTTCGGAGTCCGCATGGAAAGCGAGATCAGTAAACATCAAGCCGATATCTGCGCGGTCTTGTGACACCAAGCGATTCACATCGGTACTCGCGGCTGCCATCAACTCAACCTCTGTCGCTGGGAATGTTCGGCTGAATTTATCCAACACCTTAGGCAATGAAGGAAGCAACAAGGCATCATCTAATGCGATGCGCAGTAGCCCTTCCTCTTGATTATTGATGGCATTGACTGAAGAGTTGAGATCTTCCACTTGTAGAATAATCGCTTTGACCTGCTTGAAAATCTGCTGACCTTGCGCCGTCAGCGTTGGCTTGCGTGTCGAACGGTCAAAAAGTTGAACATTAAAATCTATTTCAAGATTACTGATACCTTGGCTCACCGCCGACTGCACCTTACCCAACTCACGAGCACTCGCAGAAAATGACCCTAATTCAACGGCATACACAAACATCTTCAGCTGTTCTATGTTGTACACTCGGTGTCTCCCAACACTTACTATCACTATATGTGATGCTAACTATCTTTATATTATCACTTAAATAGATATTATCTAGCCAAGTCATTAGCCCATAGAGGCTAGAAAAACATAAAGAGAGTAAAAAGATGTCACATAAAGAACGCATGTTACACATGGTGCTATTTGAAATAGTTGCTTTGATTTTAATGGCAGGGCTTGCAACCTATATTACAGGAAACGGCGCAGGTGAAATGGCAGGCTTAGCGCTTGCAATATCATTGATTGCAATGGCTTGGAACTATGTTTACAACTATGGCTACGATAAAATTTACGGGGCTGACCGAAGCAAAAGAACCAAGAAAACACGTGTTCTACACGGCTTAGGTTTTGAGCTTGGATTAATGACCGTCACTCTACCTGTCTTGATGTGGGTTCTACAACTCGACTTCCTGACCGTCCTGATCATGGACATCGGCCTAGTTATTTTCTTCGTACTTTACGCGATAGCATTCAACTGGGCGTATGACTCAATCCGAGCTCAGTTGGTTGCGAGAGGAAAAGTTGCAGCTCTAGTTTAGAGCTGTAAGTTCTTAACTTATAACAAGAACAAACACCCAAATTGAAACTGCCAAACTACAACTTAGTTGGCAGTTTATTCATTTATGCATATAAACTCATTTGTTAACGCCCTTGTTACATAGCAAAAACATCACACAGCCCTCCCTAATTAAGTCTAATTATCCACCACTCACGAAGTAGCGTCACAAATCCAAACAGAAACTCCTCGTACCAGTTGTGCATCCGTTTACATACAGGTAATTTTAGCGACCTCGAAACATATCAATTCGAGCAATGAAGTTCATGCGAGCTTCTTTTTCGAACAAAAGTGTTCGGTTTAACATTTCAAGTGACTTTAATTAACAATTTTATGCTCAAACGCTCAATTTTAATGTTCGTTTGTTTTCGAGTTCGCAAATATATGCACAATGCACGTGCTAGATAAGCAAAACTAAAAAGGACTCAAACATGACAACTAACAAACACCCCTCTTTATTTGGGCAATGCTTGGCCGAATTTATAGGAACAGGACTACTCATATTTTTTGGCGTTGGCTGTGTGGCAGCACTAGTACTTACTGGTGCAACATTCGGACAATGGGAAATCAGCATCATCTGGGGCTTCGGTGTTGCTATCGCAATTTACTGTACTGCTGGTGTTTCTGGCGCACACATAAACCCGGCAGTGACCATCGCACTGGCAATGTTCCATGGCTTTGATAAGGCGAAAGTTGTGCCTTACATCATTTCTCAGCTACTTGGCGCATTCTGTTCTGCGGCATTGGTTTACAGCCTGTACAGCAACCTATTCACTGACTACGAAATCGCACATAACTTCGTTCGTAGCAGCCAAGACGCACTATCAACCGCTGGTATCTTCTCGACTTACCCACATGCTTCACTTTCTTTCTTTGGCGCTTTTGCTGTGGAATTCGTGATTACCGCTGTGTTGATGTTTGCTATTTTGGCGTTAGGTGATGAGAACAATGGCGCATCTCGCGGCGCAATGAATCCTCTACTGATCGGTATTCTTATTGCAGTAATTGGTGGTTCTTTGGGTCCACTGACTGGCTTCGCAATGAACCCTGCTCGTGACTTCGGACCAAAACTTTTCGCTTACTTTGCAGGTTGGGATTTCGCACTAAGCGGTGCTCGTGATATTCCTTACTTCATCGTTCCAATTCTTGCTCCAATTGCTGGTGCGTGTTTTGGTGGTTGGTTATACCCACGTGTTATCGGTGCTTACCTACCAGTAGAAGGCCAAGGCTGCACAATTCCAAACCAATGTGAAACAGAAGAAGAAGCTGAACAAGCTCAAGCTTAACCCCTAAGCGACCTTACATTTACTAAAATATAAATAACGAAAGAAAAAGGATTCTTACCATGACCGAGCAAAAATACATTGTTGCCCTAGACCAAGGCACCACAAGTTCTCGCGCTGTAATCCTCGATCACGATGCAAACATCGTTAGTTCTTCTCAACGAGAATTCACTCAGATTTACCCGAAAGCGGGTTGGGTTGAGCATGATCCAATGGAAATCTGGGCAACTCAAAGCTCTACATTGGTTGAAGCGCTTGCTAAAGCAGGCATTCGCAGCGACGAACTCGCGGGTATCGGTATCACTAACCAACGTGAAACCACCATTGTTTGGAACAAAGAAACGGGCAAACCGGTTTACAACGCAATCGTATGGCAGTGTCGCCGTACAGCAGACATCTGTGAAGACCTTAAAGCACGTGGCCTAGAAGACTACGTACGTGACAATACTGGCTTAGTCCTTGACCCGTATTTCTCAGGTACCAAAGTAAAATGGATTCTAGACAACGTTGAAGGCGCTCGTGAAGACGCTGAAGCAGGCAAGCTGTTGTTCGGTACGGTTGATACTTGGTTGGTTTGGAAAATGACTCAAGGACGTGTACACGTTACGGATTACACCAACGCTTCACGTACTATGTTGTTCAACATCAATGACCTATGTTGGGATCAGAAGCTACTTGATGAGATGGGTATTCCGTCAATCATGATGCCAGAAGTAAAACGCTCTTCTGAGGTATACGGTCAAACGAACCTTGGTGGTAAAGGCGGTACTCGTATCCCAATCGCGGGTATTGCGGGTGACCAACAAGCAGCACTTTACGGTCAAATGTGTGTAGAAGCAGGCCAAGCTAAGAATACTTACGGCACGGGTTGTTTCCTTCTAATGAACACTGGCCAAGAGAAAGTAACCTCGAAGAACGGCCTACTAACAACACTGGCATGTGGCCCTAAAGGCGAACCAGCATACGCACTAGAAGGTGCAGTATTCATGGGCGGTGCATCAATCCAATGGCTACGTGATGAAATGAAGCTGCTGGCTGGTGCAGAAGACTCTGAGTACTTTGCAACGAAAGTGGATTCTTCAAACGGCGTTTACGTGGTTCCTGCGTTTACTGGCCTAGGCGCACCATACTGGGATGCTTATGCTCGCGGTACGATTGTTGGTCTGACTCGTGGCGTTAACTCTAACCACATCATCCGTGCAACGCTGGAAGGTATTGCTTACCAAACTCGTGACGTACTAGACGCAATGCAAGCTGACTCTGGCATTAAGCTGGCGAAACTGCGTGTTGATGGCGGCGCAGTAGCGAACAACTTCCTAATGCAGTTCCAATCAGACGTGCTTGATACTGAAGTTCACCGCCCTGAAGTAACGGAGGTGACCGCTCTGGGTGCCGCTTACCTTGCTGGCCTTGCGGTTGGTTTCTGGGACAGCATTGACGAGCTTCAAGACAAAGCCGTTCTAGATCGTACATTCATGCCACACCACGACGAAGAGAAGCGTAACCGCCGTTACAAAGGCTGGAAGCGTGCTATCAAGTGTGCACAGGTTTGGTCTGAACTGCACGATGACGACGAAGAGTAATCTAAGCGTGAGTTAACAGAAGAGCTCGAATAATCACTTTCTTGTCGATTGGATTGTTCGAACCTCAGTAAACGAAACTAAAAAGAGCACTATTTTGTGCTCTTTTTTGCGTTTCGAGCTCAAATTTTACGTTACGAGCACCGTTTTTGCGGTTTAGACATGATTCCTTACCATCATTACTTCTCTCTCTTCGTCAATTCGAGCACAATAGCGCGAGTTTATATTTTCGATTTTGACGCGCTAGAGCCTTTGGCGTGCAGGGAGTGGTAAGTTAAGTGAAGCAGATACCAAGACACCAGCAGATTGTAGACCTGGTTAAAACACAAGGATATGTGAGTACCGAAGAGCTCGTTGAAAAGTTTGATGTCAGCCCACAAACCATCAGACGAGACCTCAACGAACTGGCCGATGGCAACAAAATCCGTCGCTATCACGGTGGTGCAACCATTCCTTTAAGCTCGGAAAACACCTCTTACAACACGCGTAAAGCGCTTAACTTCAACGAAAAAGACGTGATTGCCGATGAACTGGTTAAACACATCCCAGATGGCGCGACTTTGTTTGTTGAT
This sequence comes from Vibrio lentus, assembly GCF_002875945.1. Lineage (GTDB taxonomy): Bacteria > Pseudomonadota > Gammaproteobacteria > Enterobacterales > Vibrionaceae > Vibrio > Vibrio apostichopi. Next base: position 50,294 of record NZ_MCZK01000176.1, read on the forward strand.
ATCGGTACCACACCAGAATCAGTTGCACGTGCACTCAACAAAAATCACAAACAGTTAAGAGTTGTCACCAACAACATTAACGTGGCGAGCATCCTTCTGCCGAACCCTGAGATCAAGGTTATCTTGGCGGGTGGCGAAGTAAGAAACCGCGACGGCGGTATTGTCGGTGAAGCGACACTCGATTTCGTGAAGCAATTCCGTCTGGATTTCGGCATCTTGGGCATCAGTGGCATCGACTTTGATGGCTCACTACTCGATTTTGACTATCACGAAGTTCGAGTGAAACAAGCAATCATCGAAAACAGCCGTAGCATCTTCTTAGCCGTCGACCACACTAAGTTTGGTCGTAATGCGATGGTTAAGCTTGGTAATATATCTCAGGCACACATGGTGTTTACTAATAAGCAGCCGCCGGAAGAGATTCTCAACATCCTTAAAGATTCGGCAATTCCGTTAGAAATTATCGATACTGCTCAGCCTTCAACTTCAGGCGAATAGCCCCTGCTAATCTAGCTAGATTAAGTTGAGCTAAATTAAGTAAAGCTCGCTCATTCATTGAGCAATCAAAAGCCAGATCTATTGATAAAACACTTTATCGATAGCTGGCTTTTTTAATAACTGGACCAACAATACTTGATCCCTGTTCGTGTCACTTCTATGCTCGAATAAGTTTTATTTGAACCTCTTCTTTCATAAGCAGAGGTTTTTTTATGCTCAAATCACATAAAACGCGCATAAACGAAAATAATAAATGACCGCAAACGAAAGTTAAGATAGGATTCACTTATGTTCTAAAATGCTCGTTCGCTCAGAAAGAGGTCAAAACCATGAGTGCTCAACAAAATAATTCAAAAAATAGTACATCTTCCACTTTAGATTTGATCGTGATCGGCGGCGGTATCAACGGTGCAGGCATCGCAGCGGATGCAGCAGGTCGTGGTCTAAACGTTGGTTTATATGAAGCAAATGATTTCGCCTCTGCGACATCTTCTGCAAGTTCAAAACTGATCCACGGTGGCTTACGTTACCTTGAACACTATGAATTTCGTTTGGTTTCGGAAGCACTTGCAGAACGTGAAGTCTTGCTAAGAAAAGCACCTCACGTTGCTCAACCAATGCGTTTCCGTTTACCTCATCGACCATTTTTACGCCCAGCTTGGATGATCCGCTGTGGCCTATTCCTTTACGATAACTTGGGTAAACGCACCACGCTTCCTGGCAGTAAAACGGTGAACTTGGCGAAATCAGGCTTATTGAAGCCAGAAATGAAGACAGGTTTCGAATACTCAGATTGTTGGGTTGATGATGCGCGTATGGTATTGCTCAACGTGTTAGCGGCTAAAGAGAACAACGCAGAAGTTCGTAACTATTGCCGAGTTGAAAAAGCGCACCGTGAAGGTGGTATTTGGCATGTGACGATCCTCGATGTCATGACAAACCAACGTTTTGAACGTAAAGCAAAAGCGCTTGTTAACGCAGCAGGCCCTTGGGTTAAGCAATTCTTTGATGATGGATTAGAGCAGGCTTCGCCTCGTAATATTCGTCTGATCAAGGGCTCACACATTGTTGTGCCACGCATTCATGACGAACCACAAGCGTACATTCTGCAAAACAAAGACAATCGTATTGTGTTCATGATCCCTTACCTAGATAAGTTCTCGATCATCGGCACGACTGACCTTGAATACAAAGGCGACCCACGTAACGTCGCAATTGATGATGTCGAAGTGGATTACTTGATTGATATTGTTAACCAGCACTTTGTTAAACAGCTTGGCCGTGAAGATGTGGTTTGGACATACAGTGGCGTAAGACCGCTTTGTGACGATGAATCTGATTCACCACAAGCGATCACTCGTGACTACACATTGGAATTGGATGCAGAACTAGATCAAGCACCATTGCTTTCGATCTTCGGCGGCAAGCTAACCACTTACCGTAAGCTAGGCGAAGCAGCACTTAAGAAGTTAGAACCACACCTAACCAACATGGGTGCGCCTTGGACAGCCAACAACACGCTTCCAGGCGGTAACTTCAGCTGTAGCAGAGAGCAACTTGCGAAGATGATCCACACTAAATACCCTTGGGCATCTGAAGCGTTGTTGCTTCGCTACGTGACTCAATTCGGTACTTACACGTGGAAACTACTGGAAGGTGCGAATAGCGAAGCTGACCTTGGCACCCAATTCTCAAGTGAAGCCCATGGCGTTTATCAAGTTGAAATCGATTACTTGATCAATGAAGAGATGGCGATGACAGACGAAGATATCTTGTGGCGCAGAACCAAGCTAGGCCTGTACATGAGCGAATCAGAGCAGCAAACGGTGACTGATTACTTGAAAGAGAAACTACAAAGCAAGGTAGTGAGCTTTTCTCAAGTCGGCTAATTCCACCAGCCTAGACATGCTTCAGAACATAATTAACAACCAAGCTTAGCGTCCCCCGCGCTAAGCTTTTTTATTGTCTGCTATTCCGATTTAAGGACTCAATCAGATAAATCTATCGACTGATCGTCTTCTTCGCGCTGGCTAAGGCTTTGTTCTCGCCTCTATTTTCAATAAAAACTAAATAGTGTTTTGTTAATCAGCTTGATTATCAACTTCACAAAAGGTTGCTATTCTTTATCTCAACGAAACAACACATTCAAAAACGCTCGCGATGTCAGCGCTTTAATAAGGAATCTATTCCATGCAAAAAGTTATCCTGATCACTGGCTCTACCGATGGTATCGGCTTCGAAACTGCAAAAGTACTCGTTCAACAAGGTCACCACGTTTTATTGCATGGACGTAACCCAAGCAAACTAAAAGATGTTGAGCAGCAGCTTGTAACTCTCTCTACTGAAGCAAAAATCCAAAGCTACGTGGCAGACTTGTCTGTTTTGGCTGATGTGGATGCGTTGGCTGACGAAGTGATTGCTGAACACGATAAAATTGACGTACTGATTAACAACGCAGGCGTGTTCAACACCCCGAACCCAATCACTAAAGACGGTTTAGATGTTCGTTTTGCTGTAAACACGGTTTCTCCGTATCACCTAACCAAGCGTCTATTGCCATTGCTCGATTCATCTAGCCGAGTGGTTAACCTGTCTTCAGCGGCGCAAGCTGCGGTAAGCATTGAAGTACTCGAAGGTAAAAAACCTCTTTCTGATGGCGACGCTTACGCACAAAGTAAACTGGCGATCACTATGTGGACACGTGAAATGGCAAAAGAGTTAGGTTTTACAGGCCCAATGGTGGTTGCGGTAAACCCTGCTTCGTTACTAGGCAGTAAGATGGTGAAAGATGCGTACGGCATTGCCGGCGGCGACCTAAGCATTGGTTCTGATATTCTCGTTCGTGCATCATTGTCTGACGAGTTCGCACAAGCGGGCGGTCAATACTTTGATAACGACAACAACACCTTTGCCAACCCGCACCCGGATGCAATTTACGGTGATAAATCACAACAAGTTGTCGCTAAAATTGATGAGATCATCGCAGCAACGCTTTCTTAATGACAGCTATGCTCAATTGATTTTCTGATTCCAAGAAAAAAGCCCTCCGCTTCTAATATATTCACTTAGAAACGGAGGGCTTTTTCGTTAAATCGGTTTACCTCTACTTTTGCTCCCAATACGGCGGGTTGCCATAGTATTCAGAGAAGTAGTCTATGAAGGCTCTCACTTTTGGCGCAAGCAACCTTGTGCTTGGGTACACCGCCCAAATCGCCGCTTCTGAGGTGAGTGGGTAATCTTCCAACACTTGAATCAACTGACCGCTTTTCAGCTGCTCGTACGCACACCAATTCGACGTCACCGTAATACCAATACCACCTAACGCCGCATCACGCAGCGCTTCGCCGTTATCCGCTCTAAAAGACCCCGAGGCCTTAATCGTTTTAGGTCCGTTTTCAGTGTGGAAGGTCCAGCTTTCTAAGCCAATCAAGCTAATACACTGGTGGTCATTAAGATCTTGAGGCGTGGCTGGCTTGCCGTATTTGATTAGATAGTCTGGCGATGCACACACAACACGTTTATCTGTCGCGAGCTTTCGAGCAATGAGTGTCGAATCCTTCAATTCAGAGATTCGAATTGCGATATCGAAGCCGCCTTCTACAAGATCGACCATAGAGTCTGACAATCTGAAATCAACTTTCAAACCCGGGTAACGCTCAAGAAAGCCAGGTAGTGCAGGAACAAGATGCAAACGCCCAAAAGACGCAGATGCCGTGACGCGCAATGTTCCGGTTGGAGAATCACAGCCCACACCGACCGCCGACTTGGCAGCATCCACACTCGATAACACCTCTTCAGCGTGAGGTAAGAATGCCTCCCCCTCCTCTGTTAAAGACACCTTACGAGTGGTTCGGTGTACCAAGCGAACACCTAAATTATCTTCAAGTTTACTGATATGCGAACTAGCAACCGCAGGCGACAGTCCCAGCTCTTGGCCAGCCATACTGATGTTATGTGTGGAAGCTAAACGAACAAACAATTTGAGGTGTTCAATATTCATGTGATTACCAATGAAATCTTAAAAATCGTGTACCAGTAATCCTCATTATGCGTTATTAACACAACAATACAACGTATTAGCTCAGTTGAATGATGAAGATGTTATTGAGCCAAAAAGAAAAAACTCCCGAAGGAGTTTTTAGTATCTAAATCTGCAATTCGCCATTTCACTAATCAGCAAAATTACTAGCTCACTAGCCAGTTAAACGAGCGTGCAGTGCGTCTTTCAGTACAGAACGATCATGTTTCAGTTGGTGCATCGAGCCGTCATCAATGGGTGAATCTTTCAGCTCAAGCTTACGAATCTCTTTATCAAGGTTGTCGTACGTCTTCATGTCTGCTGCAAAGCCATCGTCAGTTTTAACAAGCTCAGCAATTTTATCTTTCATTTCAGGAAATTCGTGAACAAGAGAATGATTTTCACCTAGCATAGAAACCTCTTAAGTTGAGTAAAGTGATTGGTATTAAACATATTCATTATTTACCTTAGCAAGGGACTCAAATAACAAATGAGATCCAGTACACAGCATAGAATATAGACAATTCAGATTCACAAATTTACAACATGTACCTAGAAAATAGCTTTGTTGATTTTGAATTGTCTTAATAAAAAGTAGGCTCACGACGGACATTTCACCTCATGAGCACTACTCTTTTTTATCTTTGTTTATAGGTATCGATTTTCAATAAACGTTACCAAGCAAACGTCTGAATAACGCTATCTTTAGCCATCGGATTAGATGCTATTGCATGGTTAACCTTCGCTAAAAATTGCTCTCTGGAATCAAGCAGGAAGCCTTTCTGAGTCACGATGTTGTTACCATGGTCACCCCAGTAGAAAGTGTCGATGTTTAGATTCTCAAGCAGGTATTTTTCTTCTTCCAGAATCTGAAGTTGAGTCGGCATAATGAACTTGCCGTCTTTCACTTCTTGTTCCATCACAGTGCCAGGCTGAATCGCTAACGCCATGGGCGCAATTTGTTCAGGCTTCATGATGTTCAATAATCTTGTAGTCTCGACAATATGTTCACGGGAACGATCACGTCCGCCAAGACCAAAGATGAACGACAATAAAGTTTCAATGCCGGCTTCTTTTGCCAGAGCCATACCTTCGAGCGCTTGCTCAGGGGTCATGCGCTTTTTAATGCTGTCGAGCACAACCGCATCGCCCGACTCAAGACCCGCATAAGCCATGGTTAGGCCTGCACTCTTCAGTTCTTTAAGCTCGCTCAGGCTTTTACGACGGAAATCGTTCAAACCACTGTAAAGCGATACTTTTCTGCTTTCAGGAAAGGTATGACGAAGCTTATCCAAAACCTTAAGAAGGTAATCCGTGCGAGCGGCCATCACATTGCCATCGATAAGGAAAATCGATTCAACATAAGGATAAATCAGGCGAGCTTCTTCGATATCTTTAAACACATCTTCAATGTCACGAACTTTGAATCGTTTATCGCTGAACATGTTACAGAACGTACACGTGTTGATACTGCAACCTAATGTGGTTTGAATAAGAATGCTCTTCGCCTCTGTCCATGGACGATATACTTTTCCCTCGTAATTCATATTGGTTTCTCCGGTCTATAAGCACGAGAGCGTGCTTGAATAAAACAGAGTTTATCAACACCAGTATTCATTGATAATTCGTAATATAGTCGAATCAGTTTTTAGATTTTGTATAAAATAAAAGCCTTGTGATAACACAAGGCTTTATAGGGGATAACTCTTTATTGGAGCTTTTATGGGGGTCGCTATCGGAGCAGCTGAAAAGGTGTTTCCACAAAAAGAGATTAGCTACTGCAACCGCTTGTATCTACTTTATTCATTTGATCATGTGAAGATGTTTCAGAGCCTGTTGATTGGCATCCCGCCACAAACAATAACGTCACAGATAAGATAAGCCATTTCATAATAAATCCTCTTTTGGTCATGACTAAAGCATAGTGCTTAAAAGCGCGGATACCTCAGCCATTAACTAAAGCCTTACCTGCCGATAAAGCCTTGGTTAATGAACAAAGCATCGCTTCATTAATTAACGACCTGCTTTTGTACAAAAAACTTTCACTCAACTGAATAAAAATCGCACAAAAACTAAAAGAGAACTGCTATGCAGCTAGAAATAAGAGCTAGAAGTTAATCGCTCGTCGCCAAACGTACTGCCGCCTCCGCATGGATAGCAGTGGTATCAAAAAGAGGAACATCAGTATGTTGTTGCTGAATCAGTAGGGCGATTTCAGTACACCCAAGAATAACGGCTTCAGCACCTTGCTGGCTTAGCTTCTCAATGATTTGACGATAGACAGCTCGAGACTCTTCTTTTACTTCGCCGCGACATAATTCCTGATAAATAATGTTGTGCACTGCTTCTCGGTCACTCTCATCAGGGATCACTACATCAATACCGAATTTATCGGTTAAACGCCCTTTATAGAAATCTTGTTCCATCGTGAAAGCAGTACCGAGCAATCCGACTTTCTTCACGCCTTTCTCAAGCAATTTCTGCGCCGTGGTATCTGCGATATGTAAGATAGGAATCGTGATCTTTTCTTCGATCTCAGGAACGACCTTATGCATGGTATTGGTACAGATCAGGATAAAGTCAGCCCCGCCCTTCTCTACCGATAAAGCCGCGTCCGATAAGATGTCAGCCGTCTCAGCCCAACGACCTTGGTGCTGTAGCTTTTCAATCTCATCGAAGTTCACGCTGTACATACAAACCTTTGCAGAATTGAGCCCGCCAAGGGTAGCTTTTACACCCTCGTTAATGGATTTATAGTAGCTCACTGTCGACTCCCAACTCATACCACCAAGCAAACCGATCGTTTTCATTTCTCTATTCCTTTAATTTCTGACAATCCCGATTAAAGCGTCATGCGGTGAAAATTTATAGTACGTTCTTGCTTAAAATAAGACGAAGCCTTCGCTATTTCGCAAAAAAGCTCGAATCAACAATCCGAGCTTTTATAAATCAAGAATCAATTCGGCGTTAGTACACCTCACACCAATCGGATTTCATGTCGATCAGCGTCCAATCCTCTCTAGAGTTCGCTTCATCTAGTGCCTTATCGAGCTTACCAACATGGGACTCACGATCATACTTCCACTCACGTTCGGCATCGGTATGATGAACAATCATAGCCATTGAGTTGGGTTGGCTCGTTGCCCATTGCATCATCGCTTGGTCACCGTCTGAATTACCTACGGCCAGAATCGGCTTCTTACCGATAATATGCTGAATGTTAGTGACCTTTCCGGCTTTGTCATCGATGGTCAAAATGGACGAATCCTTAGTAACCGTCGGATTACCATCGTTGTAGCTGTAATTGTATTTGAGCGCGCTGCCGATGATCTGTTCTGTAGGAATGTTGTAAGCTTGCGGAGCCCACGCTCGCATGAAGTCAACGCCTCCACCCGACACAATGTAAGTCTTAAAGTCATGCTCTTGCAGGTAAGTCAGCATCTCTTTCATTGGCTGGTAAGTTAGGTCTGTGTACGCTTTATTGAAGCGCTCATCTTTTGCTACCGCCAACCATTGCTTGACGTCTTTCTGGTATTCTTCGACTGTCATACCAGAGTGTGTCGCCATGATGATTTTTAATAGCCCTTCTTCGCCACTGCCCAGAACGCTCTCAATATCCCCTTCAAGTACAAACTTAAACGGTGCTTCGGTTTTCCATTCAGGATGTTCTGGAGCCATCTCTTTTACACGGTCTAGTGGCTTTGTTGCGTAATTC
>NZ_MCZK01000177.1:0-48479 GCF_002875945.1 Vibrio lentus
TGAATTACGCAACAAAGCCTATCTCTACTTCTCAACCCATAGTAACTACGATCACCAAGCGACAACCAATTACTTCCTTTATTCGTAAATGGATTATTTGGGTAGCCATAAAAACAACTCGTAAAAATCTTACCATCGTTGTAAGTCGTTGAATAATAGTAAATATTATACTTATTTCCTTTGATTTGTTTGATCTGTGTATGTGTCTTCGCAGTTGAAAAAAACGCTGTGAAACAACACAAAATCAAAGTTATTATTTTAATCTTCATTATCTCTAATTCCTTTTTCTCTTTATTATTTATATATCACAACTTTGATATTAATAAACCTTACCGTATGCAACCCCCAACCGACAAATCCAATACTTATTTTTTATTTCTCTTATTTTAAAATAAAAAACAATTAGACAAACCCAATATTTTTATTTGACAAGTTAAAAATTAAATGGTAATTAAATAATTAAGATCAAATAAGAGAGGTTCGAAGTGAATTATGAAATAAAAGATAACAAAATACATTTTAATCAGACAAAAACAGAAATTAGACGTTTGTATAAAATTAACGTTTTTGATATGAGAGAAATTACAAATGAACTTACTGACAGAGTTTGTAACTCATATTTACAAGACTTGGAAGACGTAAAAAAGACAGTTTCTGATAATAAAATCAAATATTCAAACATTAAAACAAATAATTGTTGCATATCTAGTTTCTCAATTTTCGAAGATAATCAAGAAAATATTGAAAACTATTTAACATATAAAAACTTTATTAAAGAATTAGAAATTAAAGCTATTCCGTATTATTCATTTGGCTGGCGATTTGGAAAACTTGGAATTAAGAAATTGAGGGATTTTTCAATGCCAGAAAAACCGCTATTTCTGGACACTAAAAAGCTTTCTTTAAACAGTCGTCAACGTCTTAAAAAACTAACGAATAACAAAGAGTTTAAAAAATCTTTTAAAGATCATTTTGACGGTTTGACTATCAATAATCGTGAGTTTTCAGACATTATCACAGAAGTTTTAGCGACTTGTGGAAACAAAATTTTTACTAAAAATGAGTTTCGTGTTGATACTGAAAAGTATTTGATTGCTGACGGAAAGCGATACAGTTACTTTAATTCTCGCTTTACTGCTCTTAAAAATGAAGCTCAAATAACATTGACTGAAACGTTTGTAGAACCGCCAAAACGACTAGGAAAGCGTGATTTTACAGTAAGTTACAACATCAACAACAATACTTATTCAAAGATAGTAACGCTTGATTTCTACGGTTACGACGAAGCAGATTTTGAAGAAATTAATGATATGTTTGACTTGTATACGTCTATGTAATCCATTGATTTTAATTAATTTTTAACGCTCAATAGGGCGTTTTTTTTCATTTAAATAAAAGGATTTTTAATCAAAAGTTGGACAAATCCAACTTTTTTAAGCTCTGAATAGTTTGGCATTGTTTGCGATAAATCTAACAATTTTTCTTTCATGGACTCAACCGACAAATCCAACAGTTTTGATATTTCGATAGTTTTGAAAGTGTCGTTATGTAAATTACCATATAATTAGAAATATAGATAATGTGTAAATATAACAACCTAACACATTAAATCTATTCAAGTGTATATTTTAGCAACTCAAAACCTAAAAAAGCCCTAGAAATAAGGATTTTTTAATTTCACTTTTTACACTTTTCTTTTTTAGTGATTATATGCAATCTTTTTGATAGAAAAACCAACCGTTTGATTTTTTCAATTTTGACAGTTTAGGGGTACACCCTAATTTTTACCGCAACACTTCAACAACTCAACTTTTCATATTTACAACACCAAAAACCTTGATATGTAGGGATTTATCCGCCTTGTGCGTTGTTGCTGCTTGTCTCGTTTCTTTGTTGTGTCTATCGTTTTTTGAAAATTAAAACTCAATCAAAACCTAGCTTTGTTTAAATCTCTTAATTGCAATTATCAACTAAGAACATCATCAAAATCATAAACTTACCAAAATAAGACTTAAACCACCATTTTCAAATAAAACACTTAAAAATTGCAATATCACTTTTAATCAAGAAAATGTTGGATTTGTCCAATTGATCGATAATCAAAACTGTTGGATTTGTCCGTTTGTAACGTAACCCGACACATACAGCACTTTTTTTAAAATGCCTTACATATCGGGCTTTTTTCAGAACAGGAGAAAACTTGTTTTCGACTTAAACGACTCTGCACAAATCACGCATCGAAATTGTCAATAAGATTATCAATAACCTTGCGTTTTTCCGCTTGTGTCTTTTCCAGTCTTTCCCCATTTTCAAACATTATTTTGTCTCTTAAAAGGGCTTTTCTAGCTTCTGGCGTAAGAACTGTAATGTGTGAATAGTGTCTCTCGATCATTGTGCCGCTAGTTCCTGCATTTTCAGCGATTAACGGGATTGGAACGTTGTTCTCAAGTGCTATTGTGATATAGCTATGACGTAAACTGTAAAGCGTTAAATCCTTTGATTTTGATAGTGTTTTTGTCTCTTTCAACTCGTCAATCCACTTCTTAAAAATCTTTGGATATGTGGGTTTTTGGCTGAAATTGGTTGAAAAAATTGTTACTCCTGCTTTGTTGTTTTTCAAGAACAACACCGCTTCTTTTTTCGTGAATTTTTGCGCCAATTTCGGGAACTTCAAAGCAACAACTGAATGGATAGTTTCTTCTGCGAAATGGTCAAGAATGACGTTTCTATTATTTCTTGTGTAGTTCTTCGTTTTCCCTTCTCGAACGGTGCAATACAGATCCCCAAAATCTGAAAAGTTCAAGTCTCCCCAAGTTATGCCAAGAGCTTCAGATCCAGCCCGAACGCCCGAATAAAAAAGAAATGACGAGTAAAGAATTGCCATTCTCTGAGTGTGTTGTCCTTTTCCGTGTGCGTTTCTGCATTCGTTTATAGCGTGGACTACTACTTTCGAAAACTCTGAGTATGTGAAATGATCTTTTCTGCTTTCGGGTTTCTTACTTGGCTTGATTTTTTTCAAGTCAACAACGTCATTTTTAGTAATGAGTTTTTTCTCTACGCTTCGATCAAAAATCTCATTAAAACAATACTTTGTAACTCGTAGTTGAGTAGTTGAAAACGGTTGATTTTCTTCAAAATAAGCACGGATTAAAGGCATTTCAAGACCTGACGGATTCAAGTCTTCTTTGTAAAATTGCTTGATACGTTTAAAGATTCTTATGTGTGTTTCGTGTTTTTTCTCTTTTCCGTCAATTTTTAAAGCATCTTGATTTTTTTCGTGGACTTTGATCAGTTCATCAATGATTTTGTGAACTGTTGATTTTTGCTTTGGTTGGCGGATTTTTTCGCCACGGCTTAAAAGCATTTTATTGAAGTAATATTCTTCCATTGCTTTTTCTACCGCTTCGTCATAATCGTCAGTTCTTAGCGAAAACTGAAGAGGTTTTTGGTTTGGAAACTTTAAGTAAATACCATAATTTTTTGACTGTGGAACTTTTCGAATTGCTAACCCGTCTTTGAGCTTGTGATACTCGCTTTTTTGTCCATTTTTAGCCATTTTTAACACCTTGATTTGTTTAGTTTTGTGTTTACACGACTTGATAAAAAGCGGTAACGCATTGAAAAATAATACATAACAACACTTAAACAATCAAACTTGAAAACCGGCAACCGTTAATAGCGGTTCTAGGGTTCAAATCCCTATCCCTCCACCACATTAAAGAAAGCCGCTGAGAAATCAGCGGCTTTTTTGCATCTGACGTACAATCAATCGCGCCTAAGATCTAATCTTTCACAATCCTTAGTGACCAGCCTTAGCTTACCCGATTGGTATCTGTTCCTACAACCAAACCTGTTCCTCACGACACATCTGAACACTTTAAAGCGCTGTTACTGCTCTATTGCTGTTTGACTATCGCCAATCCTATTGAATGCATACTCCCCCGCGTTTCAGTCACCGATACAAATGTTAAACCACACCTACCTACACGCACGTTCATTGAATGTGATTGGCGAGCGATACATGCCATTTGGGTAAAGTCATTAACTGGAGGGGCAGGCTGAATTGAAGAGTCAAATTTGGTTTTTCTCAGACTCTCTCTATGAATCCATAAAAATAAAAAATCCAGAGGCTTCATCGAAATCTCTGGATTTTTAAATTTGGCTTGAGCGCTGCTTAAATTAAGCGTTTTCTTGCTTAGTCTCTTGCTGCTCTGCTTGTTTCTTTTGTTCAGCTTCATTTGCTTGTTCTTCGTGGTTTGAACCACCACATCCGCCACAACAGCTCATAATCATGCTCTCTTTGGTTGTATTTAAGTAACTCAATAAGGACATAATATTAAAGATGCATTTTAAATGCAACTTTAATATTAGTCGAATTTCCCACTTGTTATCATGGAGTATTTAAGCTTTTGGTTTTATTAGAATTGGTAAGTACAACACAACGAAACAACTGTATGCAGCAACCCACAGAGCACTGGATAAGGTAATGATATAGACAATATTATGGGTAAAGTACCCGCCAAACACTCGCACAATAAAGGCAAAGACAATGGCGATTAACGCCGCGGTCATTATTTTGCCAATCGCGATAGTTCGACCGGTGTGTCCTAGCGACACACGTGAGATCATTGATAAGATCATCACTCCCATTCCACCCACAGTTAGCGCATGAATCGCTTGTGATTGCGTGACCAATGGCGAAATGATCGAAACGCCAAATAAAATAAGCCCTAACGAAATTGCCCAATAGCTTAAATGTAAAGTCCACACGAGGGGTGTCTTGAATGCTACCCATATCTTCCACCTTACCGCCCTAAACGCGTTTGCCAAGCCACTGACAATAAACACGGTAGCAACGATGCCTTGTGCAACGGGAAGTATCTGAAAGCTCAACACAACAGCGAGAATCGTGCTGACTATGCTCAGCTTTTCAAGCCATGGTAATGCTGGAGTTCGTGGCGTCTGTGTGCCATTAGCGGTAAACATAGGAAAGACTCGTCCACCCATAATGCACATGACTAGGGTCACCAACAGCACCATGCCTGTACTCGCTTGTGAAATTAAGACTGGCTGCTGAAATAGAACGCCATAGTGCATTGCGGCATTGGCAAAAGTCATTAGCAACAAAATGGGAACGAACAACAGGTTTCGCCAAAGTTTTACACTGACAATATTGTGAGCAAGAGAAATCATTGCGATAGGTAAAAACAGCAAATCAATTCCAGCCACCAACCAAGGGCTTAACACATCCGGCAAGAACATCGCTACTCTCGCGCAAAGCCAGATAGCCAGAAGTAACATTAACCCGCGCCCGTTAATACTGCGGACACCTGTCCAGTTCTGTACTGCCGTCAGCAAGAAGCCCACCACGACAGTGGCAGCAAAGCCAAATAACATTTCATGAATGTGCCACCACATTGCTCCGCCATAAACATTCAGGGTTGCGCTGCCATTCCAAAACGCGGCCCACCCGACTAACGCTGCAATACTAAAAAGTGACGCAAACAAGAAAAACGGTCGAAACGCGAGTTCAAAAAATGCTGTCATTGAGACGCCATTATTGGGGTTTGCATTTAAATCTTTCATCATCATAAACCTAGTGAGTTAACCAAAATTAAATAACTTCAACCGCCAAGATTTGTCCTAGCTTGTAGCTGTGCTCTTCGCCTAGGAGATCTTGTAAGCTATAAGCGTCTAAGCTTTTGTAAAAACACTCTTGAGCTTCAGCAAAGATAGTTTTCAATTGGCAATTTGGCGTAATGACACAGCGGTTATCCTCGCCAAAGCATTCAACTAAGTTACGTTTATCTTCTAATTCTCGAACTAACGTACCAATATTGATCTGACTTGGCGGGCAACTCAGTTTCAAGCCACCATTTTTGCCGCGGGTAGCGATCAAATGCCCCTTAAGGTTGAGCTGTTGAACAATCTTCATTAAATGGTTTTTAGAAATACCATAGCTGTTAGCAATGTCGCCGATGGTGCTAAGAGATTGGTTGTTGATCGCTAGATAAATCAGAACTCGCAGGGAGTAATCAGTGTAACGTGTGATATGCATAGTGGGATATTTCACTCTATAAGATGCATTCATTATGAATCTTATAATCATTAAAGGCAAGATTAACCCTAGAGGGAAATAAGAACGACACAGAAAGAAGCTAAATCTACACCTTTGCCTGCCCCCTTAACTTCGTTTATTGCATCTCTTGTATTAGATGAATTTTCACTCTAGCAATATATAAACACACAAACTTGTTCATAAAAAAAGCAGTCAGTTCATAAGGGTATTTACAAGCGAATCACACCACTATATTATTCGCGGCACTGGAGGGATGGCTGAGTGGTCGAAAGCACCGGTCTTGAAAACCGGCAACCGTTAATAGCGGTTCTAGGGTTCAAATCCCTATCCCTCCACCACATTAAAGAAAGCCGCTGAGAAATCAGCGGCTTTTTTGTATCTGAAGATCACGTACCTCAACAATTCAGCTATTCACAGCCAATGCAGCGTTTAGTAACTGCATGTGGATCGGCACCAGATCTTTATGTTCCGACCGATAACCACCACCGACAACACACGCCATTGGAATCGCTTTACTCTTTGCTAAATTGAGCATCAAACAATCGCGTTTAAATATCCCTTGTGTAGAAATATTCAAATACCCCAATTCGTCATCTTGATGAATATCGACACCCGCATCATAGATAATCAGATCCGGTTGATGATGAGCAATAGCCATGTTGGTGACTTGTTCAAAGCAACGCAGAAACTCTTCATCTTCTGTTTCACGGCTTAACGGTACATCCAAGTCAGACACAGGTTTACGCGCAGGGAAGTTCTTATCGCAGTGGAATGACAGAGTAATAATGTCGTCATTCTCTTGGCAAAGTGTCGCTGTACCATCACCATGGTGGACATCACTGTCTATGATCAGCACTTTATCGATATGCTCAAACGTTAGCGCATGCTTTGCTGCCAAAACCAGATCATTCAACAAACAGAAGCCACTGCCAAAATCTCGGTGCGCATGATGATAGCCACCACTGAGATGAATCGCTAAACCACTCTCAATAGCCATTTCAGCGGCCAAGCAGGTTCCACCACTTGAATAGAGTGTCCTTTCTATAAGCTGTTCACTCCACGGAAAGCCGATGCGTCTCATTTTTGCCGCAGGCAAATTTCCAGAAACCAGCAAATCGACATATTCACCATCGTGTACCTGCTTTACTTGTTCTACCGAAACAGGCATTGGCTGGAACATTTCGAATGCATTACCCCATTTTGAATCGCTGTCCATTTGGTGCTTCACCGCACTGTGCAACAGTTGGTATTTATGGATTGGATAACGATGCCCTTCTGGTAAAGGCAACTGAGAATAAATTGGATGGTAAATTAAAGGAGTCATAGTCAGGCGTATTACGTATCAATCTCAAAATCATAACAGTCTCAGACTTGGCGACAACCTTAATTAATGATAATAATTATCATTAGATTTAATTAGTTTCAGAGACAACAATGAAAAACGTAATACTCATCTGTGGTGTGATCTGCGGCTCTGTCGCAGCAGTAATGATTTTCGTGAGCATGCTAATGGTCAGTTGGTGGAGCGTTGATTTTCTCGCGTTAACCCATCACACTTAACTGATTGAACTAACAAGGAATCATTATGAGCGTTATTTTTATCACTGGTGCGAACCGAGGTATTGGCTTAAGCCTAGCCCGACACTACGTCAATGATCGGCACACCGTGTATGCCACCTATCGCGATGCTTCCACAGCACAAGAGTTACTTGCTCTCGCAAACGAAAACAGCAACCTTTCGTGTATACAGCTCGACATCACGGACTATCAATCCGTCAATGAACTTCCTTCAAAACTTGAATCCATCGACATTCTCATCAACAACGCTGGCTACTATGGCCCTAAAGGTTACGGATTAGGTAATACCGATGTAGAAGAGTGGCGTCGCGTTTTCGAAACCAACACCATCGCTCCTCTCAAGCTCGTTGAATCCTTACTGCCTCTGCTTGCAAAAAGCCCAATAAAAAAGATCGCGTGCCTTTCATCAAGAGTGGGCAGCATGTCTGAAAACACATCAGGCGGAGGCTATATCTATCGTTCCTCTAAAGCGGCTCTAAACTCGGTTGTGAAGAGTTTAAGCAACGACTTGACCGATGATGGTTTTACAGTGTTGGCGTTACATCCTGGTTGGGTACAGACCGAAATGGGCGGACCAAATGCTCTTATTGATACAGAGACTTCGGCTAAAGGCCTTGTGACTGTAATAGAGTCATCGAATACTGAAGTGAGTGGTCACTTCTTTAATTTCGATGGTAGCGAAATAGACTGGTAGCCATAACATGGGTCGTCGCGTTATCTCAAGCTTACTCGTACGTTCAACACTGTTGTGTCTAACAATGGTGCTCACTGGATGTTTCGATGACAGCCCACAGAGCTACTTCGACGACTATCAGACCAAAATAGCCAACGTGCAAGATGCTGACGAGATACAGGAAGACTGGGAGCTCGAAAGCTTACCGAGAAAGCGAGAACTCTTTATTGAAGTTCCTTCGCTCTCTATCGGGCTCATCGACAGTTATCAACTTCGACAATGTGGATTGTTCAATCTGATTGCAGAAAGAAATTCCGTACTCGGAAAAGTCGCCGACGAGTTCCGAAATTACGATTATCAAGTCGCTCTACTGGAAGGTATTGGTCAATGTTTATCTAATAACGAATTAGATCCAGAGATCGTAGAATTACTCAAAGAAATCAAGCAGCAGAAGCTCGCACAATTTCCACTGCACCAATGGAATCTCATCTATGCCAGTGAAGCGATGCAGTCTCAAATGCGTGGAAGTCAGTGGTTGCGTGCTGATATCGGCGAACAAGTCCGACAGACAAGTGACGCCCTAGAGCATATTAACCGAGCGTTAAATACACCGCTCGTTTCCGGCAAGACTACTGAGGTTCAAGAAGGGTTAGAGAAGAGCTCGACGCTTGGGGATTTGTACTACTCACTATCTCGTGCCTCTGTTGAGCTTGATACCATTACCAAACAACTCACAACTTTTGACGCCAACATAATTTGTAGTGAGCAGCGAGACACGACTAAGTTTCGTTACCTTAACAATGTGTTCGAACAGCAATACATTGGCAAGGTTCAGCCTTACATGGCGCAACTGGATGGCTACTATCAGCAGCTAGATCCGCAGCTTGCTATGTTTGACGCACAGCCGGAGCTACACAGTTATTACTTTCCCATACAAGATGCGCATCAAGCCTTTCGATCATCTACTCGACGCCATGTTGATTATTGGCAACAGCTATTTAAGCGCTGCGGGCGCAAAGTTGGTCGTTAGTTCCAGTATCACCAATAAGCAGCAGTAGCGCCAATAAACAGCAGTTTGTTCTCAGTGCCTAACTTTTAGCTCCTAGCTTTTAGCACCTTTTTTAGCATACGTACCTTTCTTGGCATAAGACTTCGCACCACCACCTTTGCGACGTTTAAAGGCAGGTCTTTCGACTTTAGGAAGATGACGCAGAGACTCAGGGACTTCACCCGTTTTTACCTTGCCCATCAAGCCGTCGATCTTGCTTTCTAATTCTTGCATGAAGGGTTGATACGCTTGGTTTCGCTCAGCCATACCTTGCAACTGATGTTCCCAGTGAGCAGTCATATCTGGAAAGGTTGAGTCCTCAGGCAAGGCATTAATCAAACCTCTTCCCGCCGGGCTACTGTGAATGCTTTTACCTTGTCGAGTTAGCAGCTGCCTTTTGAACAAAGTATCTAAAATGCCCGCACGAGTTGCTTCAGTTCCAAGGCCATCGGTCTCTTTCAAGATAGCTTTGAGATCTTTATTCGCCACAAAACGTGCAATACCTGTCATCGCTTGTAACAGCGTAGCTTCGGTAAAGTGTTTTGGTGGCTCGGTTTTCTTGTCGCCAATCACGCCTTCACGACACGTCAGCACCGTTCCTTTATCCAATGGAGGAACCGTATCTGTGCCATCGCCTTTCTCTTCTGTGTCCGTTTTACCCATCAACACCTTCCAACCTGGGTTGATAAGCTGACGTCCTTTTGCGATGAACACGCCACCAGCGATATCAAACACAAGCTTGGCATCGGCAAAAATGGCCGGCGGATAAAACTGCATCAGATACTGACGAGCGATTTGCTGATAGATTTTCATCTCATTAGCAGACAAGCCATTCACCGATGATTTCTTCGGTGTTGGGATTATCGCGTGGTGAGCATCGACCTTACTGTCGTTCCATGCTTTGGATTTAAGAGAAAGATCCGCACCTTGAGCACCACGTTGCAGCTCTTTCGCATTATTAGCGATAGCATCGACTACCGACTCTCGTTGCGAGTAGTGATCTTTAGGCAGGTATCGGCTGTCAGAACGTGGGTAAGTGATGAGTTTGTGTTTCTCATACAATGACTGACAAGTGTCGAGTACCTGTTGAGCACTCATGCCAAAACGCTTAGACGCATCAATCTGCAGAGCTGACAGCGAATAAGGGAGTGGTGCCGCTTGTTTACTTTGCTTTTGCTCTGATTCCGTCACCGTTGCAGGTTGATTCGCAATTCGGTTAGCAACATTCTCAACCAGCTTTCGATTGAGCACGCGGCCTTCTTCATCTTGCCAAGGTTTACATGCTTCGCTTGGTTTCCAACGCGCTCGAATATCAAAGCTCTGGCCGTTGTTTTGATAAGGGATCAGCGCATGCAGAGTGAAGTAATCTTTAGGAATGAAATTCTCGATTTCTTCATCACGTCTTACAACCAAACCAAGTACTGGCGTTTGCACTCGCCCTACCGACAACACGCCTTGGTAACCCGCCTTTTGACCAAGCAAGGTGTAAGCTCGGGTCATGTTCATGCCATACAGCCAATCGGCTCTAGAGCGTGCTAAAGCAGAAATAGACAGTGGAATAAAGTCTCGGTTACTGCGCATTTGAGAGAGCGCACGCTTCACGGCTGGCAAGTTCAAGTCACTAATAAGTAGCCTGTCCATCGACTCTTTCTTAGCCTTAGATACCTTGCAGTAGTCAATCACTTCATCAACCAGCAACTGCCCTTCTCTATCCGGGTCACCCGCATGGACAATTTGGGTCGCGTCCTTTAATAGCTTTCGGATCACCGTAAGCTGTTTACTTGAGGTCTTACGCGGTCTCAGCTGCCATTGCTCTGGCACAATAGGAAGATCGGCGAGATTCCATTTCTTATAACGGTCGTCATAAGCGTCTGGCTCAACTTGCTCCAATAAGTGTCCAATACACCAAGTCACCACATCCCCATTACCACATTTGATAAACCCTTGGTCTTTCTTTTGTGGATTAGGGAGTGCGGCGGCGATCGCGCGGCCTAGGCTTGGTTTTTCAGCAATAATAAGGCGAGACATGTTTTTCCAGATGCTACAAACAATTAGGGTCACATTATCTAATGTGGCCCCTAGAAATCAAGGAAAACTGGTTGTTTATACAGTTGGCATTCAAAAAACTACTGACTAGTAAATATGCACTGCTAAATACTTGCCTGATTAAGCTTTCATTACTAGCTCCTTGTTTTGAGTCTTCCAATAACTATTCGGCTACTGCCTGCAATGACTCTAGAAAAAGCAACGATTTTGACACTATATTATTGGTTTTATTTATTTTTCCTAAAGAGAGAACTAACGTAATAATAATGAATTGATCTTGGTCAGCTTGGGGCTTTTATTGACCTAAATCAATACTCAAAGTTGGTGGTTCTCGTTAAATACGAGAAAATATAGCAGGTAAATAGTATAGAAAAGCACGCTATATTGTTCAGTTAAAATCAAGCAAGCACAACATATCGTGGTAAAGGAAAACCAACTTAAGAGAGGAATAGAATGACAATACACAGGCAATAAAAAAGCCCACACTAGTGTGGACTTATTTATCAGTATCACGCACGTTGCATTAACAAAGTTTGAATCCTTCTCCTACAAAGGGCACAGACTTCTGAACAATGATTACGATTACTAATTTCACGTCGAATCATATCAAAGTTTGAGTTAAAGACAATGTGCAATTCTTGACACAAAGCGAGAGCATAAAATATGTTTCAAAAACTAACTAATTTGTTAGATTTTATCGAATCAGTCTTAGCAATTATAGATTTCTTAGTTGCTGATGAATTTCAACTACCTACGGCTGTTATAGCTTTTATCGCAAGATTCAGTTTGTAAGTCGAATTGGGCAGCTCTTTGTTGGGCTGCTTTCAAAGTATCTATAAGAACTCGACGAACTTTGAGAAGTCACGCTCTGGCACTTTCATTGGTGTGCAGCCCGGAGTACCTAGGTATAGGAAACCAACAATTTCGTCATCGCCTTCTAGGCCGAAAGCTTGGTGCACTTCAGGGTGGAACATCCATTTACCTGAACGCCAAAAACCTTGGAAGCCTTGTGCGACTGCGGCCATTTGCATGGCTTGTGCTGCGCAACCTGCAGACAAGTGTTGTTCGATAGCGGGCACTTTCTCGTGCTCGGTTACTTTAGCAATCACGGTGATGACCATTGGAGCTCGGAACGGCGCTTTCTTTACTTTCTCAATGACCGCTTCTTCGCTTTCGTCCGCTTCAGCAGCACGAACCAAGATATCAGAGAGCTTTTGTAGCCCTGAACCTTGTGCGATAACAAAGCGCCACGGTGTCAGTGCGCCATGGTCTGGAGCACGTAAACCCGCTTTGATGATATTTTCTAACGCGACACCTTCAGGTGCTGGATCAGAGAGTTTTGCGATAGAGCGTCTGTTGAGCAATAGATCCAAAGCATCCATTTGAAGTCCTTACTAATTTTTATTGTTTGTATAGTTGAACTGTAGCACAGAATACAAACGATAATAAATCTCAACAGCTGTCCAATCGAAACAATCGTTCAAACAGTACTGGAAACAATAAAGGCTCCTAAATCTATGACTTAGGAGCCTTATTTCTCTTTCTAGTTCGAGCTTATTTACCCCATCTAGTTCAGCTTATCGAACAAGAGTACTCTGTTTGTTGTTAGAGCTTAATCGCTAACTCAACACCTTGTCGAATAGCACGTACCGCATCAAGTTCACCCGCGTAATCAGCACCGCCGATCACGTGAAGCTTGCCACCAAACTCTTGCCACATATCTTCAAACGGACGAACAGAAACTTGACCCGCACACACGATAACGGAATCGGCATCCAGCACCTGCTCCTTCTTGTTGATGGTAATGTGCAGACCTTCGTCATCAATTTTGTTGTAGCTGACGCCACCTAATAGGTTAACGCCACGTTTTTCTAGCGTACGCTTATGAATCCAGCCAGTGGTTTTGCCTGGGCCTTTACCGACACGACCCGCTTTACGCTGCATCACCCAAACCGTTTTATCACTGAATGAATCTGGATAAGGGTAAAGTCCTCCTGGGTGCTCCATGTTTTTATCAATGCCCCATTCGTGAAGCCAATCATCTAAGCCATGAGAAGTTGGCTCAGTGAGCATGGTTGCCACATCAATACCGATACCACCAGCACCAACAATCGCAACCTTTTCGCCTACCGGTGTCTTTTCACGAATTAAGGTTTGGTAATCGACTACCTTTTCTTGGTCAATCCCTTCAAGATTAAGCTTTCTAGGTTCAACACCCGCTGCCATCACGACTTCATCGTACTTAAGTAGCATCTCAAATGTCGCTTCGGTATCGAGTTTAAGGTTTACACCAGCTGCATCAATCTGGTTCGCAAAGTAACGAATGGTTTCTCTAAATTCTTCTTTACCCGGAATCTGCATCGCTAGTCTAAATTGGCCACCGATTCGGTCATTTTTCTCAATCAAGTCAACCTTGTGTCCACGCTGCGCCAGTGTGGTCGCACAAGCTAAACCTGCTGGGCCAGCACCGACTACGGCAATGGTTTTGGTTGCTTGAGCTGGTTGCACAACAATTTCTGTTTCATAACACGCTCGTGGGTTAACTAAGCAGCTTGCTCGCTTCCCTTTGAATACATTATCAAGACAAGCTTGGTTACAACCGATACAGGTATTAATAAATTGAGCTTGGTCTTGCGCGGCTTTATTGACAAAGTCAGGGTCCGCCAAGAAAGGACGAGCCATAGAGACCATATCCGCCTGACCAGAGCTGAGAATGCGTTCTGCTTCTTCTGGTGTATTGATTCGGTTACAAGTCACGACTGGGATAGACACATAAGGCTTAACCTTTTCCGTCACCCAAGAGAAAGCACCACGCGGTACCTGAGTCGCAATCGTAGGAATACGAGCTTCGTGCCAACCGATACCAGTGTTGATAATGGTCACGCCCGCTTCTTCAAGCTTTTGAGCAAGTAATACAACATCTTCAAACGTGCTGCCTTGTTCAACCAAATCAAGCATCGACAGTCTAAAAATGATAATAAAATCGTCGCCAACCGCTTCACGAATCGACTTAACGACCTCTAGTGGGAAGCGCATGCGTTTTTCATATGAGCCACCCCATTCGTCGTAACGCATGTTGGTACGCTTACAGATGAATTGGTTAATGAGGTAGCCCTCAGAACCCATGATCTCAACACCGTCATAACCGGCAACTTGAGCAAGCTCTGCACTGTTTGCAAAGGCATCAATGGTTTTCTTAATCTGACGCGGGCTCATTTCGCTCGGTGCGAATTTGGCGATTGGCGCTTTTATGCCTGAAGCACTTTGAGCAAAAGGGTGCATCGCGTAGCGGCCAGCATGCAACAATTGAAGGGCAATTTTACCGCCATGCTTGTGCACGGCCTCTGTGACAACTTGGTGAGCTTTCGCGTGTTTAACCTTGCTGAATTCAGCACTGAACGGAGTTAATCTGCCACGTAGATTTAGAGAAAAACCACCGGTTACAATAAGGCCAACGCCTCCTCTAGCTCGCTCTTCGTAAAATGCGGCGAGTTTGTGTAGGCCTTCTTTATTTTCTTCTAAACCCGTGTGCATTGATCCCATCAATACACGGTTACGTAACTGAGTAAATCCAAGATCGAGTGGTTCGAGTAAATGTGGGTACATGGCAGACATCACTTCTATTATTTTATCCTTGTGGTCTGACCACAGTATAGCTCAATCACCAAAAGTTCAAACAACCGTTTACATTTTTGTAACACCGATCATAATGCAGGACATATTAATCGTTCAGAAACCCTTAATTTGACTACACTTAATGAGAATATATATCGATTAACAATTCTTGGTGTAGTTTGAGCTAGGGAATTATCGTAGGATACTAAGCAGTTAATATTATTGAGATTAATGGTACTACGACTTGTTAAAGCGACGTAATCTCACTGTGGAGACAGAATGAAAAAAATATTCAAATTTATCGGTATGATCTTTAAAGGGATTTGGAAGCTCATTACGTTTGTGCGTCTTGCGCTTGTTAACCTGTTCTTTTTGCTCAGTATCGCCATTATTTACTTTGTGTACTTTCACTCAGATACGACTCAACCAACTGTCCCGCAACAATCGGCATTGGTACTCAACCTTTCAGGGCCGATTGTCGAGCAAAGTCGCTACATTAATCCAATGGACTCCGTAACAGGTTCACTGCTTGGCAAAGACCTCCCGAAAGAGAACGTCCTGTTTGATATCGTTGAAACGATTCGTTATGCAAAAGACGACGAAAACGTCACTGGTCTTGTTTTAGCACTCAAAGAGCTGCCAGAAACCAACCTGACCAAGCTTCGTTACATTGCTAAGGCTCTTAATGAATTCAAAGCAACAGGTAAGCCGATTTATGCGGTGGGTGACTTTTATAACCAAAGCCAGTACTACCTAGCCAGCTACGCTAACAAAGTCTTCTTATCGCCAGACGGCGGCGTGCTGCTTAAAGGCTACAGCGCTTACTCGTTGTTCTACAAAACTCTATTAGAGAAGCTTGACGTAAATACACATGTATTCCGCGTCGGTACTTACAAATCTGCAATCGAACCTTTCATTCGCGACGACATGTCAGACGCAGCGAAAGAGTCAGCTTCTCGTTGGTTAGGCCAACTGTGGGGTGCATACGTAGATGATGTCTCTCATAACCGTCAAATCGATGCGAAAACATTGAACCCAAGCATGGACACATTCTTGGAAGAGCTTGAGTCTGTCGATGGTGATATCGCGAAACTGGCTGAAAAACTTGGCTTAGTGGATGAACTAGCAACACGCCAACAAGTGAGACTTGAATTGGCTGATGTGTTTGGCAGTGATGGTCAAGACAGCTACAACGCATTCGGTTACTACGAATACCGTTCAACCATGCTCCCAGACATGACAAGCGAAGCGCACGACGTAGCAGTTATTGTCGCTAGCGGCGCAATTATGGATGGCAAACAACCTCGTGGCACTGTTGGCGGTGATACCACTGCAGCCCTGCTTCGCCAAGCGCGTAACGACGACAAAGTAAAAGCGGTTGTACTGCGTGTCGACAGCCCAGGTGGCAGTGCCTTTGCTTCAGAAGTAATTCGCAACGAAGTCGAAGCGCTTAAAGAAGCCGGCAAACCTGTGGTAGTTTCAATGTCGAGTCTTGCCGCTTCTGGTGGTTACTGGATCTCAATGGGCGCAGACAAGATACTTGCTCAACCAACCACGCTAACCGGTTCTATCGGTATCTTTAGTGTCATCACGACCTTTGAAAAAGGCTTGAACGAGCTGGGTGTTTACACGGATGGTGTTGGCACGTCACCTTTCTCTGGTCTTGGTATTACAACCGGACTCAGCGATGGTGCGAAAGACGCCTTCCAAATGGGCATTGAAAATGGCTACCGCCGATTCATTAGTTTAGTTGGAGAAAACCGTGGCATGGAAGTCGATGCTGTCGACAAGATTGCTCAAGGTCGAGTTTGGACGGGTCAAGATGCGATGCAGAAAGGTTTAGTGGACGAGATTGGTGACTTTGATGATGCAATTGAAGCCGCCGCTTCACTCGCTGAGCTAGAAAGCTACAATATCTACTGGGTAGAAAAGCCACTTACCGCGACTGAACAGTTTATTCAGCAGTTTATGAACCAAGTTCAGATGTCGATAGGTCTTGATATTCAATCGATTATACCAAGCAGTTTACAACCTGTTACTCAGCAGTTAGCTCAAGATAGCCAACTATTAGGCAACTTTAACGACCCACAAGGACGTTATGCATTTTGTCTAAATTGCCAAGTTCAATAAGTTAATTCTAACGCTTTGTAATCAAGAGGCGCCTCTGTGTGAGGCGCCTCTTTTTATTGCACGATAATTCGCTATAATCGCCCCCCTGTTCCCTACATCACACTAAGTATTTATCGCCATGGAAAGAAAACACATCTACATCGCGTACACCGGCGGCACAATTGGCATGCAGAAATCTGTTGATCACGGCTACGTTCCGGTCGCTGGTTTTATGGATAAGCAGCTAGCTGGCATGCCTGAGTTCCATCGCCCAGAGATGCCTGAATACACCATTCACGAATACGAACCACTCATGGATTCTTCTGATATGACGCCACTTGACTGGCAGACTATCGCTGATGATATTCGCGCAAACTACGATAAGTACGATGGTTTCGTTATCCTGCATGGCACAGACACCATGGCGTATACCGCTTCTGCTCTGTCTTTCATGTTAGAAAACCTTGGCAAACCTGTGATTGTTACGGGCTCTCAGATCCCATTAGCAGAGTTACGTTCAGACGGACAAGCAAACCTGCTGAATGCACTGCACATTGCGGCTAACTACCCAATCAATGAAGTAACGCTGTTTTTCAACAACAAGTTGATGCGTGGTAACCGCAGTACTAAATCACACGCGGATGGTTTCAACGCCTTTACCTCACCAAACCTGACTCCACTGCTAGAAGCTGGTATCAACATCCAGGTGAGCAGCAACGTTTCGGTCAACGAACAGCCTGAGGGCGCTTTTAAAGTCCATAACATTACACCGCAACCCATCGGTGTTATCACTATGTACCCAGGCATATCACACGAAGTGATTCGCAACACGCTACTGCAGCCTGTGAATGCGATGATCCTGCTTACTTTTGGTGTTGGTAATGCCCCACAGAACCCAGAACTGCTTCAGCACCTGAAAGACGCTTCTGAGCGTGGTGTGATTGTGGTTAACCTAACTCAATGTTTGGCGGGAAAAGTCAACATGGGTGGTTACGCTACGGGTTGTGCGTTAGCGGAAGCTGGCGTGGTGAGTGGTTACGATATGACGCCAGAAGCAGCGCTTGCGAAACTGCATTACTTGCTTAGCCAAAACCTAGGCTACGAAGAAGTAAAAAATAAGATGCAACAAGTGTTACGTGGCGAGATGAGCTTATAATTAAGCGGGTATTGTAAAGCAAGTTATTTAGATTTATTGCTTAAAAATAAACAGCTTAACATTAAAAAGGGGTGGCACAGCGCCTCCCCTTTGTTGTAATTTAAACCTAATGATTCGGGTTAACCCTAACAATATCTTCTTGGTCTGATTTAAACTGTTTCTTGAGTTCAGCCTTTGATTTAAAGCTAATGTCACCACCAGCCGCAATTGTCATATGCTGAGCTTCATCATTATGTTTAGATTGGTATAACATGACAGCTTGCATACACGAATCACGTTGTTCTTTGGAAAGTGCCGTACCTTCTGGCCATTTGCCCGTTTCAACGGCATAAGTTAAACGCTCGTAGACCTCAGGAGTCATTGCGCTAAGAAGTTGTTCTGCATCCATGATAGAGCCCTAGTTTTAACAATTTTCACCAGAAAATAACCTGTAACAGAATTGAGTCAAGAACCTCACCGAAAATAAGTGTAATTGATCACAAGTGAAGGAATATGAAGATTATGAAATGGTTGGCTATTGGCATATTGCCTCTTGCGCTTGCTGGTTGCCTTGAAGGGAACAAGAACACGGATCAGCTATGTCAAAGCAATTCAGCGTTACAATGTGAACAACTCAATATGAACGACGGACAATGCCGCGTTGCACGTACTGATCTCATCTGGCATCGCTTCGAAGTTCTAAAACAGCCAACCGAGATCAATAAGATCAAAGAATTTAAATTGGTCGCCTCTTATAAGAAGTGTCTAGAGCTGGCGGCGCAAATTGAAACCATTGATCAATCTAAACTTCAAGAACGTCGCTTCACCGCTCTAATGCATAGTATTGAAGAGTCTGAACGAATCGTTAAAGAGCTGTCTCAATCGGATACACCAGAGACGCTCTACTTCTTGTGGTCACAAACCGGTGACACCAATGCCAGACGCAGTTTCTTGCAATTAGAAGGAAAAGAAGCGTTAAACACGGCAGAAATGCAATATGCGTTAGCCACCTTCTACACGACTCGCGATCATGAAAAAACCTTAACGCTGCTCAACAATGCTTTAACGCTTTCTAACGGTTCTGCCGTCAATACCGAGATTTTCAAATCCATGGCCAGTATTAACCACAGCCTAGGTCATTTAGAAAAAGCGTATTTGTGGGCCATGGTCGCCAAAGATTTTGATGTACCCATCGCTTCAGAAGCAGAACTTAATGTGTTGTATCGTTTCGACAAACCTCAATACAAACAATTCAATGATGATGCCGAAAAGATTGTCGAAGCCATTGAAGACGGCGTTTACACCGCATCCATAGTGCCGAACTATTAGTTTTCGATTTCTAAATGCACAAAAAAACAGCTACCTTCATGGTAGCTGTTTTTATTTGTACTAGAGTTAACTCTACTCACTTGGCTATTCATCCCTTTGGGGGCCTAAAAGCAACTTGTAAGGATTAGACAATAGTTACAAGTTATTTCGTAATTTTGTCATTTTTGTTGAAAATTAACGACACTGAGTTAACACAAAAGCGCTCACCTGTTGTCTTGGGCCCATCAGGGAAAACGTGACCTAAATGGCTATCACAAGCTGCACAACGGATCTCTACACGCTTCATTCCGTGACTTAGATCTTCTATATAGCGTACTGCTTCATCATTCACAGGGGCGTCAAAGCTAGGCCAACCGCACCCTGAATCATATTTGTTATCCGATATAAACAAAGGGGCTTCACAACAGGTACAGCTATAGATCCCCGTATCATGGTTATGTAACAACTTACCACTATAAGGGGCCTCAGTACCACGTAGTCGACACACCTCATATTCATCATCAGTTAGGCGCTCACGCCAGTATTCATCAGGCTTTGTCATATTTTCTTCCTCGTGAATCACGTTAATATCCGTCCACATTCTCTTTTATTATATTTACTTTTTTCTATAAAGGCTTGCATATGAGTCGTTTTGTAGCACATACTTTCTCACCAGGAAACATTGTACATATACACTCATAAGTGAATCATCATTTAGGGGTATTTTACCCAACTGGAAGGGTTCAGAGCCAGTCGCAATGGTCAAATTTCAACCACTTACACCCAATTGTTAAGAAAAGCGTCGCTTTTTTTTGACATTAAACAAGTTAAGTCGGATTATCTATTGCAGATGTATACTGGATTCTGTAATTTTACTACCAGTTATCTTTAATCAGAAATTAAGTTGTGGAGCAACTACAATGACTATCAAAGTAGGTATTAATGGTTTTGGCCGTATCGGTCGTTTCGTATTCCGTGCAGCGCAAGAGCGCAATGACATCGAAGTTGTTGGTATCAACGACCTTATCGACGTTGAATACATGGCATACATGCTTAAGTACGACTCAACTCACGGCCGTTTCAACGGTACTGTTGAAGTTGAAGGCGGTAACCTAATCGTTAACGGTAAAACTGTACGTGTTACAGCTGAGCGTAACCCAGAAGATCTTAAGTGGGATGCTATCGAAGTAGACGTAGTTGCTGAAGCAACTGGTCTTTTCCTTACTGACGAGACTGCACGTAAGCACATCACTGCTGGCGCTAAGAAAGTAGTTCTTACTGGCCCTTCTAAAGATGCAACTCCAATGTTCGTAATGGGCGTTAACCAAGCATCTTACGCTGGTCAAGACATCGTTTCTAACGCTTCTTGTACTACTAACTGTCTTGCACCTATCGCTAAAGTACTTAACGATAAGTGGGGCATTGAGTCTGGTCTTATGACTACAGTTCACGCTACTACAGCAACTCAAAAAACTGTAGATGGCCCTTCTGCTAAAGACTGGCGCGGTGGCCGTGGTGCTTCTCAAAACATCATCCCATCTTCAACTGGTGCAGCTAAAGCTGTAGGCGTTGTTCTTCCAGAACTAAACGGCCTTCTAACTGGTATGGCTTTCCGTGTACCAACTGCTAACGTATCTGTAGTTGACCTAACTGTTAACCTAAAAGAAGCTGCATCTTACGAAGAAATTTGTGCTGCAATGAAAGAAGCTTCTGAAGGCGAAATGGCTGGCGTTCTTGGTTACACTGAAGACCAAGTAGTATCACAAGATTTCATCGGTGAAGTTCAAACTTCAGTATTCGATGCTAAAGCTGGTGTTGCTCTAACTGACAAATTCGTTAAAGTTGTATCTTGGTACGACAACGAAATCGGTTACTCAAACAAAGTTCTAGACCTAATCGCTCACATCTCTAAGTAATTTCTTTTTAGAAATAGCTTTAGATAAGCATTAGCGAAGACTGTTTTGAGCAGACTTTGAAAAAGGCGACCTTAGTGTCGCCTTTTTAATACCTGCTATCTTTTAAACGACTTCCGACTTTAATCCCAATCACCAAAATTTAATTCTAATACTGACTCTGCTTGTCACTCATAAATTCACAAGCACCCTAGTTCTAGTCAGCATTTGAATTCAATTTCCTTAGAAGGATCATGTAATGGATTTATCTACTCTACCTGCACTGACTGTACTTTCTGACAACGTCACTATCGTTGAACATGAAGGTGTCAAATTGGTTCGCGTTATCCACGATAAAGCAAACGCTGCGATTTCGTTGTTTGGCGGTCATGTTGTGTCATTCCAACCACAAGGTCAAGAAGACCTGATTTGGATGAGCCAACAAGCTAAATTCGACGGAAAAACGGCCCTACGTGGCGGTATTCCAGTATGTTGGCCTTGGTTTGGTCGCATTGCCGCACCAGCACATGGCTTTGCTCGTTCAAGCGAATGGCAATTGGTTGAGCACCGTGAAAGCGAAGCTGGCGTGATTGTAAGCTTAGGTCTGAAACCTAGCGAAGCGACTCTGGCAGTATGGCCTCATCAATTCGATGCTCGATTGAACGTTGAGATTGGCGACCAACTAAAAGTAACTTTGGATGTGAAGAACACAGATTCGCAACCATGGACTTTCTCTGGTGCGCTACACACTTACCTAAATGTTGGCGATATTCACAACACAACGACTACAGGTATGGGTGCTGAGTACATAGATAGCTTGCAAGGTGGTAAGATCTGCCAAGGTGGTGCTGAGCTGATACTGACTGACACAATTGACCGTGTTTACACACAGCCAGAAGCGCAAATCTTCGTTGCCGACAAAAAGCTGGATCGTACACTAATGGTTGAAAACCACGGGCATAACTCTGCTGTATTGTGGAACCCGTGGGCGGAAGGCGCTGCAAGTATGGGCGACATGCAAGACGACGGTTACCTAACTATGATGTGCGTAGAATCAACACTGCACGCACCAAGCCTAGAAGCAGGCAAAACGTTACAGCCTGGCGAAAGCCACCAGCTGATTACGGTGATTGCATCGAACTAAGCTTCTAGCTAATTTAATTAAAAACAAAAAATGCAGCCTACAAGCTGCATTTTTTATTGCCTCATACCTCGCGCGTCTCTAAGCAATTGAAACCTTTCGTAGAAGTAATCCCCTCTCCTCTGTTCAAATAAACGTCAGCTCGTGATTTATTTGTTTTATTTATAAATATAACTATCAATTCATTAATAATTATCAATTGCTGCCGATAAATAAGTTTCTATGATAGAAAACTCAATAAACCTTCCTAACCCCACTTAACAACGGCTCAATGAAAACAGGATAGTTAATTCATGTTCGATAAATACAAAAACCAAAGCGTCGGCTTCCAACTTAAGTTGGTCATTTTGCTGTGCTTGCTTATCGCCTTTGGGTCTATAGCAACACTCGTCTATCGAAATGCCTCACAGGTATTATTAGAAAACACATTAAAGGAACATCAATCCAAAGTGGAAGCGATGGCCAAAACCATCTCTGGCCAATTTGATGCCTACCTGCATACCGCCAAAGTTTTAGAGTCTACCTTTCGAAACGGTTACTTAGCAGGTGTTTACGTTGAAAGCTATGACGTTGAGTTCAACGGTCATTCAATTCCTAACATGACACAATATGGTGAGAGCCTGATCAACGACACGAAACTCGTTGATAGCTTTACCCGAGACACAGGTGCCGTAGCCACCCTATTTGCCCCATTTGGCGATGACTTTATTCGTGTGTCGACTTCTCTTAAAAAACCGTCAGGTGAACGAGTCGTTGCGACCACATTAGGGCAAAACCATCCCGGCTATAACAAACTCAAAAATGGCCAACCTTATTACGCTCAAGTAAAACTCTTTGGTCAGCGTTACATCACCTATTATGCGCCTCTGACAAATGCACAAGGCAAGGTAAACGGCGTCTCTTTCATTGGCTTGCCTGTTGAAGATGCGACACAAAGCTTATTTGAATCTTTACGCTCGGTTTCTTGGGGTGATACTGGTTACAGCATCATTGTAGATAACGAAAAAGAACACCAAGGCCAGTACTTACTGCACCCTACTCAAGTTGGAGGTGGTAAGTCGATTATTGAAGTGGCTGATTACGACGGCAACAAACCTTTCTACCAAATATTTGAACAATCGTCTGGGCTGATTCGATACCCGTTCCAGTATCAAGAAACCGTTGGTGAAAAGTACCTCGTATACACAGAAGTTCCAGGCTGGGATTGGAAACTGCTTGGCGGTACTTTTATCAAGGAAGTGACCAAGGGCAGTGATGAACTGTTGAAGCTCATCGCTATTATTGCCACCTTGATTGCTGCCGCTACCATCGTCGCCTTAACCTTCGTGTTAAACCGTACACTGACGCCACTAACCACTCTAAACGAATACATGTTGCGCTTAGGGAAAGGCGAAGTCAGCTTACATATACCAAACAATGGTAAGCAGACTAAGAACGAAATCAGCAACCTAAACACTGGTGTGGCGAACATGGCAGCCCAGTTGAATACATTAGTGGGCGAGATTCGTGCGACCAGTGACCAAGTACAGAACAGCTCGAGCAGCGTGTCACAAGATGCTAGCCACAACTTGAGTCAATCTGATCGCCAACAAGCACAGGTTGAGCAAGTTGTTACGGCCATAGAAGAAATGGCCACCTCTGCAGAATCCGTGGCGCAACAAGTAAATAGCATTGCGGAAAATGTTCGCCTTGCCAATGAAGACAGCCAGAAAGGTTTAGAAGTCGTTGAAGGTGTGTGTATTGATGTTGCCCAACTGAATGATCAATTAGACAAATCAGCATCGGCCATCGAGCAAGTGAGCTCTGATAGTGAAAGCATTCAAACCGTCACCAAGATGATTGATGACATTGCAGAACAAACCAACTTACTTGCATTGAACGCTGCGATTGAAGCTGCACGTGCGGGTGAACAAGGTCGTGGTTTTGCCGTTGTTGCTGATGAAGTAAGAACGCTCGCTCATAGAACACAAACATCAGTACAAGATGTAGTGAGCATCATCGAGAAACTGAAGTCTTCGACACACAATGCCGTGAACCTAATGACGCAGAGCCAATCAAATGCCAATCAAGTACTCGATAAAGCACAAGAAGCCGGCACAGCTCTAGAGTCTATTGCCTCTCAAGTTGAATCTATTGCTTCTCAAGCAGAAACCATTGCTGCAACATCAGAAGAGCAAGCTCAGGTTTCTCAAGAGATAGCAGCTAACGCACATGCGATCAGCGATCTCAACCAGCAGAGCCGTGAAACCAGTGCTAAGACTTCCCACAGCGCTGACGAACTTCAAAAACAAGCTGAATCGTTGAAGAATCAGGTTAACTTCTTTAGTTAACAATTATGGTTAACCATAATTGTTAACGGCCATACTAAGTGAACCACTAATAACCAATAGAGCCAGCCATACGTTGGCTCTATCTCTTCACTGGCTGTCACTAGCTAAGACAACTGCGTTTATTCTAGCGCCCCTCTATGCTTCCTGTTAAAATTTTGAACTTGAAATTTCTACCTCGAGTTCGCAATGACTTACCAATGCCCTTTGTGTCACCAACCTTTATCTCAACACGATCGTACGTTTAAGTGTGAAAAGAACCATCAGTTCGACCTAGCGAAAGAAGGCTATGTCAATTTGATGCCAGCGCACCACAAACGCTCAAAAGATCCAGGTGACAACAAAGAGATGATGCAGGCACGTCGCCGCTTCCTTGAAGGCAACCATTACGATCCAATGCGCCAAGCCGTTGTTGGATTGTGTTCTCGCTACTTGCCAGAAGAGGCACCTAGCCTGTTAGATATTGGTTGTGGCGAAGGGTATTACACCAACGAAATTGCGGTAAATCTTCAAGAAAAGAGTGGCGCTACTTTTGGCCTAGACATTTCTAAGATTGCTATCAAATATGCCGCTAAACGCTACCCTGCGGTCGATTTCTCTGTTGCTTCGAGCCATCGCCTACCCTTTGCTGAAAATAGCTTAGACGGCATTCTGCGCATTTATGCGCCATGTAAGGCTGAAGAATTACAGCGCACCATCAAAGACAATGGCGTCGTGATCACCGTGACACCTGCTAGCCGACACCTGTATCAACTGCGTGATGCGATTTATGATGGTGTTCGCTTGCACGATGAAGATCCAGAAGTTATCGAAGGTTTTACGCTTGAGCACCAAGAGCAACTAAACTATATGATGGAACTATCGGGGTCAGACGCATTCGACCTGCTACAGATGACGCCGTTTGCTTGGAAAGCGAGTGAAGAGTTTAAACAACAACTCACTGATGCTGAGCAATTCAACTGTGAAGCTGACTTTATGCTGCGAGTGTACCGCAAACAAATTTAATTGATATTGATTATCGTTTGCA
This sequence comes from Vibrio lentus, assembly GCF_002875945.1. Classification (GTDB taxonomy): domain Bacteria; phylum Pseudomonadota; class Gammaproteobacteria; order Enterobacterales; family Vibrionaceae; genus Vibrio; species Vibrio apostichopi. The sequence goes on from NZ_MCZK01000177.1 coordinate 25,979, forward strand.
TTGAAATCTCATCTTGCCTCCTTTAGTATGCGTGTTCTTCAAGGAGGCATTTCATGCAACGTATTATTCTTATCGGATTAGCAACCCTGCTCACGGCTTGTACTAATCAACCTTCAAACAACACTTCTCAAAAAGTGGCTAACACGCAAACGGAAACCGTTTCCACATTCTATGATTACCAGTTTGCTTCTCCACAAGGCGAAACGCTGTCTCTCGAGGCATTACCTCAACAGTTGATTGACGCTGATGTGGTTCTCATTGGCGAATGGCACACTCATTCGGCAATCCATCGTTTTCAAACCGACTTCTTAAAAGCACGCCGCAACGCCACATCAAACATTGCGCTTTCAATGGAGCAGTTCACTCGAGAGCATCAAGACACATTGAACCAATATCTAAATGATGAGATTGGTGAACAAGTTCTTATGTCTCAAGCGGCAGCTTGGCCAAATTACGAAAGTGATTACCGCGCGTTAGTTGAGTTCGCTAAAACCAACGACGTCGATATCATTGCGGCAAACGCACCCAAGCCGTTTGTACAATGTATTGGCCGTAAAGGGTTAACTTATCTAGATCAGCTATCTTCAGAGCAACGAAACTGGGTTGCATCCGAAGTCGATACTGGCGATAGCCCTTACAAAGAAAAATTCATGGCTTCCATGCATCACGGTACACCAGAGCAAACCGAAAAGCAGTTTGCCGCTCAGGTAACGTGGGACGAAACCATGGCTGAATCGATTGTTGATTACCTCGCATCGAACCCCAATCAGCAAGTGATTCATGTCGCGGGCAAATTTCACACCGAAGGTGGTTTAGGCACTGCGGCTTCTATTTTACGTCGTAACCCTGATTTGAAAGTGGCCGTTATCAGCCCGGTTGACGAGTTCTCATCGGATACTAATGATTACCAGCTCAAAGTACTTTCTCCACCCGCTCGCTTTGTTCAAAAAGAGAACCGAATGAAGGCATACAAGCACCTGTCTAAGCGCGGTTCCGATCTCAAGTGCGACTAAATTCGCTATCCAGACTTAAGCTTTATTTAGGTTTAAGTTTGGTAAGCGAGAAACCTGGTAACCTAGAAGTCTGGCACGCTAAAAGCTTGTTCAATCGCGCCTTAAGATAAATATTGATATCGGCATAGGAATTGCTTAATTACCAAGCAGTTTTGATTAAGCAGAAGAAAATGTAATGTGCGAATAAAAAGCATCACTATCGATGATTAATTGCACAAGTTTTTCACACCTCTGCCGATACTATATTTAAGGATATGTAAGGAGAGCGATATGACGCCAGTAGGAACGAGTAACACTCAGCTGTATTCACCTTCGCAAATGAACGCACAAGCTAAAAGCACTGAAGCTGAAAAGCCTGCGCCTCTTAAGGTTGAGCAAAATACCGTTAAGCTTTCTGATGAAGGCAAAGCCCTATTATCTGCCCTTAAAGAAATCGATAAAGAAGCGAAGAGAGTTGCAGCAGAGAATGAAACCGTAACGGATAAGGTTGAATCATTTGCTCATGGCGCGCTTGGTATGGATCACCCAGATAAGATTGAAGAAGAGGAAGATAACTCTTATTCAGCAGGGCAATACTTATCCGCAGCGGCAACGGTTGGTGGCATTCTTCTCGCTCTGATTTAACCTTACCCCCTTTACTGCATTCCTTTCACCGCACCACGTGCATTGTCCCTATCGCACTGAGCCTCTTTCATTGCAAAAAATCGATTTGTCGTCACGACAACAGACCCGATTTGTCCTAAAAAACGAGTTCACGACATAATTCCGTTCTCATTTTAATGGAATAATACTCGTGAAAAACTCTTTTGCGCTTATTGATAAGCCAACCTTTTTTGGTGCGATAGCACTCCTACTCACGATCATCTTCCCGCTGATTATGTTCCCGACGCAAGGAGCAGACTGGATTGCGGTAGCTAAAACATTTATGACCGACCAACTTGGTTTCTTGTACCTAGCGCTTGGACTCGCAGCTTGTGCCTTCATGGTTTACGTTGTGTTCAGTGACATGGGACAAATTAAGCTGGGTGAAGCTGATGAAGAACCTGAATTCAAAACCGCATCATGGGCAGCAATGCTTTTCTGTAGTGGTATCGGGGCGAGTATCTTGTACTGGGGTTGTATTGAGTGGGCTTACTACTATCAATCACCGCCTTTCCAACTAGAACCTGGCAGTGAAGAAGCCGTTCGTTGGGCTGCGACCTATGGTTTGTTCCACTGGGGTCCGATTGCTTGGTCTATCTACCTAATCCCTGCGATTCCTATTGCCTACTTTTTCTATGTACGTAAACAACCTGTACTAAAAATTTCTAGTGCATTGATGCCAGTATTGGGTGAGCACCATAGCCGCGGCGTTGCGGGTAAAGTTGTCGATATCCTATTCATCTTTGGTCTATTAGGTGGCGCTGCAACAACGTTAGGTTTAGCTGCCCCTCTTATTACTGAAGGCCTTAACCACCTATTCGGCTTGCCAAAAAATAACGTAACTCAAGTTATGGTGCTGCTGGTTTGTACTGCGATATTCGCGTACTCATCGTATGCGGGTTTGGAAAAAGGCATCAAAATCCTCAGCAACATCAACTTCTGGGGCGCAATGGGACTATTAATATTCGTCCTAATCGCTGGCCCAACGATTTTCATGCTTGAAACAGGCTTAGATTCGATTGGTCGCCTATTGTCTAACTTCTTCGTGATGGCAACATGGGCTGAACCATTCGGCGGCTACGGCACGTTTGAAAACACACACTTCCCACAAGATTGGACTATTTTCTACTGGGCATGGTGGCTAGTTTTCGCACCAAGCATGGGCCTGTTTGTTGCGCGTATCTCTCGCGGCAGAACCATTAAACAAATGGTGTCAGGCTCTATCTTCTTTGGTTCATTAGGCTGTTTCTTATTCTTCATGATCTTAGGTAACTACGGTTTATCCCTACAGTTATCTGGTGAGCTAGATGTCGTTGCAATCCTAAACGAAGAAGGCGCAACCAAAGCTATCTTCTCGATGTTGGCACAATTGCCAATGAGCACGTTAGTGATCGCTGTGTTCACCTTGTTGTGTATTATTTTCACTGCAACAACGTTCGACTCGATCTCTTACATTTTGGCGTCAGTAGTACAAAACAACGTAACGGAAGAGCCAATGCGTTGGAACCGAATGTTCTGGGCATTTACCCTATCATTCTTACCGACGATTCTAATGTTCCTTGGTGGTTTAAGTACGCTTCAAACGGCTGCGATTGTTGGTGGCTTACCGCTACTGGCTATCTCTGTGATGTTGATGATCTCAGCCGTTCGTGCAACGAGCCTCGATTTGCGTCACCAAGAGAGTTACATCGAGCCAACGATTAACATCGAAGAGCTGCCAGACATGGATCCATGGTCGGCAGAAGGTATGGCATTGGCACAGTTCGAGAAAGAAAAAGATGCAGCACAAGATGCAGCAGAACTTGAACGTGAGGCTTATAAAGCCCTTGCCGATGTGAAGAAAGAAATCCGCGCTTATGTTCTTGAACAGGGTGCGCAAATGGAAACACATGAGCTTCCTGAAAACCTACAACAAGCACTTGAGCAGGCTGAAAACAACCTAAGCACAGCTCAAGCGAAAAAAGTTGAGTTATCAGAGCAAGCTCAGAAAGCTCGAGTCGCGTTCAATCAGGTGGTTGCTGAACTGCCACTTGCTTGACATTAGCCATGACACAGTCCATTGATTTGGACTCTCCTAAATAAGCCAAAGGCTCACAGAAATGTGAGCCTTTTTTTATGCTTTTCTAAAAACTTGAGTTATTGCTCAATTTCATATTGATGAAACAAATATGAAACGACTTTGACACAAATCGGTGTTCTAATCATCCCGCTTATATAAATAGGGATAAACAATGAAGCAGCTTATAAAACCAATTATTGCCGTAATGGCAACTTCCACACTTTCATTTAACGTGCTTTCAGTGGAAATAAAAAACGTTATCTTAATGATTGGCGATGGCATGGGACCACAGCAAGTGGGTTTGTTAGAGACCTACGCAAACCAAGCGCCAAACTCCATCTATAAAGGGAACAAAACAGCCCTTTACCAATTGGCGCAAGAAGGCGTTATTGGTTCATCCCTAACGCATCCGGAAGACGCAATCGTGGTTGACTCAGCTTGCTCTGCGACCATGCTTGCGACTGGTATTTATAGCGGCTCAGAAGTGATCGGCATTGATTCTCAGGGTAACCATGTTGAGACGGTACTTGAGAAAGCAAAAAAAGCAGGTAAGGCGACTGGCTTAGTGTCTGATACGCGCTTAACTCACGCGACTCCTGCGTCTTTTGCCGCTCACCAACCTCACCGATCGTTAGAGAATCAAATTGCATCCGATATGCTGGCTACTGGCGCTGATGTGATGCTCTCTGGAGGGCTGCGTCATTGGATCCCTAAATCAACCAACGACAAAGGTGAAACTTATAAGCAGCTTGAGCAACTGACTCAAGGTGATGTTTACCTAAAATCAAAGCGTAAAGATGACCGTAACCTTCTCACTGAAGCAGAGAAATACGGCTACCAACTGGCGTTTAATCGCAACATGCTAGACGACGCTAAGGGCGAGAAACTACTTGGCCTATTCGCCTACTCAGGTATGGATGATGGCATCGCTTACAGCAATAAGAAAAAGAGTAGCGAACGAACTCAACCAAGTTTGAAAGAGATGACACAAAAAGCACTCAACATCCTATCCAAAGATGAAGATGGCTTTTTCCTAATGGTCGAAGGCGGCCAAATCGACTGGGCTGGCCACAGCAACGATGCGGGTACGATGCTGCATGAATTGCTTAAGTTTGATGAAGCAATCCAGACTGTGTACGAATGGGCGAAAGATCGTGAAGACACGCTTGTGATTGTGACCGCAGACCACGAAACAGGATCTTTCGGTTTCAGCTACTCGTCGAATAACCTACCAAAACCACAGAAACGTTCTGGCGAAGCCTTTGCCGACCGCGACTATGCACCCAACTTTAACTTTGGCGCATTCGATATTCTTGATGGTTTATACAATCAGAAGCAAAGCTACTACGGCATGATAAGCGAATTTCAGAAGCTGGATAAATCGTTGCAAACACCTGAAAAGCTAGCTGAGATCGTCAGCAAAAACAGTGAGTTCCCTATCACTGCTGAACAAGCGAAAAACGTATTAGCAAGTAAGCCGAATCCATATCGACTGGCTCAGCACAAATACTTATCGGCAGAAGAAGTGCCAGCGATCAACGATTTCGATGCATTCTTCCCTTACAACGACCGTGGCAACTTGCTTGCTCGCGAACAAGCAACAGGCCAAAACATCGTTTGGGGTACAGGGACACACACTCATACACCAGTGAATGTGTTTGCTTGGGGCCCAGCTGAAAAGATACTGCCGGTTTCGAAAATCATGCACCACTCAGAACTGGGTGAATACATTAAACAACAAGTAAACTAGCCTGAATCTTTTTTGCTCGTTTCACTTAGCGCCCTTCGGGGCGTTTTTTGTTTTAAGCCTTTAAGCTAAGTGAGTAAGTGAGTAAGTGAGTAAGTGAGTTTTAAATTTGGGCAACGCCAGATTGCAAAACAGCCGCTCAAGAGCGGCTGTTTTTATAATACTTAGCGATTTGGGTGATTCAAGATATGGTCTTCCCAATCGACAACATCGATTTCGTATACCACTTTGTTACGAACGCTTTCACCTGCAGCATGCATCTCTGATTTAGAGCCCGTAATCAGTGGATGCCATTCAGGAATCGGCTTAGATTCAGATAAAAGACGGTAAGCACAAGTATCTGGTAGCCAATGGAATTCATGAATCTTGTCACGAGTCAGCTTCAAGCATTCTTCACCTGAAGTGAAGCGATTCGGGTAGTCTTTACACGAACATGTTTTGTCGTTTAACCAGCTACACGCCACGTTGGTGTAGTACACTTCATCGCTATCTTCATCCATTAGTTTATGTAGGCAGCACTTACCACAACCGTCACAAAGTGATTCCCACTCATTCTCGGTCATTTGCTCTAGTGTCTTTTCTTGCCAAAATGGATTCGTCATAGGATTACTTCTTACTCTTTTACTGGGGTGCGTGTTATACCGTTAGCCCATAAAAAGTTCAAGGATAAAAATTGTTCATTCTGTGATCCAATCAATAGCTGTCACTCCCATTGTTTTTTGCTACTATCGCGCACCCTGTTATTTAGTGAGTTTAATTTGATGGAATGTCGTTTAGGTTGTGGAGCTTGTTGTATCGCTCCGAGTATTACATCTGCTATTCCTGGAATGCCTAATGGCAAGCCTGCTGGCGTACGCTGCATCCAATTAAATGAGCAAGATCTGTGTAAGTTATTCGGCCAACCTTCACGTCCTAAGGTGTGCCATCAGTTCAAAGCCTGCCCTATTATTTGTGGAAAGACGGACCAAGAAGCTCTCGATAACCTTATCGAACTAGAAGCTATTACCTAAGATTTCTTTTCTAAATGCCCAAGATTTCACAACTTTGATAAATCTAAACTATCTTATTGATACTGGTACAGATTAATAAGGATAGTTATGAATAAGTATATCGCAGAAATGTTCGGTACGTTTTGGTTGGTGTTAGGTGGTTGTGGTAGTGCCGTCTTAGCCGCCGCTTTCCCCGATGTGGGAATTGGTCTACTCGGAGTTTCCCTCGCCTTTGGTTTAACCGTACTCACCATGGCCTTTGCTATTGGCCACATATCCGGTTGTCACCTCAACCCCGCGGTCACGATTGGCCTCTGGACTGGCGGTCGCTTCGATGGCAAAGAAGTCGCACCTTACATTATCGCTCAAGTGATTGGCGGTATTATTGCGGGTGGCGTGTTACTTGTTATCGCCTCTGGCCAAGCAGGCTTTGATGTTGTCGCCTCTGGTTTTGCCTCGAATGGCTACGGTGAACACTCTCCTGGTGGCTATTCACTTACCGCAGCACTCGTCTGTGAAATTGTCATGACCATGGTGTTCCTATTCGTGATCATGGGCGCTACCGACTCTAAAGCACCGGCTGGATTCGCACCTATCGCAATCGGTCTCTGTTTAACCCTAATTCACCTTATCAGCATCCCTGTAACCAACACCTCTGTGAACCCCGCTCGAAGTACTGGTGTAGCTGTGTTTGTCGGTGACTGGGCTGTTTCGCAACTATGGTTATTCTGGGTTGCACCGATTATTGGAGCCGTGATTGGAGCTGTGATATACAAAGCAGTACGTGGGAAGGACTAAGCATTAAATAAACAGGATTTCGGAACAAAATAAAAAGCCGCTCAAATGAGCGGCTTTTTTAGATCTTATGACGACCGAGTAAGGAGTGCGAAAGCGTGGTGCCATCCACCAGCTCTAGCTCACCACCAACGGGAACACCATGGGCGATACGGCTGGCGTTCACTTCATGGGCATTACAGAGTTCAGCAATGTAATGCGCTGTTGCTTCCCCTTCAACTGTCGGGTTGGTCGCTAGAATTACTTCAGTGATATCACCACGACGTAAACGGTAATCCAAGACATCGAGACCGATATCACTTGGACCGATACCATCAAGTGGTGAAAGATGCCCCATAAGCACAAAGTAACGACCTGAATATTGGCCAGTTGCTTCAATGGCTGCAATGTCTGCAGGGCTTTCAACTACACATATTTGACCGTTATCCTGACGTTTAGGATTGGTACAAATGTGGCAAGTATCTTCTTCAGTAAAAGTACGGCACTCATTACAATGACCAATTTCAGTCATTGCTTGGCTAAGAGCTTCAGCCAACTGTAGGCCGCCTTTTCTATCGCGCTGTAACAAATGAAAGGCCATACGCTGCGCCGACTTGGGGCCAACCCCAGGTAGACAACGTAAGGCCTCCATCAAATGCTCCAGCATATGACTGGTACGCATATTTAACCGTTCTAACTTTTAAAGTAACGGCCTATTCAAAATAGGCCGTTGATCGAGACAAGTCTCTTATAAATAAGTCGCTTAGAAAGGCATTTTCATACCTGGTGGAAGTTGCATACCACCAGTTACGCCAGCCATTTTCTCTTTTTGTGTCTCTTCAACACGACGAGCTGCATCGTTGAAAGCGGCTGCGATAAGATCTTCAAGCATCTCTTTATCGTCTTCCATTAGGCTTTCATCGATATCAACGCGACGAACACTGTGACTACCAGTAATCGTAACTTTTACAAGGCCAGCACCTGACTCACCTGTAACTTCCATATTTGCGATTTCTTCTTGAAGCTTTTGCATGCGTTCTTGCATTTGCTGGGCTTGCTTCATCATGTTGCCCATACCGCCTTTACCAAACATGTTATTACTCTCTGGTCTAATTGGTTTATTAAAATCATTTAAGCTACTAAGGGCTTAAATGGGGGTTAAAGCTCTGTGATTCAACCCCACGAGTTCAGTTCTCTGATTTGCTTTCCAAGGATGATATGCCCATCACTAAATGAAAGAGGTCTCTATCCTGATAGAATGTTGCATTGGAGAAACGTTATATTGGAGAAACGTTATATTGGACGAACGCTATCTCTATCAAGCTCGGCAGCAAAACGTCTTTCGATAAACTGTACGTTGGCATCGTTCTCCAAACTGGAAAACGCGTCTTTCAACTTGCTTTGATACAGCCTTTCTCTTAATTCTAGTGGCGTTTCTCCACCATCGCCGATTTCCACACTCAAATGACACTCTTCTCCTAGCACAGCATTGAGCGACTGTAATAGCTCGCTTTGTGCACGGTCGGTATTCAAGTGAGCTTGGCTTGCTCTCAGCGTTAAGGCAATCGAAGTGCCATTTTTATCAAACACTGAATTCAACGCTAACTGTTCAACAAGCTTCGCGGTCTCTAGCTTTTGAATCGTGGCGGACCAGTCATCTTGAGCAATCGATTCTTTGAGCAATTTCTCGACCATTTCTGGTGTCTTAATATGCTCAAGCGCGCGCTTGATCTGAGTAGGTGTAAGCTCTTTGCTGACTTCTTTTACTACAGGTTTAGACGGTTTCCAACGATAAGGTTCATTATCATTGGTAACATTTTCTGTCGAAGAGGTCTTTAAAGAAGCTGGCGACACCCGCTCAGAACCACCGTGTTGCTGAGCAACTCGGTCAAGAACTGAAGTTTTAGCTGGTGTCGCTTTAGCCTTTTTTGGCGTTGAACCTTTGCTCTCTGGTGCTGCACTACCTCTGCGTTGAGAACGCAGTTGGTGGCGTAAACCACTCACTGGCGATGAAGAGCGTGCTGGTTGTTCTTGTTGCGTCGGTTCAGCGCTTGCCTGTTGAGGCTGGCTCTGATTCGTCGCTTGATTATGCTGTGGTGGCATTTGCTGAGTCGCAGGGCTCATCGCTTGCTCTGCACCGTAGCTTGGACGTTCGTCATAAGCCGGTGGCGCATCATACTGACTGTGCGGGTAATCTTGTTCTGGATAACCTTGGTTGCCTGAATGATCAGCGTAACCTTGCGAATCTGAATATTGTGCCGGGTTCTGTTGTTGATGTTGCTGCTGTTGTTGCTGCACAGGTTGCTGCTGAACAGGAGCTTGTTGAGGCGCTTGTTGCTGCACTTGAGGCTGTGAAACCGCAGGAGCCTGAACTGGCTGTCTCGGAGCTGCCATTGGCGCAGGTTGACTCACAGGCTGAGCAACGCTTTGAGCTGGAGCCTGTCCTTGAGCTACTGGCGCTGGGCTAGTCGACTCAGTCGAGATAGCCGTCGCACTAATTTGCTCTGCAGGTCTGAATGCCAACATACGCAGAACCACCATCTCAATGCCAACACGAGCGGTTGGTGATAATGGTAGGTCTTGACGCCCTTTCAACACAATCTGATAGTACAGCTGGATATCTTGTGGGCTCAACGCTTTGCTAAGTAGTTCTAGTCGTTCAGCATCAGGCTGCGCTTTATCTAAGGTGGATGGCAGCGCTTGGTACATGGCCAGACGGTGCAATTGGGTCGCAAGTTGACTCAACAACCCATCCCATTCCACGCCATTCTCGGCAAGACCTTGGATGCAAGCCATCGCCACTTGTGGCTGCTTACTGCTGATAGCTTCAAGTAGATGAATCGCTTGGTCAGTGTCCAGCGTTCCGAGCATATGAGCAACAGTGTCCGTTTCGACATTACCGTTACCCAACGCAATAGCTTGATCCGTAAGACTCAGCGCATCACGCATACTGCCGTCAGCAGCATGGGCAATCATGCCAAGTGCACGAGACTCAGAGGTCACACTTTCTTGTGCAAGAATATGATCAAGCTGCTCGTGGATATTATCGACACTAATCGGCTTGAGATGAAACTGAAGACAACGCGAAAGAATCGTAACCGGAAGCTTTTGTGGATCGGTCGTTGCGAGCAAGAACTTCACATACTCAGGCGGCTCTTCTAAGGTTTTTAGAAGCGCGTTGAAACTGTGCCTAGACAGCATGTGTACTTCATCGATCAGGTAAACCTTGAAGCGACCACGTGCGGGCTTGTACTGGACATTGTCCAAAAGCTCGCGGGTATCTTCTACCTTAGTTCGAGATGCAGCATCAATTTCAAGAAGATCAACAAAACGACCTTCATCGATCTCTTTACAGGTTGCACACTCACCACAAGGTGTTGAGGTAATGCCTGTTTCACAGTTTAGACCCTTAGCAAATAAGCGACCGATGGTCGTTTTACCGACACCTCGAGTCCCGCTGAACAGGTAAGCATGGTGCAACCTGTTCTGGCTAAGTGCATTCTCTAATGCTGTTAAAACATGGGCTTGACCAACCACTTCTTTGAATTTGGTTGGTCGCCATTTTCGCGCTAACGCAAGATAGCTCATGAATAATTCCGAAAGGATTAGTGACCGTCGAATTCGCAGATGCTAAACACTTCAAGATCTAAACCTTGTAAGCGTTTTTCACCACCGATTTCTGGAAGGTTAATAACGAATGCAGCGTGCTCTACCACACCGCCAAGTTGACGGATCAACTTAGTTGTTGCTTCAATCGTACCGCCAGTTGCTAACAAGTCATCAACCATAAGTACTTTGTCGCCTTCTACGATAGCGTCCGTATGGATTTCTAACGTATCCGTACCGTACTCAAGCTCATAAGATTGCGCCACGACTTCACGAGGCAGCTTGCCTGGCTTACGAACAGGAACAAAGCCAACACCCAGCTCTAGAGCTAAAGGCGCACCAAACAAGAAACCACGAGCTTCAGTACCCACGATCTTAGTAAAGCCCATGTCCTTATAAGTTTCCGCTAACAGTGCGATCGTCGCTTTGTACGCGGCTGGATCTTCCATCAAGCTTGTCACGTCACGGAATAAAATACCCGCTTTTGGGTAATCAGGAATGGTTTTGATGCTTGCTTTGATCAGAGCGATTTTTTCTGTGTTCATAATCTTATGCACTTCATTAGGCCGCTTTCCAAACTCTCACTAACGAGTCAAACACGTTAATGCACTGGATTAAGGAAAGGTACGATTGGTATTCATTGCAACGAGAGTCATAACCCTGATTGCTGAAATAATAAACGCCCGCTATTGAAGCAGGCACACTGGCTTAATGGTAGTGATTTTCTTTGCTGTCAGCAACCAACTCATGGGTTGGAAGTCGCATAAACCATGTGAGAAGAATAACAAGTACACAAATTAGGAAGGCCTTGACCCAAATGATCGGGGCAAAGTAGATCGATAACGCAAAACTCAACAAGATAAAGAATACGCCACGCGTTTTAACTTGCTTGGTCACAGCACCATGTTGATACCAATTGTTCAGTAGCGGGCCGAGCGTTTTATGCTCATGCATCCATTTGTGAACTTTAGGATTACTTCGCATGAAGCATGCACTAGCAAGAAGAAGGAAAGGTGTTGTGGGCAGAACAGGTAAAACAATACCTAAAACCGCGAGGAATATACAAAGGCCACCAGCAATATTCAGGCTTATAACTCGAACGCTAATTGTGGCCTCCTTGAGTTAGCTATCATAGGTTGACTAAAATAACTTAACTAGAATGTTGCGTAACCATTGAATACACGAATCAACGTTAGTGTTGCTGGTAGCAATGGAATCATTAAAAATGCGGCTAAAAATCCGAGAAAATAGAATACATTAAACGGGTCTTTAAAGTCTTTGTTATCTGCCATGATTGCTTCTTATTTTTGTTAGTAAAGGTAAGTATCTGGCGAACCAAACCCGCTTTGCTAAATCGACATTTAACAAAAAAGGCATAGCCACACCATTTGCGCAACTATACCTTAATCAATTATTCACAAAAACCGAGGAAAAATAGGGTTAATCGGTTGACCCTTGGTGGATATCTAAGCTGAAGCTCGCCGAACCCAGTAGGCTCAATGTCAACTGACAACCCTGTTGAATCGGCAGGTCTCGAGTAATGAAGTTCTTCTTACAGTTTTCTCCCAAACGCTCCCCTGCAGCAATATGTTGATTCAATTCACCATTTGACCACTGACCATCTAAACCCGCAGGTAAAATAGAAATGGTTCCCTCAGCAAGATCGGCGACACCGAACAAAGCGTTAACTGGTGTTGAGCACTTAGAGCATTGGATTCCTTTTTCTAGAATTTCAGCAATATCTTTGAGATCAGCATTAAAATCTTTGCGGTTTCTCAAGTAGTCATGGAACAGAGCTCTCACCAACAATGTGGTTGCAGAGCCTCCGTTATCAGCAGACGACGAATCGACGAGGTAAAAAGCAAACTGCCCGTTCATCATCCACGCGTAATCAAAAACAAGTGGCATCATTTCTGTCGACTGCAACAATCGATAGCTACAGCGCCACGAACCTTGCTTAGTGTCTTTTTCAGGTAACAACGCATGCAACAAGTCTTTTGCAGCACTTGGATTATCTTGCAAGTAATTTAGGTGCCAATGCAGCTCTTGGTCTTCTGGGATCTCTCCCCCATCATCGACGCAGAACCATTGGCTTGAGAAATCTCGTTGATCTGAAATATTGTCGAACGAATCTTTTAATGTATTCGCTATCGCGCTTCCTAAGTGGCCATGATCTTCTAACGGCTTCGCTAGAAAGTCTTTGATACCAAAACGCAGTGCTTTTGCGACATCTGACATGTCATCGGTCCCTGATACAACGATCATAGGCAATGACGGGTACTCCAAGCTGAGCTCTTCTACTAGCTCGATGCCGTCCAAAATCGGCATTGATAAGTCACACACAATTAAATCTGGCGCTGAGTCTCTAAGTTTTTGCAGAGCGTCCAGTCCATTTTCAGCCTCAACCACTTTATAACCAATCTTGTCTAAATACGCGCTGGTTATACGGCGAAAAATAGGATCATCATCAACCAACATAACGCATTTCTGGTTGGGAACTTCCTGAGCCGAGGTCATTACTGGCTGACTGTGAGTTTTGTACATAATCTATAACCTCACAAAACTAAGTCGAATTATTATTGTTATCCGTTCTAAGAACTAATATAAAACTTAGTAATAAAATGCTAAATACACAAATGTGCACTCTTTACTGGTAATTCGTGACGAGGGTTGGAATACTTGTAAATAGTGCAACGAGTTGACGTAACGCAAACATTGATCTCACTGTTACGTATAAATTAGATGAGATTGTAAACAAATGTGTCTGGATTTATGAAATTAGATGATTTAAACCTCTTTCGACTCGTCGTTGAAAATGGGAGCTACACCGCAACATCGCGCAAGACTATGATTCCGGTTGCGACCATTACACGACGCATCCAAGCCCTAGAAGATTCTTTGAACCTAAGGCTTCTCAATAGACACGCGCGTAAACTCTCTTTAACAGAGGCAGGCGAACGTTTTTTCAATGAATGCTCTCCGTTACTGCAACGTCTATCTTCTACTGCAGAAGAGCTCACTGACGTGTGTAAAGGGGCTTCAGGGAAGATTCGTATTACCGCTCCCTCCAACCTGACTAAGCGCATGATGATGCCGATGTTCAGCGAATTCATGACTCAATACCCTGATATCAATATTGAGTTAATGATGAATAACCAAGCTGATCAGCTCGACCCAACAGAGTGGGATGTCATTTTCAGAGTCGGCCCGCAGCGTGACTCAAGCTTAATCGCCAGAAAGATCAGTGAAGTCAAAGACATTCTGATCGCAAGCCCTGACTATTTAGCGAAGAACCCAGCGCCAAGCCACGCAGAAGAACTGGCGAATCATTCTCTACTCAAAGGTTACCCACTCATTAAGTGGCAACTGAGTAACTCGAATGAAGAGACAGTGGTCAACAGCGAGAAAGGTCGTTTCAATGCGAATGCGCTTAATGTCGTGAGACAAGCCTGTTCTGAGGGCCTAGGTATCACCCTAATGCCTGATGTAATGATCCGTGAATACATTGAAGATGGCAGCTTAGTACAAGTCTTAGAAGACTGGAGTGCTAACCCTCGTGATATTTACATGCTTTATAACCACAAAGACCACCTGCCAGAGAAGGTTAGATTGTTTATCGATTTTGTGATCGCATACCACATTCACTAAGATTCAATCCCCTTCCCCGCAAACAAAAAAACCAGAGCCGATGCTCTGGTTTTTTATTACTCATTTTTTGTGAGTAAACTAAGCGCCTTCGTTATGTAACTCTAGGTTCGCGAGATCTTGTTGAATCTCACGCTCAACCTTTGAATCGTCATTACGTAAAGAATCTAGGAAATCTAGGTACGCTTGGTCGATATCGCCTGTTACATACTCGCCGTTGAATACTGACGTATCAAAACGAGAGATGTCTTGATTACCCATACCTACAGCAGAGATTAAGTCTGGTAGCGTTTGGAAAATCAAAGCGTCTGCGCCAATCTGCTTACAAATCGTTTCGTTGTCACGGCCATGAGCAATAAGCTCAGTCGCGCTTGGCATATCAATACCGTAAACGTTCGGGAAACGAACCTCAGGAGCAGCAGAAACCATGAAGACTTTGCTTGCGCCAGAATCACGAGCCATCTCAATGATCTGCTCTGATGTCGTACCACGAACAATCGAGTCATCAACCAATAGAACGTTCTTACCTTTAAACTCAGAACGAATCGCGTTGAGTTTACGGCGAACCGACTTCTTACGTTGTTGCTGACCAGGCATGATAAACGTGCGACCAACGTAGCGGTTTTTCACGAAACCTTGACGATATGGCTTATCAATCGCTTGAGCAATTCGTAGTGCGATATCGTTTGATGTTTCAGGAATTGGAATAACCACGTCAATGTCTAAGTCCGCGTACTCTTCTTTAATACGCTTACCTAACATCTCACCCATCTCAACGCGTGCGCTGTAAACCGAAATTTTGTCGATGAATGAATCTGGGCGTGCAAAATAAACAAACTCAAAAATACATGGGTTTAGTTGTGGGTTGTCTGCGCATTGTTTAGTGAAAAGCTCACCATCGAATGTTGCGTAGATAGCTTCACCAGGAGCAACGTCACGCATAAAATCAAAACCAACAGCGTCTAACGCCACTGACTCAGACGCAACCATGTACTCTGTTTTACCGTTAATTTCACGCTTACCAAGACACAGTGGACGAATACCATGTGGGTCACGGAATGCGATCATGCCGTGGCCGATGATCATCGCTGTGACTGCATAAGCACCACGAATAGTGCGGTGTACGTTTGCAACTGCGCGGAACACATCTTCTGAAGTCACATTACCTTTAACCGTATCGATCTCATGAGCCAATACGTTCAGTAGAACTTCAGAATCAGACGTTGTGTTGACATGACGACGGTCTTTTTCGAACAACTTCTCACGAACTTCACTTGCATTCGTTAGGTTACCGTTGTGCGCCAACGTGATGCCAAAAGGAGAGTTTACGTAGAAAGGTTGCGCTTCAGAAGCACTCGAACTTCCCGCTGTAGGATAACGAACATGACCAATACCAACGTTACCTTGGAGGCGCTGCATGTGTTTTGCTTCAAAAACATCTTTAACTAAACCGTTCGCCTTACGCAGACGGAAACGATTGCTTTCTATGGTACAAATACCAGCGGCATCTTGGCCACGATGCTGCAATACCGTTAAAGCGTCATAAATAGACTGGTTTACAGGTGTTGAACCCACGATTCCAACAATACCACACATGTCCTAATCCTCGATTTTCGACATTAACTGGCGCTAGAGCGCGCCAGATAAGAAACTAGATGTTGCTTGTAAATGCTCAAAGAACGGCGCAATGATTCGGCTAAACTCCGGAACCAACTGCGAATTCTCCCACCACTCAGAACTTGGGAATGCAGTAAACGCATCCATGAAAAACAACACTGCTGAGACAATCAGAACACCACGTAAACCGCCAAAGACGACACCGAGGATTCTGTCTGTACCCGACAGGCCTGTTTTCTGAACTAGTTGACCGATGACATAGTTAACTAAGGCACCAACAACTAACGTTGCAACAAACAATGCTGCTATCGCAGTTCCGTTACGAAACATCTCATCTTCGATATTGGTGAAGTACATTGCTAATTTAGCGTAGTACTGGCTAGCAATAAAAAATGCTCCAAACCAAATAACTAATGACAACGCTTCTTTAGCGAAACCACGAACTAAACTGATCACGGCAGAGAAGCCGATCACGCCTAAAATGACAAAATCTAACCAATTCATGAATTCTTCATCTTAAGTTGGCGCGCATTTTAACAGAAAAAATGCTGACGCAAACGTTTTCTTATGGATTTAACGGTTTAAATTTGAGCAGTTGGCCTTTTGAACCCGTAATTTTTTCTAATTCCTTAATTTGTCGCTCAAGTTTGGATTTAGAGACATCGGGACCAATAATTACTCGCGTAAAAGTTTTTTCTTGCTTCGTGTGGGCTTGGTAACCGCGCTTTTGTAAATCCTTAACCATGCTTTTTGCATTGTCAGCATTCTTCAAAGCCATCAATTGAATGAGCCAAGCACTATCTTGGTATTCATTTTTTTCAGGTACCGGTTTAACCACCACGGCCACTTTGTCTGCTTCTTTATTATTTGAAGCCGACGCGGTTTGGGTTTCTGAATTTCCACTTTCAATCACTTGCTCAACCGGAGAGTCCGGTAATGCAATCTGATCTTCAACGGGGTCGAGTACTTCAAAAACCTCAACATTACTATCAAGCTCAGGCTTAATCGGAATGCTTGCAAACTCCTCTTTATAATGGAGCTTCTTACCATCAAGCACGTCTGGCAATACGATAACGCCAATCGCGACTAAAATGATGGTGCCGACTAATCGGCTTTGGAATTTACTTGCCATTTAGTTTCCTTTTTTCTGCCAATGCTCCAAGACTTCTCCAACAGTATGGAAAGAACCGACTACCAACACAACATCATTACCTTTAACAGCCGATAAAGCCGCTTCAAACGCTGCTACAGGGTTTGAATGCTGCTCAACACCTTGTGGGAGGCTTTGACATAATTCAGCTGCTGTTGCCGCACGTGGCCCTTGCAGTGAAGCTGGGTACCAATGTGATGCAATTGGTGCTAATACTTCCAATGTCGCGGGAATATCTTTGTCATGAAGCATGGCGACTACAACGTGTAAATTTTTTCCTTCATACTTTTGAGTCACTTGTTGTGCAAAATACTCAGCAGAATGTGGGTTATGAGCCACATCTAACACAATCACGGGTTGGTCGCTAATTTGTTGCATACGTCCAGGAAGCTGCGCGTTGTTCAAACCGTTAACGACATTGACATCACTGATGCTAAGTTCTGAAGTCCCTAGCGCCATTAATGCAGTTGCCGCGTTCGGTAGCGGTAAGCTAGGAATAGGCAATGCGTCCAGTCGAAATGCACCGCTGTTCCAATTCCAACTATCGCCGTTAACTTCGTAGGTATATTGAATACCCACTTGGTAGAACTCAGCCTTAATATCATCAGCATGTGCAGCAACCGTTGCCGGTGGCTTAGGTTGACCACAAATAGCGGGTTTACCACTACGATAGATACCCGCCTTCTCAAAGCCAATCACATTAATGTCATCACCCAGCCAATCAACGTGGTCGACAGCCAAGCTAGTGATTACAGACACGTCATGATCAACGATATTAGTCGCGTCTAAACGTCCGCCCAGACCCACTTCTAATAGAACAACATCTACTACTTCGGTTTGAAACGCACGTAACGCCGCTAAGGTACCGTATTCGAAGAAGCTCAGGCTGATTTCACCACGCTCTTTCTCAATGAAGTCGAAAGATTGAACCATCTTTTCATCAGACAGATCTTGGCCGTTAATACGAACGCGTTCGTTATAGCGAATTAAGTGAGGAGAACTGTAGACACCAACGGAGTAACCAGCGTCCAATAGAATAGCTTCCATTAGGGCACATGTTGAGCCTTTGCCATTGGTTCCGGCAACGGTAATCACGTGTTTAGCAGGTTTGGTGAGATTTGCCTTAGAGGCGACGGCCTGAACTCGGTCTAACCCAAGGTCAATAGCGCTTGTGTGGATGTTTGATAAATAATCAAGCCACATCTCTAATGAGGATGTGGCTTGAGGAATAGGTTGTTGACTCATCTAACTCATAACCATAATTAAGTAGGTTTGTTAGAAGGTACTTTACCCTTTTTCTGGCGCTTCTGGTACTTCATAAGTAGCTTCATTCGGTGAATCGTTCACAGAAACTACTAATGGCGAAGGCTGGTTGGTCATTTTAGCAACAAGGCTTGCAACACGCTGACGCATCTCACGACGGTCAACGATCATGTCGATAGCACCGTGGTCAAGTAGGAACTCACTGCGTTGGAAACCTTCAGGAAGGTCTTCACGTACAGTTTGTTCGATTACACGACGTCCAGCGAAACCGATCAGTGCTTTTGGCTCACCGATGTTGATATCGCCAAGCATTGCCAAACTTGCAGAAACACCACCCATTGTTGGATCAGTCATAACTGAAACAAACGGTAGGCCTTTCGCAGATAAACGCTCTAGCGCAGCACTGGTTTTTGCCATTTGCATTAGAGACATAAGCGCCTCTTGCATACGTGCGCCACCACTTGCAGAGAAACAAACTAAACCACAGTTGTTTTCAATAGCTGCGTCTACTGCTTTCACAAAGCGAGCACCAACAACAGAACCCATTGAACCGCCCATGAATGAGAATTCAAAAGCACACGCTACGATAGGTAAACCAAGCAGTTCGCCTTTCATTGCAACTAATGCATCTGTCTCACCACTGTTCTTTTGAGCAGTAGAGATACGTTCTTTGTAACGCTTAGAGTCTTTAAACTTCAGTTTGTCTTGTGGCTCAAGATCAGCACCTAGTTCAACACGCTCACCTTTGTCTAGGAATGTATCCAGACGACGACGAGCTTTCATGCGCATATGATGATCACATTTTGGACATACTTCTAGGTTACGCTCAAGTTCAGCATGGTAGAGAACCTGCTCACAAGAAGTACATTTAGTCCAAACACCCTCAGGGATAGACGCTTTACGAGATGTAACGATGTTGCTTTTTTCTAAAATCTTTTCAAGCCAACTCATGGAAGACCTTTTTGTTTCGATTCCTCCGCTTGATTGCGAAAGAAATAAATTTGGGAATTATGCGTGGGAATTAAAGCACATAAAACAGCGACTGTAGATAAAAAACTGGTTGTACCTATTTTCTCACGCTATTTTACGCACGAAACCGTAATAATTTTTGAACCTAAGTCTCACATTTAGTTCAAATTATCAGGTAAAAATAGAGGGCCAATTGGCTCTCGTGGTAGCTCAAAATGTTCAGGATAATCAACATCAACCAGATACAAACCTTCCGCTTTTGCGGTTGCGCCTGCTACTTTTCGGTCTTTAGCCTCTAAAAGCCACTGGATCCATTCTGGTTTCTGCTCACCTTTACCTACCGCAATTAAGCTGCCAGTAATATTCCTCACCATGTGGTGAACAAACGCATTCGCTTTAATATCGATCACTATGTAGTGTCCGTGACGCGTCACATTTAAGTGAATCATATTTCGCCATGGGCTACGAGATTGACAATGTGTCGCTCTGAATGAAGTGAAGTCGTTCTCGCCTAACAAGTACTGACCCGCTTCATGCATTTTTTTCTCATCAAGGTGACCATGGTAATGGCTCACTCCTGAATTAAGAATGCCTGGGCGCAGTGCATGGTTAAAGATAATGTAGCGGTAACGACGAGCCGTAGCAGAAAAGCGAGCATGAAAATCTTCATTCACTTCTGTCGCCCAACGAACAGCAATATCTTTCGGCATGTTGGCATTCGCGCCCATTGTCCATGCCACCATCTTACGATCGACATTAGTTTCAAAGTGAACGACTTGTCCCGTACCGTGAACACCGGCATCCGTTCGTCCTGCGCACATAACTTCTACAGGGTGATTCGCGACAACAGAAAGAGCCTTTTCCAATTCTTCTTGGACACTTTTCACGTCTCGTTGGCGCTGCCAACCAAAGTAGTGGGTACCGTTATATTCAATACCTAAAGCAATTTTCATGTTCTTGTTCTCTTTGAAAATGGGCGAGAAGTATATACGGAAATCAGTGCTACCCCAAATCGGATGGGGTTAAATCTGCAATATTAAAGGAAAGGTCTGTAATAAAATAAAGGGTAGCCAATGCTACCCTTTACGTATCGTTTAATTTATCGGCCGTTAATCGTATCGATAAGATTCTTAGCCTCGCGGCGAATATCATCACTGCCGTCGACTATCGCTTCCTCTAAGAGCTTTATCGCTCCTTGTGAGTCGCTCATCTCGATATAGATTTTAGCCAAATCAAGCTTACCAGCAGCCTCTGCATTGCTGTCGACATCATAATTACCAATGTCACCGATTACATCTGGGAACTCGTTAAGGCCAACATCCAGTTTTAACTCTTCGTCATCTGGATTAATCGCGTCTTCACCTTCTTGTTCCACTTGAGCCATCAGTTCATCAATCGTCATGTATTGCTTATCACGACTGTTTCCTGATTCGGTTAAGTTGTCTTGTTGTGCCCAATTCTCTTGCTTGATCTTAGGCTCTGGTTGTTGCTCCGCCGATGCCCAGATCTCTTGTTGATCATCCGGCACATCATTGTGCAAGCTCGATTGTTGCTCGGGTGCTAAGTTAAAGCCTTTCCAATCTTCACCACCGACTTCAAGCATCGCATCAATATCTAGCCCAGCGCTATCAATCGATGTGGCATCCAACGGTTTATCGAACATGTTGTCAACAGAGTCTTGAACGTCTTCTGAAAGTAACTCAGCCAGCGCTGTTTCATCAAAGTCATCAAAACCTTCTAGAGGTTCGTCTTGCACCGCTGTCGGCGCTGAGTTCGATTGTGCTGGCCCTGAATTGAATTCTGAAGCCGAACTCGGTAACTCATCTGATTGCCCGAAAGCCGCCAGCTCAGGCTCTTCTGCACCTGCGAAAACTTCTGTTTCTGATAAATCGTCTGCGTCCGAGAAATCATCAGAGTGACTGAAGCTTTGCGGGTTTGAGAACAAGTCATGTAGCGCGTCTTGCTCTTCGCCTTGTGGGCTAAAAGACGTTAATGGTGTTGGCTTCTCAGCAAACGCATCGGAGATAGCTTCATCTTCACCGTATTCAGGCAGATCAAGCACATCCAGTTCTACGCCTTGGTCTTCCGCTACCGGCTCAGTATTGCTTTGTTCAATATCATCTAAAACAGAGTCCGCTTTGGCACTCTCTTCGTCGTATTCTGGTAGGTCAAGATCATCGAACTCAAACTTCTCTGTACCATCAGATAGGTCTTGCTCTAACTGAGCTTCATCAGGTTCGCTAACCACTTCCGCTAACGCATCGTCTTCGCCAAACTCTGGAAGCTCGAAATCGTCGAAAGAGAACTCTTCTGATTCCACTGTCGGCTCTTCAGCTTTAAGCTCAGAAGCAACAGCACTTGCTTCAGGGGCTAACGGGCTTACTTCTTCAGGGGCTAAAGCATCTACTTCAGGCTCAAGGCTATCTGGAGAGTCCACAGACGTCATTACAGACTCTAACGGAGCTTGTACATCTGCATCAGCAAATGCATCTTCTTCGTTAAACTCAGGCAGCTCAAAGTCATCAAACGAGAATTCATCTTCGTCTTTTTGTCCTAAAACTTCCGCTTGTTCCGCGACGTCAGCTTGTGGTGCAGCTTCAACTTTCGGATCAACATCTAGTTGAGGTTCAGCGTCTAACAGAGACTCAGCAGCAGGTACTAGTGGTTCTGGTGTAACTTCGGCATCAGCTTCTGCCAATGCGTCTTCTTCGTTAAACTCAGGAAGCTCAAAGTCATCAAACGAGAATTCTTCTTCGCCTTCTTGTTCTACTTCCTCAACTTGTTCCGCCACTTCAGTTTGTGGTGCAGCTTCAACTTGTGGCTCAGAATCTAATTGAGGTTCAGCATCTAACAGAGACTCAACAGCAGGAACCACAGGCTCTTCCGTTACTTCATCAGTTTGTGCCAATGTTTCTTGTTGAGCCGTGTCATCTTCAATCAGCCAATCATCGTCTTCTGGCACACCGAACTCATTTGGAATGATTTCAGGCATATGCGCTGCACGAACTGGCTCTGGCTCTGGCTCTG
>NZ_MCZK01000177.1:48559-59881 GCF_002875945.1 Vibrio lentus
GGCTCTGGCTCTGGCTCTGGCAAGGATTCAACAACATCGTCGAGTTGATCGCTACCTTGAATTTTAGGTTCGAAGTCAAAATCAGAGTCAATGTTCGCTGGAGACTCTACATCATCGATAGCTTCCGCTAACCAATCTTCAACCGTCTCTTCATCTTCTTCGGAGATATCATTTAAAGATGATGGCGAAACTTCATTTGATACACTTGAAGCGGGTTCTAGAGCTTCATCTGATGGCATTTCAACGTCAAGCACTGAGTTATCAGATAACAGTGAATCAATATCCAGTTCATCGACGTCATCAGGTGACATTGCTTCATCAGCAGCTTGAGTCGATTCTGAAGGAGAATCGAATTCATCTGCTGAAACAAGATCTTCAGAACTTGGAGAAGGCTCTTCAACCGGTGCTAATGCGTCACTATCAGAAGACATCAACTCATCAATCAATGCTTCATCTGTTGTTTCTAGTGAATCGTCAAGCAGCGCATCCGTTGCAGGTGCAACACCAAATAGATCATCGATAAAGTCATCACGATCAAAGTCTTTATCTTTTTCTGATTTAACATCAGCACTTTCTTGCGTCAGTTCCGACTCTGACGATTCTTCGCTAGGTTGTGAAGCTTCACTAATGTCCGAGACTTGCTTAGGCTCGAATTCAGAAGGCTCAGGCGTTAACTGAGTAAGCTCAGCGTCTGAATCAAGGTCATCGTTGGCTTTGCCAAAATCTAAGGCAGCGTCTAACTCTTTATCAAACGCCTGCTCTTCCGATTCAAGCTCGTCTTCAATGCCACTTGTCAGTAAGTCATCAAACGGGTCCAAAGATTCCGCTTTCGTTGCGTCGGCTTCATCCGTTGAAAGCGCATTATCTGACAATTCACTATCAAGGAAGTCATCAAGTAAATCGGTATTTTCGGCATCGAGCTCAAAATCATCGTCAGAATCACTGATCAATTCATCCAGAGTTTCCGTGCTGTCTTCGCTGATATTCAAATCATCATCAGTCGACAAGCCTGAAAGCTCTTCCAACTCAGATAGAGCATCGAAACCAAGCGGCTCATCTTCAGACTCTTTGTCTGATTCGCTGTCCAGCATTTCGTCGAGCAGGTCGGTAGAGTTGCTTAAATCAACGTCGTCCCCTTCAAGTTGCTCATCAAGCAAATCAAGATTAGGGATATCAAGTGACGGTTGTTCTGTTGCTAGTGCGCTCTGAGGTTGATCAGATAGCGCGGATTCATCTTCGTTTTCTAGTGGCTGATCAAACTGAGCCAAAATATTTTCGATGTCATCATCAGACGCTAAGCCGCTATTCAGGCTTGAGCTAATCTCATCATCGCTATCAAGGTCAAACGGGTCATTACCTTGTTCATTTTGCGCTGCAACTTGAGCAAAGATATCGTCAATATCATCATTGACTGTCGGTGCCGCTGGCTCGGAATTTTGTTGTTCAGAGATTAAGGCATCGATATCAAAATCATCGGTACTTAAATCAGTTGAAGCGGCGCTACCCTGCTGCTCAGAGATAAGAGCATCAATATCGAAGTCATCGGTCGCTGACGTGCCAATAGCTGGAGTCGCATCGCTTTGTTCTTCAGATATCAAGGCATCAATATCAAAGCTGTCATCGTCTTCGTCATCAAGCGCGAACAAATCATCCAATAACGATTGATCTAGTTCATTTGAACCTAAGTCTTCCGTTGCTGATTCTTGAGCGAGTAGAGCTTCGATATCATCGGCAGACATTGGGTTATCATCAGAAAGATCGAAATCACCTTCATCGGAATCCAGCGCACTTTCAGCCGTTTCGTCTAATGCACGCTCCATCTCTTCGAGGCCAAGCGCTTTCTCTTCGCCATTAACGCTGATGCCATTGCTGCTGTCTAAATCAAGATCATCAAAGTTCGTATCTAAGTCGCCGTTTTCTCCGATGCTCGCAAATGGGTCATCGTCTTCACCATCTAAGTTGAAGTCCAAATCAGCGTCATCTAAACCAGCAAAGATATCGTCTTCCTGGGCAAGCGCTTCATCGTCAAATAACTTGTTAGCGTCATCCTCGGTACCAAACAATTCATCATCGAGAGACAGTTCGTTATCAAGGTCGTCCATTTCATCACCTAAGGTGATTGGCGCGACACTGCTTGGTTGAGGCTGAATAGGTTGTTCTTGAGTCGTTTGTTGCTGCTCATCGTTTTTAGAACGACGACCTAACAGCATCACAATGATCAGACCAAGCAACAAGCCAGGAATAATCGCAAGTGCGGCAACGAGCCAACCATTAGACAACAGCTGATCCATGGCACTTGGCGCCATTTTTTCAATTTCAGCGTTCTTTCTTTTCTCTTCCGCGAGTAACTTTTCAACTTCGCTACGTATACGGTCTTCATCACTGAGTTCGGTCTTTAGGCCATCTACTTCAGACTGAACATTCGATAGCATCAAACGAAGTTGGTGGTTTTTCTCTTCCAGAGATAACAGCTCAGTTTCAGAAAGCTCTAGCTGCTTCTCAAGGTGGTTCATTTCCTTGGCACCCGTTAGCGGCTTATTACTAACGAGCTCTTTATTACCCATTATCGATTTATCGACAACTTTAGGTCCGCTAACCTTGGCTGTAGATTGTGCATCTTTAGGTGCTACATCAGTACGACTTGGTACTTGAGTGTTTTTTGGTTTGGCGGCAGCCGCTTTTGTGGTCGGCTTATCAAGCTTCGCGAGATGCAAGTTCATAATATTGATGGCTTGCTGCGTTGAACTTGCGCGAGTTTGTTCTAAAGAAGGCACACGTAAGTTGCTGGCAGGCAGCAGGCTATGGATATTCTGGTTTTCAAACGCTTGTGGGTTTAAGCGATAAATTGCCAACAGGGTTTGTTGGACTGAAACGGAACTATCAGGGCGTAAATTTGAAGCAATAGACCATAGCGTTTCTGAGCCACGAGTTGGACCATAGAAACGAGAAGGCTCAGCGCTATTTGATTGCGCTCTTTGAAGAGGTTCTGAAAACGTAGGCGCTGATTGTATCTGGCCATTAGGCCCTACAACTCGAATGGAATCTGCACGAACAACGGAAATCTGAGTCGCAATGATAAAGGCAAAAGGCATTAACCACGGCTTGAAAATTTGAAACATAAAAGGCTCAGCTAGGTGCTTAAATTCGGAAAAGTGATGATCTATTAAATATATCGGATAAATGACGTAAAACTATAGAGATGAAAACAAAAAATGTGTTGCAGCAACAATATTCGCAGCAATTTCACACAATTTGACTAACAATATTTTCAATCGATTAAAAAAGCCCCACTAAAGAGTGAGGCTTGATAATCAAAGCAATGAAGCTTAGAAGTAATCGCGAATCAGAACTTCAGCGATTTGAACTGCGTTGGTTGCTGCGCCTTTACGTACGTTATCAGCGACTACCCACATGTTCACACCGCTGTGATGACTGATGTCGTTACGAATACGACCAACCATTACGTGGTCTTTACCACCAGCATCACGAACCTGAGTTGGGAAGTCTAAAGCTTGGAAAACTTCAACGCCTTCCGTGTTCTCTAGAAGCTGAATAACTTGCTCTGCAGCGATTGGCGCGCGAGTCTCGATGTGTAGAGATTCAGCGTGACCGTAGAACACAGGAACACGAACACAAGTCGGGTTCACTGTAATTGAAGAGTCAGCAAAGATCTTTTGAGTTTCCCAAACCATCTTCATTTCTTCACGTGTGTAGCCGTTCTCTGTAAATTCATCGATTTGAGGAATACAGTTGAACGCGATCTGCTGTGAGAATGCTGACTTGTCAGCTGGCATGCCGTTAAGAAGCTTAGCCGTTTGACCTGCAAGCTCATCGATACCCTGCTTACCTGCACCAGACACAGATTGGTAAGTTGAAACGTTAATACGCTCAAGACCCACTTCATCGTGAATTGGCTTAAGTGCTACTACCATCTGAATAGTAGAACAGTTAGGGTTTGCGATGATGTTGCGGTTACGGAACTCAGCAATCGCTTCAGGGTTCACTTCTGGCACAACCAGAGGAACATCGTATTCATAACGGAAACGTGATGTGTTATCGATAACAACCACACCTTCGTCAGCCGCGATTGGAGCCCAACGTTCTGAAAGCTCGCTACCTGCAGAGAAAAACGCAATATGTACTTGAGACCAATCGAAGTCTTCTACATTTTGTACTTGTATTGTTTTGCCGTTAAAACGGGAAGTTTTGCCTTCACTACGTTCACTTGCTAGTAAGTGCATTTCACCGACAGGGAATTTACGCTCTTTAAGTACTTCAAGAATGGTTTCACCAACCGCACCAGTCGCACCTAAAATAGCAATATTAAATTCTTGGCTCATTGTTTCTCTCTTTTATAAAGTTGGCTTTACCATAAAACCGAGTTTAGATAACGGCGTTAAATTACAAGATTCGTCGCCCGTTAACTCGACTGCACTGTACTCTCTGCGGTCCCAATATTCTTTACGCATCTTGTCAAAAGAACCCGGCGTAGAGATATTGCGACGGAATAAGGCGTCGTCTTTGCGCACATCATAGATCAACTGAGTCAAATTGTGCAGTGTTGCTTCATCCCAAGCTCTATCTAATTTCATTTGAGGAACAGGCGCGATAGGAAGTAAGTCACTCGCATAAGCACGTAACTCGTTGCCTAAAAACTCACAATAGCTGTTAAAGATCATGGTGGTACCACGCGCTTTACCTTCTAAACCGTAGCCAGCAACGTGTGGAGTTGCAAAGGCCAACAGTGGAAGTAATTCCATATCAACTTCTGGTTCAAATTCGAATACGTCTAACGCAGCAGTGAAACCATCGGCTTTTTGCAGACGAGCTTTCAACGCTTGGTTGTCGACAATCGGGCCACGCGCAGCATTAATTAGGATTTGATCTGCACGGAAGTTATTCAGCACTTTTTCGTTGATCATGTGGTGCGTTGGAAATTCGCCCGTCTTGGTGATAGGCGTATGCAAGGTAATTACGTCAGATTGTTCTAATAACGTTTCAAGGTCGGTGAACTCACGAGTATCACCCTCTTGTTGTTTTAGAGGATCGTTCAGCAGTACTTTGATACCAATGCCTTCAAGGCATTTTGCTAAGTAACTACCCACTTGACCAGCACCAACAATGCCTACGGTTTTGTCAAAAACAGAAAAGCCTTGTTGCTGAGCCAGCACCATCATCGCACTAAACGCATACTCAGCCACACCCACCTTGTTACAGCCAGGTGCTGCGGTGAAGAAAATGCCACGCTCTTTCATCAATTCTTGGTCAACGTGATCCATACCCGCCGTTGCGGTTCCAACAAACTTAAGCTTGTTCGCTTTACTGATCAGCGCTTCATTGACCTTAGTCACCGAGCGAATCATCAGAGCATCTACGTCAACAAGATCGTCGGCGGTTAGCGTTCGACCGGACTTCATTGTCACCTCACCTAGCTGGCTAAAAAGCGCTTCAGCATAAGGCATATTTTCATCGATTAAGATTTTCATTGGGAAGGTACTTTCGTTGGGGTCTGTCGACCTTAAATGTGAATTGAAATGATTGTGCAAAATTCCACACACGGTGTCGAGTAGCAATTGGAATACATTATGAATAAAGGGCTGAATCACCTAGCCTGCAGAAGCAAGAACAGAATAAGAGTCGAGACCCAAAATCAAAAGGCTAAATCAGAAAGCCAAAACGAAAAATGCCCGATTGAATAAACAATCGGGCAAACATCCAGAACAAAAGGATCCTATCTCGCTCTCCAGGAGACAGAGTCTTGCGTCTGTTCAACCAGTAGTAACTAAGTCACTACTGATCAAGCTCTGGAAACCTTTCAACTTTTAAACCTAGATTTAAAAAACAATGTCTAAAAACCTATATTCAAAAAGCTTTGTTCTGTTGGTCATGATTACTGGGTGACCTGTGCGTGTTGAATCTGCACTCACATCACCCATTAACGATTAACCTTTTATTAATTTAACCTTGGCTTCAATTAGCCTTGGTATTTTTTGATTACTAGCGTTGCGTTCGTACCACCGAAACCAAAGCTGTTAGACATAACCGTTGTTAGCTCTTGTTCACGAGCTTCCGTTACGATGTCTAGGCCTGCGCCTGCTTCGTCTAGGTTTGCAACGTTAATGCTTGGTGCGATAAAGCCGTTATCAAGCATTAGTGTTGAGTAAATTGCTTCGTGTACACCAGCTGCACCTAGAGCGTGACCTGTCATCGCTTTGGTTGCTGAGATTGCTGGGCTGTTGCCGCCAAAGACTTCTTGGATTGCGCCAAGTTCTTTAACGTCACCAACAGGAGTTGAAGTACCGTGAGTGTTCACGTAGTCAACGCCGTCAACGTTTTGCATTGCCATCTTCATACAACGAACCGCGCCTTCACCAGAAGGAGCAACCATGTCGTAGCCATCTGAAGTTGCGCCGTAACCCACGATCTCGCCGTAGATTTTTGCGCCACGAGCAACAGCGTGCTCAAGTTCTTCGATAACTAACATGCCGCCGCCACCAGAGATAACGAAACCGTCACGGTCTGCATCGTAGGTACGAGAAGCCAATTCTGGAGTGTCGTTGTACTTAGTAGAAAGTGCGCCCATTGCGTCGAACATCATAGTCAGAGACCAATCCAGTTCTTCACCGCCACCAGCGAATACAACGTCTTGTTTACCCAGTTGGATAAGCTCCATTGCGTGACCAATACAGTGTGCAGATGTCGCACATGCAGAACTCATAGAATAGTTCACGCCACGGATTTTGAATGGTGTAGCAAGACAAGCAGAAACCGTAGAAGCCATTGTACGTGGAACCATGTATGGACCAACGCGCTTAACGCCTTTTTCACGGATGATGTCTACAGCGTTAACTTGGTTTAGAGATGAAGCACCACCTGAACCCGCAACGATACCAGTGCGGTCATTAGATACTTGATCTTCAGTTAAGCCAGAGTCAGCAATTGCTTGCTCCATTGAAAGATAAGCGAATGCCGCTGCATCACCCATAAAGCGCATTTTTTTGCGATCGATATGGTCAGCAGGGTTCATTTTCAGGTTACCCCAAACTTGAGAGCGCAAGCCATTTTCCTTGAACTGCTCTGAAGCGGTAATACCTGATTTACCCTCTTTCAGTGATGCTAAAACTTCTTCGACGTTGTTACCGATACTTGAAACAATACCCATACCGGTGATTACGACTCGTTTCATGTGACATTCCTATAATTCTAAATTCAGCTAGATGATAACTAAGAAGCCTAACAAAAGTGGTCAGCTTTCCTAGAAATTCGTACAATCCCTACCAACATATCGCTTCAAATCACAAAATGATAGATTTTATGACTTCAATTACTAATGCAGAACTGGAATGGAATGAGTCTGGCACGCCAGTTTCAGACCAATTTGACGACGTTTACTTCTCTAATGTTAACGGTTTAGAAGAAACTCGCTACGTCTTTTTAAAACAAAACCACCTTCCAGAGCGTTGGGTTGAACATCAACAACGCCGTTTTGTGATTGCTGAAACCGGGTTTGGTACGGGTTTAAACTTTCTCGCAGTCTGGCAATGGTTCGATGCTTTTCTTAAAGATAACCCACAAGCGATGACCAAAGAGTTACATTTCATCAGTTTTGAAAAATATCCTTT
The DNA here is from genome assembly GCF_002875945.1 of Vibrio lentus. GTDB lineage: Bacteria > Pseudomonadota > Gammaproteobacteria > Enterobacterales > Vibrionaceae > Vibrio > Vibrio apostichopi. The sequence goes on from NZ_MCZK01000177.1 coordinate 56,182, forward strand.
AAATAAAGATGATCTGATCAAAGCGCATCAATCTTGGCCAGAATTAGCCCAGTATGCGACGCAACTCCAAGAACACTATCCGATTGCCCTGCCTGAATGCCACCGCATTGTGTTGGGCGATGGCGCGATCACACTCGATTTATGGTTTGGTGATATTAAAGATTGTATGCCAAACGTGCCTACCCCGCAGGAAGGTTTGGTTGACGCTTGGTTCTTAGATGGCTTTGCGCCAAGTAAGAACCCTGAAATGTGGAATCAGAACCTATTCAACGGCATGGCCAAACTGGCAAAACAAGATTGCAGCTGTGCAACGTTTACTGCTGCTGGTTTTGTTCGCCGCGGTTTAATCGAAGCTGGTTTTGCGATGAAAAAAGTTAAAGGCTTTGGTACTAAGCGGGAAATGATTGCTGGCCGACTTGATGAGAAGCACGCTCACACCAACATCAAACCTTGGTATGGCCTAGCTCAACACAGTGATTCACAAGATATCGCCATTATCGGTGGTGGTGTTGCCAGTGCTGCGCTTGCAAAAACATTAAGCCGACGCGGTAAAGACATCACGCTTTATTGTGAACACCAACAAGCCGCTGGAAATGCCTCTGGCAACAATCAAGGTGCCATTTATCCGCTACTCAGCGAAGCGACATCGAATGTCTCAAGAATATTTGGTCCGGGCTTATTGTTTGCCCGCCAATTTATTAATCAAGCAGCACAATCAGTAAACTTCGATCACAGCTGGTGTGGCGTGAATATCTTGATGTGGGATGAAGGTTCAACCAAAAAGCTCAACCGTATGTTGGAAGGCAATTTCCACACAGACTTAATTCAGCGCTTAACGCCCGAACAAGCGAACGAAAAGATTGGCTTACCGGTTGATAAAGAAAGTGTTTACTTCCCACTGGGTGGTTGGTTAAGCCCTCTTCAGCTTACTCAAGGTTTGATTAGCAAGCTTGAAGAGACCAACCAAGTGAGCGCACACTATCAACACCAAGTAACACAACTTGAGTGGTTAGAAGCAGAGCAACAATGGTTACTGACGATTGAGACACCTCAAGGTGAGATTCAAACCAAGCACGATCAAGTGGTTGTCGCGAATGGACACAAGTTCACCCAATTTGAACAAACTCGCCCCGTACCTCTGACGCCAGTTAAAGGGCAAGTGAGTCATATCCCGACCACAGAGAATCTCAGCCAGCTAAAAACGGTATTGTGCTTTGATGGCTACTTAACGCCACAAAACCCAAATAACGGCCACCACTGTATTGGCGCGAATTACGATAAAACCAATATCGACCAAGAGTTTGACATTGAGGTTCAGCAACATAATGGCGAGCGCTTACACGGGTCACTACCAGAGCAAGCGTGGACAAAAGATGTCGATACCAGTGGTAACTTAGCGCGCCAAGGTATCCGCAGTGTGAGTCGAGATCACCTACCATTTGTCGGTAATGTGGGCGATTTTGAATCCATCAAAGAGCAATATCAAAACCTACACAACTTTAACCCGCAGCGTGATGCTATCAACAGTATCGAACCTGTTACCAGCTATCCGAACTTGTTCTGCTTTATCGGTTTAGGTTCGCGGGGTTTGAGCTCTACTCCTCTTTTAGCTGAAGTCTTAGCCTCACAAATTTGTGGCGACCCTCTACCTCTTCCGGTTGATGTGCTCGAAGCCATTCATCCAAGTCGAATGTGGATAAGAAGATTACGCAAAGGCAAAGCGTTAACAGAAGGTTGGGTTTCAACGAAACAAGCCAGTGCGGAATAGTCGATTATAGACTAGGTCTAAATATTCAAATAAGTGTTAGGCCGTGTTCATCTTACGAGCTGATTTTTGCAGCGAAAGGCCAACATGACCTAGTACGACCCAAACAAAAAAGCCCGAGCATTTCTCAATGCTCGGGCTTTGTTTTTCTAATCTTGTTTACGTCGCTGCTTCTTATTCTAGAGCAGTACGTTATTTTGCAGCTATTCGCTTTACTTTCCGCTTTTACAGCTTAGCAATCGCGTCTTTAATTTGAGCGGCAATCTCTTCATTGCTGATTGAACCCGACTCAAAATTAAAATTATCGTAGAAGCTAGGTACTGACAACGATGCTTTAACGTTACCGCCAAAGTATGGCGCTGAACCTGTCGCTGCGCCAAGTACCGTTTGTGCGCCACCTGGGCCTGGAGATGTCGCTAGGTAAACCGCAGGTTTCTCACCAAACACTGAACGTTCAATACGTGTCGCCCAGTCAAATAGGTTTTTGTACGCTGCAGGATAGTGGCCGTTGTGCTCAGCGAAAGAGATAACAAATGCGTCCGCTTCTGCTAGGTCACGCAAGAATGCTTGAGCGCCTTCCGCTTGGCCAATCTCTTTTTCAGTGTCTTCACTGAACATAGGAACGTTATAATCGTTGATGTTTAGAACTTTGACTTCAGCACCTTCAATCAAGTTAGCTGCGTAAGTTGCTAGAGTTTTGTTGATAGAGGTAGAGCTTGTGCTTGCGCCGAATGCGATAACTTTCATGATGTGACCTTTTCTGTGATTCCGTTAAGTGGGATTAGAATAACGTAGTCAGAAAATGGAACCATCACAAGGATTGAACGGACTCATTCAAAAATTTCGAATGAGTCTCAAATTATTGGTTCGGTCAAAAATGAGGAGGGAAAGTAGTGAGCGAATAATGTTGGGCGAATTACGATAGACGAATAATGCTAAACGACTAAAGTTACGCTTGGTTTTGCAGCTCAACCCAAAGGTCATTAACGATCGTACGATCGGCTGGCGTCAATTCAGAACGTGCGTCTTCTAGGCTCTTCTCAATACGCAATTTAACTTCTGCTACGTCTTCAATGCCGTCTTCTTCACATGAAGCCACTGAAAGAGAAATATGACCACGTAAGTAACCACCAGCAAACAATTCATCATCTGATGCGTTTTCAATGCGAGCATCAATTACTTCAAGTAGTTTTTCTTCAAATTCGATAATCATAATATTCTCTTATTTCACAATAAATTGGCTAGCACATAAAGGTTCTACATCGTAGAAGCTGCGCAATGCTTCAGAGAGCATTTTTACGCGAGGCGGAAGGCCAGCTTCAAAGATACCCATGACTTCGCTGTGTACTTTATTCATAAAGGCCAAACGATCTGGCTCAAAATCGCCGTGTAGATTGTCACAGCTGACATTAAAAGGAAAGCCTGCGCTTGTCGCAATGATCCATTCATACGCTTGCGGGCGAATTTCCACCTTTTCAAACTCGGCTTGAACCGACTCAGTGCGACCATCAGGCTCATACCAATAGCCAAAATCTTCCAGCAAACGACGTTCAGGGCCAGCCACACACCAGTGCGCTATTTCGTGCAGCGCAGAAGCGTAAAAGCCACGTGCGAAGACAATTCTGTGGTGTGAGATATCATCATCGGCAGGCAAGTAAATAGGCTCGTCAGCGCCTAGCTCCAATTTAGTATTAAAGCTGCCATAAAAAGTCTGATTAAAAATATCGATAATGTCGGAATATTGGTGCGTCATAAAGCTTGCTTGAAATGAAATAAACATGCGTATTTTGCTTTGTTTTATCGGCTTGGTAAAGCCCCTATCAGGCGTAATGTTAACGACACCAGTGCTCTCCACCATTACAAAGCTATCTCTCTCTACGATAGATAACCTCAAGTTACTCCAATTGATTACTTCAGCGGCTCTTCTCCGCTTAG
>NZ_MCZK01000178.1 GCF_002875945.1 Vibrio lentus
AAGCGGAGAAGAGCCCAAAAAGTAATCTAACCAAATAAACAATAGCCTCCAACTCCTAGAGTTCGGAGGCTTTTTTGTACCTGTTGTTTGGGTAAGGTAAATAGCAGGTCGTTCCAAAGTTCAACTAAAGAGCTGGTGGTTAGCCTTATTTCTAAGTTCTATATTTTGTCGCTTACCCCTTGCTCAATCTTCAACATAGCTTCCCATTTGCCTATCTTAATAAATAGCGGTTACAAGCTAATGTTGCTGGGAGCGATAGGCTTAGGCTGCTCGCACGAGCTTGTATTTACATATTAAGTATTCTCAACGACTCATGGCTAGGTGTTTAAGGTTGGTTTGTATATCGTGATTAAATCCTAAACCCTATGCAAACAGGCTACTTGTAGTGGTATCTAGGTAGGGAAGAGCTTGCAGTTACAACATGATTTATGTAGAGCCATTTCTAACCTAAGTTACTAGTGATATGCATCAGAACAACATGTCGATTAGTTTAATTATTGATTACATTGAGAAGTCGAAGCGGGGATTGGTGAGCTTTCGAGGTTTGAATTTTGTATGGAATGACAAGCCTCTTAATGGAGAGGGTAAGTGGGCTATTTGCGAGTTAGTTTTTGCCAAATGAACGATTTAGTTCAGTTGAATGGAAATAAAAATGCCGTCACTAGGACGGCATTTTTGACAGAGTTTTAGGTTAACTTAACTTATTACTCAGCGTTTAGAGGATCTTCAGCAACAACTGCAGAGAATGTACTTGAGTTGTATGGTGATGCACTTAAATCTGCGCCAATGCTATAGTTCTCGTAGTCATCAGAGAAGATTTCAGTCGAGCCTGCTGTATCGGAATAAACCTTGTATTCGTCGACGTATAGAGTCGTAGCCGCAGTCCCGCTGTTAGATGAGAACTTAACTGTCGTAGCGGTGACTTCTACGCCCGGTGTAGCGTTCTGTGACGTATAAGGTCCGTACTCGGTACCATTAACTTTAACGGTATAAGTGCCTGCAGCACTCAAGCTTGACGTGTCCCAAGACATTTCAAGGTCAATCCATGTACCAGGAGTGAACGTTGTTACTTGAGTGTCTTCACCACGGAGTGTGATTTTCCCTTCATCAATTTTGAACTCACCAATTAACGATGATGTTGAATTCTTTGTATCAAAAAGAGAAACATACGCAGATTCAGTTTCAGCAACATCATAGTACATAGAAACTTTATGTGTACCTGTTGTCATACCTGAATCAAACTTATAACGTAATTCACCGGTATCGCTAGTATCGGTATCGGTAATCGCCGCTACTTGGTTGTCGGTAGGGTCTGGTTCTGGCTCAGTACTGCCACCGTCAACAATAACAGTCGCTTCCGCTGTGTTGTTGTTGTACGGATTACCTGATAGCGCTTGGCCATTCGGGTAGTTGTTAAAGTTATCTTCAAATACTAACTCGTCAGTAGTCGTGTCATTCGAATAAACTTTAAAGTTGTCAGCATTTAACTCGTAGTGTGTTGTGTTAGAAGTATCACCAAGCTTTAATGACACGATAGTAACGGCAGCTTTGTCGAAAGCCTCAAAACCGTTGCCGCTATTGTCGTATACGGTGTCATTGACCTTGAATGTGTAGTAACCGCTCGCCCAGCTAATTTCAACCGCGAGATCTTCACCTAAAGTGTAAGTGCCTACAGGCTCATCAGGAATTTGAGGTTTACCGCTACTATCGGTAACCGTGGAACGGTAGAAAATTTCTCCAGAGTTAAAAATGACTTCGCCGTGTAAATTAGTGTTAGAAGTACCAGAAGCGTAGAGACTAATATAAGCGTTGTTACCTGAACCATTCGCTTCTTGCTCGGTGTCTTCATCGACTTGGTAGATTAAGTCAACGGTTACCTTTCCTGATGCGATACTGTCTACTGTTGCCCCTGTGCTGCTGTCAGACAGTTTCAAACGTAGTTCACCCACATCATTCTTTACACCACCATTGTTGGTGTCCAAGATTTGAACATAGCCATTGATACCATTTGCTTCATTGGCTTCACTGATAGCTTCTTGTACGGCGTCAGTCGCAGTTTGGTCTGAGCCAGAGTAGTCTATGCCAGTGGTGTTATCTGAAATGCTGAGAGTGCCTGAATCATCAAAAGTAAACGCACCATCTAAGATTTCAAGAGTTGACGAGCCAGTTTCATAGTAAGTAAAAGAAACAGTGCCAGCTTCTTCATCATAATTATTGGTAGAAGCACTTGCATCTTTAATTGTGTATGTACCTAAGTCATCGTCGTCGTCATAGTATTTATGATTACCGTCTTCTTGGAAAACATATACGTTTGGTAGATCTGCGTTAGATGACGCGGATATTGAAGCGGAGTTACCATCACTAATTTGCCAGTAACCACTAGTTAGTGTTGATGGTTGATTGCCCGGATCGGTAGAACCATCCGTCGGAATAGGTAAACCATCACTGTTACAACCAAATAATAAACCTGTCGAAAGGGCGACAGCAGTAGCGACTTTAGAAATCTGCATAAAATATTCTCTTTATGATATTAAATCCATATGTAAATCACATAAGAAATAGATAATGAATAGGCGTTAAAAATATTTTTAGGATTAAACAATATTTATTAGAACGTCCTATTCTTTAAAATAAAGTAATTAAATATGCCCCAAAATTTTACAAGAGGAGAGGGGTGCTTTAATAATTTGACTATTTTCTAATTAGAATGAGTAAGCAACGCCAACACGGTATTTTGCTTCACGATCTTTAGAAGATGAACTGATATCAGATGACCAGATTTCAGCAAAAGGTTTCCATGAACCGAACTTGTAGTTAACTTTTAAACCTGCATCCCATTCCCAGTCATCACTGTTGTAAAGCAGTACGTTATCCAAAGATTTTACATAGTTTGCTTCGTAAGAAAGGCCAAGCTTAGGAATCGATTCAATTTTGTAAGAACCGGTTAGTGTAACTTTTGATTTCTGTGCGGACTCTAAACGCTCGCCGGTCTCTGAATCTTTGTCACCAAATTGAGTATGGTTGCGGAAATCTGCGTATTCGTGACGGTAACGGATGGCAGTCGTAAGGCCCATGTCTGCTTTATAACCAACGCGGAATTGAGGCTTGAAAGTGACCTTTTTCATCTTCCAATCGCCGCCATTGTAGTTCGGCTCATCCCAATCCCAAGCGATTGGCATACCCACTTGTAGATACCAGTTGTTATCGACTTTATAAGTCGCTGTATTTTCTACTTCCATGCCATAAATGTACCAGTTGCCATCGTAGAAACTTTTACTGTTTGCCGATTTAACTTCACCTGAATCTGCATCGTAGTATGAGTCATCAGTGTGGAATTTAACCTCAAGGCCAGTTGAATGTTTCCACTTATCAGACAGTTTAAAGCTATGGCCTAGCTTTACGCGGTGCTGGTGGCGAGCGTCAACATGTGCTTCGTCACCGTTAGTTTTTGTATAGTCAGTCGCTGCACGATACTCATAACGGTAATCAAGTGTTGTAGCAGTCGCTGTGCCCGCTAAAAGAGTACAAGCAACAGCTGCAGCAATTTTTGTAACAGAATTCATACCTTTGTCTCACTATTATTTTTTTATTCTGGATACATCCAATGTACCCCTGGCTCACAAACCAATACCTTACATGGTATTAAATTAATGTATGACAAATATGGTATTTATTCTTGGGCTATATTTCTGTGAGATCTATCAAAAGTTCCGACTAATGGCCTATTTATATAGCTAAATGTTATGAATATCCCAATTTAAAGCTGATCAATCAAATCAATCATGACTCAGTTCTCATATTAACAAACCTTGTAAGCTTGGATTGTCACATGTGTTAAAATAATACAAATAAAGAGTATTCCCATACTTTCATATCGATGTTCTAGTTATTTTGGTCGAAACATAGCGGAGCATGTTGAGGGATATAGACATAAACCATCGTCAAATGTTTGGTAAAAGTTAAAGGATGGCTAAATGTAAATTGTATTTATTGGTTGGTTTCTTTAAGTCGAAGAGAAAATATCTAGTACTAATTCGTGTTCAAAAGTAGTTTCTGTACTGAGAGTGTACTCAGTATCTGTTAACAATAAAGGATGAGTCATGTTTAAGAAAAACATATTAGCAGTGGCGTTATTAGCGACTGTACCAATGGTTACTTTCGCAAATAACGGTGTTTCCTACCCCGTACCTGCTGATAAATTCGATATGAGTAACTGGAAAATAACGATTCCTTCGGATATTAATGAAGACGGTCGTGTTGATGAAATCGAAGGGGTGGCAATGATGAGCTACTCACACAGCGATTTCTTCCATCTTGATAAAGACGGCAACTTAGTCTTTGAAGTACAAAACCAAGCGATTACGACTAAGAACTCGAAAAATGCTCGCTCTGAGTTACGTCAGATGCCGCGCGGAGCCGATTTCTCGATTGATACGGCTGACAAAGGAAACCAGTGGGCATTGTCGAGCCACCCTGCAGCGAGTGAGTACAGCGCGGTTGGCGGAACGCTAGAAGCGACGCTAAAAGTGAATCACGTTGCGATTAACGCTAAGCACCCAGAAAGATACCCAGCTCACTCGGTGGTTGTTGGTCAAATACACGCGAAGAAACACGATGCTTTGATCAAAGCAAAAACAGGTTACGGCCACGGTAACGAACCACTAAAGATCTTCTATAAGAAGTTTCCGGATCAAGAGATGGGTTCAGTGTTTTGGAACTATGAACGTAACCTAGAGAAGAAAGATCCTAACCGTGCAGATATTGCTTACCCAGTATGGGGCAATACTTGGGAAAACCCAGCAGAGCCCGGTGAAGCTGGGATAGCGTTAGGTGAAGAGTTCAGTTACAAAGTGGAAGTGGAAGGTACTATGATGTACCTAACATTTGAAACGGCTCGCCACGATACCGTTAAGTATGAAATCGACCTGAGTAAGGGCATCGATGAACTTGATTCACCGACGGGTTATGCGGAAGATGACTTCTACTACAAAGCGGGCGCATACGGCCAATGTAGCGTAAACGACTCTCACCCTATTTGGGGCCCTGGTTGTGCAGGTACTGGCGATTTCGCTGTCGATAAAAAGAATGGCGATTACAACAGTGTGACTTTCTCAGCACTTAAGCTGAACGGAAAATAGTTAGCAGTTAGCAGTTAGCAGTTAGCAGTTAGCAATTAGCAATTAGCAGCTAGAGCTAAATAGATAGATAACAGAGTAGGGTGAGCAACACGCTAGCCTCAAAGAACATGTTCAAAGGCCACTTAACACAACGTTAAGTGGCCTTTTTTGTGAGTCGAGTTCGCCCCAACCGTTTCTAGTGATGTGTTGACGGTGAATCCTATTCAATGTTTAAACGTTGGTTAACTCATATCAACCAAGCCTTCAGCTACTACTAATTACCACTGAATATTTACCATTTCGTTAGACCCCAAATTCTGGCTCCTAAAACAAAACAACCTCGCCAAGGGGCAAGGTTGTTTTAGGAAGCTCAGGTATAGCTCTAGAGTGAATCAGATACAGCGACTAGTCATACATCAGTTCATTCGCTTTGTTTGCATCAAATTCCTTTAAAGACTTACGCGCCAAGTGTCTAAATGGGAACGCTTTAACTATCTCTTCGAATGGTTGGATAGCAAACGCCCAAAAGATAGAACCGTCTAAACCAAAGATGATCAATGCGCAAAGCGGGATTGAAACGACCCATTGGCCAGTAAAGTTGATTTTGAATACATCGGTTGTTTTACCTAGCGCTCTTAATACGTGTCCGTGTACGGTGTTATAGCCACGAACGATCGGCAAGAAGATGTAGAGCGGGGCAATCACAGCCAGCGCTTGATAGGTAGATGGATCCAAGTCTGGATAGACATCGCCAATCACCAAACTTAAGCCTGCAAACATCACCGCACAAACTACCGAAATACCCACCGCGACATCGATACTGGTATCAACGTTCTTAGTCAGGTCATCCATTTTCTTTGAACCAATCGCTTGGCTGATCGTAATCGCGGAAGAGTGAGCCCAAGCGGTAATGAATTGAGTACCGGCACGTATCCAAGGCATGACTAAGGTAATCGCTACGTAGGCGTTGATATTAAGTTGCGAGTACAGCAATTGGTAAATCGTGGCGCCAATCGAAAGCATAGTCACGTTCGCTGCGACCGGGAATATCTCAATGAAGTGACGACGGATGTTAGTGATGAACTCTGACTTTTCCGTATCCAATTTTAATGAAACAGATGAGTTGTAGTGCACACACAGAATCAAATACACAAGACGAATAGTGATAGCGATAACGCTGCCGAGCGCTGCACCTTGTACGCCAATCCCTTCGAAGTTTGTGAAGCCATGAATAAGCACATAAGAGAGCACAGCGTTGATCGGTAATTCGATCAAGTAGCCTTTAAATGGAACTTTGGTTCTTCCTAGCCCGTTAAACAACGCGATGATAACCTGCGTTAATGCAGTGAAAATCACCAGATATTTTGAAATATCCAGATATTGGCTGATCTCAAGGTGAAGAGTTTTATCGTCGGTTAAGGCTTGAATCAAAGGTTGTTCAAAAAAGGTAAGTAGAAGCCAGAATATTGCTGCGACGCCAAAGTTGATGAACAATCCTGCCCAAAACGCTTTGGATAACGAAGAGGTGACACCAGAACCAACTGCGCGACTGAGAACAAGTTGCGTACCATTTGCCAGCGCCATTTGAATACCCAACACAAACGCGATGATGGTCGTGGCAATCCCCATTGCGGCCAGAGGAATCTCACCGAGCGGAGAAACCAATAGCGTGTCGATCATTAGCATCGATTGCATTAGTAAAGCGTTTAAGGCTAGGGGCCAAGCGAGAGAGAAGTTTTTCCTTACATACGATTGCGAAGACACAAACAACACCTTATGTGTATAACCGTAAGTTTTCTCTGAGAGGACCCGAGTTCGCCATTTAAAGGTGAAACACTACGGTAATGGATGGTTAAAAATGGGCGCTAAAACGTGACTGACTCGTGTATTGGGAAACACGAGTCAGTCGGGTAAATCTTAATTATGCGATGGCTAGTTCAACTCTAGACAGCTTTTGGTTCTCATCATCAAGTAAAGCTTGAGAAGCGATTCGAGCTTGATTCGCATTGCCTGACATAATCGCATCGTATATCGCTTTATGCTCTTCTAGACAGAAGCGACCGCCTTCGGCTGAATGGTCGATAAACTGCTTGAAGATTGTCGATAGAATGTTCGCGAACGGAATGTAAAATTGGTTACCCGTCGATAGGAAAATCGTTTGGTGAAACAGATGATCGTTCGTTGTCCACTCTTCATAATCAAAGCCGTTTGCCGCGATGGTCATCTTTTGGAAAAGAATCGAAAGCTCTTTGCGTTGCTCTACCGTAGCGTTAGATGCCGCAAGCGCACACGCTTCTGGATCAATCGCTTTTCTTAAGCCTAAGAATTGAGATAAGAAGGGCTTGGTGTCTTCTAAGTCTTGAATCCAATACAGTAATTGCGGATCTAAAAAGTGCCATTGCGTTCTTGGCTTGATACGAGTGCCCACTTTAGGCTTCGATTCAATCAACCCTTTTGCTGAAAGCAGCTTAGTGGATTCTCGAAGGGCAGTTCTGCTGACTCCAAAGATCTCGCATAACTCCATTTCGCTGGGTAACTTCTGATTTTCTTCTAACTCGCCAGACAAGATTTTGCGAGCAATTTGTCTCGCTACTTGAACATGAATTCGGCGGCTTGAATCTTCCACCAATGTAAATATTGACATTTAAACCACCTGAAATTGAAACTTTAAAAACAAAAAAAGCCAGACGAATCTGGCGTTTTGGTGTCAGTGTATACGTCTAATATAGTGTGAGGTTTTCCCTCATCTACTAGTACCTGTTAACCAGGTTTTATGTATCGAACTTAGCTACCGACTAGGGCGCCATTTGTCCGCCATTAACATCTAGGATTTGTCCTGTGATGTAACTGCTACAAGCGTGTGATGCAAAGAAAGCAAAAGTAGGAGCGACTTCTTCGATACTGCCAAAGCGTCCCATTGGGATGTTGTTAGCAATGTTTGATTTCAGCTCGTCGCTTTTACCATCGTGAAATGCGGTGTCGATAGTGCCAGGAGAAACAATGTTGAAACGAATATTGTCTTTCGCAAACTCTTTCACCCAATTACGGTGAATATCGTGTAACCACGCTTTTGAAGCGGCATAAATACCAGCACCCACACCACCACCTTCGCGAGCGGCAATAGAACCCGTGCTGATAACACACGATGTTTGCCCCGACTCAACGGCAGAAGCGCGTAAGTGGGGGATAGAGAACTTGGTTGTCATCAATGCAGAGCGAACGTTTAGATCCATGACTCGCTCATAAAACTGGTCATCGATGTCTTCGAGATTTGCACGCCCGCCTAAGCCACCTGCGTTATTGATCAACACATCCATGCCACCAAAATGTTCAGTGAACTCTTTAACTAATCTTTCGCACTCTAATGTGTCCATTAGGTTTGCTGGAAAAAACGCAACATCGCCGCCAAGTGCAGTCAGTTCTGTTAGAACCTCATCCACTTTTGGGCTGAAAGCACGACTATTGATGCCAATCTTTGCGCCGTACTTTGCAAAAATACGTGCGGTAGCTAAGCCCATACCAGCAGTAGAGCCAGTAATTAGAATGCGTTTGCCTTGTAAATCGTTAAACATCAGAGTCGCCTATATTGTAGATTATTTGCGTTAATAAATCATACAATAACACTTGCTATATTCAAGGATGTTCATCTCAAAACTGATCATTAACGCCATAAATAGTGAGAGTAAGAGTGGTTTTGTGAGTTCACGCATACAAAAAGCGTGTAAATAAGAACTATTTGTATGAATAAATGGCTAGGTTTAGTTTTGTGTGCTCAATACATATAAGGTAGGTTGAATATTGCTCTAGGCTATATCAGTAGTGACCTCACGTTATTCTTACACTAAGTTGGTGCAGATATAAATCAGTGCTATAGTCCGGGTTAAATAATACATATCTAATAAGTAAGTAGACACATGGCTGGCTCTTTCAATTCTATTTCAGGCTCTAAGCGAAGCCTTCATGTGCAAGTTGCACGTGAAATCGCTCGTGGTATTTTGTCGGGCAATTTGCCTCAAGGTTCAATCATCCCTGGTGAAATGGCTCTGTGTGAGCAGTTTGGTATTAGTCGAACTGCATTAAGAGAAGCGGTAAAGCTTCTGACTTCAAAAGGGCTATTAGAATCTCGTCCTAAAATCGGTACTCGTGTTGTCGACCGTGCATACTGGAACTTCTTAGACCCACAGCTTATCGAATGGATGGACGGACTTGCGGATACAGACCAATTCTGTCACCAGTTTTTAGGTTTGCGTCGTGCTATTGAGCCTGAAGCTTGCGCATTGGCCGCTAAATTTGCAACTGCCGATCAACGAATTGAATTATCAGAAATTTTCCAAAAAATGGTGGAAATATCGAGCGAAGAGATTCTTGATAAAGAGCGTTGGCTAGATATTGATATGAAATTCCATAGCCTGATTTTTAACGCAACGGGTAACGACTTCTACCTACCGTTCGGTAATATTTTGACGACCATGTTTGTTAACTTTATTTCTCACTCTTCGGAAGAGGGAAGTACATGCATTAACGAGCATCGCGCTATTTACGAAGCGATTATGGCTGGAAATAGTGACAAAGCACGTCAAGCATCAGCAAGTCATCTATTAGAAACAAATCATAGATTACCAATTGCTAGTTAATTGTTTTCGCTAATATTTTAGTGATGATTTTTGAGTTTACTCTGTAGGGTTTTTATCTCAAAAAGTTAAGATAATTAAAGTTAACATCGCAACGGTTACCAAACCGGACGATAAGAAAGCACGTTTGATACGTGCTTTTTTTGTATTCAAATTTGATGAAAACCTGACCAGTGTCCAATATTTAATCTATTATTTGTCGTTTTATTAAAATCACTAGTAACCAGTGTTTTAAGTTATATAATAATACTAATTAAATTATTACGAGTGTGATTATGCCCCAGTCTCTGCTGCCAAATATTCTTCAATTTATCGGTCAGATAGACCCTTTCGATAAGATCCCTAAAGAAGCGCTTCGTGAACTTGCCTCTAATGTTCAGATCACTTATCTCGGCAAAGGGGATGTGGTTGATCTGTGTGAGTCGGGTAAAGAAAAGTCGCTCTACATCATTCGAACCGGCTCTATGGAACAAAGAAAGTCAGACGGTGTACTTCGTGCGCGTTTAGGCAGTGAAGATTTGTTCGGCTTTACGTTCTTAGACTCTGAAGTTAACGACGAGAAAGGCTACAGAGCGATCGCAATTGAAAACACCTTACTTTATGTGATTCCACACTCGGCACTTCAAGCGTTGTTCAAGGCATTTCCAAGCTGCGCAGAACACTTTGCATCACAGGCTCAGGTTCGTTTGAAGTCGGCTCTTGATGTGGTGTGGTCAAATAAAGAGAAAGGCTTGTTCATTCGTAAGGTTGAAGAAGTGGCAAGCGGGCAGGTGGCCATCGTTAAGTCTGAGCAAACTATTCAATCGGTCGCGGTTGAAATGCTGCATCAACGCTCACCCTGTGCGGTGATTTATGAAGGTGAAACGATTGTTGGCTTGATCACCGACCGTGATATGACCAAGCGAGTGATCGCTCATGGTGTCAGTACCGATAACCTGATCTCTGAGGTGATGACGCACTCTCCACTGACGGTTAAACCGGATGATCTTGTGTTACATGCTGCGTCTATCATGATGCAATTCAACATTCGTAACCTTCCAGTAGTAAAAGAAAACAAAGTTGTTGGTCTGCTTACGACGTCTCACTTGGTTCAAAACCACCGTGTTCAAGCGATCTTCTTAATCGAGAAAATCAAATACGCGGGCAGCGTAAAAACCATGTCTTCATTTACTTCAGAACGACAAGCCATTTTTGAAGCGCTGGTGGAAGGCAAAGTGGCACCTGAAACGGTGGGTAAGGTAATGACCATGATTATGGATGCCTACACACGCCGATTGATTCAGATAGCGATTGATAAGTTAGGCCCGCCACCTTGCGACTTTTCTTGGATTGTTGCGGGCTCGCACGCGCGTAATGAAGTTCATATGTTGTCGGACCAAGACAGTGCGATTGTACTGGCAGATGATGCAACCGATAGTGACCGAATCTACTTTAAACACCTAGCAATGATGGTGACTAACGGATTAGCGAGCTGTGATTACCCATTGTGTCCGGGTAAATTCATGGCGGCGACACCAAAATGGTGCCAGCCACTCGGTGTTTGGAAGCACTACTATAAAAAGTGGGTCGCAAACCCTGAGTACGAACGCTTACTCAACATCAGTGTGTTCCTAGAGATTCGTACTATCTATGGCAACAGTGAGTTCGAAGGCATTCTTCGTGATGAGCTGCATTCCAATATTCGCGGTAACCGTGAGTTCTTGAGCACACTAGTGAAAGATGCGGTGAACACCAACCCGCCACTGGGTATCTTCAACAGTTTGGTTCTAGAGAAATCGGGTGAGAACAAGAAAACACTCAATGTGAAGAAATACGCCATCAACTTGATCATCGATCTTGCGCGTATTTACGGGTTAGCGGTGGAATGTGATTTGTCAGCAACCGATGAACGCTTTGCTGCAGCCAATGAAAAAGGCATGCTGAGTGATGACGCGTTCAAGAACATCCTTGGTGCGTATCAGTTCATTTTGTCTTTCCGTTTTGGTCATCAGCTCGAAGCCCTCAAGAACGGTGAAGTGCCAGACAACAACATCAACCCAGACAGCTTTGGTAGCTTTGAACGTAAGCACTTGAAAGATGCCTTTAGAATCATTGCCGACCTTCAAGAAGCGGCGAAAATTCGTTTCGGAGCGCGTTAATGAAAGCCTTGTTGAACTACTTTCACCCGCTTGAACGAATTAAACGCAAGCGTAAGCAGTATTTGAATACGGTTAAACTGCCAGAGGCGTTACACGATCTTGTTGAACAACCTTGTCCTGAAATGACGGATTTGGCCAAAGACAGCGACTACATCGTGTTGGATCTTGAGACCACGGGCTTAGACAGCGAACAAGATCTGATTTTGTCCATGGGGTGGGTCGATGTGGTCAAGGGACGAATCGATTTGGCTTCTGCCAAGCATATCTACCTGAACAATGATTCTCAGATCAACGCTGAAACCGCGGTGATTAACCACATCACACCACAGATGTTGGAAGAGGGCGCTTCAATTCATGATGCGATGTTGACGTTTTTCGAAGCCGCAAAAGGTAAGATCATCGTCGCTCACGCTTGTGTAGTCGAAGAGAAGTTCATTAGCCAGTATCTCTTGAGATGCTATGGCTTAAGGCAGTTACCTTTACTTTGGTTAGATACACTATGTATTGAAAAGAGCATGGAGAAAGCGATCAGCAACCATGAAGAAGTGGACTTAACTCTAGCGGGTACGCGACACAGGTATGGGCTTCCCGAGTACAACAGCCACAATGCGTTAGCGGATGCAGTCTCAACAGCAGAATTGTTGTTAGCTCAGCAGAAGCGAGTAGTGCCTAACGATGAAGTGACACTTTCCTTTTTATATCGGATCAGTCACTAGGGCAGTCGTTTCGCGTATTCGAATCATGGTGAATGACCTGATTTGAAAACATAAAAAAGCCAGCGATTAAGCTGGCTTTTGTTTAGGTCTTAGAAAATTAGGACAGTAATTATCTTAGATTTTTCATAGGTCGTGCAGCTTAGAAGCTGTAAGTTAGACCAACACGGCTACGCAGTTCACGAGTTGCTTTTGTTGATGAAGTGCTCACATCACCAAATTCTACATACGGTGCCCATTGACCCATAATGTGGCGAATACTTGCATTTAGCTCGTAGTTTGTATCATCGTTGTCGTAGATATCGTAGCCGTCAGCTTTGTAGTAGTTACCTTCAAAACCAAAGCGCCAGTTTTCCACTGAGTAGTTAACGTTTGCCGTTAGACGGTGACGGCGTTGGTTAGAAACATTCTGATCGACCGTGATTGGAACACCATCACTATCAACGATAACGTCGCCATTACTATCGAACTGGTACTCTGAACTGCTCGTGTTTTGTCTCATATCGTAACGGTAACGTGCACTTAGGCTTAAACCGTCAATGCTATCCAGTTTATATGTTGCACGAACTTGAGGTTTGTACGTAACACCAGATTCACGACCTTCAATTGGCATACCGTAAGTCATCGTCCAATTGTCGTTAAGTACGTGGCGGTAGTTTAGACCAAGCTCCCAACCATTGTTCTTCAGATCTTCCATGAATTTACCGTCTTCTCCCTTGAATTTTGCTTCGATATCGACAAGGAAGTTACCAATGCTATCGCCAAGCTTTACACGAGTAGCGTGTTGATCTGTATGGCTTTTGTATTCGTGTCTTACATCGAAAGACGCCGCAGATACAGAGCCCGCAGTTAGTACAGATGCCACAGCAATCACGATTTTAGTTTTATTCATGGTATTAGTTCCATATTTATAGGTTTAGTAATGGCCTAAGTCTCAAGCCAAATAGAGTAGTTCTAGCTTTCATTGCATTCAGTGGTTGAGATTATTACTTGGTTACCCAACTTGATTTGCATTTAAATAATACAAATATGGTAACGATTGGGGGCGTGATGATCTGTGAATTAGATCGTATTGTCGTGACAAAAGCCTTATTTACAAAGGGTTACAAAGTTAAGTCAAAATACAACCCATTGTTTTTATTTGATATTGTTTCGCGGTATCTTGGTTTATAAACTTCTTGTTTGTCAATAAATGTGCGCTACAGCAAAAAATTGAATCTTTAGATGTTATTTTTATTTGTAATACATTATTATTTACTAACTTTATGTAGCAGCACTTATCTTTCGTTCGTTGAATATATGTACATTCAACAAAGAGGCGTTAAGTGCTGAAGTAAAGTCGATAGATGAACGGATAGTTCAAAGGACGAGGCATTTGCTTGAGGTGATAAAAGCTTCAATCAGAGAAGGTTTGAAATGTAGTGGGCAAGGCAGTAACACAGCCTGCTATATAGAGATGGGTTTAGTTAAGACGGTTAACGTCTCTCTAAACCAGCGAAAAGAAGAAATCGTTGAAGTGCTTGCAAGAGCATTTTGATTATTGCTCCCAACTATTCTAATTATAACTTCTGCTTTCGTATAGAAAGGTAGGAGATGGTAGTGAAGATCTGCCTTTACGCTCATGTTGATACAGGCAACATGAGCGTTTTTTTTGCCTAAAATTTGAGTTGAGCGTCTATCCGGACGACTAACGATTAAGCTTTCAGATGGACTACCGCACGTTCAAGTGAATCCGTTTGTTTTACCACAGACGTTGCAGAAGCAGCGTTTTTCGATGCTCCAGTCACATTCGCCAGTGTGAGCTGTTTAATTGCACTCACGTTTTCAATGATCTCTGAGGTGACAGCGCTTTGTTCTTTCATCGCATTCGTTACTTCCAAACTGTTGTTTAGAATCGTTTCCATATCGGCAATAACTGAAGTGATTCTTGAATGCGCATTTTCACAAGAGTCGACACTGCTGTTGCCTTTCTCACAACAGTTTTGAATGGTATTTACTACCGTTTGGGTCTGGTCTTGAACGCCTTGGATAATCGTTGAAATCTCTTCGGTTGAAAGCTGAGTTCTGCCCGCTAGGGTTCTTACTTCGTCAGCAACCACCGCAAAGCCACGACCTTGTTCGCCCGCGCGTGCTGCTTCTATCGCTGCATTCAGAGCAAGCAGGTTGGTTTGATCTGCAATGCCTTTAATCACTTCTAATACGGTATTAATTTTCTCGGAATGAACAGAGAGGCGATTCACTTCTTCACTCGCGCTCACTAGGTCAGTCGAAAGTGTATTGATGGTATCTCTGGTGAATGCCACGTCGTTAAGGCCATCGTTCGCCGTTGCGAAGCTGGTTTGTGCATTGGATGAGGCATTTTCGCTGTTGGTTGCCACATTTTGAATATTGCTGCCCATCTGGTTTATCGCGGTTGCAATATTCTCGGTTTGTCGCTGTTGTTTGTTTAAAGCACTTTCAACTTCCGTACCATCGTGTTGAAGCTGGTTAGAGATGTTACCGAGTTCTTGAATAGAGCCCTGAACTTGACCAACCAACTGACGAATATCGGTGAGTACGGTATTAAACGCTTTTGCGATATCAGCTATCTCGTCTGTTCCGCTGTCTTCCGCTTTTACGGTAAAGTCGCGTTGTTGTGCGACCAGCAACATGGTTGAGTTCAACGAGGCTATTTTCTTCGCGACACGAGATGAGATGCCAAAAGATAGTGCCATCAGTAATGCTGCGACGGTAATAATGGAGCTTACAATGAAGGTCGTAATGGTTTGCTGAATCGATTCGACTTGCTGTTCTAAGCGGCCTTCAAGGCTGATGAATATCGAGATGATGTCTTCAAACAGCATCTTCATTTCAGATTTCAGTTCCGCGACCTTTGCCGGATTGCGATCAATCGCGTCCACCATCAAAGAGAAGTCTTTGTCGTATTGCTTTACTTCAAGTGTCAGTTTTTCCAGCTCAGGGACTGCAATGTCAGACTCTTTGAGCAAGATGGAAAAGCTAGCCATCAACTGTTGAAAGTGTGAGTACTCTTTGGCGAATACTGGCTTGAGCGCTTTCTCGTGGCTTATTAGAAACTCTAATTCCGTTCGATTGAGCTGAAGCATAGAGACTTCGAGTGACTTTACTTTGATCAGCGTTTTTTCAAGCTTGATCAATTTCAGGTTGGCCAGTTCAGTGAATGAAACAACAACCAACAAAGACACGATGGATAAGCAAGCTAGGCTAAAAAGGGAGGTTTTAATTTTCATAGGTGGGCACCAAAGCAAAACAATATGACTCAACAACGTATTTAGAATCGTGTTTCTCTATTTGCGTGATAAGTCGCTTACGAGCTAGATAATTGAGAACTCACTCGCAACGAAAACGTTTGCTTACATTATTTTATGAAAAGGTTATGCGCAAGTTAAATATTTATTATTTTCAATGGCTATTGATGATTGTTTTGTTATTAGTGATTGTTTTGGGCGTAAAGGAAGAGGAAGAGGAAGAGGAGGGAGATGAGGTCGATAGATCTTGTTAACGGAGAACGCGGTGCTTACCTGAGATTAAAGAAGATGAGTACTTGTGCTTTGTCACACGAGCACTCATCCGTTTGTATTTAGCTTTCTGTCGGCATCCAAACTTGTTTAGACGTGATTTTGTGGTCTTTAAAGGTCAGTTCTTCAACCTTGTCTCCGTTAAGGTTCCAGCGCGTTAGTTTTCCATTCGCCACTTCACCTTCATTGAATTTCGCTTGGCTTGCCTTATTGCCGTTAGGGTAATAGTCCGTTACCAGACCATCTTTTTGTCCGTCGCTGTATTCAGCGGTTAGGCTTTGTTCGCCATTTGGATACCATCGAGAGGCAACACCTGATAGTTCGTTGTCTTTATAGTTGAGCTCGGCTTTCTTCTGGCCGTTGGGATACCAGGTTTCTGTTTTGCCTTGTAATTCACCTTTAACGTAATTCACTTTAGAAGCAACTTGGCCGTTCGGATACCAGTTGGTTTCTTGACCCAGTTCTAGGCCGTCAGCAAATTGAGCTTGGGTCGCGACTTGGCCGTTATCGAACTTCTCTTCAAACTGACCAGTAAAGGGTTTTGAATGGTTTACTTGGTAAGCCACGCCTTTACGCATCTGTAAATAGTCGACAGCATCTTCACGCGGTGTAGCGGCATAACTCATAGAAGACATCGTACTAAGAGCAATCAATATAGGGATGTATTTCTTCATAATGACACCTTTTTATTGGACAGGGGGAAAGTGTAACCGGTGTGTTAAAAGCATTTCATTTCCATGAGCCACTGTCAGCACCTAATAGTGGTTTTCAAGTTTCCATTATTAGCGGTCTAATGAAGGGAACTTTTTAACGCCATTCTAGACTAATATCTCACAACATTTGTAATACAAATATGTTGTATTGATTCATTTTTATAAACTATATCTAACGAGGTTTTGGTTGTTCATCAGTGATCTCTATTCGTCACGATTAACTATTTTTAGCGATGCTGGCCAGATTTTTAACGATACAGACTCGATTATTAGCGGTAATAACTGGATTTTTGGTGACTTTGTTCATGTTTGTCGAGGTTTTTGGTGCGCTTACAGTACGGATGGTTGCACTAAGTTGATGAATTACGCTCGTGAGTGGTGCAAATTTGAACTCGATCACTTGTATGATTATTTGAGCGTTAGACTGTAAGATCATTGTCACGCATTTAAATTATTGTAGTACAAATGTAGTTGCCATCTATCTATAGTGACCTTAACAAAAAAACATAAATAAAAAGGTCTAAAGATGGAACTCAATACCCTGATAGTTGGCATCTACTTCCTATTCTTAATTGCGATAGGGTGGATGTTCAGAACGTTTACAAGTACGACAAGTGATTACTTCCGTGGGGGAGGTAACATGCTGTGGTGGATGGTAGGTGCAACGGCATTTATGACCCAGTTCAGTGCGTGGACATTTACGGGTGCAGCCGGTAAAGCCTTCACTGATGGCTTTGCAGTAGCGATTATCTTCATCGCTAACGCATTCGGTTACCTCATGAACTACCTTTACTTCGCTCCGAAGTTCCGCCAACTGCGCGTTGTGACGGTAATTGAAGCGATTCGTATGCGTTTTGGTAAGGTGAACGAGCAAGTATTTACTTGGTCTGGTATGCCAAACAGCGTTATCTCTGCGGGTATCTGGTTGAACGGTCTTGCGATCATCGCATCGGGTATCTTCGGCTTTGATATGACAACAACAATCATCTTAACGGGTCTGGTTGTACTGGTGATGTCAGTAACGGGCGGCTCTTGGGCGGTTATCGCCTCTGACTTTATGCAGATGGTTATCATCATGGCAGTAACCGTGACGTGTGCAGTGGTTGCTATTTACCACGGTGGCGGCGTTACGCAGATCATCAATGACTTCCCAACGGACTCATTCATTACGGGTGACAACCTTAACTACCTAAGCATCTTCAGCATCTGGGCTGTGTTCATCTTCTTAAAGCAGTTCAGTATCACCAATAACATGCTGAACTCTTACCGTTACCTTGCAGCGAAAGACTCAAACAACGCACGTAAAGCCGCTTTACTTGCTTGTATCCTGATGACGCTTGGCCCAATCATTTGGTTCATGCCTTCTTGGTTCATGGCAGGTCAAGGTGTTGATTTAGCAGCCGCTTACCCTGAAGCTGGCAGCAAAGCCGCTGATTTCGCATACCTTTACTTCGTTCAAGAGTACATGCCTGCAGGTATGGTTGGTCTTCTGATTGCCGCGATGTTCGCAGCAACCATGTCTTCAATGGATTCAGGCCTAAACCGTAACTCAGGTATCTTCGTTAAAAACTTCTACGAGCCGATTCTTCGCCCTAAAGCGACAGAGAAAGAGCTAATGGTCGTTTCTAAACTCACGTCTACTTTCTTCGGTATCGCGATCATCTTGGTTGCACTGTTCATCAACTCGCTTAAAGGTCTGAGCCTTTTCGACACCATGATGTACGTTGGCGCATTGATCGGCTTCCCAATGACAATTCCAGCATTCTGTGGCTTCTTCATCCGTAAAACACCGGATTGGGCAGGCTGGGGCACGCTAGTTGTCGGTGGTGTGGTTTCTTACTTCGTTGGTTTCGTTATCACTGCTGACATGATTCAAAACTGGTTCGGTCTAAATGAACTGACAGGCCGTGAATGGTCTGACCTAAAAGTGGCTATCGGTCTTATCGGTCACATCATATTTACTGCTGGTTTCTTTGTTCTTTCAACGCTGTTCTACAAGCCATTACCGGAGCACCGCGAGAAAGACGTAGACAAGTTCTTCAACAACCTAGCAACACCATTAGTTGCTGAAAGTAATGAACAGAAGAAATTGGATAACAAGCAACGTCGTATGTTGGGTTCACTTATCGCAGTCGCGGGTGTGGGCGTAATGACAATGTTCGTACTGCCTAACCCAATGTGGGGACGCATGGTGTTTGTTCTTTGTGGCTTGATTGTCTTCTCTGTTGGTTTGCTGCTTGTGAAAGCGGTCGATGACAAGGTTGAGCAACAAGACGAAGTCACGCCTGCTGAAGGCTAATTTAATACGCATTCAAAATAACATCACGGCCACCTGAATGGGTGGCCGTCAATTTTATAATCCAAACTTTAATGTGAGATGTACGATGAACAAAAAACTCTTATCGGTAAGCATTATTAGCGCGTTTACGTTAGCTTTCGCGACAGGCTGTACGACTCAAGAAACATCAGCACCCGTGGTTAGCGTGGCTGAACAAGTGGTACCTACAATCAGCGAAATCGACCGTAGTTACTTATTGAGTAGTAACCGCTTAACTGAGGTTGATGGCAATACATTAGACGTTGCATCAGAAGAGCAAGTGGCCGCGCTTAAAGCACAATTTGAAAACCTAAAGGATGGCGACGAAGTTGTTATCCCCAACGGTAAATACGCGAACTTGGGTCAAGTGACGATTACCGCGAATGACATCACCATCAAAGCTGAGCAAGCCGGTTCTGCGTGGATCACTGGCTTGATCCAGTTTGAATTGAAAGGTGATGACATCACGCTTGATGGCTTAGTGTTTACGGAAGGTGGTCCAAACGAACGTTTTGGCGCAGTACGTATGATGGGCAATGGCAACACGCTTAAGAACTCAACATTCTACTACTTCAACCACGATTACACGTACGAGCCTGATGAGCGCCGCTCTGAGTATCCAAAGTACCTTTGGGTTTCGCTATGGGGTAAAGACGGTAAAGTGATCAACAACCGTTTCGAAGGTAAGCAGAAGCGCGGCACTTTGATCGGTGTTCAAAAGGATGACACGTCAGACAACCACCTGATCGCGAACAACATCTTCATGGATCAAAAACCGAATCAGTTTAATGAATTCGATATCAAAGAAGCAATTCGCTACAACGGCAACAGCTGGGAAGCGATCCGCATCGGTGATTCCAAATCTTCACAGTGGGATTCAAGCTCTAAGTTCGTGAACAACCTGATGATCGATATGGATGGTGAGCGTGAGCTTATCTCTATTAAGTCGGGCGACAACACGATTGCAGGTAACACCATCTTCCAAAGTTCAGCACTGATCTCACTGCGTCACGGTAAAGGCAATACGGTTGAGAACAACATGATTCTGGGTAACGAGAAACGCCTAACCGGCGGTATGCGTATCTACGATGAAGACCATGTTATTCGTAATAACTACATTGCGAACACTCGTGGCCGCGATGGGGTAATTGAAGGTAACGCTGACCTGCGTGGCGGTATCGTTATTAACACCGGCATTATCGATGTTGCGAATGGCGAGCAGTTAGATCAATCGGTGAAGGGCAAAGAGCTGAACAAGCAGTGGACGCCGAAAAACATCACCATCGAAAACAACTCTCTAGTCGATACTGAGTGGGGCATTGTTTACGGTAACCAAAGCCACCGTGTAAGCCTGTTTAACAACGCAGAAGTTGAAGGCATCTATGCAGGTGTGGACGTGGCGTTCAAACACAACGTGGTTGATAACTCGCAATCACCTGAGTTTGTCAGCGTTCGCGCCACTCATGACTTCCCATTGGTGGGCGCTACCTACACAGATGAAACTTACGTAGGTCAAGTGACGGATTCTGAGCTGATCGGAAGTTACTCGGTTGAACTGCCAAAAATGACGGTTGAGAACGGCATCAACGCTTACCAAGGCGAAGGTGCAGACGTGTCTAAACTTGCAGTGGTAACGGCTGAAACAGCGGGTCCAAATTACGTGCTTGAAAATACCAAGAAGTAATCAGTTTTAGTACTCATGCTAGTGCCGAGTAACGAGATAAGTGCGGAGAGCGATTCGAGAACGACTCGATAGGTTATCCAAACACTAGAAACTGAAAAAGCCCCAATAGGTATATTCCTGTTGGGGCTTTTTAGTGTTCTGCTTCTAGGCTCAAGGTCTAGGCCCAGAGAGCAAGGTTTAAGGTTAAAGCCTAGGATTTGTACTTATGCAGCAGATCCCAAGGGATGTTGCACAAGTGGTGATCTTCAGGGAACTGGCTTAGGTGATGTTGGTGGATATCGTCACTGGCAACGTATTTGGTCAACGGCCGTATTTCGAGCGCGACTCGGTCTGCATCATCACGAGAGGCAATGTAGCGCTCAGCTTGCGCTAGGTGCAGGGCGTTAGTGCTGTATACACCGGTGCGATACTTCTCGCCTACATCGACACCTTGTTTGTTTACGCTGTAAGGGTCGATGATCTCAAACAGATGATCCATCAGAACCGTGACTGACGTGATACTTGGGTCAAACTCAATTTGGACACATTCTGCATAGCCATCGTAAGCGTTTTGGGTGTCATCACTTTGTGTTGTGTCGTTTTCTGTTGGCTGGGTGCTACCA
The DNA here is from genome assembly GCF_002875945.1 of Vibrio lentus. Taxonomy (GTDB): domain Bacteria; phylum Pseudomonadota; class Gammaproteobacteria; order Enterobacterales; family Vibrionaceae; genus Vibrio; species Vibrio apostichopi. The sequence goes on from NZ_MCZK01000178.1 coordinate 21,452, forward strand.
TTGGCACGGCCTGCTTCTGTGCTGATCACACCGGGCACATACTTGATGAATTCTTGCACACCCCACAAGCATCCGCCTGCTAAATAAATTTGTTCCATACTTCTCTTTGAGCTCTCTGTGTTCGTTGCTAGATGCTAGATGACTGTTGGTTATTAATAGACAGTCTAGGCTGTTAAGGCTACATGCATATCAATAGCTTGGAGCATGCTTAAATACGTGATAGAACCGTATATAAAATAGGCTTATAAAAACAAGCGCTTAAGCATTGTAAATCAGTGCCAATGAACAAACGCGCCACTGAACAAACTAAAGTTAAATGCGATGATGTGATTATATAAGTCATCGCACCTTGTCACCAACCCGAATCTCAACATCAAGTGAGCGTTAGTCTAACCATGTTTGATCAAATTAAAGACTTCATTAATCCGAGCAAGAACCCCGATCTCACGCAGGCTCATGAATATCAGCGTAAGCATCTGCCGACCTTGTGGCTGTTGGGCAAAACGGGTGCGGGCAAGTCATCGTTTATTCAAGCGGTCACGGGTGACTCCTCTGTTGAAGTGGGTAATGGTTTTGCGCCATGCACCATGACGGCAATGTCGTATGCGTTTCCACAAGACAAACCGGTTATGCGATTTCTCGATACCCGAGGGCTGGGTGAGGCCGATTACGATCCGGCAGACGATCTTAAAGAGATCGGTCAAGCGGGCAATGCGCTCGTTGTGGTGATGAAAGCCGATGAGCCTGAACAATCCGCTGTGCTTACCGCTCTGCAACAGATTAAGAAGCAAAAGAAGATTAAACACTTACTGCTTGTTCATACCGCTGTCTTGTCTTCCAATGAAGCAGACCGCGCAAGGCAAATGCAATTCAACACCAATCAAATAGAGAAGGTGTGGGGGAAGGAATTTGAATCGGTCGCAGTGGATTTTGAAACGGATGACGTGAACAACAGTAGCTCAATCTACAATTATGAAGCCTTGATTGAACTGCTAACCAATATGCTTCCTGTTATCGGAATGATGGTGGTCGACGAAGAGCATTCCACCCAAGAAGAAGCCAACTTTGACCAAGTAGAAAACGAAGTGCTTTGGTACGCAGGAAGTGCAGCGGCCAGTGATTTGATTCCGGGTGTTGGTTTGGTGTCTGTGCCTGCAATTCAAGCGAAGATGCTCCACAGTTTGGCAAATCAATATGGGGTGGAATGGAACAAGAGAGTCTTTAGCGAGCTGATAGGCACTTTGGGAAGCAGCTTTGCAGTGCAATATGGAATGAAACTCGGAACTCGACAGCTGATAAAGTTGATTCCGGTTTATGGCCAAACGGTCGGCGCGGTTGCCGCAGCAGCCATGAGTTTCGGCACCAGTTATGGTTTAGGACGAGCGGCGTGTTTTTACTTCTATCATAAGAACAAAGGCGAAGACGTGTCTGAACAAGAGATGCAAAAGATCTACAAAGAATCCCTGAAAAAAGGTAAGGCGGCGTCGGGCTATGAAGAAAATTAGAAACCTATTTCGATTACTTGCCATCCTATCAAGCGGGCGTTGGGGTATTGCGCTGATTTCGGCGATCTTCCCAAGCCTCATCATGATGGGCTTTGGTCTGTTTTTGGCCGTCAAATACGGCTATCTGTTGGAAATGTCGATTGCCATTGCCGTGAGCACCTTGGTGTTCACCATTCCTTTATACATTTCTAGTCGTTCTTCTCGCGAACCAACTTATAGCAATGCGTCTGCTCACTCAGCAAGCGAGGGTGAAGCCGAATCATCGCCTAAGAGTGCTGACATCAATGATATGTTAGTAAAGGATGCGTTAGTAAACGATGCGATGGTCAAAGCATCCGATGAATGGTCGCAAGCTGAGTTGTTGATTTGGAACGACTCGAAACACTACGTGCGTCAGCAATTAAGTAACGAGATAGAGTGGGGCAACCTCGACCAAACTGGTTTAGAGGTGCTTGAGTTTGTTGCCAAAAAGTTTGATAAGAAATCGCTCGATTTTTCGATTCCTGAAGGGCTTAAGTTATTTGAAGAGGTCAGCCGCCGCTACAAGTTGGTGGTGAAAGAGCACATTCCGGGTATTGAATATCTTAAGGTTTCTTACATCAAAGCGGGCTACGAAGCCTACGACAAATACGGCGAGCTAGGTCAGAAGATCTTCAAAGCGGCGATTTGGGGTAATCACCTTAAAAACCTGTATTTGAATCCCCTCAAAGTGATTTCTGATCTAGGTCGAGAGCAAGCGACATCTACCATGACTAAAGGTGTGGTCGATGACATGCAATACGCTGCCAAACAAGCTTTACTCGATGAAGTGGCTGCAGTCGCGATTGATCTTTATAGCGGTCGATTCAGCATTGAAGATGAATCGCTGAGATCGTCTGATGTGTCAGAAGCCGACGAAAAGCGTTTTGCTCCTGAATTAGAGCCTGTACGAATTGTGCTGGTGGGGCAAACAAGTTCGGGTAAATCCTCACTGATTAACGCCCTTAAGCAAGAGTTGGTTGCCGAGGTCGATGTACTGCCATCAACCGATACTTCAACCGTTTACAACGCGTTTGTCGACGACAATGACGTTCGAGTGGTTGATCTGCAAGGGCTTGATGGCAACGCCAAAACCGAAGCGAAGATGTTTAAAGAAATGACTCAAGCCGATGTGGTGCTTTGGGTGCTTAAAGCCAATCAATCGGCTCGTGAACTGGATAAACAGTTGAAGGGTAAGTTTGACGCTTTCTATGACGATCCGAAGAACATCTCACGTAAGAAGCCAATACTTGTCTCAGTTGTGAATCAGGTCGATCGATTAAAGCCAGTTGATGAGTGGCAGCCGCCTTATGATTTGGAGAATCCGACATCGGCTAAGGCTAAGATCATTGCTCAGGCGCTCGAATACAACCAAACACTGCTACAACCCGATATTGCATTGCCACTGGCGATTGCTCCTGAAAAGGCGCAGTTTGGTTTAGACACTTTAAGGCAGACGTTGCTTGAGCGTATCGCTGACGCAAATAACGTGCAGAGAAACCGTCAACGTTTTGAAGCAATGAAAAGAGGGACGTCGGTTAAAGGACTGCTGAACAAAGCGGTAAAAGCCGGTAAGAAAGTAGCACCAAGTGCACTGAAAGCCGCAACACCGAAGTTGGCTGAAATGGCGATTAAACAAGTGGTTAAGAAGAAGTGACCTGATGTATTGGAAGTGGCAATAGCTATGGCTATAACACAAACAATAGCAATTAAGCTCTGATGAAGCTGAAGAAGTTAACGAAACTCAGTGATTATCAGAGCTTGTTTTATTTACCATTAGGGCTTTGTTGCGTAATT
>NZ_MCZK01000179.1 GCF_002875945.1 Vibrio lentus
AATTACGCAACAAAGCCATTGATATGAATAAATTTTATTACTTGGGTTTCTCAGGGGGAGCTTCTTCAACTGATGCCGATGGCGTGATTGCATATATTACCTATCTTTCGATTCAAGATAGGTAAATGTTTATATAAGTTAATAAAAAGCCACCGTTGATACGGTGGCTTTCTTATAGTTTACGCATGTTGAAAATCAACCATATTTATTAATAAATGATATAACATGCTTATTACTAAGCAATTCGATCTTGTCGATGGTTAATATACAGTATCGGTATGACTTGTTTTTAAAGGTGATATTCGACATCTCTTCTGTTGGCTCTGAGAACTTATAGATCTCAAACCCGAGATTCTTCATTAGCTCTAATGCGTTTGGATTTTTTATGATCATCGAATACTTTTTAATCTTAGTATTTCTTGCAAGAAGCTTCATATCGGAAATCAGGTTAGCAATAGATTGTTCGCGCTTCTCGGAATGACCGCTAACCACAATGTAATTTAGGTTATGATTAGAATCTAAAGAGCATGCTTGCTTAATATGCAGATGCTTATTTCGGTATTGCTCGAATACCTCTTCGTTGAAGAAAAAACCTAGGCTATGACTAACAATATCGCCATTAACATCGACCATTTTTCTGCCATGCGCCTTTATTTCACTGCAATAGAGAAACAGGTCGATAGTATCAAGAGCTGAAGGATCCACCTTTGTATATTGCGAAATCAGCTTTATTCTATCTATTACTGCTTTGTCATTCTGATCTGTCATCAATGGCATGATCTGACAGTCGCAGCCTTCTTCTATCTCCCCTTTAGTGATAGATGATATTCGGCTTTGAAACGAAAAGAACCTCTCACGAAGGAAGTCTTCAAGTAGTACACTGTCTTCGTTATCTTCTGAATCAAAGGATTTCAACGTTGTATACAAGTCCAGGCCAAGGCAGTCTAATAGCTTGAGAGCTTTGTTATTGCTTGGTTTTACTTTGTTATTTTCCCATCGATTAATCGTTACGACATCTACAGAGCTGAATTCATCATCTAAGTGATTGATGTATGCCGCGAAATCCTTTTGCGTTAATTTCAATTTTTTACGTGATTCACGCAGTAAATGTGAAAATTTCATCGTGGTAGAATATCCATCTTTGATTAGTGACATAACGTTCCGATTCGTCAGATAGTCTATTTTATCAATAGTTAATATACAGTAGCTATAATATTTTTTTTTGAATGTAATATTAGATTTTTCAGCACAAGGTGCTGAAAATTTGAATACTTCAAATCCCACTCCCTTCAAGAGCTTCATCATATTGGGATCTTTTACTAAAACAGAGTATTTCTTTATGTTTTTACTTTGAGAAAGTAACTTTATATCTGAAACTATATGCTCAATCACATGGTGTTCTGTTTCTGAGTGCGAGCTTATATTAAAATAATTTATGTTCTTGCTTGATTTTAAAGAGCAGGCCATTCTTATATCCAGCTCTTGAGTCTTTAATATTTCAAATTGATGCTCTTCAAAGAAAAATCCTAAGTTGTGACTCACAATCTCGTCATTTCCATTTATGAGTTTGTGACCGTGTGCTTTTTTCTCACTGTAATAGAGATATAAATCAATTTGATTCAGTGGTGAAATATCTACTTTGGTGAACTTAGAAAGTAGTTTTATTCTGTCAATGACGCCAGTGTCGCACTGCTTTGACATTAAAGGCAGTGACCTAAAGTTGCGATTGCCTTGTTGCTTATTCAGGCCTGATACAGCTGAAATTCTACTTTGAAATGAGCCATAAGATTCGTTTAAAAACAGATCGATTAACGTATCTTTTGGGTTAGATTTAAAGCTTCTTATTGTACCAAACAAGTCCCCCCCAAGGTACTGCAAGATCTTGAGTGCTTTGTAAGCGCTAGGCTTTACCTTGTTGTTTTCCCAACGATTTATCGTTACAACATCAACCGCATTAAACTCATCATCTAGGTGGTTTAAGTAGGTTGCAAATTCCGTTTGTGTAAATTTAAGTTCCTTTCTTAAGTTACGTAGCAACTGTGAAAATTCACTCATCTTAAAACACTAACCTTTTGATAATTAACTTAATAAGTTGATTCTAATTTAGACATCCGACTCGCTATTTAACATTGCCATCAATTTGTTTTTGATGGATGTTAATTGTTCAGAATATTTGAACTGTATGTTGCGCATGTCCCTAAAAGGCAAAATGCCAAATTAGTGACGTCAAATCTATGGCATTCGGCCTAGAGACTTGTCAATCTACTGTGAAGTGCGCGTTAATGTTCAGATACAACCTTGTCTTTCTCTTATCCATTTTATTGGTTCCATTTGCCTCCTATGCGGACACTACCGGCTTAACAATGGACCTGTCTGTTGATAGTGCGTCTTACGACAATGACCAGGAAGTGGTTTATACGCTTGTTTTAACGAATGAGTCGGATACAGCCATCCATGATTTTGACGTTAAAGATGGGCTATTAAATATCTTAACGACAGACGATGAAGGGAATAACGTTAACGCCTTTACTGAGGTATTGATTGAAGCTAGGTCGAACGCTCTTTCGTCACCAGGCACTTACAATCGTTTTGGCAATCTAGAAGCGACTGACGTTCGTGTTACGGCGGGTGGGTCGGTGACCTATACGATGACTGCTACAGTATCTAGTGATGCGGCGGGTACGATTGATAACGTGGCAAGTGCAAGCTCTGGACCTCTCGATTCTGTTGAATCAAATACGGAATCCATTCAGAGAAGTTTGTACCAACACGATGTTGTGGTGTCAGTCGATAAGACAAACTACCAACTGAATAAAGAACTGACGTACTCGATCAAGGTATCGAATACTGGCGATACGGTGATTCAAACGCTTGATGTTCACGATGCAATTTCAGATATTAAGGCACTCGACATTGATGGCGTTCTTCAACAGGCATTCACTAACAATGTGAACTCAGCCGAGGTACAAGGTGGCGATAGTGATGCAGGTAACTTTAGTTCTTCAGGGGACTTGTCAGTCGCTGATGCATCGATAGATATTGGTGGATCTATCACCTACAAAATTCGAACGACCGTTGCCGACAAACTTGTCGGCGACATTGTTAATGACAGCATAACGGCGGAAACACGAGACGCTCTAGTAACGGGTGATGTAATCGCCACGCCCCCTACACAACCTAATATCACTCTGAAACATACCTTAAACCAAACAGATAACTACCTTGTTGATGATGAGTTCTCTTACACGGTTACCGTAACCAACCAAGAAAATTCCGGTATCGCCTATCGCTATTCTGTTCAGCAGTTACTTGCTGACTTAGAGACCGACTTAGGTAACGATGTTAGCGATGACAAAAATGCTAACGATACAACTGGCAATCCTTACGAATCTTGGACCAATCAAGTTATTACTATTGGTGCTAACAGTACTTCTGAACTGGCCGTTAGCGGCGTTGAATCCGACCGTTCACTGAACGATACAGTCTCTATTTACCCTGGCGAGGAGATCCTTTACTCGGTTGAGGTCGATGTAAGCCCCGTATCTATTGGCGAAATTCCTAAAGTTATTGCGCGCGTCGTGGATGCTGAAGGCACGGCCGATTCCGCTGATGTAGTGACTACTCCCCTGAATACACAAGATGTTTTAGATTCTTCATCAAGCCAAATTACTCGCAACAAGAACACAACAGATACCACTTATGTGCCCGGAATAGCGGGTGAAAATGAAGTGGTCTACGACATTGTTATCTCCAACAAAGACACTGAATTTTTCGCAAACGATATTGAAGTGATCGATAAATTTGCTTGTATCGTGACAGAACAAGCCGATGGCACTAATGCTTCTGCGTTCTCCGAATGGAAACTGGAAGTGGATGAAAGCAGTGGTGAGGGTTCTAACTATGGTTCATTTAATTATGGGGCTTGGACAACGAACGACATCAACCTAAAAGTCGATCTTGCACCTGAGGGCTTTGTTCACTACAAGCTGACAGCAAAAGTAGCAGATACCAGTGTCGGTCAAATTGTCGATGATGGTACCGATGCAGGTTTGTGTCTGGGAGACAACCTAGGTGAGTCGGGTTCTGGCGTACAAATGCCAAACTCCAAGTTGAAAGTACAGAAAGAGGTGGATTCTCGCTATTACTCTGCGGGTGGCACACTCAATTATGAAATTACTGTAGAAAATAATGGTGATGGCTACGCGATCGATGTACCTGTTTATGATGATTTAGTGTCAGTCATGACCAATTCAATCGATGGTACGCCAATCAACGCGTATTTGAGCTGGGAAGTGACGGCGAAATCTTATGGTTCAGATAACTTAGTATCAACAAACAGTGATCCCGGATTCAGTGGTGAGATTGAAGGTGATCAGAGTAATAAAAAGATCCTTGATGTAAAGGCTAAATTAGCCCCTCACGACAAAATCATCTACAGCATTGCAGCGGTTGTAAATCCGATTGCAGATGATGAGATTCGAAATCAAGTGACGGTAGACAGCGTGCTTTATTCCGACAGAGGTTCATACCCGAGGGACTATTACCTAGTCTTGGATAAACGTGTCGATGGTAACAATGAGCAAAGCGCTTACACTGACACGACAGAGGAAGTGACTTATAGGATCAGCATTACCAATCCTGAAGGGAATGGTTTTGCGTCTAACATCAATGTTAAAGATGAAATCAGCACGATAGAGGCTGAGTTATTGCATGAGCCGGGTGAAACCAAGCCAGTGTTTAAATCGTGGACGATCAGTGCTGAAAAAGAAGCAACCTCTCCTTGGGCAGAGGCCGTTACTGATCCTGGTGAATTCTTAGACGGTAAGGACTTGGATGCTGTTGCACAAATCCCGCCGGGCGCAACTATTACGTATACCATTGTCGGAACACTCGATCGCAGTGATGATACTGAAATCCTCTGGGGAGACTTCAGCAATACTGCAACGGTAACGGGCATTGATACCAACCTATCGGATACCGTTCACACCTACCCAAATGAACCTAATCTTATTGTCGATAAGACGGCTCAAAACTCTGACTTTGTGGGAGGAGAGCGTACTACCTTCGATATTTATATTTATAACCGAGGTGTTGGCTACGCAAATGACGCAACGGTAAAAGACAGTATTTCAGCGCTTAACTTCTTTGACAGTTGGACTATTGTCGGTTCAACCAATACGGATCAGCCGGGATCTCGCTACGGTGATATCTCTGACAATGCAGACATCGATACTGATGTGGATATTACTCCTGGCGGGTGGATTCACTACGAAGTCAGTGGTGTTGTTAAGTCTGATTATGAAGAAGACCAAGTATCAAACCGTGTTGATGTATATGACCCAATCACAGACCGTGAACACAGCTCTTCTGCACAAATAGACAACTCGAACAGTGCTTATGACATCAATGTATCACTAGCCAAAACGACCGATGTGGTTCGTTACACGCCGGGTGAAGACCTCACTTACACTATCGTAATTAGTAACAATGGAGATACAGACGAAACTGATCTTGTCTTTTTGGATCGATTGAGTGAGATCACCACCACGCTTGCCAACGATAAAGATGGTGAAGTGGAAGATCTTGTCGATCAAAATCCGTTTGAGTATTGGTCGGTTGATAGTGGTGCGGGTTTTGGACCTGATACGACTGAAGATGTAGAGATCCCACTGACGATTAAAGCTGGTGAGCTTGTTACTGTCCGCATTAAAGCGCGTGTCAAAGACAATGCGGTATCGAATGGAGTCGCAGATAGAGACGCTGGTATCATCCGTAACGAAGCGGTGTTGATTCATGCTGACGATGCAGATTGTACCGACGACTGCGAGTACGCGAAACGTGCCGTAGCTGAAAACCATCAAGTTCACAATAACGGCACAGTGGTTCGGACGACCAATATCAACCGCTACTCTCCGGGCGATGAACTGACTTACACCATCAAATACAACTCTCAAGATGGGCACGGCTACCGCAACAATGTTGACGTCAATGAACTGATCAATGATATCTCGGTTGAGCTTCAAGACGGCACGTCAGGTAATCCATTCTTCGACGATTCGGTTGGCGAAAACAAATTTACGGTTTCGGTGGCTAAGAGTGCCCCTGCAAACGCCGGTACAACCGATGGCACAAAAGACGGCAATGTTGCAGATGACAATAATATCGTGACCTCTATTGATATTGATGCCGGAGAAGATGTGATTTATACGGTGACAGGTATCGTTAGACCTGATGCGATTGGTGATATTCATTACCGTGATACCGTGGTGCTTCCTGATGACTACCACCTCTCTTTTGATAAAACCACCGACGAAGTGGTGTATGAACCTGGTAAGACGGTTACTTATCATTTAGTCGTTGAGAATGACGGTAAAGGCAATGCTCACGACATTCCAATCGTCGATAACCTCAAAGATATTACCGTCGATCTCGTCGACGGTACGACTGGACCTGCGTATTCAACGTGGACCATTACCTCTATTGCATCTGGCACCGATTCTGAATATGTAGACGCAGGTGCGGGTGCCGGTAAGGTTTACACATCAACAGACAGCAATCTAAACGAAGAGGCCGATATTCCGATGGGAGCGACACTTGAGTACCAAGTAGTCGCGACCATTAATGACAAAGCTAATGGCGGTGTTGTTAATGTATTGACCGTTGATGGCGACACGATTTCTCACAATATTCAACAAGAAGCTCGTAAAGTCGACTTTGAGAAAAATATTCTGGCTTACTACGATACGGATGGTAAAGAGATTCCTGGTGCGACAAGTTATATGCCTGGGGGTTACATTGAATATGAAATCTTAATCGAGAATATTGCGAGCGCTCACGTTGATGATATGAGTCTGCGTGATGACATCGACCAAATTAACACTCAATACTACGATGAAACTCGTGGTCCAGCATTTGATAGTTGGTCCATCGAAACGTCTACAGACAGCTCAGGGATCTCTGACCCAGACGTTGATAACTCGATTCAAGATAACCAACCGATTGATACGCACTTCGATATCTCGGCAGATAATTTTGGTCGCGCAACGTCATCAGCTTTTGTGCGTTATGTTGTTAAAGCTAAAATCAGCCCTAAAGCAGTAGGCTCGTTTACTAACAGAGCTTACATTGACGAAGACTCTGGAAACGAACTGATAGCGGTTTCTCCGCCTGCGTCGATGTCTGACCCCGAAATAGCATTCTCGAAAAAGGCGTTCTATGACGCTGGCTTCTCCTCGGACAAATCTGAATATTCTCAAGCCGCTGGTGAAAGTGAGGTTTACTACCGCGTTCAAATTAAGAACACGGGTAATGGCATTGAATATGGCTCTCGCCTCGAAGATACCATTTCAGAAATTCAGACTCGTATTGCAGAAGATGCCTCGACTTCTGGCAGTGACCCTGTCGGGCAGCCATTTTTGTCTGGTTGGGAAGTGCAGTTAGAAAAAACGGCAGCGGTTGATTCGATTACGGACGCGGTTGACTTTGTTTCTGGTAACAACGTTGATATTGATAACGACATTGTTATCGCGCCTCAAGAAAGTCTAATGTTCACTATTCATGCTGCGGTTCGTGAAGATGCATTGGGTGAAATCATCAACAAGGCAAGTTACGACGGCAGTGTTCGTAGTTCCAAACTAACACCGCTTGGAAACAATATCAGTGTTGAAAAACGCGTGGTGTCGATTAATGGTAATCCGTTTAACGATGGAGATACCTATCTGCCGGGCGACGAAGTTGAGTATGAGTTTGTGGTCACTAACCCTGAAAACGGTTGGGCAAATGATATTCAGATCAAAGACACGGTAAAGGATATTCAAGTTGAGGTTATTGGCGGAACAATGGAATCCGCTTTTGTTTCGGGCGATATCACTCACGAAGGCAGTAATGGTATTGATGCTAATGTCGATACTTATGTTCCTAGTTATAAACCAAACAGTAACCTGAATATTGAAACTGATATTGCCGCGGGCGAAGTGTTGACGTTCAATCTAAAAGGAATTATTCGTGACGACGCGTTGGGTACTATCGAAGCTAACCAAGTGTCGGCAGAAAATGAGTCAGCGACATCAGAAACTATCCCACCTCAAGAAGCTGAGCTCGACTATTTCAAAACCTTGGTTTACACCGATGGTGATTCGGCAGGCTGTTCAGTTCCTTCAAACGATGGCAGTAGTTGTACCTACGCACCACGCGGGGATGTTGAGTATCAAGTTACGCTAGAGAATACGGGTGATAGCATCGCGAATGACGTGAGTGTTATCGATGCTATTCATACCATCAAAACTGAAGATGGTGATGATGCGTTCTCTGAATGGACCACCGCGATTGCTGTGGAACCTGTTGGTTCTTATGACGTACGAGGTAACTACAACGGTAGTGTGCCATTGAATGCAACTGTCGACCTTCGCCCTGATGAGCACATTGTATTTGACGTGAAAGGCAGAGTTTCTGCATCAGCGACAGGTACCATCACCAATACGGCACAAGTGAATGGCGATAACACCAACGACATCGTACTTGACCCTGGCCGCTCGAACATTCTAGTTGATAAGTGGACGGATACGCCTGATTACGTGCCGGGTGGCACGGTGAATTACTACATCGATATCACCAACGACGATGTGGATACAGGCCTGTTCTCTATCCGTGACATCATCAGTGGTTTTGAAGTTGAAACTGTCGACGGAACAATGCAAACCGCACTCACGGAGTGGACTTTTGATTATGATGTTCTTGCTAACTCTGCGCCGTTAGAGCCCAATGCGAATGACTTCTCTGAACTAGACAAGCTGGTCTCGCAAAGTAGCCCAGACATCGATGTCCCTGCTAAGTCTCTCAAGATCGCAGGCCGTGATGATGCGGGTACTGGCGGCGGCGACAAGTACACAGCAGTTCGTATCTATATCGAAGGTAAGGTTCGTGATGACGCGATTGGTCGCTTTACCAATACCGCTTATCTGCGACACGGTTTAGACGATTCAAAGATGATTCGTTTGAGAGAAGGTTACATCACTCCTAAAGCGGGGAAGCTGGTATTAACCAAACAAACCACACCGATTGCAGAACCTGATGCTAAGTATCAACCGGGTCAACCTATCTCATACAAGATCACCGTGGCTAACACAGGTGAAGGTTACCTTGTGGATCAAGTCTTGACGGATCGTATCGATACCATCATGACTGAAGTGGCTAACAGTCCGGATCAAGAGCAAGCATTGACCGGAAGTTGGGTCATCAGTGATGAAAAGATTGATGGTAGCGGCGATCCAACACTGAATGCTCGCAAAGATGTGTCTAACACCACTCAAGGTTACAGCGCCACTTACAGCATTCACCCTGGTGATAGCTATTCATTTGTTGTAACCAACACGGCAAACGACAAAGCCAAAGGCGAGATCACTAACGTTGTTAAAGTGGCTGGCGATGATGGTGAGTACACGGCAGACGCGACTTATATTCCAGAAGACGCGCAAGTTGAGATCACGAAAGACGTTGATAAAGCAGAGTACCTTCCGGGAGAAACACTTCAATACACCGTGACCGTTAAAAATAACGGTTTGGGCTGGGCAGAGGATGTTGTGATTGAAGATGCACTTAAATCGGTTGAAACCACGATCGCTGGTGGTGAGACGAAGCAAGCCTTTGATCCTGCTTCAATTCAAGTCTCGGCAGTATCAACGACGGGCGAAACACCAGTACCAGACGCAACCAGTGGTGAAGACCTCAACCAGACGCTCGATATCGCACCGGAAGACAGCATTGTGTTCACGATTCAAGTGACGACCAATGCGCTTGCGACCGGTGATATCACCAATATGGCCTCTGCTACGTTTGATGGCACGACTTTAGATGACACGGTAACCAGCACACCTGTATTGGCGATGGTTTCTGTCGAGAAAACGGTCGACACTCCATCGTATGAAGTGACTAAGTTGAGCCACTACGAGATTAAGGTAACCAATAGCTCTGATGCCTTTGCTTCTGCGGTTCAGCTGCAAGATATTATCAGCGACATTGAAGTAGACACCACGACAGACAAACAAGAATCGGCCTTCCTAATGTGGGAAGTGAGCTTTGAAGCGAGCGATGACCGTACGGTTGTTACTCCGGAGAGCTTTGAGTTGAGTGAAGACATCGACGCTACCATGGATATCGCTCCACAAAGTACAGTGACGTTTCATGTTGAAGCATTGATTCGTACAACTGCAATTGGCGATATCAGTAATACGGCGACCATCACTTACAACGGGACACCACAAGATTCTACGGTAGTCATGACGCCGAAGGATTCTGAGTTTGTAGCGACGAAAACCAATGTACAGACCGAGTATATGCAGGGTGGTGAATTAGAGTTCCTGATCACGATTGAAAATACTTCAAATAACAACATCAATGACCTAAGTGTTGTCGATGACATGAGCACTATTGAAGTTGAATATTACGATGACACCACTGGGCCTGCTTTTGTTTCTGGCACCACCTCTATGATGGTGGAGTCAACCACTGTTGGGACGACGGCTGAACAAATCAGCCCAACGGAATACAGTGTAGATATTGCACCGCATGGCACGGTTGTGTTCCGTTCAAAAGGTACCGTAGTCGATATCGCGACTGGACAGATCATCAATACTGCCCAAGTAGACGGCGGCGATGTAGTTAGCCCTCCGGTCAACACCGTTGCAGCGGTTGTTCAAGCTGAGCTCTATACAGACGAACCTTATTACGTGCCGGGTGACCAGGTTGAGTACCACTTAGTGGTGCAAAATATTGGTCGTGGTATAGCCAAAGATGTTGCTATTTATACACAGTTCGCAGAATCAATGGGCGATTACATTGGTGGTATTACTGGAAACTCATTTGATGAAGGTACATTAACCGCAACGTGGGAAGGAGCAGAAACTCAACCGGGCACGTTTGAAGATAATAGAGACTTGTCGACCGTTGTCGATATTGCACCTGGCGGCAATATTGATTACACCTTCATTTTGACAGTCAATGAAGACATGCTGACTAACATTGATGTCTTTGGCTATTACCTTGACTTAACGGGTAGTTCAACGAGGCGTGCTCGCTCTAAAGATATGTCGGATTCTGAAGCTTCGAAGCAGATAACTGGCAATCAGGTGTCAGCTTTGAATTTACCTCCAGTGGGTGCTGATCTGGTTGTCGAGAAGCGTTCCGATAAACCTGAATACACTGAAGATGACGACAGTGTCACTTATTACTTAGCCGTGACCAATAATGGTTTAGGTAATGCTGCGAATGTGCGACTCACTGATGAGATCAGTGAACTGCAAAATAGCGTTGGCAATAACGTGTTTACCGACTGGACGATTGAAGGTGTTGAAGTCGATGACACGGGCGCAGTGATTCAACGTCATAGCTTCCCATCGAGCAAAGACTTAGATACTACCGTTAACCTGAAGTCCCAAAAGCGAAATGCCTATGCATTTGAAGTGGTGGGTACATTAGGTAAAGGTTTGGATGACGACATCACTAATACCTTTACGGCGAAAGAATCTGACGGTACCGAAACCAGCGACAGCGTAACCACTCACATCAAGAAGATTCCAGATAACTCTGGGATATTGGAATTGACCAAGTTTGCACTGCAAGATACCACACAAGTCGGTGATGCGGTTGAGTACGAGATCATCGTTGAAAACAATAATGAATCTTACTTTAAGAACGTGACGGTAGAAGACCGTTACCCGGGTGGTTTGAAATACATCGTGGACACGTCAGAAATCGTGTTGAGCGGTATTGATGGTGAGTTTGGTACGGAAGACGATCAGGTTCTCTCTCAAGAACCATCAGACACTGGCAAGCTGATGTTCACTTCGTTGAACTTTGATCCGGGCGAGAAACTGCGTATCCGTTATCTATTGCGTGTATCGGTAGGTGCTACCTTTGGTGACTACATCAACACCGCAGTCGCGAAAGTGGATGGCTCTGCGGTTTCGAATGAAGACACCGCTAAAGTAACTGTAGAACCAGACAAAGTGTTCGATACCTCGTCGATCATCGGTAAAGTTTTTGAAGATCACAACAAAGATGGATTCCAAGCAGATGCAACCGCGTTTGATGTTGAATTAACCGCGAACTTACCAACGCAAGGCTACATTGCCGACTCGACACACATCATCCGTGATGGCCAAGACGTTGCTGTTCAAGATGGTGCGATAACCACTGGCCTTAAGCAGGGCTTGGATCTTGGCGACCTTTGGGGTCATTCAGTAAACCGAACACTGCCAGAAACCAGCAAAGTGGTGATTCAATTCAAGACTCGAACACAGCAGAGCTTTGATTTCTATGTCACGACCGATGCGGGCTCCCGTATCGAGTTTGATGCAGAAGGTCAGATTCAGTTTAAGCATGAATCCGATAAGAAGAAGGGACTGAGCGCGGAAAACCTCAACGTAACCAGAAACCTGTATCGCGATGGCGAGGATTACCTGTGGGAAATCGTTATCGAGAACAAAGGTATTTACGAAGACGGTATTCCGGGCGTTAAGTTGATGACGGTTGAGGGAATCGTTATTTACACAGACCAGTACGGTCGTTACCACGTGCCCGACCAATGGGTACTCAATAAGAAAGGTAAGAACTTCCTAGTGAAGTTGGACACTGACTCGCTATCCACCTCTATGGAAGTGGTGAGCGAAAACCCGAAAGTGTTGCGAATTACCCCGAACAAGCTCACCAAGTTCAACTTTAGCGTTCATCGCAAAGACCAAGAAAGTGAACAGAAGTAAGCCATTGGAACCGTATCTGGAAATTGTATGAAAGTATTTAGTAAGTCTCGTTTAGCGACGTGTGTGTTGACTGCCATCCCTGTAATGGCGGTAGCGAAAGACACAGGTAAGCTTGAAAAACTCGGTTCTGAGACGACTGGCATTGAAATCACTAAGCCGAACCAAGACCAAGACAGCTCGCGCATATACCTAGAGCAAGGTGCTATTTGGGCAAGCCGTGACATCACTCGCTTTGACCCAGTATTAGATGTCAGTGTCAGCGATGAATTAGAAGTTGAGCAAGGCACACTGCGTGACAGCGTCGGATTCACCATCACCACTAACTATGGTTACTACATCAAAAAGTACCAACTGGAAGTGTACCGTGTTGGTGACTTTGGTTTGTCTGAGCCAATCGCTGTGCTTGATGGCGATAAACTGGCAAACGATTCTGACATCAATTGGGATGGTCAAACCGATGTTGACTACCAGTTTGAAGTCGGTGAGCAGTTGATGTTCCGCCTAAAAGCCTGGGATAAAGATGGCAACATGGACGTGACCACAGTGGGTGTGACGGACTTGGTGAAGCCTGACTCTGAAGTCGATATCGATCGCAACGATAACGATGATGAAGAGAGCAAAGACAAAAGTTACGGCCAAGCTAAGTTGATGCGTCATAATATCCCGACCAATGCCGGCCTAGCCAAATTTATTGGTACTGGTTTAAAAGGCGTTGATAAAGTCATCATCGGTGAAGATGAATTTGACGTTGAAGACGGCAACTTATACGCCGAGCAATACCTACCAACAGACTCCTACATTTTTCCAACCAAGGTTGTGTTTGATAACGGTGATGAACGCCGTTACAAGTTGTACGTTCGTATCCCTGATACTTATTACGCGCAAACGGGTTTGGCTGATCTTTATGTTGGTAAGAACAACGTTTCCGGCAACAGTGATGCATTAAGTGTCGATGACCAGTATCAAGATGACATCTATAACCAAGGTCGTTTGGCGTACTTTGGTCAGGGTAAATTTGGTGACAAGCTTCGCGTGACCACTCACTTCGATACTCGAGAAAGTGAGATAAAAGATATGTTCAAACATCCGTTTGCATCAGACGATTCGGATGTATTCGATATCCTCGAAGACGACGATGAGCTGTATTACGGTAACTATGGTGACAGCTCAAACATCGAAAAAGTGGTCAACACTAAAGGTAAGGTCTACCTCAACGTCGAATACGATAAATCGCAATACTTGTGGGGTAACTACAACACAGGTTTAACCGGTACTGAGAACAACGATTACAACCGTAGCCTTTATGGCTTCAAGGCCGATTACCGTACTCGCGACACGACACAATATGGTGAAGACCGCTTAAATGTGGTCGGCTTTACGGCTGAAGCCGACTCCTTGTATGCACACGATGAGTTTTTAGGTACGGGCGGTTCTCTGTATTTCCTTCGCCACGGCGAAGCGGTACAGGGAAGCGACAAGGTTTATGTAAAAGTAAAAGATGAATATGGCCTAGTACAAAATGAAATCCCACTTGAGCCGGGTGTCGACTATGACTTTGACCCGTACCAAGGCCGAATCATTCTGACTAAGCCACTCGACAATATCTTGTCTGACAGCTTTGGTAGCGTGATTGAAAACGGCGATGATTACGAAAACTTTCTGGTTGTCGATTATGAGTATGTCCCACAAGGTTCAGGTTCGTTAGACGCGATGTCTTATGGTGGCCGCGCCAAAGGTTGGGTCAACGATTACGTTGGTGTTGGCGTGACGTATGCGACTCAAGAAAAAGACAACCAAGACTACGAGTCTTACGGTACGGACTTAACATTACGTGCGACTGAAGGCACCTACATTAAAGCTGAATTTGCCCACAGTGAAGGGACTCAAACCGAGTCGAACTTTGTCTCGAACGATGGTGGTTTAACCTTTACACCGATTGGCGACACGCTAGAAGACCGTGAAGGTGACAGCATTCAAATCACCGCGGTGACGAGCCTTTACGATCTTGCCCCAACCATTTTTGGCGCAGTCGGTAATGACTTGAAACTTTGGTATCGAGACAAAGACTCAGGGTACAGCTACGCGAGCAGCAGCGATGACTTAGAACAAGAAGCCTATGGTGCTGAGCTTCGTTTGCAAGCGACCGACCGTTTGGCGGTGCTGTCTCGTTTCTCTACCAATGAAGAGCGCGATGTCGACGGCAACTTAGAAGCGGATACTGAAACGATTGAGGTCGAGACTCAAGTTAAAATCACTGAGCACATCAAGGTGTCTGCAGCAGGGCAACAAACCGAAGAGTTGAACCAAAACGATGAGCAAAGCGATGCGACCCTAGCAGGTGTGCGTTTGGAATACATGTGGGACAGCGATAACAGCGTCTACATGAAAGGACAAACCACAGTCTCTCAATCGGACGACTACGACGAGAACGACAGTGCATCGATTGGTGCAGAATTCCAAGTATTGGAAGACTTGTCGTTGGGTGGTGAATACACCGATGGCGACCGCGGCCAAGTTGCTGAAGCAACAGTGACTTACGATGTGTCGGATGACCACTCCACGTACGTGACCTACGTTGATGATAACTATGAAGGTGAAAACAACGTGATTGTCGGTCAGCGTGCAGACCTGACCAGCAGTGTCGATTTCTACCAAGAGAACCAATTCGTTGATGAAAACGATGGTCACGGTCGTATCGATTCGTATGGTTTTGGTTACGACGTGACGGAAGATGTCGAGATGGGTATCGGTTATCAACTTGGTGAAATTGAAGATGACGAGAACATCACCACTGAGCGTGAGTCCATCAGCTTCAATGCATCGATTGACCTAGACGACATCACTTTAAGCCACAAATTTGAATACCGAGTGGACAAGAGTGAAGACGACCCAGAGATAGCACAACGTGAGTTGCAACAAATCGTGACGACTAACCGTTACACGCATCATTTAACGGAAGAGTACACGCTGTTTGGTAAGTACAACTACTCAATTACAGAGAGTGAAACCACTGGTGAAACCATGGCGCAATTTACTGAGGCAACGGGTGGCCTTGCGTATCGTCCGATCTATAACGATCGACTCAACTTATTGAGCCGCTACACCTACATTGCAGATTTCGATCAACTGGATCGCGATGTGGATTATCAAGACGAAACCAGCCAGATCATTGAAGTGGAAGCGATCTACTCGATCGACCAACACTGGGACGTTGGCACTAAATACGCGCACAAAGATAAAGAACAGGCCTTTGAACGTGCATCTGGTGCGAATGAGATGGTCAAGAGCGACATCGACTTATACGGACTGAGCGCCTCTTATCGCGTGATGAAAGAGTGGGATGTGACGGGTGAGTATCACTGGAAAACAGACACACTCAATGATGAGTTAGAGCACGGTGCGTTAGTTTCGGTGAACAAGCACATTGGCGAGAACCTAAAAATGGGCATTGGTTATAACTTCTCTGCGTTTGATAGTGATTTAACCAACGATGATGATTATGACGCTTCAGGCGTATTCATTAACTTAGTCGGTAAGATTTAAGCCAGCCCCAAAGAGGGGTAAAAGTAGAAAGTAGAGATTTGAAAGTTGAGAATTGAACGTAAGATGAAAATAACAATTGGCCTAATCAGCGGTGTAATGAGCGCTTTGCTTCTTGCTGGCTGTGCAACTGACACCTACGTGAGCCAGGAAAACAGAGACAAGTTTGCAGGCTTAGATGTGTCTAAGTTTTTAATCAGTGAATGTTTAGCGCCTGAACGTGAGGTCCATGTCGCCATCGCAGAGCATTTTGCGTTTGATAAATACAAAATACGCGATTTAGATGCGCTCAACTTAGACGCGTTTGTGGAAGAGATCAGAGGCCTGAAAGGACGCATCACGATTGTTGGCCACACCGATTACAAAGGCTCATTGGATTATAATCAACGCCTTTCACAACGCCGTGCTAAATCGGTTGCAGACTATTTGAAAGCGCACCTCGACCCAACAAATTACGACTGGGAAGTGAAGCACCTTGGTGAGACGCAGCCTCTGTTGTTTGGTAAAACTGATAAAGACAGAGCTGAAAACCGCCGTGCATTTATTGTGTTTGAAGAAGCACAGAAATACGAAGAGATGCCTTTCTGTGAACCACCAAAACCAGAACGTAAGGTGTACATGGCAATGACGCCACACTTTGATTTTGACAAGTCAGTACTTAAGCCAGAAGACTTAACTCAGTTGGATGACTTCACGGCGCAGTTAAGTGGTTTGCAAGGCAGCATCATGGTCGCAGGGCACACCGACCAAGCGGGTTCGGTTTCTTACAATGAGAAGTTGGCGGAGCGCCGTGCTGAAACGGTGGTTGAATACCTTAAAACTAAACTCGACCCTAAGCAGTTCATCTGGGAAGTGAAGTCGTTTGGTAAACTACAGCCAGCGATTAATGAGCGCACTGAGAAAGCTGATGCGTTAAACCGCCGTGCTTTTATTGTGTTTAAAGAATCTGATATTACTGAAGAGCAGCAAATGCTTTCCGGCAGTCAGCAGCAGGCGCTTTCTGACAGTGAAGAGCAAGCTTTGAGTATAGAGAACAAGCAGGAAGCTCCAGCTGACAACGAATAAGCTGGTGTTAGATCTAGACTTAGCTGCAAAAAAGCCCCATACATCGGGGCTTTTTTTGTACGATTTTCTGAAGTTATCAATCTATCTTGGGGTAGCTGCCTTGAATCCTGGCTAATTGAGTCTGTACCTTTTTAAACTGCAGCTCTTCATCGAATGACATGACGATGTTGTGTTCTCCCTGAGCCTTTAACCGAACGTCAAAAAGCCGATTGTTGGCATTGATGAAGTCACGTTTTAACTCCGGAGATAAGTGGTCGTCTACATGTAAGTACTTTGACTCCAAAATAAGAAAATAGAGCGTGTTTTGCGTAAAACCAACTAACCCCGAGCTCTTTCTCGTTGTGCCGTTAGACAAAATATTCACAAAGGTAAACACACCATTGTTGATGTAGACATGCAACGAGCGCTCAGGACCACTTAAAGAGCTCTCTAGTGTGAATTCATACCCGACGAGTTTGATCCAAGGGCTTATCAAGAGCAAAGTCGCCAGTAACAACGATACCTTCCATAATGAAACTCTACCAGAAGCCCAAATCGCCCCTAAATTGAATGTTTTCGATTTTTTCATTTTCCAACCGTTTTCGCATATAAATTGTATTTTTATCAGAGCTTAGCTGTGCGACATTGATTTTAGATAAGTGCTGAATAGCATCGAGTTTTAATACCTCCCTGTCGTCAATTTTGGGGTTCAGAAACTCGTAGTCCTTGTCTAACGAGAGCATGAATACCGTGTCATTGAGCACGGCATAAACGCCATATCCTTTTCTCACTACCTCATGTGGCAGAAACTGAACCGATGAATAAAGACCGTGAAAGAATTGCATGTGGGTTTCGGCATGTCGCTTAGTCTGTCCAGAGTAAATTGAGAACTCTCCGCCAGTGGCGTTGATATAGGGAATAGCCAAAATGGCGAAGATAATGAGTAGTGGTCGTTTGAGCTTCATGAAAACCTCAGTTGAAAATCGAGTGATAGAGAGTAAAAGCGTAAGTCCAGATACCTACCGTCATTATCAGATCTTCCCAGCGAGTTCGCTGGCGAGAATGACGGCAACTGGCAATGCTCGGTTTAATACGTTTTCTTTTAGCCCTTCTGTTCACTGACGGGGAGCTTATAGGGTCAGTATCTGAAGCTTTGAGCCGATTAGAGCTCACGCTTAACTTGATATCGGGAAGGTCGCCTTCACCGACTAAGTGAATCGATGTAGGGATGAGTAACTTGTACCCATGCGATGGCACGACTCGTATTTCTGAGTCGGCAATAATGGACTTAAGCTTCTTCCGTAGATGCATGATGCTGACATTCAATGAATTAGGGCCGACCACTCGATCTGGCCAGCCCGCTTTTTTCAATTGTTGACGGCCGCACGGCTTATAACTGTTGTCATATAGAACACGCAGAACATTAAGCTCGATAGTACTGAGCGACACTGAATGCAAAAGAGTCAGCGAATCTCCACCATAGAGTTCAAGCGCGTCTCGTTTTGAGTTTAGATATAACAACATGGCTTATTCACAGTCTGTGTTGGGAAGAAATACGATATCGCAGGGATGGATCAGGTCGATGTCTGCGAGACCGGTAAAGCTATGATTGTGCTTTTTCAGTTCTTTGAAACTGATGTGGTGATTGTGAGCAATCTTAATTAGCCAGTCGTCTTGTTTTACGATGTAACGAACGGGCTGACAGGTTTGTTGTTTAACCTCAATTCCAGGCTCGTACATAGTTACTTCTGAGACAGAGGTGACAGAAATTTCGTCGTACACGATAGGCTCTGGTTCAGTTACGTTTTGTGCAGGGAAGTGGTAACGCATGCCAATACTCAAAACTTGCAGATCTTTTTCTGGGTCATCGCTGAAGATGAACTTATAGCCGAACTTCATGGTTAACTGTTCGTCGAACTCATATTCCACGCCAAGTTGGCTGATTGGAGACCATGTATTGCCTTCCAGTAACGAACCCGCACCAGCGTAAAGGTTGTAATGGCGTGATAGCGGAATCGTACCGAGTAACGAAATATCGGTGCTGTTGAATCTCTGTTCCTCAACTTCCGAATAAGGGTAATCTGGTTCTTTGATGGTTTTAATGTGTCCGTAAAAGCCAGTACTTGCTTCGACAGACCATGTTTTGTTTAGGTCGTAACCCAATAGAATTTGACCACCAAAGGCTGTGTCAGATACCTCAGAGTTTGTTTTGCCTGCGTTAGTGACGTCAGCACCAATGTAAAACGGCGAAGCATCGGCCAAGCATAGGTTAGGCAGCATTAATACGCCCACGATAACGTTTTTGGTCGTTAAAGCCGTACCGAAAGAAAAAGTCGATAGTTTCATTAGTACATTTCCTCAAACATCACGGTGAAGTTTCCTGAATAAGTACCGGTTTCAACGTCTGTCGAAGAAATATTCTGGTAGTTAACATTAAGATCGAAATTGATCACCGAGCTCGGTGACTGAATCACATAGCTGGTTTGATTATTGTCGAGTTGATTGACGCCATTTTTAACCCAATCTGTATTCTCACAGTTCGCTTCATTACACTGGATGGAGTAGGGGATAGATGTCTTACCTGACGCAGATGCCAGCTCAAATTCATTGGT
The DNA here is from genome assembly GCF_002875945.1 of Vibrio lentus. GTDB lineage: Bacteria > Pseudomonadota > Gammaproteobacteria > Enterobacterales > Vibrionaceae > Vibrio > Vibrio apostichopi. The sequence goes on from NZ_MCZK01000179.1 coordinate 19,952, forward strand.
GAGTAGCGTCATTGATAAACCAGTACTGAACTGGCCTAGCGCGGTGATGTTGAACGTAGTCTGTGCTGAGACAGTATGATTGGTTGTGTCATACACTGGGCTCAGGACGCCATCACCTACCACATCGATGCTCTCTAAGCTGTTCGGTGTGTAGTCGATATTGACGGTAAAAACGTCAGGCAAAATTCGGTAGGTTAGCGCGCCACCGGCAGAGCGGTAGTAGTATTTGATATCCGCTGGGATCGTTGCCGTGTAGATACCCTTTGCCTGACCTTGAAGAGCGTTCAATAATGAGGCTGTGTCTATGTTGAAGGTCGGACGATAGAAATAAAACGGTGTGATGGATTGCGAATAGTCTAATGAGAAATCCGCACTGCAGTTTTGTGTATCGTTGTCATGAAGCGTAACGATGTTTCCCGACAATTGAGATTGGCTGCATACCGGTGTCACGAACAGGTTATCCCCACGCGTGAAAGGGTTTGATGCCGTATTGTATTGCAGACCATTGACCGCAATTGCCGCTTCCACACTCTGACCAGCATTACTGGTTAATGTCATGGTGTCTGGCTTGTCTGTAACAAACGCACTTGGCAAAAACTGACTCGTTGTCGTGAGGCCACTCGCGATAGACCAATCACTCAAGGTGTAGTTATTTCCACCGAGTGTGATGGCGTTTTCAAAGCGTATTTGTTGTCCCTCAATATTGATGTTGAGGGTGGCTGCATAATTTGGCATAGCCGCGAACAGTAGCGACCATAAAACGAGTCGTTTCATTATTTGCTCTCGCTCAGAGTCACATCTTGGCGGTAACTTTCGTCGTGGTTAACAACAGTGACTTTTAGGTCCGAAAGATCGATGTTTTCCGGCAGAGGGTAGTTACGCTCACGGCCAGCTAGAGACATGATGGTGACTTCACAATCTTCTGTTACTTCATCTGTGCATTGATCGACATAGGCACGCACAAAGCTGTTACCTGTGTTGTTGATGTGCAGTTGGCCTTGATCTAAAGAAATCGAGTAATCAATATCTTGAGCTTGTGCTGGGATAACAAACAAAGGACGGTAGCCAAAGTTAATCGTCACGGCTGAATCTAACTTGCCTTCAGGGTCGTACGGAGAAGGTTCAAAGCTGACGAGGTAGTACTGGTCTTCCGTGAAATCACATTTGTTACCACACAAAGAGCGCACGCCAATTTGTTTTTGACGGTGCGGTTCTAGAATGGTTTTGTTATGAGTTAGCGTGACGTGCCAATCTTCAAAGTTGTTTTCTGAGTACGGCACACGTGTGATCTCACCATCTTCAACTATCAATTGAGTAATGTTGGATTGGATGAATTCCGTGATTTTGTTGCTGTTAGTCAAAGTGAATACGCCGTTTCCGTATTCGTCTCCAACCAATAACATGGTATCGACGTTCATCGCGTTAACAGAGGTTGTAAGAGCAGCAGTCAGTAAAATAGGAAGCTTTTTCATAATCAGTTACCTTCAGGTCGGTTAAGTACAAAGTTGTGCTCTCGTAGCGATTCCGAATTGGCGTAGCGAGCAACATTTTCTATGTGTTGACGTTGTTGATGACTGAGTTGAAGATCCTTATTTACAGTCAGGTAAACAAAAGAAGTGCGACCTAGACGCGTGGTAATTAACTCCATCCCGCTGTCAGTCAGTGCATGCAATTGTTCATTCAGTGTGTTGATGTCATCGAATTCACCGATGTACATCACGTTAATTTCTTTGTCGTTGCTCACCAACATCATTGATTCCATTGGATTCAAGTTTGGTTGGCAGAAGTTAGTACCAAAATTCAGCTGTTTCGCATCATCAACAGACGGTAAGTAGCACTGCTGGCCGTTACTGGTTAGTGCGAACTGTTGACCTTCTTGTACATCGACTTTGTGAATGCCAGACGTAATGCTTGATACGTTCAAACAAGCTGGGCCTTCACATTCAATGTCGTGTACATCGTTGCCGAAAATATCTTTGAATTTGCTGACAAAGCTGATCACACGGCTCACGTTTGAATTCAATTCGATGACCGAACCAGGGTGTGTATATCCTGTTACTGATTGCTGACCAGTGTTGTGCAAAGCGACGCTCTCGACATCAAGCTCGATGGTTGCGGCTTGGTAGTCATCTAACGTGATGACAGCTCGGTCGTCGTAGATGTATTGTTTGTTCATTACTTGGTCATCGGTTCTTACCACCACCAAGCCTTTGGTTTTACGTTCATCGGCATCAAATCGGATGTTGTTCTGGGTATCGACCACCACATAGGCATCACTTTGTGCTGTAGTGAAACTCACGCTCTCACCACCAATAATTTGGGTACTGCGTAATGTCGCGTTTAATGCTTTTTCGCCATTGTTCGCAGCGTAGACAAAGCCGTCAGCTTGGTAATGTTCATCCCGTTTAGCGGCATACGCTGTTACATTCGTCACCGCCGTATTAGGGGAGTTAACGTAGTAACTGTTACTGGCAGTAAGTCGTAAGTCTGTATCTTGGTCTTCGACCAAATCTTGTGTCTCTAAGCTGTTGGTATATTGGCTAAAGCCATTCTCTGTGACGGTGAAACCCGTATTGCCAGTAAGCTTCGATGAAAGGGGTACCGACCAATTTAGAGAGATGGAGAGCTCACCATCGTCCCAATTGGATGTCAGTTGCTCATTGTTAAAGGTGACGTTCAGGTCAAGAGTTGAATCGACAATAAACGGTGCACTTAAACCAGAAGACAGTGACCAGTTACTTAGCGAACTGTTGTATAAATTACTTTGTTCGATGTAATTCACTGAGCTATACCCACGCACCGTGTCACCAATGGTGTAGCTGGTGGAAATACCGAGCTGTTCTTTGTCACTGGCGCCGTATAAATATTCTGCAAATGGGTTTTGGTCTGGGTTGTTTAGGCGCTCATAGGTAAAGCCCAAGCTGCCAAGGTTCCAATAGCCAGATAAATACCAAGCTTCGCTATCGATGTTCGAAAGGAACATTTCATAGCGGCTATCGAATGGCAGGTAGCCTTTAAAACCCAATTGCCCCATCGTATGTTCGTTGGTCAAAGTGCTACCAATCGCGACCGTTTGTGTGTCCGACCATTTATAAGCCAACCCACCTTGAAGGAATGTCATGCCTTCGAATTCATTAGTTGAAGACATCCCTGATGGTTGGTCTTCGTCACTTTGGTAAATGTCGTTGTCTTGAAATTGGCCCGCGGTGATCGAATAATCGAATTCGCCAGTATTCAATGTGTCTGTATTCGCGTTGTAAATTCGCACCGATTCAGAAGAAACCACTTGAGTACCCACGGAGATCTCAACGGTTACGTCATAAACGCCGTTTGGTAATTCTGAGTAGCTAACGCTTCCTTGGCCTTCTTGTACAGATTGTTGCACGATGATTTGCTCATTGCGGAAGATCTTGAGCACGCCTTGTGTTTGCGCATAGAAGTACAGTGATTGGTCTTCGTTTTTAGCAGTACGGCTTAGGTTCTTGCTTGAAGATAAATTCACGTTTACGTCATGATATTGCGTGCTGTTGAGCAAGAAAGAGGTGCTGTTTAGCGCCAAGCGATCTTGGTGGTAGCCTGATGTTAAACGCAGGTTTTGGTACTCTAGGTTGTAGTAGCCGTAATTCAGTTCAGACGCATCTTCTTGGTTGCTCAGATAGGTATCGACATGAACCGAACCATAAGGAAGCCCCAAGATGAATTGATCACTCAAATTTACATTCAAGTTATTAGTAAAATCGCTTGATGTGTATAAGCTCGCGTTGTTAATCAAGCCTGGGTTTGCGTTGTAAGTCGACGCGTAATGCTTCTTGAGTGCTTTCGGTTTGCTCTCCTCAAGCAGTTCTTTATTCACATAGAGGTACAGCTTGTTTGAGTGATAGTCATAAAATGTGTCGTAGCTTTTCGGTGTAAGGCTACATAAGTTCAGGTCACCCTGGCAGTCGACAGTATTCGACTGACCGCGAGTAAACCCAGCAACTATCTGCTTTGCTGTACGCTCATTTAATCCTGATGACATCAGTTCATTTACAACGGCAGTTGCATCTTCAGGGTTGCTGAATTGCACTGAATCGTAAGTTACCGACATAGGAATTGTCATGTAACGACCATCAATGTTTTTTATTTCGACATCGCGCTCTTGTTTCGAATAAAAATCTTCAAATCCCGCTGGGATTAAAGTGTTTCCATTAGCAAAAACCAGTTGTGACAAGGTCAACGAACCTAAGATCGTTGTTGTAATAAACGTGCTATTTTTCACAGTGAAAGCTCCGCTAAAACAGATAACTGGCCTTGGCACAGGTTTGAGCCTGTCGGTAAAGCCCCAAAGGATAAGATGACGTCGTATTCGCCACCCTTTAGGTCGTCTGATGTGGTATTGAAATCCATCAGAACTGGGTTCGATGACGTTAAGGGCTGATCCGCGACAGTGACATCGACAAGGTCAGCAGGCGTTGGTAATGCTTGCTTATCAATGTCGAAACACTGCGCAGTATTGCCCGTCATGAATAACTGGAACCGAGTCGATTGGTCTGAACTCGGAATATCGGTTTCGACCAATAACTGGGTTGTTGCATCACGGAAAGAGTCGCTTTTTGGATCGACCGTTAATGTCAATGAAGAAGGGGAAAACGCGACCTCTGTGATCTGATAAGAGAAAAAGTTCTTCTTATCGATATCACTCGTTAACTGGAACGTATGAGTTTCTGCATTGGCATAAAGGCTCATAGCGCCTGCAGTCAACAGAGCGAGAAGTGGACGAGTTAAGTAATTCACAGTTTTCCCCAAACGACTTAAAGTGAACCGTCGTAGCTAGCAGCCATCTGAACGATAACTTGTGCAGTGCCCTCTACCGAGATGTCTTGGATTTCAGTTGTGTTTGCTACTGACAACTCAACATACGAACCTTGGTGGCTGTTTGGTGTTGCTGCAGTTAGCTCTGTTCCACCATTAAAAACACTTACTTGTGCATCCTGAGTAAGTTGACCACCAATCAATACTTGTGATGTAACGTAGGTCCAGTTTGCAAGTGGTTGTCTATCGCCTGTTGTTGAATTTGTTGAGTCGAAATCGCGCGCTTCTAAAACAACTTCTGAAGAAGTGAACGTACCTTCAGAAGTCACGTACAGTTCACCAGTTTTAATATCGCCGCCACCCAAACCAGTGATGATCAGATTTGAACTTGGCACTGAATTACCAATTGCACCAGTCCAAATAGCATCTGCCGTTGCTACGTCATCAGCTGCGTATACCGCTCCAGAAGCCATTGTTAATGCTGTTGCGCTCATCACGAAAAAGTTATTAAGTTTCATGTTTCTCACCTATTGTTTAGAAATGTATGTATAAAAATAAAAGGTGCATTGGAATCGAAATTACGTGCACACTTTCAAGGTGACTGATTTGACTTGAATGGCGTATGAATTGGAAATAAAAGCCCGTTAATAGTGCTTTATACGCAGTTAATAACGTTTAATTTTTTAGGTTTATCATTCCTAACTGGCTGATAAATAGTATTTTATGTTTTTTTAGGCTACTTTTAGTAGGTGGCAGTAATACAGGGAAAAGAATGTTTAAAAGACTTTCTATAGATACAGTAAGAAGGACCATCACTTTGATAGACAGCGACTCTGGGCAGGAGAATCAGCCCTTGGAGCTGAACCGAAGTGAGTACAATTTGCTGTTGGCTTTTTGTGAATCACACGGAGAGGTGATTGATAAGCAGGTGTTGATAGAGAAAGGGTGGCCAGGAAGAGTGGTTGGTGATAACTCTTTGGCGGTTGCTATCATGAAGTTGAGAAAGAAGTTAGACAGTTTGGAGCTTGGGCTTGAAGTGAATAATTTGCCCGGAGAAGGGTATGTATTCATCAATGCAATGAACATCGAAATTGTTCATGACGAATCCGCTGCAAACAATGAAATTGTTGTTGAAACTCACGAGTCGGACAGTGAAAAAGAGATAAACCAAGAGCCAGTTTTACAAACATCAGATGGTCATGACGAAGATCCGAATTCTGTTGAACAACAGGCATCGCCTTTAATGTCTAATTTGTTTCGTCGTGTGAGTAAAAAGCCCGTTGTTTGGGAAGTAGCCATCGCACTCTTTATTGGTTTGATCATGTTTTACTTTATTTATCGTGAGGCTTTCGAGTGCTTTGAATGTTTTGGGGGAGGTGTTGGTGGTTAGCCTCAAGTCCCTTAGCCTACGGATTGGGCTTTTCATTGCGGTGCTGTTTTTAATTCCATGGTTTTTGTCTCTAGGCACTTACTTTTCTGGCTATGCTCACTTTGAAAACGATGAACACGATATTATCTTGAACGCAAAATCGGGCCTTTATAAAACTATTCACAGTTATGAAGGACAGGTGTATAGAGTTCATCGAGGGATCTACGCATCCTTGGGTGATTCCTTGTACTTCTTTTCTTTGGATGGTGATTATGAAATGAACCTTGACCCCGACTTTGCGGCTAAGGTAGTGACGAATGATCTTGAAAATTACTTCAGAGGTTTAACTCACGTACGCATCGCCGAGAAAGAGGGAAAGGTGGTAGGTTTACTGCAGAAAGACGATATTAAGAAGAAGTTCGATCAAGTCGTAATTCAAGGACGGTTAAAAGTATGGGATTGAAGAGAAAAACTAAGGTTCTATCTATCATTGCATTACTTGTATTACCGCTGCTTGTACCGTGGGCGAATGCTACGTTCAGTGACTTCAAAATAAACAGTCACTTTGATGATCGCGATGTAACCTTGATAGGTTCTCATGGTAGATTCAAAGTGCAAGCTACCTATTATGACGGGACTCATGCTGTTGGTACCGGGTACTACGGAACCTTCTTTGATACGATTTACTTGCTAACTGTGCGCAGTGATAACGTGGTCGAAGGTAACCCGAACAACCTGAATGCTTTTCTTCGTTCACATCAAACATTGATGGTTTACAAAATCAAGAAAGATGACGATGGACAGTATATTTTGAGGAGACTTGAGGAAGATCCTCGACTCGGTATGCATGAAAGTAAGATTGAAGTAGCTGGTTTTTTTGGTCCTCTATCTTCAATACCGACATTTAAACCTAAACAAGCCTTGTAAGACTAACAGTTCACTAGTTTTTGCTACGAGCTAATTACCAAATAAGAAAGGCTAGAAATGTATCTAGCCTTTTCGGGATATCTTCTTCAAAGCTCAATATAAAATCACGCTCGCTCAATCCCCTCTAAAGTAGAACCATATTATTCGGAAGGTAAGTTTTGCTTTAACTCCAGAAGCATTCGATAAGCACTTTCCCCCGACATCTCATAGGGATTGAACTGATCAGATGTTGAAAACTGTAAGTTAACAAGTTCAGTCAGGCTTGATTGCGGAATATCGCCCATCGACCAATCACCAAACTCCCGGTAATCTATTTCTTTGAAATACAAGATCATGACTTTTTTGTGTCGCTGATCATTCAGAATATGATTGTAGGTGTGGTTAACCGCGGTTCTTGAGCCTTCAATACATTGTAGGAAATACTTGTCGTTGTGACTAAGAAGTCCTGTTAAGTGGCTTTCTTTATTACGGTCGTGTGAAATCTTGAGGATGTCGTCTAAAGCCGTGGCATCGCAACTTTCGCAAAGTGTGCTGACATAAATTAACCGAGTTAGGAGCATAGGTATCACTTCGATTTTTGTTCAAAGGGTATTAACAAATATAAGCCAAGCTCATGGAATTGCTAATTATTGGTAGAAATATCACTAACGATCTTATTTTGCCGAAGTAAGAATGAGGGCCAAGCTAAGAAAAGGCGTTCGGTACACCAATTCAGGTGATTTCAGAGTTTGTAACTCAATTGTTTGAGGGGATGGGCAAAGGAGCCGGCGACCGGCTTTATCGTGTGATTGTACTTCGTCATGGTAGAAGGTGCTGATAGTCACACCTTCTATTGAGTCCTGTGATCTGTTTGTAATCTAGAGTCGATGTCTATCAACGTTATTCGTTCAAAACCGAGATCGATTCTACGTTTGAAGATGCATCAAATCGAACATTGACCATCACGCTTTCACGTTCAAAAGTCATATCATCAAAATCAGTTGTCGCGATCTTAAATCCATTCCTCGCGAATAAACTCGTCACCATTGTGCGTTGTTTCTGTTCCATAGCGTAAGTCAGTAGTTTGTCCATCGTTGTCTCCATTAGGTAACAGTGTGCATAAGGTAAAGATACAGACTCCATAGTATGAGATCAATTGCTTAATCAATAAGCAGTATTAATGCCTCCGGATGAATGATTTGATCATTCAAATGGCTAATGGACGAGAAAGTCTTTCATTGCAGTGGTTATGATTACGACGGTGTTCTGTGACAAGGCTTCAACAACTTTTGCGACAGTTATTTTCTATCCAAATTGAATTGAAATAAGTGGTTACAAAACGGCTAGGCATTACTTAACTTTTTACTTTGCTTCTTTCTGGCAATCCATGGAACGAACTAATTAAAACTTATCGTTCGAGGTGAAATCTAAGCTTCACGATCGGTAGTATCTATCGGGGTGGTCAATGTTAGATGGGTGTTGTTATAAGTGTTATTAATTGCATAAGCTTGATTTTAACATTTGTTTGATTTATAAATTCTCTACGTATCAATAACTTCATGATTATATTAGTTTTTATTAACCTTTAAATAACATGGAGAAAGGCGATGAATAAGAACCAAACACGCAACGGGTTAGCGAATTTAATGCAATTTCGTAAACCATATAAGGCAACGGACTTCCTTGTCAGTTCTAATGAACTACGAGTTAAGAAAGATGTTTATAGCTTGCGTAAAATTAAACAGTTAGAAATTCGTCAATTGGGCTTCAAAGAAAACGCTATCAATATTGTTTCACTGGCTTTAGTACTCTCCGCTGCGACTTGGGCGTTTGTTCCTCAGTTTGGGCTGCCTATGCTTGCGCTGACTTTCACTTTGGCTTTTGTCTCATGGCGAAAATACGAGTTGCGTGCAGAATTTAAAGGGGCAGACGAAACCGGTGATCATTGGGTATCAGTGGCTCGTGGTTGTACTCGCGAAGAGTTCAAAATTTTGAAAAACGTCGAATTGACGTTACGAGGCCAAGTTTCTTAGTAAGCAAGGTGTCGTAATGAGTTAGGTTCAATAATAAACAAGGCTCGTCACTCGTTGGCGAGCTTTTTATTTTCTGAAAAATATAGATAGAGCAGGTTACTTTTGTACGCCAGCGATGATGTTGGCAATGGTAATTTTTATGAATCTTAAGTCACGGCACTTATAATGGTCTTTAGGGCTTTGAATTTAGGGAGAGGGTGGCGGTGAATACACAAGTAAATAAGAGTTTCTTCAAAAGACTCATCCGGGTCGTTGGTTATGTTCTGATTATGGTGTTGAGCTTTAGCCGATTTTCCAATGCTCAAACCATAGAGTTTCCTACTTGTACGCAGAGTGATGTTTTGAATACAGAGATCCACCTTTATGTTGATGAATCTGTGTTAGCCGAATATTCCAAAGAATTTATAACCTCTAAAATAGCGACATGGGAAAGCTATTCGAATCTGGTGTTGAAGAACTCCTGCATTCCTATGACGAGAAAAGTAACCAAGGTGACTTATAGCTCTGTAATCGATAGCCTCTGGTTTCAAGATTTGAGTGCAGCGGAAAGGTTATTAAAACTATCGATGGAAGAACCGATTCCTGAAACAACAGAAGAAGGCGTTCCCATTTTTAAAGGGATAGTATTTTCTAGCTATAATTTTAGTTTTGAGTCTGATTATTGTGGTATCTCATCTCCAGTATCCTATTTTTTCTCTTTAGCGATAAACTGCCCTGATTACCTAATGGAGCATGAAATTGGCCATTTGAGTGGTGCTAATCACGACTACAAAACGTTATTGAAAGACTCTGGTAGCATCGAAAGTTACATTTCTGGATCGTACCCAAGAGCGCCTCAATATTCCTTTGGCGCAATTTGTGCTGATAGAGGCACAGTAATGTCTTATGAGCGAGATGTTATACCTGCTTATTCCAGCCCGGACATCAGAGTGGATGGCATAAAGTGCGGAGATAGCAAACACCACAACAATGCGAGAGTGCTTAGAGAATTCGCACAAGCTTATCTAACCCCATGATTGTTTCGCGGCTAGATCGGTAGTCGTTCGACTTAGTTACTTCATTATTAATGACTGTTATGGTCGAGGCCAATCCCTCTGTAATCAAGACCAAGAGCTAAACCAAGGAGATCAAATGCAAGTAACGATTAGACCTGCAATGCCAAGTGAACTAGCAGCCATTTATGCCTTGGTTATTTCAAACGATGAGTGGACGAAGTTTAACGGCCCTTATTTCCCATATTCACCCCCATCGTTAGACGAGTTTGAAAGCCATTCGTTTCAACGCTTACTCGATGGATCCGACTTGCAGCTAGTGGTTGTAGACGAAGTGCCTGTTGGAACGGTCAGTTGTTATTGGGAATGCGAAGAAACACGGTGGTTGGAAGCGGGTGTGGTTATTTATAACTCGGAGTATTGGGGTAAAGGTATTGCACCATTGGCACTTCCGCTTTGGGTTACTTACCTATTCGAAAATAAGCAGATTGAACGAGTGGGCTTAACCACTTGGTCAGGTAACCCTCGCATGATGTCTCTGGCTTTGAAATTAGGTTTTCAACAAGAGGCGAGGCTCAGAAAAGTTCGTTATTACCAAGGTGAGTATCATGACTCGGTAAAATATGGGTTGTTGCGCTGCGAGTGGCAGGAGAGAAGATAACTGAAAATACACGGTTTCTATAGCGTGATTTGGTATTCAATTTAACGATAACGCTTTGATCTAAAAGGTGAGAATTAGCGTACTTTTACCCAGTTTATAATGGATGAGTATGTAATGAAGTTATCTAAAGAAAATGAATCAAGAATTATAGAAATGGCGTGGGAAGATAGAACCCCGTTTGAGGCGATAGAGCTGCAATTTGGTTTGAATGAATCAGAAGTGATTCGCTTCATGCGAAGCCATCTGAAGCTTGGCAGTTTTAAATTGTGGCGCGCACGTGTTTCTGGTCGTTCTACCAAGCACGTAAAACTTCGCCGTTCAGATGTATCGAGAGGGTATTGTCCTACTCAATACAAGCATCGTTAAATAGGAACTTATTTAACCAGAAATTCCAATGAATATCTCAGTATGGAAACGAAAGGAATAAAAGGAATAAAAGGAATGAAACAAATTTTTGCTCTAATTTTGGCAGTGCTTTGCTTTTGCGTTGGTTATGTTCAAGCGAATGATGTTCTTCTCAAACAAGCTTACGAGAGCCACCAAAGCGATGTACAAGTTCGTGGTTCTGGTACAGTCTCTCGAATACTTCCAGATGATAACAAAGGCTCTAGACATCAGAAGTTCATCTTACGATTGGACAGTAAACAAACCGTGCTAGTCGCGCACAATATTGACTTGGCTCCCCGTATTCAAGGATTGGGAAAAGGCGACCGAGTTGAATTCTATGGCGAGTATGAATGGAACAAGAAAGGTGGCGTAATTCACTGGACTCACAGAGACCCTAATAACCGTCACGCTCACGGTTGGTTAAAGCACAATGGGAACGTATACGAGTAAACACCTATGAGACTTTTCCCTTCATGGTTATGAGATAAAAAGGAATTTTGATGTTTAAGCTGGAAACTGACAGGTTGATTCTTCGAGATATGAGCTTCGAAGACGAGTGTGCCTTTGTTGCGATGTCTCAAGATGCAAAGTATCAGCGTTTCTATGATGAAAGTGATTGCGAACCTAACAAATATCGAGAGCTAACTCAGTTGTTTGTTGCGCAGGCTTTGGAAGTCCCACGCCAGTCTTTTCAATTAGCGGTTGAAAGCAAAGATTCGGGGAAGTTTATTGGAACCGTTTGTTTGCGCCTTGAGGGCGATCGACAAGCTTCGATGGGCTGTGCTTTCTCGAGGGAAACTCAGGGAAAAGGGCTTTCTATAGAAGCTTCTGAAGTCCTCGCTGACTTTGGTTTCTCAGAGTTAGGCATACACCGTATCTACGCGGAAACCATTAGCAAGAACTTGGCTGCGATTAAGTTATGTAAGGTGCTCGGAATGAAGCAAGAAGCGTATTTCAAGCAACACCGATTTTTTAAAGGGAAGTGGTGGGATACAGTTGTGTTGGCGGTTCTACGTTCTGAATGGGAAAAGGCTTAGTGATGGAAAGTGAAAGGCTCAAATTAACCCCTCCATCATTAAAATACAGCGAAGAGATGTTTGAGGTGATAAATGAGTGCAAGGCCGAGTTTTCCCAATTCTTACCTTGGGTTTCTGATTCTCTAACTAAAGAGCAGCTAGAACTTAACATTCAAGATGCTACCAATAATTTCGCCAACTTTACTGGCGAGTTCTGGTTCAATATTATTGAAAAGCAAACAGGGGCATTTATTGGAGCTATTGGTTTCATGAGCAGAGATGACATAGCCTCTTGTTTTGAAATCGGCTATTGGTTACAAACATCAAAAACGGGCTTAGGCTACGTGAGTGAAGCCGTCCGAATTATCGAAGAGTATGCATTCATTCAAAAAGGTGCGAAACGAGTCGAAATTAGAATGGCAGGATCTAATCTAAAAAGTAAGGCTGTGGCGAAGCGATGTGGCTATCAACAAGAGGCGTGTTTCGCTAATGATCGACGTTTACCATCAGGAGAACTGGACAGCACGCTCGTTTACGCGAAAACGAGCCAGTCTTAAACATGTAATGTTGATTCTTAATGAGTGGCACTTTTCTTTAGATAAACCGTAAACTCCAAGCTGTTGAAAGATCGACATTTAAGGCTTAGTTATCTGGCTCATCGTCTACAGTGACGTCACCGTTCATTGAGTTGTAGTCAATGGAAATTCCCGGTACGACTCGATAATGATAGATACACTGATCCGTCTGTATATATTCAGCAATGTAGTCGGTTTCTTCTGGTGAATTGAAACTTGAAATACTCGGTGGATCGAGGAGCAGTGCGCCCCATACCGAAATGCAGTCTTCAGCGTTATCTAATCTTGGAGATTCTTCGGGTAAGTGCCATTGTTGGGCTGGATATCCCCATTCATTGAAGTCAAGCTGGCCGGTCGCGGAGTCATCATAGATAGGGACGTTCGTGGAAGCACCGCCACCGTTTGAGGTTAAATTTTTTGAATAGGCAAGATCGACACCTGTTTTAAAAGAAGCGCCAGTGCCTTTCACCACTGCAATATGAGAATCAGTACTTACATTGAGGAACCTTGGAGCAGCAGTTACGGCGAGTATTCCAAGGATCACAATAACGACAACAAGCTCAATAAGTGTAAAACCGTTCTTTTTCATTTAGCACCTCTTTTAAAGGCCGCTAGTATGCATTATAAGTTACTCTTACCAAAGGAAATATCTTCGTTTTAGTAGTAATTTAAATGCTCAATAATGAATGTTGTGATTAAGGTAACTTATATTTTATAAATCCAACGCGCATGCTTAAGTGCTGTGTATCTCACTTTGATATTAATTTTAGTTCTATGAAGGTTTTGCAATTAATGAATATCGTTGAAACGGTAAAGCTTCATCTTTCAGACGTTTGTTATCCAAAGGCTAGTGTTAAAACAGGGCAGGTTCGATCTATCTCGGCGCTCGTTTTTAAAACCATCAAAAACAAAGATATCTCCAATGTTTTGTCCTTGTGTACTCAATTGCTTGAAGAAAGGGATTGGGTGTTAGGCGTTGTTGCTTACGACTGGGCTTTTAGAGTAAGAAAACAATATTCGAAAGAAACGTTCTTCGTATTTGAACATTGGTTACTCCAATACGTGACTGACTGGAATGATTGTGATGACTTCTGCACTCATGCGTTTGGTGAGTTACTGTCTCAACACAATGAGTTGTTCGAGATGACAACTAGATGGGTCGACCATTCTAACTTTGCTGTGCGAAGAGCAGCAGCGGTTGTCTTAATTTACCCGATCAATAAGGATAGATACTCAGGTTTGAACCCCTTTAAAGTGGCCGATTTGTTGATTAAAGATGAACATGCTCTCGTGCAAAAAGGCTATGGTTGGATGCTAAAAGTGCTCACTCAAAAAGAGCCTCAATTGGTGATTCGTTATTTAAAGGCTAACCATACCGTAATGCCAAGAGTCGCTTTTCGTTACGCGATTGAAAAGTTGGATGATAAAACTAAGCGAGAGTTAATGTCACTTTGACCATTGGCACTCTCGAACCCCTATTCGCTATCCCCTCAGTAGCCAAGCGCTATTACCCAAACCTAGACGATGGTATTGAGTTAGCACATCAATACGCTCTCGGGCAGTTCACCTCTCAAGGTGAAGTTTTTAAATTATATGAAAGGCTAAGTAAAAAGCTGGTTCAAGGTTAAGTGAATCTGTTAGCTAGCAGGAATTATCGTTTGTATATGCAACTCACATCGTATTTGTTTTATAAATTGTTACGGGTTTAATGTTAGAAATGCTGATGTGTTGTAGTTTCTGCCTTATTACCGATAATTGCTTGAGGAACAAAAATGTACGCCAATAAGTATTCAAATTTTTGGAGACGCTTCTTTGCTATCTTGATTGATTCAATCGTATTTTGCCATTGGAATGGATAGATGATTACGCACTTTCTGGCGTGATAAATTCCGGTGGTGTGTTTGCTTGGGGAGTTGCGTATTCATTAATAGGGATCACTTACTATGTGGGGATGCATGTCAAATACGGACAAACGATCGGTAAGATGGTCACTCGGGTGAAAGTAGTCGATGTATCTGAAAGTCGAAACTTAACTCTCAAACAGTCTTGCATGAGGGATATTGTCCCAATCATGTTTATTCCTTTTCAAGTTTATGCTTATGCACAACTGTCGTTCTATGGGCAAACGTGGGAAAGCTTAGAACAAGGTCGAGCTTTTATTTTCGTTGGTTATGTAGCGATTGGTTGGGTTCTTTTAGAGTTCATCTCTATGCTTTTTAATCACAAACGCAGAGCGATTCATGACTTCATTGCAGGCTCAGTTGTCGTAAAGAAAGTTTAACTATCTAAATTGTGGGCTAAGGAAAATCTGATGGATGTACATGAGTGTGTTTCTTTTATCTTGCTGAACAAATCACAAGTATTGTTAGAAAAGCGTAGTGAGTCTAAAGAAACGGATCCTGGCTTGATTACCATACCTGGCGGCCATATTGAGCATGGTGAAAGTCAGGTACAGGCGTTGTTTCGTGAGCTCGATGAAGAGCTTAATGTTGTTCCCATTCATTACAAGTACGGCTCTTCTCCGCTTAGAT
>NZ_MCZK01000180.1:0-1075 GCF_002875945.1 Vibrio lentus
TAAGCGGAGAAGAGCCGTTTTGTTATCGATAACTTACAAGTAAAAGCTTATTGAATCGCTATCGAAATCTCGACTGCCGTTTCGCTTTTATAAAACTCAAAATCAGTCGTGTAAGTTCGTGTATGTGGACAATCTGGATCGTTGAAATAAGCCCACACTTCTCCCCACAAATCGATAACCGCTTGCGGCAATTCACCTTCAGCCGAGAACGTTAAGTACTTACCTGCTTCGATATTGGTTTCAACTAGGTCAGCTAAATTGTTATCGGTAAGTGCATTGGTACACGCGACAACATCAAACTCACCAGTAAAGTCCGATTGGTAATTGGTGTAGACGCCATACACCTTTGAGTCTGGTGTCAGCTTAGGAAAAGCTTGATCGAAAAATCCTTGCCATAATTGGCCTATCTTCGCCTTTGCTGGGTCAACCTCGTCAGTGTTAGTGGTTTTTACTGAAAATCCGTACGCCTTTACAGCTTCAATCGTTTCTACTTTCATCTGTTTTCATTCCTTAACCAATGTCGCTGTCATCACCTTGGATCAATTCTAATCTTGAATCTCTTTATGGCCACACTTTTCACACACCAGATGGCGAGAAAACTCATCCATTGACGCGATAAACGGGCCAAGGAACCAGCCTTTTACGACGCCCGCCCAGAACTCGTGTCGTTTCTGGTTCGGTTTGTCTGCAAACGCACTTTCCTTTCTCACCAAAATCACAACGTGTTGTGTCTCTTCGTGACATTCGGTGCAGTAGCATTGCTCTATCGTGTGGTTCATGTCGGCACCTATGACGTTTTAAAGGATTTATGTTGAAAGTGAGGATTATCGACACAAACTTCTAAATCTGTAATTTCAGTTAACACGACAAGCTGTTCTTGACCTTCAACACTGACCTTGATGCATTCTTCTCGTGCTTGATTGCGCTTCGTATCTAATGCGACACAGGCTAACTGCTCGCCAGATTTCATCGTGAGTTTAATTGGGTACCTGTGCATACACACAATCTCAATATAATCGTAATCATTGCAACTAATCATAATACCCCTCCCATTCATCCATCCATCCATCCATCC
>NZ_MCZK01000180.1:1127-27978 GCF_002875945.1 Vibrio lentus
CCATCCATCCATCCATCCATCACGCTAATGCGAGACGCTGTACTATGCAAACTGTTTATAATCAATCATTTACTCTTATCACATTGATAAAGCTCTCTTAAGGTAAATCGGCTTTCTAGTAACAGTTTAGAACCGATTCAACCGTTCACGTTTCTTCTACTAACCCGTGCTTATTCTTTACCTGTTGAGTAAAAATAGAGAATAAAACAATGAAAAACATAACCAAATTACACGTATTAGCTTGCTTGGGTTTCGTGGCTTCAATGATGACATTCAGTGCAAACTCCGCCTCACTTGATGATGCAACTCACTTCGCGAACGGCAAAGCCAAGTATCAACAATTTTGTCAGGTGTGTCATGGCGATACCGGTTTAGGCGATGGCCCAACCGCGGCTTCTTTGGCGCATAAGCCTGCCAACATTCCTAATAAACTTGGAAAGTTATTCACGACTAAAAACTCTTTGGCTGGCGACATACTAGAAGGTGAAGTCGAAAGCGGTATGCCTGCATGGCAAGGTATTATCACCAAGCAAGATGCCCTCGATATTTTGACTTACGTAGAGTCAATTCAATAGTAAACGCTGTTCCATTCGCCTTTTGAACAGAGATTTTACGTAAAAGCGTTCGTTTTATTGCGCTATCTATTTCATTGATTACACTGAATTTAATGGATAGTGAATAATACGGAATGTTATGACTCTCAAACCCTTAGCGGCAAGTGCTCTTGTGCTTGTTTCTGCTACTTCACATGCTGTGAGTTTTATCGATCAAATCGATGGCCACTTAGATATGGGCGAATATCTGGCTGAAAATGCCTATGGTTTTCTGCCTGTTCCAATACTGATTACCGAACCGGCTGTGGGATACGGTGGCGGCTTCACTAGTATCTTTCTTCATGAATCGGAAGAGCAGAAAAACACACGTAAAGAACTCGCAGAGAAGTCGATCGATGGCGGCGCTCAGTTATTAACTCCTGCGATTACCGCTGTGGGTGGCTTTGCGACAGAAAACGGCACTTGGATGGCGTTTGTTGGCCACAAACGCAGTTGGAAGGAAGACTCAATTCGCTACTTGGGCGGTTTGGGTTATGGCGATATCAACATGACTTTTTACCGTCAAAGCTCCTCCAATGCTTTAGCGCCTCTCGCCCCCAATGAAGGGATTGAATTAGGGCTAAAAGGCATGGGCGGAATTCAAAAGCTACAATTTAGAATCCCTGAAACATCTTGGTTGTTGGGTTTATCGCAGCAGTTTTTTGCACCAACCCTTTCAGTGAACAATCATCCTAAAGCACAAGAGATTCTAAGCAATATTGGTAACTCTTCACCGACCTCGTCCGGCTTGGGTTTGATTGCTGAATATGACAGTAAGAACAGTTTTCTTAATCCTACTCAAGGCTATAACTATGTTGCAGAATACTTGTGGTTCGGCGATGCGAT
This sequence comes from Vibrio lentus, assembly GCF_002875945.1. GTDB lineage: Bacteria > Pseudomonadota > Gammaproteobacteria > Enterobacterales > Vibrionaceae > Vibrio > Vibrio apostichopi. The sequence goes on from NZ_MCZK01000180.1 coordinate 2,567, forward strand.
CGGCAGTGACTACACGTATCAAACGTTTAATCTAGAGGGGTTGAACTACTGGGAATTAAACAAAGAATGGAATCTCGCTTTACGAGGTCAATATAAGTCTTTATCAACCAATGAACGCGTTCTCTCTCCTCAATATTACCCAGACATTGACCTTAGAGGTATCGCCCGCAATCGCTATCAAGGTGAGCATACCTTTGCTGCCGAAGTGCAAGTCACCAAACAGTGGACACCGCGCTGGTCAACAGGTGTATTTACTGGAATTGGTTATGCTGGAGACAGCGATAACGACATGTTCGACCAAAGCTCACACTCTGCGTACGGAGTTGGTTTCCGTTATCTTATCGCAAGGCGTTATGGTTTGATTTCAGGCATTGATATTGCGTTCAGTGAAGAAGATACCGCGCTCTACTTCCAAGTCGGAGCTGGTATCTAATTCAGTCGTATGCTAACTCAGTTGCCTAATAATTCAATCGTATAACAATGGATTACGCAGCGAAGCTCTTCCAATACTGGTATAAGCCGTCGATATCTGAAGAGCACATCAAGGTCATGGCACCTTTGATTTGCTCTTCATTCCATTCCCACCATTTCATTTCTAATAGCTGAGCAATCTGAGCTTCACTAAAGCGATAACGGATATGGCGTGCAGGGTTCGAACCGACAATCGAGTATGGCGCGACATCTTTGGTCACCACTGCTCTACTCGCGATAATTGCACCATCACCTACTTTCACGCCGCTCATGATCATGGCTTCAGTGCCTATCCACACATCATTGCCTATTACAGTATCACCAGAGCGCTCAAAGCCGTCGATTGCACCTTCAAACTTCTCGTCGTCTTGGTAGAAAAACGGGAAAGTGCTCACCCATTGGTTTTGATGTCCTTGGTTACCCGCCATCATGAAGACTGCACCAGAACCAATCGAGCAATAACTGCCGATGATTAACTTGTCGATGTCTGTTCTATCAGGCAGTAGATAACGCGCACAATCATCAAAGCTGTGATTGTGGTAATAACCTGAATAGTAGCTGTGTTCGCCCACAATGATATTGGGGTTGGTCACTTGTTCTTTGAGTGACTTTCCGACGAACGGATTTTCAAAATAGTTTTTCATGTTTGTACTCTTAGTTTCGTTCTTTTAGTTAGGTACTTTTGTTGCGTAATGATGCTTTTAATTGATTTCTTTAGTGTAAAGACTTCCGTGCGCTATCGACCGCCTGCAATATCAATAAATGAACCAGTCACATACGACGCTTCATCTGACAATAACCAAGCGATAGAGTTTGCGACCTCTTCTGGTGTACCACCTCGTTGCAATGGCAGTTGCGACGCTAATCTATCAACTCGCCCAGGATCCCCACCGTCTGCATGCATCTCAGTGTAGATACAGCCAGGCCTTACGCCATTAACGCGGATATTACGCGCAGCCAATTCAAGGGACAAGCCTTTAGTGAGTGAATCCATCGCGCCTTTCGATGTTGCGTAATCCACATACTCAAACGGTGCACCTGTGCGAGAAGCGGCAGACGACACATTAACAATCGAGCCCGCACCATCCGCTTGTTTGATAAAGGCTTTGCTGCATAAGAAACAACTCGATACGTTCGATTTCATGACTTTTTCAAAGCGATCAATCTCAATATCGACCAGTGCTGATTGAGTAAACAAGATCCCAGCGTTGTTCACCAAGTGGGTAATTGGACCAAGTTTGTTATGAGCAATTTCGAACAAGGATTTAACGTCCGACTCTACCGACACATCCGCACGCACACAGATAGCGGTTCCGCCCAGTTCGCGAATCTCATTCACCAACTCGTCAGCTCTTGATTCGTTATGTATGAAATTGACACACACGGCATAGCCTTGCTTTGCCAATAATTTCGACGTTGCTGCGCCTATGCCTCGACTTCCACCTGTAACGATTACGACCTTGTTCATGAAATCTCCTAACTCGTTGGCCTTTAATTATCTCATTGTTGTTATACACATACTCTATTGTGAGCTTCGTGTTCTTGCATTTGGCCTTATAACTTAAGTGATTCAGGACTCACTATCTGAACCCATTTTGCACGCCACTCTTGTGCAGCAAAACCATCTGGCCAAAACTCGGTTTGCTTTTGGATTAAGCCATCAACCACCGTATGAAAGGTAATCACACGATCGTTTAATACACTATCAGTTACTGATACATCCGTGACTACCGTGTCACCCTCACAAACAATCGAGTTGAGCTCAAATTTCCAAACCCCATTCGCTGGGTATTCAGAGTTGATTGCAGTGAAGTTATCTCTGCCTATCGTCAATTCAGACGACTGCGGCCAATAGCCTTGAAAATCTTCTGCTAGCCATTCACTGGCCTTTGCAAAATCGTTGGTGCGCATTGCATCCCAAAAACTTAATACCACATCTTTTGGTGTCATTATTCTTCCTTAAATTAGCTAGATTTAACAAAACGATATTGATTAATTGATTAAGCGTATTTGCCAATGATCATTAAAAGATCATCGACACTGTTAGCAATGTAATCGGGCTTAGTTTGCCAGTTTTCAGGTTCAGAACGGCTATAACCCGCGGCAACTGCAATCACTTTTGCTTTGTCGCCAAGTGCGGCTTCGATATTGCGAGCAAACTGTGTGTCCGCTTCGTGGTCACCGATATACATCAAACAGAGTTCATCGTTTTGCGCTTGACCAAAGATATTTTCAACACACTTCATGCCACCAAATGGATGCGGTTTTTGGTTTCCATTGGATACATCGTCATAGCCGACAACCGATTTAAACAAATCACCAATACCATAACTGTCGAGTACACCACGAATATTCAATTGAGAGTTTTGAGAACAAATACCATGAGGCAAATGAGCGAACTGATTAACCACGGTTTCCAAACCATCAAACAACGAGACTGGCGTTTGATTTTTCTCTTGATGCTCAGCCCACATGCCACCAGCGATCAGCATTTCATCATGTGATAGACCGTAGTAGTCGACATACAAGGCTTGCCAGTTTTTAGCACCGTGGTTGGCTTCATGATAAAGCGCCTCGCTCAACAAATATTTCGGTAAATTATCACCAGACAAGTGTGGCGCGACCACAGAGATAATGTCTTTGGTGATTGCGATATTTTTTGGAACTGAATTGACCAAGGTTCCATCGTAATCCCACAGGATGGCATCTAACTTCATACACTATCTCTTTGTTTAAATTGACGATTTGAATTTATCACTCTAATCCCTATTGAGGGAAATCTTATTGTCTCTAATTTCAAACTTATTCCAAACCACGCAAAAAATTGAGAAGTGACTAAGCGGCTGATCGTTTGGTCACAATCACTAAGCCCTCTTTGCTCACATCATTGCTTTATCAATTGGAATATATGCGTATAATCCCCCGCTCTATAACGCTACCCAGCATTGGAATAGCGTCATCCCAAATTTTAATGAGTACCCAATGTCGAAACTATTTTTCAAAGGCCGTATCGAAACAAGACAGAATCACGTTCTTGCAGGCTACAACGTAAACCGCGATGTTAAAGTGGGTACTGAAGAGTCACCAGTTGCGGTAATGGTTCAAACTGAAGCTCGTAAAACAGAAGTTGAAGCAATTGCAGCTGAGCATTCAATCTTCGTGAATGTATCTGTTGATGCAGAGAAAGAAGAAAACACGCTTGAGTTCGACACCTTGCTAAACAAGCCAAAAACTATGACGTTCGAAAAAACACCTAACCGTAACGATCCATGTTCTTGCGGTAGCGGTAAGAAATACAAGAAGTGCTGCGCATAAGCGTTTCTGATTCACGCTACTCACAGTGTGATTGAGATAATTGATTTAAAACGGGCAGATCATTACGATCTGCCCGTTTTTTATGTCTTGAGTGATTCTTTTGGAAATACATTAGCTTTCTGAGAACAAGAGCTTTGTTCAATTATGATGAATCAACCAACATGTTGGCGAACAAAGTTGTTCAGCTCCGCCACGCTCTTGATGATGTGAACGTTTTTATCTTCAGCTCGTAATTCTAATCGTGCTCTGAAGTCGTCATTCCAAAATCTGGGGCACAACTTAAGTGTCTTATAACTTTGTATTGTCCCTTTAATGACAGAACTTCCCTCTGGCCAACCTTCAGGTTTAACAAACAAGCCTTTCAACATACGTTTGGTGACGAACCAGTAGCTAAGTGGATAAGGAAGATCGATATAAACCAAAGTATCTGCCGCGTCTAAACGCTTATTAAACGAGTCTAGTGGGCCAAAGCCATCGATGATCCAGCTTTCAGAACTCAGTATGTTTTCGTGCGCTTGTTCGAATACGTCACTGTCGACAAACTCGCCGTTCGCCTTATACACGAGGGAATCTAACTGATGAAGATCCACACCAGTTGCAGCTGCGAGCGCTTTACTGACGGTAGATTTCCCACTACCAGGCTTACCAAATACTGCTATTTTTTTCATATGACTTCCTTCTACTGAGATAAAACCCATAAGGCAGATACAAAAAAACCCACCTTACGGGGTGGGTTCGATAAATAAAGCACATCAACAATCCCACCATTCCTATGGAATGATGATAATTCGTTGGTTAAGTTGCGCTAAATTCATTTTCATAAGATCACTTTTATATATCGTCGTTGCGTTGTCAATACGGTAAACAAATAAATCAGCATGTTTGACCAGATGATATAACTCGCTTAAATGAATTATAAGGCTAGCGAAAACGCTGGTTTATGCCACGACTTCCGCTGAACAAGTAATTTCGATCTTAGGTTGTAGCATCAAACAAACATGGCAATGCTTTGCAACAGCTTCATTCGCGGCTTTCACAACATCAGTTTCTGAGATGCCATGTCCTTGAACCACAAAGTGTAAGTTCGCTGATTTATATAAACGAGGCTCGCCGTCCGTTAATGTGTGAGTGACATTATTTTCTAAACTCTCTATCTCAAAGCCTTGTTCTTGCAGTATTAACACCACGTCTGTTGCGCTGCATGAACCTAATGCCGATAGTAAAACCTCAGTCGGACACGGCGCCGTTTTGCTGGTGGCATCGACGTTAAAATTGAAACCGCCTTCAGTTGTTACGCTAAATTGGCACTCTCCGCCCCACTTCACATTGATACTCATACTTTCTCACTTACTTTTCATATCCGATTAGATACAACTCAGAGCTGTTATTTGGATAATACAGAACAAACCAAAGGTTGCATCAAGATGTCATCACTCTAATACCAAAAATCGTGAATAACCCACCCGTCACGTAATCCATAACACCTGAAATACGAGCGTAAACACTTTTCGCTGATTGCTGGGAAAATGCCATCGCTAAAAACAAATGCCAAACCAGCGTGATTGAGGACATCGTAAACATAATAGCCAGTATCATCGATGCGCTCATGTTTTCAGGCATAGAGACGCTAAATAGACTAACAACAAAGAAGCCAGTTTTGGGGTTAAGAATACTCGTGATGAACGCCGACAAAAACACCTTCCTCTTCGATGGTGGATGACGCTGCGTCTGTTCACTCACCTCAGCAAGCTTTTTGGTTTTACGGCTAACATAGATTTGGCGCAGCCCTAAATACACAAGGTAACAACCACCGACGACTTTCATAAGATTAAACAAGTTAGGGAAATGGGAGAATAGGATCACTAACCCTGAGCCACCAAAGAACGCCCACAAAAGTATGGCCGCACTGACCCCAAAAGCAGAAAACATCGCGAGTTTGCGATCATAATTCAGTGCCGTATTAATCGTTAATAATACGTTTGCCCCCGGTGTCGCGACAGCAAGCGTCCAAATCAACGTCACATGAAAGAGAACTACTGCATATTCCATTACATCACCCCAGCTCAGAAAGCCTTTAATCATTGTTAGGTTTTACCAAAAGATAAACATTAGAGAAAGCAAAACTGAAGCGCTTAACTCGTGCTTACCTTACACTCACTCTTTCATGTTTGTCAGGTACTTAAATACAATACTTAGATGCTTAGTTAGTTACTAGGATACTTGGATAACTTGATACGGCAATGGGTGTAATACGCTTCCTCACCAAAAGGAGAAACAGCCAATTCAGTTGCACCATGATTGGTATAGGAATCAAACTCATCACTCTCTTGTTGTAGGCGTGCATATAAACCTTCGACTATTGTGAATTGATGTTTACAGTCTCCGCTCTCGCCTTGTTTGTAGGCCAAATACACTTCTTGAAATAGCTTCGCGGCTATCGCAAAGTGCATTTCTTCATGACGATACAGCTGCCCCATATAAAATTTAAACTCGTCCACTGCTTTTCGATTGGATTGAGAACGTTGAATTTGGGGCAAGGTATATGTGATGTTGACGTCCAATTTAGACAGCTTGCAGGTTTCACTATTGTGAGAGGTTTGATATTGCCAATTGGTCAGGCCATCGAATCCGTTATCCTTTAAGTGCTGAGGCTTGTCCTCACGAAAGGAGCGCTTAATCTCATCAACGGTATTTCCGATCACGGTATAAGGCTGATACTCAACACTCAAAGAATAACCTAAGGGCAAAGTTTCACTCATTGCCATATGGCTAAACATAATAGAGTGGCTAAACACAGCCCATACGCTCGCTCTCAAAGCCTTTGATATTCGACTATTCATAGGTTCCTCATGAAGTATTAAAACAAGAGTAGAGCGACCATCAACAGTCACTCAATCGCTGCATATAAGGAACGACGTGTATCAGTAGTATCTCGCGTATCGATTGGTGCTTAGGTCATTGCTTGAGATCATTGCTTAGTTCGTTCCCAGTATTAAAAATAGGTGGGTATTGAGTTTTCACAAACGACTTTTTCGTTTGAGCATCACATACGAACAACGCTTATATGATTTGCCCTTTCATTATGTGCTGCGGACCAGCTTCACCACCTAAGTACTTTTCATTGGTATCCACGAATCCACCCTTTTTGTAACAACTGACTGCCCCTGGGTTCTTGCAATTAACGGTCAGGTAAATCGAGTCGTATTCGGTGTAGTTAGATTTCAAATAAGGAAATAACGCCTTCACAGTGCCCGTCCCTATGCGTTTGCCCTGCTGATTTTTGTCGACAGCGAATGCTCTTAATCCCAAACCACGTTCAGAACAAAAATCATACCCAGATGCATACGCAGTATCTAACTTAAAGAAGCCAACAACATCGTCATTATGTTTGATGACGTGCAAATGAATCGTTTCACTGCCACTCAATAAAAACGCCTCTGCGGTTCCTGCGAACTTGATCTGGTCATCGGCTAATTGAATGTTTTTGACTCTCTCAACATCTGACGGTTTGAGTCGTTCAACGGTTATCATTAATGCTTTCTGGTTACTGGTTACTGGTTACTGGTTACTGGTTACTGGTTACTGGTTACTGGTTAGATAGTATTTCAACTTATTCTCTAAGAGAAGTCGGAGTAATACTGTGGCTCAAGCGCTATTTCAAAAAACCTTTCTTTGCAGCATCTTCTAGCTGAACTTCAAGTGCATCCCACAACGTGTTACTGCCCTTGGATATGCGTTCACCATTAAAAGTAAGAACTTTGTCTTTAGAGATATTGTGCTTCTTCCAACTATGACCGCCACCGTGGATGTTATGTAATAAGGGAGGCACCCTATCAATCGCTTTAGCAAACTTAGATTCGGGAGACTTGCCTTCTTCAAACTCTAACCACAACTGTAAATACTCATCACGCAGGTCATTGGGTAACGATTGGAATAAGCGCTCAACACAATTACGCTCTTTTAACTTATTCTCTTCCGTTTCGCTGGCGTAAATAATCGTGTCTCCGGCGTCAATTTCCCCCAGGTCATGAATCAGGAGCATTTTAACGACACGCGTAATATCAATCGTCTCATTCGCGTAGTCTTTCAACATCAAGGCACTTAAGCACACGTGCCAACTATGCTCTGCTGAATTTTCATAGCGATCCAACCCTACTGGTTTCGTTTGGCGGTGAACTGATTTTAGCTTTTCAATTTCAACCATAAACTGAAGGACATTATTGATTTCTTCCATGAAGCATTCTCCTAAATCGAGTATTAGTTAGATGGGTGTGAGTTATGAAGATCTTGTGTGCACAACGTCATCGTCATTTCAGAGACCGATTGACCATCGATACGATAGCAATCTGACATTTCACCAATGATTGAAAAGCCGCATTTTAAATATAAATTTTTCGCTGGGAGGTTATCTGAAAGCACGTTGAGGTCGAGCCAATCAATGCCTTCAGTTTCTCGACAAAACTCGACAGCCAATTCAATCAACTTACGCCCTAACCCTTGTTTTCTGACGCTATGATCAACGCCCATACCTAAACAAACGCGGTGGAAACCATACTCCCCACCATTGTGGCGTAAATCAATGTGGCCAAATACATGACCAAACGAGTCTTTCACGACCCAAAGCTTTCGCCAGCCTGATTCACCGATTGAAACTTCGAAGCCGTTTCTAAACTTAGCTTTGAGAGAATCTGAAACACTACAGTCGTGTTTAGCAATAGGTTGGAAAAGTGGAGAGTCGTCGCCAGCATTGTCTAAAAGCTGCACGTCTAAATACTGATAGAACTTTTCTAGATCTGATATTTCTGCTTGTACTATTTCCACCAGTCTTCCTTGTTTTATATGATTACCGCATCAAATAGTTGAGCCTATTAGAGGCCAAACATTGCCACCTTTAAGTGCCATGCCTTAAGTGTCAGATTATACGTATTTCTAGAAGTATTTATCTAGTGTCTTGTGGCAGAAGTTATAGGGCGCATGTAAAGAACGCCCTAGAAATTGACTTATAACCGACTTGTTGCGTTTATCTCTTTGCCATCGGATGGTCAGGGTTTAACTGAAGTAAGTCCCAAAGGTTTCCATATAAATCTTCGAATACAGCAACGGTACCGTAGTCTTGTTCTTGTGGATCTCGGACAAAGTTAATCCCTATTGATTTCATATGCTCGTAATCACGCCAGAAATCATCGGTATTCAAGAAAATGAATACACGTCCACCCGCTTGATTACCAATAAAATCATGTTGTTCTGGCTTAGAAGCCTTTGCAAGCAATAAGGTAACGCCGTGAGAATTCGGCGGAGCAACCACAACCCAACGTTTGTCTTGTTCTGCCTGATAGGTGTCTTCAATAAGTTCAAAATTCAGTTTGTTTACATAGAAATCGATGGCTTCATCGTAATCTTTAACGACCAATGCAATATGGACAATATTTTGCTTCATGTTCTTACCTAGTGTGTAAACTTTTTAGTTTTTAGAATCCGTTCATTATACGCAAGGTTTGAACTTTTTTGTCATTCCTTGGCAAGAAGGAGACACAAGTTTGTAGCCTAATTTCTCATAGAATTCAGGTTCATCAGCGATCATTGAAACATACGATCCGTCGAGTGCAACTGAAGACAAATAGTTGTCGATATACTCCATCACTTTTCGCCCAAACCCTTGTCCTTGATAACTAGGATCAATAGCAACGTCGACAACCTCAAAATTACATGCGCCATCACCCACTACACGCCCCATACCAATTAGAACACCTTCGTCTCTTATCGAAACACCATAGAGGCTATTTGGTAATGCAATGGTGGCAGCTTCAAGAGATTTTGGTGATAGGTTTGCACGTACGCGCATATCGCAGAATTCGTTTGGATTAGGGACTTTTTCTTCAAATACTATTGTCATTCTTTGCTACTCCTTTTGATATAAACGGAGCATACACCCAAATACTGTATAAATACACAGTCTTTTTGTTTTATTAGAAAATTAGCATATCTAAACATAGGCACTACCCCATAACTCATTGTTTAATCGATAATTTACAATAGAACTAGAGGATAGCAACACAATCCTAAGTTATTCTCTTTCAAGAAATTTAGCCATTTTATTTAAAGTGATTAAAGCCTTTCACCCAATTACCACTATAAGTGCCAAGCGTTGGGAATCACTATTGAGCATTTATATTATGTATCTGAAAGCCACCGCTCTTTAATCTCAAAAGTGTGATTGTCAAAGTCGATTGAGCACATTACTCCTAAAGGTGTTACAAGCATTGGATGCGTATGGCAACTATCAAATCCGCAAAATATTGGGATTGGCTTGCCATTTAAAACTTCGAGTAGAACGTCAAGTGGTGCTCGTCCTGTTCCTTTGTCATCGAATAACTCGTGCTTACCCAGAATAATGGCACCGACTTTATCAAAAACGCCACAGGCTAGAAGGTGTGAAAATGAACGTTCTACGCTTTCAATGCCCTTTAAGGAATCCTCGATAAGTAAGATGTCACCGACCTGAAGATCCGGCATATACTTACTTCCCCAAATCCCAGCCATCGTATTCAAGTTCCCCCCAATAAGACGACCACAAACCTTACCTTCTCCCAAGAATTGCCAGTCGTTCGGATACACAGGTTTCGCTGTATCTTGTGTTTCCCAATCATGTTTCACATCTGTCCATTCCAAGGGCATAGAGTATTGATATTGCTCGGAGTCAGAACACAAAATATCAATGAATGAACGCAGTGTTTCATCGACCAATGGCGGAAGTTCACCGAAAGAAGCAACCAACGCAGGACCATAGAATGTGATTAGCCCAGTCTGTGCATAAATACCAAGCAGCAATGCGGTCACGTCTGAATATCCAATAATGATCTTAGGGTCGTTTTTCAACGCTTCGTAATCAATATAGGGCAACAGTGAATTGCTGTTGGTGCCACCTATTGTAGACATGATACATCGGACACTTGGATCACGAATGAGCTGATTTAACTCTTCAGCTCGATCTTGAATCGAACCAGAGCGATACTTGTCCGACTGCCCTGTGAGTGAGCCTTCAACTAAAACGAAACCTTGTGACTCTAGATAAGATTTAGCACGATTAAATCGATTCGGAGCGAATACTGTGGCAGGATAAGATGGCGAGAAGAAACCAATTTTGTCCCCTGCTTTTAAAGCCTTTGGGTATAACACGAACTAAATACTCCATTATCTAAACAATTTCATTCAAACCTAACCAGAATAATGACACAAGCACTTCATCCGGTCGGTTTGGCATCACTTTAACCAATTCGCATATTCAGGTTTAGTGTCTTTCATATCCAAATACAGCCAAACCATTCTATCGACAAACCAAGCCTTAAATGCAGCAATCCATAGATTACCAATGACCACCAAGGTTAAGTCTAAGCTCCACAAGCCGTATACAAACACGGGCAAGCCTAACCCAGTTAAGAACTGAAGAACCAAAATAGGTTTCACGTGATGAGCAGGAATAGACTCAACTTTACGATTCAGATAGATACGCTCGCCAAACGTACCCATTGAAGCCCAGTTGTTCGTTGTATCAGGAGCTTGGAATAACCTCGGATTAATCCATACCCAAAGGAAAGAGGCCAATATTGCCAGTACAGAATAGATTCCGATCCAATCTCTAGACCAAAAGGCGAGAGAAATCAGTGGAAGAAGAGTAAATCGAGTATAAACACTCCACGGGTTAGAGTGCTTATGCCAAGTGGATTCATCCATCGACATGAGCTTTTCTAATTGTTTGATGATATCCAAATGACTTCCCTTGAATTGTTAACGTATCGGCCGTGAATAATTAGCCACGAACAACAAGCAATGCTGCATATGAACTCAAACATTACACGACCAATTAAACGTTAAAAACTATTCGAACGTATTTTGTGATATCACAGGGTGAACTTGTATCACGCTATAGGCTTAACACCTTATCGGAGTCGTTCATTGATTTTTAAAGACAATTTATTTTTGATGGCCATTTATTTTTAACGACCACTAATTCTTAGCGATCATTAGTTTTTAACGACCATTAGTTTTAACGAATAGCCATATTGGCAGCCATGGCTAATAGTAATACCGCGAAGATTTTTTTGATCGTTGGAACGGGTAAGTAATTGGTCGCTTTTGCCCCTAAAGGTGCAGTGAACCATGAAGTACAAACAATACCTAACAAGGCAGGTAGATAGACAAACCCAGCAAAGCCTTCCTCTAAAGCAAAGTGAGCCGTACCTGAGCTTATGTAACCTATCGAACCAAACAACGCGATGACAATACCGCAGGCAGACGCACAACCTATGGCCTTTTTCATATCGAGTGAAAAGAACGTCAGTAAAGGCACCAATAACGCGCCACCACCAATGCCAATCATGGCTGACAGCCCGCCAGTGATCGTCGTAAAAAAGGTTAACAATGCTTTATTGGGTAGCTTACGTTCTTTAGATGCGTCACTTTTATTGCTTAGGAACATCTTAATTGCGATGAGCACAACACTCACGGTAAAGACCAAGCGCACAACTTGTTCTGGCAAGAGTGCCGCCATAAAACCACTGACCAGTGCGCCTAGTGCAACACCCGTCATTATCCATGGCGCAAGATTCCATGGCACGTTACCATTTTTATGATGGGCAATTGCAGACGATGTTGATGTGAATAATATCGATGCCAATGATGTCGCAATTGCAACGATCACGACCTGATCTGTTGGTAAAGATCCGAAGTGCAGTAAAATACTACTGAGTACCGGGACAATAATCAGTCCCCCACCGATACCTAATAACCCAGCTAAAAAACCTACACCACTGCCAAGTATCGCGCAGTATAAAATCAACAACAGCCATTCACTCATTCCGCTTATTTCCTTATATATTTAGGGGCTAATTTGCGACATAAATTCAGTTATATTCGCATTCAGCCAATTAATATAACTGACGGTCGCTTTATTTTTCAAACGAATACATCATGAATAATCCTCATGTTGAATGTGAAAGAAAACCATTATTAACCTTTCGCTGAAGCACGTATAAATAATCCCATAGCAAAAAACATTATTGAATTTAATTCTTAAATCAGCACACGGCCTCAAACCAAAATCTGCGCAAAGTGCTGACTAAGAAATCAAAACATTGGGATACCGAACACTATGAATAAAGACTTTAACTTTACAATTAAAAGCATTTGTCTCGATGAAAATTATCGTCCTTCAGACAGTACTCGTATCACAACCAACTTTGCTAATTTAGCGAGAGGCGATAGCCGCCAAGAAAACCTGCGTAACGCATTAAAGATGATTGATAACAGTTTCAATGCCTTAGCGCATTGGGATAACCCAAATGGTGATCGCTACTCGGTTGAACTTGAAATCATTTCTGTTGATATGGACATTGAAGGCAGCGACCAAGCCTTTCCTTCAATCGAAATTTTGAAAACAAATATCGTTGACCACACCACCAACAAACGTATTGAAGGCATTGTTGGAAACAACTTCTCCTCTTATGTTCGAGATTATGATTTTAGTGTATTGCTACTGGATCATAATAAGGGCCAACCAAAATTTAGCATTCCAGATAATTTTGGTGACCTTCATGGAAAACTCTTTAAATACTTTGTGAACTCGGAAGTTTATAAACGAAACTTTAATAAACAGCCAGTGATATGCCTCAGCGTTTCAGACAATAAAACCTATCATAGAACTGAAAATCAACACCCAGTTCTAGGTGTTGAATATCAGCCAAATGAGTCTTCTCTCACTGAGCAATATTTCAAGAAGATGGGCTTACAAGTTCGCTACTTCATGCCGCCAAATAGCGCAGCACCGTTAGCTTTCTATTTCTTTGGTGATTTACTGAATGACTACACCAATTTTGAATTGATCAGCACCATCAGCACGATGGGAACTTTTCAAAAGATTTACCGACCAGAGATTTATAATGCGAACGCCGTTGCCGGTAAATGCTACCAGCCAAACCTAAAGAGCTTAGATCACTCGTTGACTCAAATTGTTTATGACCGAGAAGAGCGCAGCCAGTTAGCTATTGAACAGGGTAAATTCGCTGAAGAACACTTCATTAAGCCGCATCAAGCGACTCTTGAGAATTGGTCTGCGAACTACGCATTGTAATTAACCCAGAATATAGCGGCACTTATTATGAAAACACTATTACCGACTTCAACGGCAGGCAGCTTACCTAAGCCCTCTTGGTTAGCTCAGCCTGAAACACTTTGGTCACCTTGGAAATTGGAAGGTGAAGAACTGATTGCTGGTAAACACGATGCGTTGCGTATCTCGTTGCAAGAACAGCAACAAGCCGGAATCAATATTGTTAGTGATGGCGAGCAAACACGCCAACACTTCGTTACTACGTTTATTGAGCACCTTAACGGTGTTGATTTTGAGAAGCGTAAAACAGTTAAGATTCGTAATCGCTATGACGCGAGTGTTCCTACAGTTGTCGGCCCTGTTTCTCGTCAAAAGCCTGTTTTTGTCGAAGATGCGAAGTTCTTACGTCAACAAACTGATCAGCCGATTAAGTGGGCGTTGCCTGGTCCTATGACCATGATCGACACGCTTTACGATGATCACTATGAGAGTCGCGAACAATTGGCTTGGGAGTTTGCAAAAATTCTCAATCAAGAAGCTAAAGACTTAGAAGCGGCTGGCGTTGATATTATCCAATTTGATGAGCCGTCATTTAACGTGTTTTTTGATGAAGTGAATGCTTGGGGAATCGCCTGTTTAGAAAGAGCTATTGAAGGCCTTAAATGCGAAACTGCGGTTCATATTTGCTATGGCTACGGCATAAAAGCAAATACAGATTGGAAAAAGACGTTGGGAACAGAGTGGAGACAATACGAAGAAGTATTTCCGAAACTGCAAAAATCTAACATCGATATTATCTCATTAGAATGCCATAACTCTCGTGTGCCTATTGAGCTATTGGAGCTTGTCCGCGGTAAAAAAGTCATGGTCGGTGCTATTGATGTAGCCACCAACGATATCGAAACACCAGAAGAAGTTGCGGATACTCTTCGAAAAGCTCTAGAGTTTGTGGATGCCGAAAACTTGTACCCATGTACTAACTGCGGAATGGCTCCCCTGCCACGCTCTATCGCAACGGCTAAGCTTAATGCATTACATGCAGGTGCAGAGATCATTCGAAAAGAAATCGCCGATAGATAGAACACTCATCGGAAGCTTTATCGAGATTTGAAACATCAACCTGTTTGACTAAAAGCGCACCGCAGAAATCGGTGTGCTTTTTTGTGCTTAATTATTGATAGAGTTAGTTAGTCATTAATCGCCGAACGCTGACTATTCCACTCAAACTTACAGTTTCTTAAACCTGTATGTATAACCTCAACATGTCTTTATGTTGAATGCCGTTTTCAAAAATGGGCTCTGGATAATGGATAAGAAAATGATCTTTAGCCACTGAATCGACTCGAAAGCCAAGGCGTTGATAGTAAGTCAGTTGATAACCAAAAGTACCAGTGCCGAGTTCGACTCTTTCTATCCCTTTCGTCGGTAAAACAGACAAAACAAACCTAAGCAATTCAGACCCAATACCACGCCCCTGACTTTCGGGGTAGACCGAGACATTATAGATTTCAGCTACAGTATGCGTTTGAGGTTGAACAACACACACGCCCAAGATTTTTCCATTCTCTGACGCGCTAAAGCACCACGAACTTGGCAGATACGATGAAATGCTCTCTTTAGACGGGTCAGCTTCAAGCAATAGATCCATCGGGATCTCACTACTCCCAACTTCATTTAATTCCATATTTCTCACCAAGTCCGAAACGTAAACCTAAGTCTATCAAAAGTGATACTCACTAAGCTAACTCACGTGAGAAAGCATGCCCTATGGATAATTGGTTGCTAACTTAGGTAAAGCTTAAGGAGTTGAGGGATGTTACTGACAGCCTATGCGTAGCAAGCCACGCATAGGCTGTTGGTGATGAAACTATCGATGCTTACTTGGCTACCGTCGCCTCTGACAGCTTGCTCAACACACCTGAGATCTTTTTAATGACTTCATCACAACCTTGAATTTGATGACGCTCCATCAGGTACGTAGGATTATTGTAAGTAAGCCAAACTTTCTTATTATCGTCTTCACTCACCATGACTTTCTGAGGTAGATCAATAGCCACATCTTGAGCGCACTGCATTAAAGGCGTTCCAACCTTCGGGTTACCAAAAATGATCACTTCGGTTGGTCGAAGTTCTAGGTTCACACTGGCCGCATTTTTTTGATGGTCTACTCTTGCAAACAAAGTAAGCCCTTTGCTTTTTGCTATATTTTCGAAGCGATCAGCCGTTTCTTTTACCGAGTAATTACTTTCATACTTAACCAGACCATCAGAAGCCGCTACAGAAAAGGAAGCGGAAAGTGCGATAATGCCTAGTGATATTATTCTTTTCATTCTATACCTCTACGAGTTAACTCATTCAAAACACAGTTGCCTAACGCCGAACTACAGGGCGAAACATCACTCTTATAACGCCTTTTTAGGTACTTAGTCTACGTGGAGCTTTGTAATATGCGTCATCAGAAAGCATAACCTTTAAACAAGTTAGTACTTATAATTGTAGGTTCGTTTATAAACACTCGAGACGAACAACCTATTACTCAGGCGTTTTTCAAGGTTCCTAAATGTCGATGTTCTGAAGCCCAATTGGGTGAGCGAAGCCACCGACTCTAACTTTGATAATCTCCCTATTGCCAGCATCGTCCAATTCAACGGCTGTAGTAATTTGGGAAACACAACCCATTGCCCTACCTTGCTCGAAAGTAAAACTCTGTCCATGAATCCCATTTAAGTGCTTGGCTAAGTAGCAAGCCAACGCACCACTGGCGCTCCCTGTTGCTGACTCCTCAGGGATCCCAAATAAAGGAGCGAAATTTCTACAACTTGCGGTTAATTCAGTATGCTTCCCACACAGTTCAAAAGCATGTAAGCCAATGACGTCATGTAACTTACAGAATTCGCTTAGAGAGTTTTCATCGACTCGAATCTTGTCGAGATAGCCATTTGGGATTGGAACAATAATATCGGGCAACCCAGTTGAAATAACCTCGATTGGTAACTGGGTAGATTCTAATATTTGAGGGGCGATTCCAATCAATTCAGATATCGTTTCATAACTAAACACATCTCGATATTCAGGTAATGCCTGCTCCATCACTATCTGTCCATTCGACTCAACAGTGACAGCCAATATGCCAGCTTTAGTCCTTTGAACGTATTGTCCTTCGGTTATCAGTCCTTGACGGTGCATTATTGAAAAGGCCGCTAATGTTGCGTGTCCGCAGAAATCGACCTCACTCGTTGTGGTGAAAAAAGACAATTCAAAGTCGACTTCATCATCTTGAGAAACAAACGCTGTTTCAGAAAAGCCAACAGCTTGTGCTATCGCTAACTTGTCTTCGTTAGACAGAGAATCGGCCTGCAAAACTACGCCCGCAGGATTCCCTCCCTTGCCATTCTTAGTAAACGAATTAACCAGAAAAGCTTCAACATTCTTCAACTTCAGTACCTCCATGCAACATCGTAGTAAACGGGGATAAATGCTCACTCCCACTCTAGACAATCTTGTCAGAATTTGATGTTGCTAGATGCATTTTTTCAGTAATAGATCCCAATCAACTAACGTGTAATTCTACAGAGCTGATTAACACGAACTCATGTGCAGTGAGCGATGAACTCGGGCTCACTATTCATATTAGCTTTTTGAAGAAAAACTGACTTTCTGAGGTGTTTTTCGGTCTTTGTTACAGATAACCACAGTATTGGCCAGTTTGTCATGCCAACCCTGTTTACGCTTATCCCAAGCGACCCAAAATATTCCAAGCCCAAATGGGATCGTCGCTAGGATATATCCAAGGTATCTCACTATATATTGTTGAAGTGAAGGTTTTTCACCAGTGGTAGCGTCTACAATTTTTGCGGATATCGCCATTTTGCCTGGTGTTGCTTGTCGATAAAGCCAGAAACCCAAAATAGCGACGACTGGAAAGATCCAACCAAACACAAGATCTGTGAAGCCTTTGACTAACGCCTCGTTATCAAAATATACCCAGCCGTAAACCGAAATTAATATAGGGTATGTAATGGCACCGATTATTACTGAATCGATTAAACTCGCACCAACTCGAGGCCAAAAGCCTGAATATTCGTACAAATCACTTATCGTAGAGGGAACATCATCTTTCATATTATTTACTTATATAGCCAACGTAAATACATGATACGTAATGCAATCGACTTCTCAATTAGTATTCAACTAGATGCGTAAAGTTTGTGATTTCCGCACCGATTTATAAATCATGACAATAGAAATCATTCAAAAATAGCATCAGTCCAGAAAACATAACGCACGATAAAACACCGAGTGTTATGAATCTATCTAGAAACTTGGAAAATGAAGTAAATAGAGAGAGTTAAACCACAACCTTGCTGTAGCTGTTTCGATCCATATCGACGACTTCAATCGTAATCGAGGTATCAACCAGAGACAAAGACTCTAATTGCGTCATCACAGTGTTTGACAAGGTAGCCTTATTGTCATCGCTACGACCAGACAATATGCGCAGTGTGACGTGGATGAAATCTTCTTTGGTTGTACCAGTTTGGTAGTTCTGATAGGCGATACTTCTCACCTTGATATCTCGGCCGTCAGCCTCAAACAAACCCGAATTTAGCGCACCGAGAAAAACTTTGCTGTTTAACTCATCCGACTTAATAGACGAAGAGTGTTCAATAATACAATGAGGCAAAACTTACTCCTTAAAAATTAGACGTTACTGTTGCTTGAGCTATTAAACGAGTACATACGAACTTCGTCACGAGGAAACCAACCCAATTTCTCGTAAAATTGCTGAGCGTTGATATTATCGTTGTATACGAATAAGTGCGTCTTGGGAATACCTAACGTAGCAAGAGAGTTAACCGCTTCGAATACAAGTTTACAACCTAGCCTCTGTCCTCTGCATTCAGCAGAGACCGCCAAATGTTGTAAATAACCTCGACGCCCATCAGTACCCACTAAGACGGCACCAACAATCTCTTTGTCGGACTCAGCAACAAAACTCAACCCCGGATTACGCTCAAGATAACTCGAAATGCTCTCTTTCGAATCGGCATCACGAATGCTCATGCCTTCAGTTTTACACCATAACGCAATGACTGAATCATAATCGGCAGTTACCATTTCCCGAATCTTGACCACATTGCTCTCCTTGCTTCGATTGATGTTCATTCCATGCTATTCCTCGAGATCTTGTCACTAAATTGTTCAGTCATATCGAATCCACTCCATGAAAACCAACAATACTCACAACGCTGTTTGGGATTTAAACAGCGCTAAAATTAACACTAAACGCTTGTTCGTTAACCCGTTGTCAGTTAAAGAATTACAACTTAAGCAGCTGTTAGTTTGAATGTTTTATGTGGCTTGAAATAGATTCAATACAACGCTTTGCTGACTGACTTACACCAGAGAGTTGAAAGAACCCATGAATTACACCCAAGTAAGGCTCATATCGCGCTTCAACACCTTGAGCAACCATCGATCTGTAGAGTTGCTCCCCCTCATCACGCAATGGATCAAACTCTGCCGTAATGATCGTTGTTGTTGGAAGGCCATGATAGCTCGCATTCAGAAGGTTAAGTTCCGGTTCATACAATAAATTGGACTCACTACTTGCGTATAATTCGAAGCCCGAAAGCAGCATGTTCGCCGTGATAATATAGTCTGACCCGTTTTCTATGTAACTGTTTGAACTGCCATTAGGATCTAACATTGGATAGATAAGAATTTGCTGGCGCGGCAGCCACGAATCAAATTTCTTAAGCCTCAATGTTGTGGCCAAAGCCAATTGACCACCAGCACTGTCACCCACAAACACCAAATGGTCTGTGTTGCCACCATATTTCAACCCGCATTCTTTAATACCGAGTACAGCTTGATTTACGTCGTCGTGTGCCGCTGGGTAAGTGTGCTCTGGCGCTAGTCGATACTTAATGCAGATGACAATAGAATTCGATTGAAGAGCAATTTGTCTCAATTGAGTATCATGAGTTTCAAAACCACCACTGATAAAACAACCACCGTGAAAGTACACAGTGATCGGCAAATTCGGTTCGCTCGTTGGTTTATAAGCTTTTACCTCAACGCCATTGATGACATCTAAAAATTCGCGTTCAATTTGAGGGCTATTACCCGCCAAAACGGTACTGCCAATATACAATATAGCCAGCTCGTCTATCTTCTATGGATTGTCGTGATGGGCAAGGTTTACCATTTAATTGAAAATCTTCGACTAGCTCTTTGATGCCAGTCTCTAAATGCTTGGTCATTTTTTTATTCTATGCTGAAAAAACAACAGAATAATACACTCACACAAGAACATGTATATCCATACAGTTATGATGTGTGAGCTAAAACTTACTTATAGAGGCTAAACTTCTTGGTAAATTCGCGTAGGGTTTCAGTGTCACCAAATAAGCATACTCCGAGATACTCTAAGTCTGCTTCTTTGGTTTGCTTAGTTCTTTGCTGTTGCTCGATGGAGCCACCTTCAATCATCGTACTCGTGAAATCGGTAAATTTGATACCACGGCTAATAGCCTCTTCACGTACTTTTCGAAGCTTGTTCGAATTGTCGGCTTTCAAGACAATGAAAGGATAGTGAGACAAATTAGGGTGGACTCCGTCATCCATATCTTGATAGTCAACGTAACAGGTTTCACCCTCGTTCAATTGATTCGACAAGCCAACACTCAAATGCCCTAGTACATTCAGCGCTCTTCCCAAATCCATCTTCTTACTTAAGACAGCAATAAACCGTTTCTGGTTTTCATCTGGCAAAGTGCTCACAGCGTCTCCCTTGTTCATTATCAATAACATTCGTCATCTAACGTATTACTGAGACGTGAACAATGCAAGAGCTTCATCTAGGAGCTTCTGACTCTGTAAAATTGGTTTTGAATGTAAACGCGTAAGGCGAATCACCCGTTTCTCTTAGGTGCTCTAACCGCTCAATAGCTTCATCAAGGCTTGGGATGTGATCATCTTCAATCCACCAAAGAACATACGTATCTTCAGCCAAACGATGAAACCATTCGTTTTTTCTTCGCATGAAGTCGCGATGGTGAGTTCTAAACATGAAGTTCTTTAACGAGTCTACTGAATCCCAAACCGACATATTGACGATCATATTAGGATCATCGAACGCTTTGATATTGGTCGCATCACCAGATTCATCTTTAAGACGCCAGACAAATCCCTCACTGCTTTCGGCTATGCCATTAACCAGATCCAAATTATCGACAAAGTCTTTGATTTCTGGGGCATCTAAATCGTACTTCGCTAGAGCAATATTTAACTGAGCTAATTTCACAATGCTTCTTCCTTGAATGATTATGATAAAAATAGAGAACGCTGCGATAAGCAATAACCATTCGCCAATCTCAGATCCTCACTGATACTTTACACCGTAACACGAAAGCTAAATTGATTGTTTTGTTATTGATTTCATTACATCCAACTTTTTATGTAGTCGCTGATAAGTTCATTGGCTTTGAAAAAAGGGCTAATTGGAAGTGTGAAGTTCAGTTGTTCAATATCTACAACCTCACAGCCATTTAAAGCCTCGAATTCAACCCAAGAACATTCATCTACTTTTCGAATCACGTTTGATTCTAATAAAAGTTGAGCAAAATGAGCTGGGCTGTAACCCTTAGTTTCTGCAATAAAATGCTGCTTTTCTGAGGTTTGCTTTTGCGCTAACAACAAATAGAATTTGGCGATGTCATAGACGTGGACGTATTGATTATACCCTTGGGATGGGACAGCGACCTTAACGGTTCGATTTGCATACGATTCGATGATTCGCTTTAATTGGCAATTGTCACCGCCATATACCAAGCTCGGGCAGTAAACGATATGCCAGTTAGTACCAATCACGGAATGAATGGTTTTTACGTCTAACTCAACGGCCTTTAAAGGTTTAAGCCTAAACTCTTTAAGGTCTTGTTGAGATGCATGACCAAACAGCCAAACTCCCGATGTGTGGATCTTTATCGCATCTTCAGACGCAAACCTATCAAGCTGTGTGAGCAAGCCATATTCAATGTCTGCGATTTCAACTGGCGAAAATTCTGACCAGTGAGGGCGTGCGCAATTGATAACCACATCGAAGTAATCTTCATAATCTGTGGATAGGTCTTTGATGTAATCCGAACAAGGGACAATGCCTTTGTCCCTCCTGTATCCAAAAACATCAAAACCACTGTTTACGAATGCCTTCGTAATGTGACGACCAATATAACCATTGGCACCTGCTATTAAAACTCTCATTCATTCCCTAAATTAAATGCCAAGCATCAACCTTCAACCGTTGACCATTTATTCTTCATAAAAACAAATATAATGTTAGCGATTAAAAATACGCAGGTATCGCGCCTTTGAATTCCGCGTTATCACTCGTACTGTACATACAGTCAGCCCCTTCAATTGCGGTAAATCCTAGTCGCCTATAAAACTCTTTGTCAATATCACTATGCAGAAACAACGCCTTACTATTTTGATTTTGGAATAGCTCATCTTTTACCAAGTTAATTAATTTTGAAGCATAGCCTTTGCCCCTTAATTCTGGTGGCGTTGCAATGGAACCCAGCCCACGGCTTCCTTCCAAAAGGCCAAACTCTCTCTGATAAACAATCAAAGAAGACACAATTTGTTCCTGTTCTATTAGCACATACCAAGTTCCTTTCTGATACTTACCACTGTTGTAACAAGAAGCTAGATACTCATCGACCGACAACTGGCTTCCCCATACATCAAAACCCATGAGATAAATATCATCCAACTCATGCGTATGTGCTGTTCTTAAGTACATAACCTTTTACTTTTCTTTCAACACGTCGCTACCTCTACGTGATGGCTCCGCAAAGTGCAGATAGCGGGTAAATGTGTCCTTTGGGCGTTCTAAATCGTTTTCAGCCAACACCCTAGACGCCATACCTCTGTGGTTATTACCGTGTGTGAGTAAGTGGAGAAGAATCTCTTCAACAGACATTGTTCCTATATCACCATCTACGAAGTTAAACTGAATAATCTTGTCTAATTCTTCTTTTGAGGCCGACTGCGCATACTGCACTAACCATTTGTCATTGTGAGCCATTCTCTCACGCAGCTCTGAAAACGAAGGGGTTTCAACGGTATTATCAGCAGTATATTTTTCTGGTTCACCGAGAATTCGACTTATGAATAGACTATCCACTACGGTCGTATGGTTTAAAATTCTAACGAAAAATGTGCCATCGTTTTCCGGCAATTTTGAGAATTGTCTCGCTCCAAAATCAAGTAACTGACTATTTGCCCACTTTTTGTATTCAAATGCCTTCGCAAACTGCATTTATTTATCCTTTTTTGTTTCAGTTATTCACTTATGTACCGTCATCCACTCCGTGACTGCGTGCAATTGCCACACTCGGTGTTCCAATCGCTATAAAGCCAGTTTGCTCTGCAATGAGAGCGCTTGCTGAACCCAAACCACATTTTCATTGGGATCTGGAACTTCGAACAAAGACCAAAACAACTCCAACATCCAAGTGTGTACGTTACCCTGCTCTAGCGCCGTTTGGCATTTCGTTTTCAGGGCAAGCCAAGCATGGTTGTAATTTATCTTCGTAGCCAATATCGAAAAGCATCCCTTGAGACACTTCACCCGCCATCTTTCTTTCAGGCAAGTTCACGACAAACAACGCTTGCTTGCCTTCAATTTCCTTCGGGTTTTCTCGCTCTTGCTTTATACCTGCCAAGATTGAACGTTGATGATCGCCAAAATCTACTGTCAGTTTCATGAGCTTGTCGGATTTAGCGACTTCAGAGACCTCTACGATTAAACCCACACGAATGTCGATTTTCGCAAAATCATCAAACGTGATCTCATCTTTGATTGGAGCGTGTTCCATATTCCTATCCTCATAATGACTTAAGCCGAAAATACCAAGCGTTAAGAGTCCATCATAAATTCTTTATTATCTTTTGGCACTCGCAGTGCTGAACAATTGGTCTTTAACCAGACCGCGAGCAACTTTCTCGATTGGTAAGATAAATCAGATACTTGGTGATAATCAACATCACGAGCCAAGAAGCGGTAAATGTTTTCGCTGATGATAAGTTAAGGCAAGCTCTAGGCAATGTTTAATTTCGGGTTCTGGAAGCGGGTCGGATAAGCGTAATTCAATCGCCCTATTTCCTTGAAACCGCAATACATCACCATGCAACTCTCGAAAGGTATCTACCAGCTTTGTTTGGCAGTTAAAATACAAATAGTAGTTCGTGGGTGATTTCAATTTCCAGTCGATTCGTACTGGGCTACCTGTCTTTACGCTGTAGCTAGGTTCTCCCCACTTCAACGACTCATCCACTTCGCCCAACTGCAAGTCGGATGTTAGTGTGAAGATAATTTCTCGTAACTCTTCCAGTCGAACTCGAGCATTTACTGGATACTCTTCGAAACGTTCTTTGACTGCCTTGTCCATTGAAACCTCCTATTCTCGAATACCAACACCTAAAAAGTTAGTCATAGGTTAACTCTATAACTAAAGCACCAGAAGATAATAAACCAACACCTTAACTGTATGTATATTCAGTTAAGGTGTGTGATGGAAATGAAACGAAACACGGCATTAAGTGGAGAACACAGCCTTCACGGATAGGCTATAGACACTAAAACGAACGCAACACCGCACTCTACTACAGCAAGAATACGACACATTAGTGATCGCTCTGGACGCATGTCATGTGAAGCTACCCGCTGATTTTCTTAGACATATTGAAACCAGTAATCTCGAAACCAACGTCTCTGTATAGTTTAAGCGCTCGTTCATTATGGTAGGCAACCCGAAGCTTTATTTGACTGATACCAATCGTTTGTAGCTGAGCTTCCAACACTGAAATAGATTGAGTGCCGAAACCAAAACCTCGATATTCGCTTGAAACAAAAAAGTCATAAATAAAAGTAGATTTGTCACTCACGTTTATTGAGTGCCAAAGATAACCCACCAGCTTAAGCTCACCATTGATTTCTGCATCAATACATAATAACGAATGCTCATTTCCTTCTAGTCCGTTAGGAAAGCAACGATGCAAATCTTTCTTGGCTAATTCGATTGAGACATCTAAAGAATGTCCATAATTTTTAGCTATTTCCTGACTGTAATCGTCAACGAAATATTGACAATAAGCCGGATATTCTTCTTGGCGCATTTCTCTGAGTACTACCATTTTGATCCTTTATCTATGTAGAATTAGTCGGCCAAATAACGCGTGCTAACTATTGCACCCTATACCTTGCCAAAGACTTGGTGACGTCTAAGTTCTGATACCAGTTATTGAAAACCAACTCGAAATCTTCAAGCCTTTGCCACATGTCATCATAAATACTCTGAATCATCATTCCCTCTATGCGTTCGTGCGGGTTTAGTGTCTTGTTAGACGGGTTTAACCGTGCCTACTTTCGCCCGACTTCGTGCTTTTCATTACGAGGTAACTCAACATCTAAATCGTCCCAGTTAGCCTTTGATGGGCTTTGTTGCGTAAT
>NZ_MCZK01000182.1 GCF_002875945.1 Vibrio lentus
TCTAAGCGGAGAAGAGCCCAAGTACTTGTGCTCGCTTTACCATCCTACGAAAGAGCTTCAGTTGATCCATTACTTTATTGTGAGTGACTGGAAAGGAGATGTCACAGCTCAAGAGGCTGACAGTGTCGCGTGGTATTCGTTAAATACAGAGCTTGTTGGTATTGCTGCCGATGGCGTTGCTTTGAAAGAAGTGGAGCGGGTAGGGATGTTTCTCTAAAGCTTCGTCAGATAAGCACCGACAGCAATAAACACAACAACCTAAATACTTGGTTGGAGTTGAATTTACATTGGTTTGTCTTTCGATACTCCGTGTACTTTGGCTCACGTAACCCTTGCCTCTATGCTCTTTACCGTTTTGTCAGCTATTTAACTAAGACAGCATGGGATTACTTTCACATGGTTAATTGTTATGTTATAGCGTTCGCATTGTTCAAGCTTTTAGGTCAAAGGTATGTCGTCAATTCCAGTCACCATTTTGCATGGGTTTCTCGGGTCAGGGAAAACCACGTTCTTACGCAACATTCTTCAACAAACCGATTATTCCGGCGATGATCTGTCCGTTATTGTGAATGACATGAGTGAGTTGGATGTCGATGGTGTGCTCATCTTAAATACAGATGCGGTGAGTGAAGAGCAGGGGAACTTCGTCACGATCAGTGGAGATAGCATCAGCAGCCCGAGTGGTGTAAAGCAGCTCGATAAAGCGCTTAAAAAGCTCTGTGCGGAAAAGTCGCCAGAATGTATTGTGATTGAAACGTCGGGTAGTAGCCATCCTTTGCCTTTGGTTGAGTATTTCAAAAACAACGCGCAATTTGCACTTAAAGACGTGATTACGTTAGTGGATGCTACTTGGCTGCGAGATGACTATCGACAAGGCTCCGCTTTAATTCCGAAGTGGCAGGAGAATGTGCAGCAAGGTGTTCGTGGTGTAGAAAACTTGTTGGTTGAGCAAATTATGTTCTCAAACCGTATCATGCTAACCAAAACAGACAAAGTGGATGACAATGCCGTTCGCAACATTGCGCAGGCGATTCACCCGCTCAATGTGTACTCCGAGATAATCAAAACTTCATGGGGAAACTTGGATATCCGCACGTTAAAAGGTAAGCAAGACTACAACTTTGCCTTAGTGGAACAGTTAACCGCTGAACTTCGTGAGACAGTGAATGAACCTTTGAATCTCTCAGATAAAGATAAACAAAACCTTGTCGCGAAAGTGATCAAAGATGATCGCCCATTTCATCCTGCGCGTTTATGGAATACCTGCCAACAATATTTAACGAAAGGCGTATTTCGCAGCAAGGGGTTCTTTTGGTTCCCAACTCGAGATGATGTTTCACTGCTTTGGAGCCAAGCGAACGGCAATGTTGGGCTTGAAATTACAGGCTTTTGGCGTGCTTCGGTGATCAATGATGAATCACAAAATTTTACTGAGGAGCACCGTCAAATCCTACAAGATAAGATAGACAGTGTTGAAAGCAGCTTTGGTGATCGTCGTTGTCGATTAACAGTGATTGGGCAAGAAAACGAAGTCGATGCCTTTATAGATGCACTGGAAAAATGCTTTTTGACTGATGCGGAATTGGATTTGTGGCAGCAAGGGGAGACATTTGAAGATCCTTGGCCAAAGAAAATTGCCAAGTTAAGCCAGAAGAAGACACTTTAAGTACACTGGTGAATACTGCGTCGCCGCGTTGTTAAATCTTGGTTTGTTCCAATAACGGATTTACTGAATTGGCCTCATAAAACATGAAAGCCTCCCGAATAGCGGGAGGCTTTTTTATCTAAGCTGTTTACTCTTCCCAATCAGGGAATGGGTCTTCCAAAGACAACCAATAGTCGCGCCCTTGCTCCATTTCATCTTCCGTTAACAAACATTCGTTGAGACGGGAAATTAATTTTTCTTGCTCTAACCCTTGGCCAATAAACACCAATTCTTGTCGCATATCGCCATAAGGTTCTTGCCAAATATTGTTGATGGCATCGAGGGATTCTTGACCCGTCGGCCATTCCTCTTTCGGAATTGCTTTCCAAAACATACCTGCGGCACCATAACGTGCGATGCCGCCTGCTTGGCTCCACTGGCCGACGAAGTCCGGTCTTGTTGCTAACCAAAAGTAACCTTTAGAACGAATCAGTTTGCCGTAGTCTTCTGCGTTATGGAGGAAATGATAAAACTTTTCTGGATGGAAAGGACGCCTCGCATGATATGCAAAGCTGGAAATACCGTATTCTTCAGTTTCAGGTATGTGCTCGCCTCGCATTTCTTTCAACCAACCAGGCGCTTGTTGTGCCTTTTCAAAACTGAAGCTCTGTGTGTCGAGTATCGCATCAAGTTTCACTTCGCCATTCGAGATAGGAAGAATAGTAGCTGAGGTATTGAGTGTTTTAAGAATCGCCAAAAGTCTCTCGACTTCTGACTTCTCAGCGAGATCGGTTTTGCTTATCAAGATCACATCCGCGAACTCTACTTGATCGACAAGTAAATCAGCGACACTGCGCTCATCGTCTTCACCTAATGACTCGGGCGTCTCTGTTAAGAACTTAGCTTCATCGTAATCTCGCAGGAAGTTGATGGCATCAACCACTGTTACCATTGTGTCTAAACGGGCAACGTCTGAAAGCGAAAGCCCATTCTCATCAGCGAAAGTAAAAGTCTCTGCAACGGGAAGTGGCTCAGCGATGCCTGTGGACTCGATCACTAAGTAATCGAATCTTCCTTCTTGAGCGAGTTTGGTGACTTCTTCAAGTAGATCCTCACGCAGGGTACAACAGATACAGCCGTTACTCATTTCAACCAGTTTTTCTTCACTGTGGTTGAGAGAAACTTCATTCTGAACGGTCGCTGCATCGATGTTGATTTCACTCATGTCGTTGACGATGACCGCAACTTTTCTGCCTTGTCTGTTGTTAAGAATATGACTTAAAACGGTTGTTTTTCCTGCGCCGAGAAAGCCGGATAAAACCGTAACAGGGAGTTTTTGGGTGTTCATGCTCATGCTCTTCTAATTAGTGTAATGTTATAATATAACATTGAGCATAATCGGTGATCTTAACTCTGGCATCAAGCAGTATATTTCTATGTCGGTCAATGCACCTTATCGGTGCCTTTATTCGTTTTTAAGTGGTAGAGGCTCAGATGCACGCAATAAAGGGCATCTGACTCACCGATTGTTTGAGCTTTATGAATCGACATGTGCAGATCTTCTTAAATCACACTCAACAAGAATCTTATAATATCGGATGGTGGCATGGGGGAGAGGTGTCGTGAGGGCTTATAAGAGTGAATAACAAGCCATGTGAGCACTGTATATTGTCACGATAGTGATCTTTCGTGCTTTAACTATTTACCCATTTATCGTCTAAGGTTATGAAAGTCATAATATTCCTCGATTTTCTAAACCCCAAAAACGGTGAAACCCCGATGTTGGTAGCATCGGGGTTTCGAATTTCTAGATTTCTCGACTGGTAAGATCGATTATCTTTTCTATGCAGAAGGCTTGGATTAATCCAATCTTATTCCTTGGTAGGGAATTAGATACGGATGAAGTCCATGTGCTCAACTTTAGGCTTGAACGCGTGACGTTGAACGTCTTGCGGCTTAACCTTAACTTCTGCGCCGTCAATCAGTAGAGTGATTGCTTCGTAGAATTCAGGCTTATCCATTTGGTTGATCACTTCAGCGTGAACAAGTTCGATAGCTACAGCTGCTGCTTCGCCACCGTAGATTACAGCTGGGAATTTACCAGCGTGACGTAGGCGGCGGCTCGCACCTTTACCTAGTTCAGTACGTACTACTGCTTCAAATTTCATAGTTTTACTCTCAAATTAGTAAAAATTAACTTCACACCTCAATGCGACCTTGAGTATGTGGTAAAGCTTAGGCACAAACGAGTTCATGCTTAAGCGAGCGCGGATACTAACATCACATTCAAATCTGAGCAAGTCAGAAGCCCACCTCAAAGTGAATTTCCTTCGATAAATGATTCGTTTGGAGATAAAACGTTCACTAACTCATATTTACCCCATTTTATCGCCTTTAACATTGCCAATCTTATCTATTTATAGTGCTGCTAAATCATCAAGTTAATGAACGGAAAATGAATGTTCGCCTAAGACTTGGTTAAGGCTTGGTTAGTTATTCTTAATGCTAATCAAACAGCAGAATGAATAGGTGAAGTTATGGAACCAGTAAGCATTGTCGTTATTACATTAAACGAAGAGAAACGAATTGGTCGCTTGATGGAAGAGTTGAGCGTGCAAACCCACCAAGAGTTCGAAGTGATTGTCGTCGACTCCAACAGTGAAGATAACACCAGAGAAGTCGCTCAGGCTTATGAAAGCGCCTTGCCAGAGCTGACTGTGCATCATATGGAAGAGCGTGGTGTGAGTTTAGGCCGAAACACTGGCGCTTCTTTGGCTAAGCATTCGAGAATCCTATTCCTAGATGCCGATGTCAGTTTGCCTCGTAACTTCTTAGCAAAAGCGCTCTATGAACTTGATGAAAGAAAGCTGGAAGTGGCTGGCGTGTACATGAGCTCTAAGGGGTTACCTTTGGTGCATAAATTAGGTTACGGGCTGTTCAACGCAGGTTTGCTTACAACCCAATACTTTTTCCCTACAGCGGTTGGCGCTTGTATTTTCTCGACGAAACGAGTGCATCAAGAGATAGGTGGCTTTGATGAGGCTATCGTCCTTTGTGAAGATTGTGATTACGTGAAAAGAGCCAGCAAGACTTGGCGTTTTCGCTTCCTTAACATGACTTTTGGATTTGACCCTAGAAGGCTTGATCAAGATGGGATTATGAAAACAGGCATGACGTATTTGAAAGCCAATGTACGACGCTTTTTCTCTGGTGAGATGCGTAACAATGAAATGAAATATAAGTTCGGACACTATAACGAGCAATAAGCGTTGGGGTTGAAATGTTTGAAGGAATAGGACTTTTCTTAGGGGCTTTGGGTGATGCGTTGATTGGCCCCAACTTATTTGTGCCCGGTGAGCCCTTCTTTATCGCAGCGGGCTACCAAGCGTATTCAGGGGCTTGGTCTGCGCTGGTGTTTGTGATGCTTGGCGGCCTATTGGGTGATCAGTTGAGTTATTTGATTGGTTATAGATACGGCGCAAAAGCACAGCGTAAACTGACCAAGTTCCGCCCTAAAACCAGAAGGCTGATTGCGCGTTGTCGATGCTTAATTGCTCGTAAGGGAACCTATCTCATATTATTCGCCCGTCTGTTAGGGCCTATTGCATGGGTTGTGCCATTCATTGCCGGTTCTCACCGTGTACCGTGGCGTAGTTTTAGCGTATTAGCTTTGTTTGGACTCATTCTTGGCGGCGGACAATTTATCGCTTGGGGTATGTTATTGGCGCATGGCGTCGAGAGCTTTCCTTTGCTTAACAGCGTTAAGATATTCCTCGCTGAACACCAAAGCTTAATACTTGGCGCATTTGCCGTTTTAGTCGTCACGATCATTGGTTATAGAATGAAATGGCGACACCTGATGCTGAAATCGAGTGCCTTGTTGTTAGCATCGGTTGTATACGCTAATTACGCCCATTTTTTCTGGAAAGCTGATGACTTTTTGACTCAGCAAACATCAGAAGAGGTCACTTCTATAGACCTTGAGCAAGTGACATATAAGGCGTTTCCCGGCCTGTCTCCGATTTATGACGCGCAAGCGATTAATGTTGTTTACGTTGGGGAGTCGCCACGTGAATTGATGAATCAGCTTGGTTGGATAGAGAATCAGACCTTCTCTCGTAACGAGATTGAATGGACGGGTTATCTCGCGTTGTTGAAAGAGAAAACGCCGCCAGTGTCTGATTTGTACTGGCGAAACAAGCCGCAGGATATGGCTTTTCAACTGCCAGGGAATCTGATGAAAAGAAGCCATATTCGTTGGTGGAATGCAGGGCTTGATCATAATAGCAATCGACCTAAGTGGTTAGGCGCAATCAGCTACGATGACGGTCTTAAAGTGACCCCGTACTCTGGTATTGTCACCATTCTTCACAGGGTTGATCCCAATGTGGATGAAGAGCGCGATAGACTGGCAGAACAGATTAAATCTATTAATCCGAGTCTAGGCATCGCGAATTTGCCACTTGCCAAGGCTGAGGTGATGAATGATCACAACGACTATTATACTGACGGCAACATACTCATGATTGGTGCGAGTTCCTATGGTTTTGACGAACAGAAACTGGATGTTGCAGCCAATGACATATAGACCGCCGAACTAACACATAACATTCAATTTCTTCCTCTTCTCCGGTTATCCCATTGATTCTTAGAATGTTCCCATTGAGCCTTGTTTAAACCCTTCTTAACATCATGCTTAGTGGGAAATTCACCACTGTTGAGTTCCAAATCAAAGTCCTCATTCCGCAATAATATCTCTGCCTTTGTCTATGCTAATAAGGTGCTATTAAGAAGCACAAGCTAAGGACAAAGTTATGCAAATGAATCCGATTGGTTGGTTTGAAATTTACGTCGACGATATGATGCGAGCGAAGGCTTTTTACGAGGCTGTGTTTAATGTCACTCTCGATAAGCTCGATGTTGAAGCTGGAATGGACGTTGAAATGTGGGTGTTCCCTTGTGATATGGATAGCTACGGCGCTACAGGTGCGCTGTGTTATATGTCTCATGTCAAAGCTGGCGGCAACAGTACAATGGTCTATTTCTCTTGTGAAGATTGTGCGACTGAAGCAAGCCGAGCCGCTGAAAACGGCGGTGCTTTACAAGTGCCGAAAATGGCGATTGGTCAGCATGGTTTTATCAGTATTGTGAGTGATAGTGAAGGCAACATGATAGGGCTTCACTCCATGCAATAACTGGCGATGGTCTGTTATTGACTATGATCGGATTGAATAAGGTCTGACTGACCATGGACGCGTTGGTTATGTTGAAGATGTAGCCGTTCAATACAATGGTGTATTGCTAGAAAAATCAGGAGTTTGCTAAATTGTGCAAACTCCTGATTTCATGTGAGGTTTAGTTTTTATGTGCCGCTTAGCTTTTATGTTCCTATTAAGAGCTTTATACGACTTTAGACACCTTCAGAACAAGAGAGGCTTTTAATCCGCCCATTGAACTTTTGCCTAGAGTTAAGCTGCCGCGATAGCTGTGTGCCATCTCATTCACGATATTAAGCCCTAAGCCGGTACCTGGTGTGGTTTCATCAAGACGTACGCCTCGCTTGGTTACCTGTTCGAGCTTCTCTTCTGGGATGCCTTTACCGTCATCTTCAATAATCAATTCGACATTACCGTCGGCAAGTTCATTGGCGTGTACGCGAATAATGCTGCCTGCCCACTTGTAGCTGTTTTCAAGCAGGTTTCCAACCATCTCATCAAGGTCGGTTTTTTCTACCGCGACCTCAAGTTCGGAATCCAACTCGTTGATCATGGTGACATCGTTAGCCGCGTAAACCTTATCAAATGCCATCGCGATAGCTTCAACGCGCTCACAAGGCGATGATTTTACTGAAAGGATGTTCATCGCCCCCGCCATGCGTGCACGGCCAAGGTGGTAATCGATTTGACTTTGAATTTGATGAATCGGTTGTTGTAACAGTTTCTTCTCGTTGTCTGGCAGCATTTCGATTTCGTTTTTCAGAACCGATAACGGTGTTTTTAAGGCATGAGATAAGTTACCCGCGTGGTTACGCGCTCGTTCCAGTAACTCTTGGTAATGGAAGAGTAGGGCATTGAGGTCAGAGACTAAGGGAGAAACCTCTTTTGGGTAGTTGTCGCTTAACCCTTGTTGTTCGCCTTTTCTGAGCATCACTAGTTCACGCTGCATTTTGCTCAGTGGCAATAGCGACCAGCTCACTTGAATACCAATCAACATCAGTACGCCAACAAACAACAGCATCAGGATTAACCATACTTGGCTGGTCAGTTCGGTAAGGGTCGATTCTAATGGATCTTCGTCAATACCTATGGTGATCGTGATAGGGTCAGTGAGCTCAGGCAGGTAGATATCTTGCTCAATATAAATCAGCCTCTCTTTCTCGGGCCCTTTGATGGATGTGTGAATCGGCGAACGCTTGATGGTGAGGTCTTTGTCCCACAGAGAGCGAGAACGAATGATCTGTTCTTGAGTCGCGGCTCGCCAATAAAGACCACTGTAAGGTTGGTTAAATCTCTGGTCAGACAGGCGCTCTGCCATGATTAGGTTGCCGTTTGAGTTGGTTTCGATATTGGCGGTTAGCTCGTCCATGGTGAGGCTGAGTTGTTGCTTCATATCGTCGACGAGATAATCATTAACCAGCTTTGGTATACCGATACCCGCCGCTAAAATCATGGCACCTAACCAAAAAGCCGCAGCGAGGAGCAAGCGGCTTTTTAGACTGATGTTTTTAAGCGTTCTTTTTTTAAGATTCATACGTTACCAGCCTGTCTTTGCTCGTCGCGATTTATCAGCATTACGATGATCAGAACAGGCTGTCCACTTAATTGATGATTGCACTTATTATTGGTGATGGCGCTAAATTGACGACAGCACTATTCAGCATTGAGTTGGTAGCCAAGGCCACGAACGGTTTTGATGATCTTTGGTGCGATCTTTTTACGGATACGGCCGATGAAAACTTCCACAGTATTAGAGTCACGGTCGAAATCTTGCTTGTAGATATGTTCCACTAATTCTGTACGCGAGATAACCTTGTTCTGGTTATGCATGAAGTAAGCAACAACTTTGTATTCCAATGCCGTTAGGCTTACCGCTTGGCCTTGCCAAAGTACTTTAGAGCTGCGAGTGTCTAGGCTTAAATCACCAATTTGAAGAACAGGAGCAGCGCTACCAGACGCGCGACGTAATTGCGCACGAATACGAGCAATCAACTCAACCATTTCAAATGGCTTTGTTAGGTAGTCATCCGCGCCTGCGTTCAAGCCTTCTACACGCTGAGTAAGAGTGTCACGCGCACTTAAGATAACGACTGGTGTATTGATATTTTCGTCTCGAATGCCTTTCAACACGGTTAGGCCATCCAGCTTCGGTAAGCCTAGGTCGAGAACGATGGCATCCCACTCTTCCGATGTTGCACGGTAGAGTGCGTCGATACCGTCTTGAGAAAGCTCTGGAACCCAGTCGGCTCCCTCAAGGGTTTCTAGAATTTGTTGGCCCAAGCGAGGTTCGTCTTCAACGACTAAAATTTTCATAATTGTTCTTCTTAATTCTTGTAATGACTGTTCGCGGTGCTTAGCTCTTCGTCGTACGTAACTAGTCGCCGTGTTTAATGGCGTCTTTAAAGTTTCGGCCTTTAATCATGAGCATCTCTAACGTCTCGGCGTTGTATTCGACTTTGATGATGTTGTTTTGGTAATTAATTTTTAGTTCATAAACCCAAATATCATCGTCTTCTTCTAGTTCTACTTTAATGATTCGACCATGAAGATCGTTCTCAACGGCCGCATACATTTCTGAGAAAGGGCGAATATAGCCTTCGCGTACGGCTTCGTAGACTTCGTCTTGATCTTCTTCAAATTCGATACGAGTTCCTGCTTTATGGACATCTTGCACTAAGTCATGACCATTATGATGTGAGTCGGCCCATGCACCAGCAGAAGCAAATAAGCCTAAGCTTATAGAAAACAAAGAAATCATAGCTTTACTAAACATAGCGAATCCTAGAGAAGGTTGATAGCGTTCAGTATAAAAAAGTAATTCTGAACAGAAAGTGAACCTGATTAATAATGAGAATTTGATACCTAAAAACTTAACGTTTAACAGCGGAAGGCCTGATAAATGAAGACTAACTGCCGAGTGTTAAGAACGTAATACTTATCTATATTCTTAACCTTAATGCTGCTGAAGCTCGTCTTCGAATATCTTGTCTCTCATTTTCCAAAAGCGTCCCACTTTACGCGCAATCACGAATTGAGGTGGGCGGAATCGATGTTGGTGAGCAACCACTTTACTTGGTGAAGCTTCTTCAAATGGTCGGTGTCGGTCGGCAAGGTGAGGGCGAACAAACTGATCCTTAAAGTTCTGCTTCTGTTTCTTGGTGGTTAATGACCAGAACTCATGCACTTGTGCTTGGTTCTCACCGCGGTAGGTGACCTTAAGTTGCGATTTGCCTTTGTCGTCCTTGAGAACGTTAAGGTCCATCTCTAAACACTCAAATACTAACGCATCTTTCAGGTTTAACGCTTCTTTCAGCTTTTTGTCTGGGTCGACTAAGGTGGCATCACACTCATGACAAATGCGTGCGGCAATGTCGTTGTCAGCGCCGCATTCACCGCAATACTTAGCGCGAAAACGATAGTTACAGTGTTCGCGTTCACCCGTGTCTTCATCGGTAAAGTAGCCTTGGCATTTGCGGCCAAAGTGCTCAAGTAAGAATCCATTGCTGTCTAGCTTGCCCCAAAAGTTATTATTGAAACCGCAAGCAGGGCAGGGAATGGTGATGATTTCACTGTCAGAATCAGGTTTTGGGTCGCCCACTTCAGGTTGATAAAGGTCGTAACTGTTGCCTGCATAGTCGAGCACTAAACATTCTTTTTTACCTGAAGACAAACGTAAGCCACGGCCAACGATTTGTTGATACAAACTGATGGACTCTGTCGGGCGCAAAATGGCGATCAAATCGACATGTGGAGCATCAAAACCTGTGGTTAATACCGATACGTTGACCAAGAACTTGATTTTACGTTCTTTGAAATCACCGATGATTTGGTCACGTTCAAGTGTTGGTGTGTCACCAATTACAATTGATGATTCGCCTTCTGGCAATAAGCCAAGGATCTCTTGTGCGTGTCGAACCGTCGCAGCGAATACCATGATGCCGAGTTTGTCTTTGGCCAGTTCAATGATCTGGTCGACAATTTGTGGAGTAGCGCGTTTAGATTGCTCGATCACCATATCGAGTTCGGCTTCTTTATAGCGACCGGTACTTGCTGGCTTCAGTTGGGAAAAGTCATAGCTTAAAACGGGAGCGTCAATCATTCGAGCTGGTGTGAGAAAGCCTTCGTCCAACAAGTAGCGAATCGGGAGTTCAAAAATACAGTCTCTGAAAAAACGAGGCTCTTCAGAACGCACTTGTCCACGTGTGTGATATTGGTAAAGCCACCCCATACCAAGACGATAAGGCGTCGCGGTCAATCCAAGCACCTTTATGCCCGAATTATTTTCACGTAAGTGAGTGATCACTTTTTGATAGCTGCTGGTCTTTTCATCCGGAACGCGGTGGCATTCGTCGATAACCAATAGCGAGAACTGATTGGAGAATGAGTCGAGGTTTCGAACCACAGATTGAACCGAAGCAAATACCACTTGCTGGTCGGTCTCTTTACGCCCTAAACCCGCGGAGAAAATCGAACCTTTTAGCCCATAACCTTCATACTTTTCATGGTTTTGCTCAACGAGCTCTTTTACGTGAGCAAGCACTAGAACACGACCTTTAGCAAGCCTTGCTAGCTCTGCAATCACCAGACTTTTTCCTGCGCCTGTCGGTAACACAAGAACAGCCGGTGTTTGGTGTTTTCTGAAGTAATGAATCACTGATTTTACTGAGTCAGCTTGGTACGGGCGGAGTGTATACATATCGTGTCTTGTAAGATGAAAAACAAATAGTGTGAAATAGCTCAACTAATTGAG
Source organism: Vibrio lentus (assembly GCF_002875945.1). Taxonomy (GTDB): domain Bacteria; phylum Pseudomonadota; class Gammaproteobacteria; order Enterobacterales; family Vibrionaceae; genus Vibrio; species Vibrio apostichopi. The sequence continues at coordinate 11,612 of NZ_MCZK01000182.1, forward strand.
CAAAGGTGACTATAATACCCGACTTAGATTAGTTGAGGTATTCATGCGTTTAGATAAATTTCTGTGCGATGCGTTAGGCGTCACTCGAAGAGAAGCAACACACTTATTAAAATCAAAAGCAGTGACAGTAAATGATGTCATTCAAAAAAGCGGCTCACTTAAGGTAACTGAAGAGTGCGTTGTGGAATGGCAAGGTAATGAACTGAATGTTCACGGCCCTCGTTACATCATGCTTTACAAGCCAGAAGGCTTTGTTTGTTCGCATGAAGATGGCTCAAATCGCACTGCGTTTGAATTACTTGATGAAATCAAAATGGACAAGCTGCACTTTGCAGGTCGTCTAGATGTTGATACGACTGGCCTTGTCTTAATGACTGACGACGGTAAGTGGTCTCACCGTATTACGTCGCCAAAGCACAAGTGCGAAAAAACATACCGTGTATGGTTGGTTGAACCAGTAGAAGCGGATTATGTTGAAAAATTCAAAGAGGGCATCCAGCTTAAGAGCGAAGATGGCCTAACACTTCCAGCACTTCTAGAAGTACGTGCAGAGCGTGAAGTGTTACTAACGATTCACGAAGGCAAATACCACCAAGTAAAACGCATGTTTGCAGCTCTTGGTAACAAGGTAGAAGCACTGCACCGTGAACGTATTGGTGAAATCGAGATGGACGAATCTTTAGAGTTGGGTGAATACCGTTACCTAACACAAGAAGAAGTCGACTCTATCTGGAAGTAATCTTTTCTACCGTAGATGTGGCCGACCAAGGATAGCGTCGGCTGATTATTTTGACTGGTACTAGGACAGTTTCAGCCATTATTGCTGTGTGCATGTTCGTGCTCACATAAACCTAGTACTTAGTTGGAGAGTTATGCAAACGTCTACCCCGCAGACCCCAAGCTCACAACCTCAAACTCCTCAGTTAGGTTGGATGCTATTTTTGGTTCTGGGCGCTATTGGTGCTTTGACACCACTCGCAATCGATATGTACCTACCCGCAATGCCAACGATCGCCAAAGATCTCGGCGTGACAGCGGGTGAAGTGCAAATCACACTCACAGCGTACACCGCAGGCTTCGCTTTGGGTCAGTTGTTACATGGCCCGTTAGCCGACAGTTATGGTCGCAAGCCAGTGCTACTGATTGGTGTATTCTTCTTTGCGATAGCGTCTGTCGTGAGTGCAACCACTCATGGTATTGAAGCGTTAACGTTAGTTCGTACGGCTCAAGGTTTTGCAGGTGCTGCGGCAGCGGTCATTATCCAAGCGGTTGTGCGCGATATGTTCGACCGTGAAGATTTCGCAAGAACCATGTCGTTCGTTACCTTAGTGATGACGGTTGCGCCATTAATCGCCCCTATGATTGGTGGCTATTTAGCATTGTGGTTTGGTTGGCGTTCAATCTTTTGGGTGTTGGCTATTTTTGCCGTTATCGTGATTCTTGCGGTTATCATCAAGATCCCTGAGACACTGCCCGTCGAAAATCGTCAGCCCTTGCGCTTTAAAACGACGATTCGCAATTACGCTCGTTTGTGTAAAAACCCGACGGTTATGGGTTTGATTTTCTCGGGTGCATTCTCATTCTCTGGGATGTTTGCATTCTTAACCGCAGGCTCTTTTGTCTACATTGATATCTATGGTGTACGTCCTGACTTGTTCGGTTATCTGTTTGGCCTAAACATCGTAGCGATGATCCTGATGACAACCATCAATGGTCGAATCGTTAAGAAGGTCGGTTCTCATACGATGTTGAGAGCGGCGTTGGTTATTCAATTACTGGCTGGTTTAGGCTTACTCGTTGGGTGGGCGCTGGATCTAGGACTTTGGGGTATTGTGCCGTTTGTGATGCTATTTATTGGCACCATTTCTACTATCGGCAGTAACTCTATGGGTCTACTGCTAAGTGGTTATCCAAACATGGCAGGCACGGCTTCATCGCTTGCGGGAACATTAAGATTTGGTACTGGTTCTGTCGTTGGGGCTATCGTAGCGATGCTGCCAAGTGACAGTGCTGGGTCTATGGCTATGGTAATGGCTGCGTGTGCAGTAATGTCAGCATTACTATATTGGACATTAGGAAAGAAGGCATAATGTCAAAATACTATATTGAAATTCAGAAGTTAGTGAATGACGCATTGGGCGAGCTTTACGCTCTGCACAAAGCAGGCAAAGCGATTGATGCGCCTATTGCGAACAACCTTTATTTAGTTCGTTGGGTAACGAAGGCGATTAAGGCTCAGTCTTATGATCGTGTGATTGTTCCTGATTTGGTGCGTTGGCAGAAGCAGGGGCGTTCAAAAGGCAACAACTCTGATTTAACTTTTACCTTCAAACGTATCTCTGCGTTTTACGGTAAATTCTTCCCTGAAGGCGAAGAACCAAAAGCGTTGAAAGATAGCGACGTTGAAGCGTTTATGGACAAGATGTACGAGATGGGTTGGAGCGTATCGAGTGAAGATGAGCTGACGACTGGCGGCAAAATTCAGTTCTTCACTGATGGCGAGCACTCTTTTGCACTTTGTGGCAAACAGTGTGACGACTCGTTCGACGGTGAATTGATGGTAAAACCAATGAACTGGTTTGTTCGTGGTAACCACGCTGAGTTTATTCAAGCAGCGATGGAAGCGGGTTTCATGCTTCATAAAGTCACTGACTACAAGTCAGCGGTGAAGTACCACGGTGAATACATCGTGTACCCTGCTAACCAAGGCAACCAGCTTGCTGAGATCCCAATTAGCGTTGTTGGCTAGTAGCGGATTCGGGATACGAGATGAGAGATACGAAGAGCGGAATTATCCGCTCTTTTTTTTGCCTCTCATAGCGCGTGTTGCAAATTTTCTGTTAAGTCTGTTCGCATCTCGACACTCGAATCCCGTATCTGCTTTTAATCTCTTCTCATCTCGTTACTCGAATCCTGAATCTGCTTTTAGTCTTTTCGCATCCCGCCACTCGAATCCCGAATCTGCTTTTAATCTTTTCGCATCTCGACACTCGTATCTCGCATCTGCTCTTGTGCCTGCTTCTCAATCGCCTTCACCATGCCTTTAAAGATAAACAGATGGGCTGGCATCATTGCAAACCAATAGAGTAGACCTAGAAAGCCTTTCGGATGCCACCAAGCGGATATATTGAGTTCTCGCGACTCTCCATTATCTGACACGGTGATTTCTAAGCGTCCTAAACCGGGTCCTTTCATTCCAAAAAGCAGAGACAAAAACTGGTTCTCTTCGCAGCGAATGACTTTCCATGAATCGATTTTGTCACCGACTTTTAGATTCGCCCCTTCTGGCATTTGTCGAACCGGAATGCCGCCACCAAACAGAAGGTCGAGCCATTCTCGTGTACGCCACAATGCATTAGCAAAGAAGTAACCCTGCTTTGGACTTCCTATTTGCTGAGCAATCTGCCACAACGACTCGAGCGATGCCGTTGAGGTAATACTGGCTCCGGTTTTCTTTGGGTAATAACCATAGCCAGCCTGCCAGCGTTTAAACGCGGTTTTATCGAAGCCCCACACATTACTTTTCACGAAGTTGCCTTCAGAGTGAATGGTTTGCTCGACCATACGTTCGAACGACATCAGCTTTTGTGGGTACTTTTCACTAATGGTGGTCGAGTTAGCAATGAAGTCATGCTTAAGACCCGCGAGAAGTGCTCTGCCAATGTTGGAAGGTACCGACGTAACGACGCCTAACCAATAAGACGCAATTTGTGGTGTCAGTAAAGATGTAGCCCAGAGTCGAAGAGGGCGATCTGCGGTTTTAGCGATATGAGCAAACTGGTTTCGATAAGAGACAATATCAGGCCCACCGACTTCGAAGGTTTGGTGCTCTGACGGAGTGTCTTGCGCCAGTTTGAGTAGGTAATGGTTGAGGTTCTGCAATGCTATTGGATTCGCTTTGGAATCCACCCATTTTGGCGCAATCATGATGGGCAGGTTGTAAACAAAGTCTCGCATGATCTCGAATGCCGCTGAGCCTGGGCCGATTATCACGCCAGCTTGTAATTCGGTTACTGGCACTGAGCCTTTTCGCAATAAGTCACCGGTTTGCTTGCGGGCTTGTAAATGTTCCGAATCCGCCGTTTGTGGTTGAAGCGAACTTAGATAGATCACGTGTTTATTATTCGGAGTTAACGCAGAGATAAAATTGCGCGCCAAATTCAATTCATAGTCGATGAAATCGTGGCCTTCAGCCATCCCGTGTACGAGAAAGAAAATAAGGTCAAAGTCAGGGACGAGCGCTTGAGTCGCAGCTTGATCGGCAAGATCAAGATACACGAGCGATAGGTTATCGTGAGGCTCGGTTCGTGCTTTTAAATAGTCGATATGCCTTGCAGCTGCAGTGACTTGATGGCCTTGTTCAAGCAGGAGAGGGAGGAGCTGAGAACCAACATATCCAGAAGCGCCTAAAACCAGTACTTTCTTCATTGTTACTCCATTTATATCTGTGGTTAAAAACCGAACATTGATATAATAGCGCGATATTTATCTTTATTCATCAATACGTTCCGTTTAGGTCTCTCTATATGTTGCTCTCTTCAATTATCCATCACACTCGAGGTGATTTTGTTCGTAGGCTTATTGCGATTGCTTTGCCTATCACCTTGCAGAGCATTATGTTCTCAAGTCGAGGACTTGTGGATGTGCTGATGTTAGGGCAACTGGGTGAAGCTGATATTGCTGCGGTGGGTGTGGCGAGTAGAGCCATGTTTGTCACGACCATTATGCTGGTGGGCGTAACCACGGGTGGTGCGTTATTGACTGCGCAATATTGGGGAGCCGGCAACAAGCAGGGTGTCAGAGAAAGTACGGCGTTAACTTGGTTAGTGTCTACGTTGTTTGCGTTGCTGACTATTGTGTTCTTTATATCATTCCCAAGCCAAATCATGGGTGTGACGACCGACTCACAAGAAGTCATCAGCCTTGGTGTTGACTACATCGTGATTACTTCATTTAGCATGTTAGCCGTGTCTTGTGTCAGCAGTATGTCTGTTGGCTTAAGAGCGATGCACAAGCCGGGTTTGAGCACGTTCTTTAGTGGTATCGGAATTCTATCGAATGTGTTTCTAAACTGGGTTTTGATTTTTGGTAACTTGGGCTTTCCTGCTCTTGGAATCAAAGGTGCGGCGATTGCGACAGTGTTGAGTGGTGCAATCGAAGTGGCGACCTTATTTGGCTACCTTTATTGTTCAAAGCATTTATTGGCATTCAAGTTCTGCGATATAAAAGCGGCAGCTTCGATAGAAAAAGTGGTTCGCTTCTTAAAGCTGTCGCTTCCGACGACGTTTAACTTCTTAGCATGGGCTGGTGGCTTGTTTGCTTACCACGCAATCATGGGGCAATCGGGCGTTCAAGGTTTAGCTGCACTTTCTGTGATGACGCCGGTTGAGTCTATCTCATTGAGTTTACTGATTGGCCTTTCGAATGCGGCAGCGGTTCTGGTGGGTAATCAGCTTGGCGCGAAGAACAATGAAGCGGTTTACTATCAAGCACTAGGTTTAACGATTTTGTGTTTCTTGACCAGTATCGTGGTCGCGATTTTTCTCTATTTCGTACAAACGCCAATACTGAACGCCTTTAGCGCTTTGACAGAAGAAACCCGAGCGCTTTCAGAGAAGTTCATTTTGATTCTCAGCGTGGGTATTGTTATTCGCTCGGTACCGCTGACGGTCATTGTTGGTGTATTAAGAGCGGGCGGTGATGTGAAGTTCTGCCTCTATCAAGATGTGATTGCTCAGTGGGTGATCGGTATTCCGCTGGCTGCGATTGCCGCTATCTACCTAAAGTTTCCACCTGAGTGGGTATATCTGCTTTTCCTCACTGAAGAAGTGCTTAAGTGGGGTGGGTCGCTTTATCGTATGAAAACAAGAAAATGGATCAAAAACTTAATAGGAAGTTGAAGTAGGGCGCACCAATCGCATCACTTTATCGTTGGCATGTGATCTATCTTTCAAAATACTTCCTCCTAACAGGGAATTAGTGTAGATTCTCCTTCCAAATTCTAACTAATGCGAGCTGTTTAATGTTAAAGCTGTCAGACCTATGTAAAGGCTATGTCGACGGGGGGGAATTTCACCCTGTTTTGCAAGGTGCTGAATTAACATTAAACCAAGGTGACCAGCTGGCATTAATGGGAGAAAGCGGTTCTGGTAAAAGTACATTACTGAATCTTATTGCAGGTCTAGACTTAGCAGACTCAGGCGAAATTGCTTTCCCAAACTTCAATATGCACGATTCGACAGAACGTAATCGTACTGCTTATCGTCGAAACAACATTGGTCATATCTTCCAGCAATTCAACTTGCTACCAACGCTTAATATTGCCGACAACATTCGTTTTTGCCGTCAATTAAAAGGCTTACCTGAAGACAAGGGGCTTTGGCGACAAATCCTTTCTGCTTTAGACCTTATGCCTTTGCTTGGACGTTATCCTGAAGAAGCTTCTGGTGGCCAACAACAGCGTGCGGCCATTGCTCGTGCTTTGTACATGGAACCTAAAATCCTATTAGCCGATGAGCCTACAGGCAGTTTAGATGAACGTAATGCTGAAGCGGTAATGCGCTTGCTGACGTCTTTAGCTCGTGAGTTGGAATGTACTCTGTTGCTTGTTACTCACAGTGAAAAAGTGGCGCAGCATATGGACGGACGTATTCGTCTACAGGGAGGGCAACTGCATGTTATGGCCCGTAGTTAAAGCGCTACTCGGTCATTATCGACGTTACCCACTTCAAATTATTTTGGTATGGCTTGGTTTAACCCTCGGCGTATCATTACTGGTTGGTGTTACCGCAATCAATCAGCACGCTAAGCAGAGTTATGCTCACGGCGAAAAACTGTTTTCGAATCCTCTTCCATATCGTATTCGCCCTAAGCACAACGCCAATAAGATCCCTCAAGGTTTTTATATCCAGCTACGCCGCGAAGGCTTTCAACAGTGTTCTCCTTTTGATCACCACCGTATCACTGATGAAAATGGCGCAAACTTCATGCTTATTGGCTTGGACCCTGTGTCTATGCTTCAGTTGCATCCGGGCGTTGCGCTAAAAGATCTCACAACATTAAACCTCATGAAGCCACCTTACCCAATTCTTGTCAGCGATGATCTTGCTGAGCATATGGAATGGAAGAATGGTGACTATATTCCTCTTCTGGACGGCTCTGAACTTGGGCCTGTTGTTGTTGATCAAAACAACCTCATTAACGGCACACGATTGATCGCAGATATCTCGTTGTTAAGAATGTTGAAACGTAGCGCTGGACTGTCTGTTATTGCTTGTTCAGATATGCCTCCTGAGAAGTTAGAACGCCTTAAGAATATGTTGCCTAATGGACTGACGATTTCTCGCAGTTCAAAAGCTGAATTGGAATCTCTAACTAGTGCTTTCCACTTAAATCTAACGGCGATGGGTATGCTGTCGTTTGTCGTGGGCTTGTTTATCTTCTATCAAGCGATGTCATTGTCATTTATTCAACGTCAGCCATTGGTCGGAATATTAAGGCAGACAGGCGTTTCTGGTTGGCAACTGGCTAAAGCGCTATGTTTAGAACTTCTGATCTTAGTGCTAGTGAGTTGGGTGTGCGGCAACATCTTCGGTGTGATGCTGGCTAACCAACTGTTACCGGCAGTTTCTTCAAGCTTAGGCGACCTTTACGATGCCAATGTGGGTTTAACCATCAATTGGAATTGGCGCTGGAGCGGTTATAGCTTAATGATGGCCTTACTAGGTGCTTTCCTAGCTTGCGCTTGGCCGTTGGTTCGCTTACTTAAATCTCAACCTATTCGTTTGTCATCACGCTTATCTTTGATGCGCTTTGCGGGTACTGAATTTACTTGGCAAGCATTGATTGGTTGTGGCTTCTTGGTCGCTGCTGTAGCCGTTTATCAAGCGCCACAAACACAAGAGTCTGGCTTTGCCATTATCGCGCTTATGCTCGTGAGTGTGGCTCTGTTTACGCCGTTCCTGATGTGGAAGCTGTTCAATAGCTTGTCTTATTCATTACGCTGGGTTCGTGCTCGTTGGTTCTTCGCTGACGCAGCATCAAGTATGAGCTACCGTGGTGTTGCTACCATGGCCTTTATGCTGGCGTTATCGGCGAATATTGGCGTTGAAACCATGGTCGGTAGCTTTAGAGACACCACAGATAAATGGTTAACTCAACGTTTGGCCGCAGACCTTTATATCTACCCGACCAACAATGCAGCGGCTCGCATGAGTAACTGGTTGTCAGAACAGCCTGAAGTTGATTCAGTGTGGTGGCGTTGGGAAAAAGATGTCTCTTCTGCCAAGGGGAGTATTCAAGTGGTCAGTACTGGGCCTTCAGAAGGCGAGCTAGAAGCGCTGACCATCAAGCTCGGCATTCCAAACTATTGGTATCATTTACATCATTCTAAAGGGGTGTTGATCAGCGAATCAATGTCTCTCAAGTTGGGTATTCGTCCCGGCGATTATATCGATCTGCATGACAGTCTTGGCTCGGGTTGGCAGGTTGTCGGTGTTTATTATGATTATGGGAATCCATATCATCAGGTCATGATGTCGCATCGCAATTGGCTATATGGGTTTGCAGGTCGAGGCAATGTTGGGTTAGGCGTGATATTAAAAGACGATGTGAATGCCATTGGTTTACGCAGTCGTTTAGAAAGTGTGTTTAGGTTAGGGTCCGAACGTATCTTTGATAACAACAATATTCACAGCCAAGCGATGCGGGTCTTCGATAGAACCTTTGCGATTGCTGATACTCTGGGTAACATTACCTTAGTGATTGCGGTATTTGGTATTTTCTTCGCGACCGTCGCGGGTGAAGTCTCTCGTCAAAGACATATTTCACTTCAACGCTGTTTAGGGGTCTCAGCCAAAGAGCTGATATTTACCGGCAGCCTACAGTTGTTTGTGTTTGGGCTTATTTCGTCTTTGATTGCGGTGCCATTAGGTTTAGCGTTAGCAAGTTTGATCGTTGATATTGTCATTAAGCAGTCTTTTGGGTGGTCACTCGAGTTACAAGTGATCCCATGGGATTACTTAGTGACTTTTGCGTGGGCGATGGCAGCATTAATGCTCGCTGGTGCTTTACCAGTGATGAGAATGATCCGAAATACACCGATGAAGTCATTGAGGGATGCGCTTTAATTATGTTTCAACGCAATGGCTCAAAAAAACTAAGACATCGTTTTGTCTCTTCTATTCTACTGATCAGCTTCTTCGGCGCACTCCTAGGCGTGTGGGCTTATTATTCCTATTTTGTTGACGTAGGTGATAAGGGCATTAACGAGGTTAATTCTGTATTAGTGAGTGAGCACTTTAACGTGTTCGAGCCTGTATTGCCTGACAGAAGCGTTTCTCTACCCCGTGATTTCCAGTTCCACCCTGAATTTCAACATGAGTGGTGGCATTACTTCGCTTCTTTAAAAGGGAGTGATGGAAAGAAGTATTCGGTGCAGTGGAGTTTTTTCCGCATCGCAACGGATGAACGTGAAACTCCCGGATGGCAAAGTCCACAAATCTATATTTCAAATGTCGTCATCTCTTCTGACTCTAAAGTGTGGAAAGAGCAGCGTTTAGCACGTGGTGGTATTGGTCAGGCGGGAATGACGAACAGTCCCTTTAGAATCTGGATTGATAACTGGAATTGGCGAGCGCTAGGTAACACGCCGTTTCCGGGGCGACTTCAAGTGAATACGGATACGTTTGGTCTCGAGTTAGATACGGTTGCGAAAGGGCCTTATGTGCTCAATGGCGACAATGGCTATCAGAAAAAACACGATTTGTTGCCTGTTGCTTCTTACAATTTCAGTGCTCCTTTCTTATCTTTGACCGGTACATTGCAACTCGATGGCGTTGCCAAGGAAGTTGAAGGAACGGCATGGGTTCATAAAGAGTGGGGAAGCGGCTTAGTTGGCGTCGGTCAACAAGGGTGGGATTGGTTTGTCTTTAACTTAGATGACGGCACAGCATTGAGCGTTAATCGTTACCGCCACAACCAACAGATGCCTTATGTATTTGGAACTCTCGCCACTCGCTCAGGCAAGGTTTTTCAGCTGACTGAATCCGACATATCTATTAAGCCTTTGCAGAATACAACGCTGCTTAATGGGCGAAGAATGCCTCTTCAGTGGATAATTAACGTCCCTGGGCACAATATCAACCTCACTACCCGTATCAAGCGCCGAGATATGTGGCTTCCTTTTTTGATTCCGTATTGGGAAGGGCCAATCATGGCAAGTGGCAGTCATGAAGCAACAGGCTTCATGCAACTCACCGGTTACTAAATACACCTAAGGCTATCATTTGATAGCCTTTTTTATATTTGTAGCACCCTCCATACTTGAATTAAATCTGCATACAGCTTTAGGGTTCTCATCTATACTTAATTCATAATACGTAAAAACATTATGGAATATACGACGTATTGTTTAGTATTTGTAGGAAAAACCGAAGTTAAACATCCAAAGAAGTGATTATCTATCGATTGGGCTTGTCTATACACTCGTGGTTATTCTTTGTTATTCGTTTATTTAAATAATAAATATAAGGGCGAAATCATGACCGACGTCATCCGTGACTTCTTTAAAATGGAATCTGCTGGCGGCATCATACTAGTCATCGCTGCGGCGATCGCAATGTTTGTAGCAAACTCACCACTGAACGAAATGTATCAAGGCGTTCTACACAGCTACGTTCTTGGTATGTCTGTATCTCATTGGATTAATGATGGCTTCATGGCTGTCTTCTTCCTTCTAATCGGCTTAGAAGTTAAGCGTGAACTTTTAGAAGGCGCATTAAAGTCTAAAGAGACAGCAATCTTCCCAGCTATCGCAGCTGTGGGCGGTATGCTAGCTCCTGCACTTATTTACGTGCTATTCAACTCTGGTAACCCAGAAGCATTACAAGGCTGGGCTATCCCAGCAGCAACAGATATCGCATTCGCATTGGGTATCATGGCACTACTTGGTAATCGTGTACCAGTTAGTTTGAAAGTGTTCCTACTGGCTCTAGCAATTATCGATGACCTTGGTGTTGTTGTTATCATTGCATTGTTCTACTCAGGTGATCTTTCAACGCTTGCTCTAACGGTTGGCTTTATCGCAACAGGTGTCCTGTTTATGATGAATGCTAAACATATGACGAAGCTGAGTGTTTATTTGATTGTCGGTGCAATTCTGTGGTTCGCAGTATTGAAATCTGGTGTTCACGCAACATTGGCTGGTGTAGTGATTGGTTTTGCTATTCCACTCAAGGGTAACAAAGGGGAACGTTCTCCTCTCAAACACCTAGAGCATGCATTGCACCCGTACGTTGCTTTTGCCATCCTGCCAATCTTTGCATTTGCAAACGCAGGTATTTCATTGGAAGGCATTTCTCTATCAAGCCTAACCGGAATGCTACCTTTGGGTATCGCGATGGGTCTACTGGTTGGTAAGCCACTGGGTATATTCTTATTCAGCTGGGGCGCAGTGAAAATGGGCATAGCTAAGCTTCCTGAAGGCGTGAACTTCATGAACATCTTCGCAGTCTCTGTGTTGTGTGGTATCGGCTTTACAATGTCTATCTTTATCTCTTCACTGGCATTTGGTCCAACGAACGCAGAATTCGATACGTTCGCTCGACTAGGTATCTTGATGGGCTCTACGACAGCAGCAATACTGGGTTACTTCCTACTAAGTATTTCTTTACCGAAGACTAAGCAGCAAGAAGTAAAACTGTAATCAGTAACGGGCTCGCTTAAACAAGCCAGCCCACTTAATGAACAACAAGAATTGATCACATGAGTTACTACGAGTCTCATGTGATGACAAAGAACAAAAAAGCCGTGATGGGTAACCCTATCACGGCTTTATTGATCTTGTGTCCTTACAACAAACCTTGTCAGTATTCTTTGATAATCCTTCTGGTAGTCAGCGCTGTCCTGTCTTCCTATCTCCGTCCAACATTTGCGTATAAGAACTATTGTGACAGTGTTATTCTATTTCTCTAGCGTGGTAAAGATAGTCCATTCTTCTACGATTTGTTCATCGAGTCCGACTACTGTCGCGGTTACTTTACGGTTTAGAGCGTGTGCAGTGGCATCATCGCCATCACTTTCCAGACGTTCTTCCCCATAGCCGACAATCCTAACGCGGCTTGAGTCGACCCCATTCGACAGCAATTCGTCTTCCACGTGGTGAGCTCTTTTCTTTGATAACTCTAAGTTGTACTCATTGGAGCCTACTTTACTGGCGTAGCCTTGGATCTCAATCGATGCACTTTTATAAGTTTCTAAAAATTCCGCCATGGTTGTGATTTGGTCAGAGAAGATCGGGTTAACTTCGTAAGAGTCGTTTGCAAAAAGGATTTTCAACTGTCTGACTTCTTGCGAGCGAATAGTTTCCCCGCAGCCCACATTATCCACTTGAGAACCTTCGGGTGTACCAGGGCAGGTATCTCGTGCGTTTACCACACCATCTTTGTCATCGTCTTGCAGGTCAGAAATTTGCTCCGCTTCAGGTGTCTCGATGTAGTCTTCTTCCTGCTGATTAGAACAGGCAAATAAAGTCATCGATAATACGGGAAGTAGTAAGTAAGTTATTTTCATCATTAATACTCCACGGCCGTTGTCCACTCTTCTGGAATGTCGACCAGTAGAGCATTCAATAAAGAACCTGTTGCGTTCATTACACGGTACTTAGCGTACTGCTCAGAGTAATGCGCATCGAGATAATCTTTACGGGCTTCAAATAGTTCGTTCTCGGTGTTGAGTAGATCGAGCAAAGTACGTTTACCTATTCGATATTGTTTTTCATAAGCGATAACGGTCTCCGAAGCTGAATCAACATGATCAGATAAGAAGTTCTTTTGTTGCAGTGTTAGATCTAAGGCACTCCATGAAAGGCGAAGGCCTTCCTCTACTTGTCGATAAGCTCGGTCTCTAAGATCTTTCGCTTTGTTTAGTTGATAAGCAGCGGCTTCAGAATTAGCACTGTCTGTTCCACCGTTGTACAAGTTGTATCGCATTCTCAGCATTGCCAACGTTTCTTGGCTCGAACCTTCATCGCCACCCGCATCATCACGCCATGATTGAGACGCTTCGATAGAGAAAGTAGGGTAGTTAACACCTTTCGATTGTTTGTACTGGAAATGCGCTGAATCGACATCTGCAGAAGCGACTTTGATGACTGGATGTTGGTCCAAAGCATCAACTAAGGCGTCTGATAATGACAGTGGAATCATAGAAATATCGGCTCTTGGGTAAACCAAGCCTAGTGGTTCCTGACCGACCACTCTTCGAAATTGGGTATGGGTATCGATTAGATTGTTCTGTGCGGCTAACAAGTTGCCGTGAGCTTTTGCGATCCTAGCTTCTACCTGCGATACATCAGCAGTTGAACCTATGCCTGACACAGCGCGCTTTTTGATGTCTTTATAAATTTTCTTGTGGATAGCAAGGTTACTTTCCGAAAGGGCTAAAACTTCAGTGGCTTTTACTGCGTCTAAATAGATCTGGGTGACCTCTAGCGCTTTGTCTTCGGCATCCGCTAACAGTTGTAAGCGAACAGATTCTGCTTCTGCGGCAGTACGATCAATGTCGTTTAGAGTTGATGAACCATCCCATAACAGTTGAGTCAGGGAGATCGTAGCTTCCTTTCTTGTAAGGTCTGTATCTGGGCCGTTGTTCGGTGCAGGGTTTATGCCTTCGTAACCAATACCTGCATCAAGGTCGATACTAGGTCGGTAAGCACCACCAGCAGCGTCATTTCGTTTTTTGACGCTCACATACTCGTTAAAGATGCTTTTGATCTCAGGATTGGTCGCCAAAGTGATAGCAACAGATTGTTCCAAAGTTTGAGAGGCGACTGGGGCCGCTGCAATGAAGCAGCATACCATGGATAACTTAAACAATTTCAAAGTAGCTCTCCTTCTACTTTTATATGTTTCGATCAATATCGTAGCAGTATTTTCTGCTTTGTTGAGACACAGACTGTATTAAAGAAGCTTAGGACATCTGTAAAAAAATGCGAAGTTTGTTTGTTTTTTTTGATGGTAAGTCGCTATTGCTATTGACTAATTTAAAAATAGTCATATGCGCGCCCATCTTAGTGAGTTGATTGTCAATAGTGTCGATACTAAATTTACTGTATGCGACAGCCATAACGCAGAGCTGGGAGTGAGCTAGCGTGTGGTTTGTTCTGGGTAGAGGAAGTGGGAACTTAGCTATGGGAAACTTCAACCTAAACATACTAGGCCTTGCTAGCGGCAGTGTTGTGCTCGACGCTCAAGGCCAAGTTAGACGTTTGTCTCCGGGCGAACAGCCAGCTGCCAGTGATGTAGTCATCAGTTTCGATTCTAGTGAAGCAAGTGTGCCAAGTGTTTCTGCACGATTTGTAGATAACCAGGGCCAACAAAATGTGCTAGATACTGATGATGCAATCGCTCAAGTACAACGTGCTATCGAAGAAGGATTTGATCCAACGGAATTAGGAGATGAGTTTGATACAGCTGCGGGTGAACAAGGCTCAAGTTTAACCAACAGCGGTAGGATTGAACGTACCGGGGCTGAAACTCAAGCTGCGACAAACTTTGAAACTGACGGGCTTGAGTCTCAAGGGTTGTCAGAAACTCAAAGTATTACTCTTTTTGACATCATAGCTTTTGCGCTTGTGTCAGGAGAAGCTAATGTTGTTGAGTTTGAAAGTGACGAGCCTATTGAAACTGGGGGGACCTTAACCATTGAGGAGCCGGGTATAACCTTTATCGCTAAAAGTGTGGAAGGGGATAATGGGTTAGGGAGCTTTGTCGTCAACGAAGATGGAACATGGACCTTTGTAGCCAACAGTCCATTTGACGAACTTGCCGACGGTGAGCAAATTCAAGATACAACCACAGTACAAACTTCTGATGGAGGTGAGCAAGTTATTACAGTCACCATTATTGGTACTGATGATGTGGCAGTTGCTGCAGATGATGCAGGCAGTGTGACTGAGGATGTAGATGTCGATGAACTAACCAACCAACTAGTCACCTCTGGACAAGTTACGATCACCGACGTAGACGGTGATACTCCTACTTTCTTACCTGACGGTGAGTTTAACCTTGAAGGTTCGACGAATGAATCACAACTAGGCGTGTTAACTATAGCCCCTGATGGTGCTTGGACTTACGTCGTTAACAACGATGACGTTCAGTACTTAGACGACGATGAGTTCGTTACAGAGATTTATACCGTGACGGCAGATGACGGCACAACAAGCGAAGTGATCGTTACCATTAACGGTGCGGATGATCCATCTGACATAACCGCAGGAGAGGGTGATTCGGATACAGGTGAAGTAACTGAAGATGTCGAGGTTAACCAAGAGAGCAACAACTTAATGACGTCCGGTACTTTAACCATTACCGATGTTGATGACAATGATACACCTGCCTTCAACCCAAACGGCATTTTTGACACCACGGGTTCAACTAATGCGATACCTCTCGGGAGACTGACCATTACGTCTGACGGTGAGTGGACCTACACCGTAGACAATGACGCTGTGCAGTATCTTGATGAAAACGAAACCGTTACTGAGATCTATACAGTGAGTGCCACAGATGGCACCACTAGCGAAGTGACCATCACCATTAATGGCGCTGAAGATCCGTCTGAGATCACTGTTGGTGAAGGTGACTCTGACATGGGTGAGGTGACGGAAGATGTGGATGTCGATGACGAGTCGAACACGCTTGAAACAACAGGGTCACTGACTATCAGTGACCCAGATACCAGTGATAATCCCGTCTTTAATCTATCTGGTGCGTTTAAACCTTCCGGTTCAACTAATGCGATACCTCTCGGAACACTGACCATTACGTTTGACGGTGAGTGGACTTACACCGTCGATAATGATGCGGTGCAATATCTTGATGAGAATGAAACGGTCACGGAGATCTATACGGTGAGTGCCACAGACGGCACCACTAGCGAAGTGACCATCACCATTAACGGTGCGGAAGATCCATCTGAGATCACTGTTGGTGAAGGTGACAGTGATTCGGGTAGCGTTACGGAAGACGTGGATGTCGATGACGAGTCGAACACGCTTGAAACAACAGGCTCGCTGACTATCAGTGATCCAGATACCAGTGATAATCCCGCCTTTAATCCATCTGGTGCGTTTAAACCTTCCGGTTCAACGAATACTATACCTCTCGGGACGCTGACGATTACGTCCGATGGTGAGTGGACCTACACTGTCGACAATGATGCGGTGCAATATCTTGATGAGAATGAAATGGTTACTGAGGTCTATACGGTGAGTGCAACAGACGGCACCACCAGTGAAGTAACGATTATTATCAACGGTGCGGAAGATCCATCGGAAATTACGGTTGGTGGAGGTGACAGTGATACGGGTAGCGTTACGGAAGACGTGGATGTCGATGATGAGTCGAACACGCTTGAAACAACAGGCTCGCTGACTATCAGTGACCCAGATACCAGTGATAATCCTGCCTTTAATCCATCTGGTGCGTTTAAACCTTCCGGTTCAACTAATGCGATACCTCTCGGGGCACTGACCATTACGTCTGACGGTGAGTGGACCTACACTGTCGACAATGATGCGGTGCAATATCTTGATGAGAATGAAACGGTTACTGAGATCTACACGGTGAGTGCAACAGACGGCACCACTAGCGAAGTGACCATCATCATTAACGGTGCGGAAGATCCGTCTGAGATCACTGTTGGGGAAGGTGATAGTGATATGGGTAATGTGACCGAAGATGTGGATGTCGATGAAGACACCAATAATCTTGAAACAACAGGTTCATTAACTATTAGCGATCCAGATACAAACGATACACCTGCCTTTAATCAATCTGGTGCGTTCAAACCTTCCGGTTCAACTAATGCGATGCCTCTCGGGGCACTGACCATTACGTCTGGCGGTGAGTGGACCTACACCGTCGACAATGACGCTGTGCAGTATCTTGATGAAAACGAAACCGTTACTGAGATCTACACGGTGAGTGCAACAGACGGCACCACAAGCGAAGTCACGATCACCATCAATGGTGCGGATGACCCATCTAAAATCACCGTTGGTGAAGGCGATTCGGATAAGGGAGAAGTGACCGAAGACTTGAATGTCGACTTAGAGACCAACGAACTCATGACGTCGGGTACGCTCACGATTACCGATGTTGACACCAGTGATATGCCGGCCTTTAAACCTAATGGTGTATTCACACCTGTAGGTTCAACCTATGCACTAGCATTAGGTATGTTAACTATCACCCCTGAGGGCGCATGGAGTTATGTTGTTGATAATGATGCCGTTCAATATCTCGGTGACGACGACACCGTTATTGAGAACTATGTGGTCACTGCAATTGATGGTGTTGAACATGTCATCGAAATAACGATTAATGGTGTCAACGATGCCCCTGAAGCAACAAGCTTTGTGGTGGTCAATGATGACGATGCCGTGATTCCTATTTTGTTCGACTCTGAAGATGGTGGCATGCCTGATTACATCTCAGATATAGAAGATGATCACAATGAGATACCTCTAAATGTTCGTATTAACACCTTGCCAACCAGTGGCACCCTTCTTTATACCGATGAAAATGGAGACACCAGGGGAATAGTGCAGTCCGATGTGGATAGTGGTGTGCTGTTTGTTCCAAACAATATTAGTTTTGTTGCCGGGCCTGGAGAGCTGTTTGAAATGGGCTTCAGTGGCGATCCTGAGGACATGCCTGACCTTGTTGATGGGTTCTATAACTGGGGAGTGGCGGTATCTCCAACAGAAAGGCTGATTACCTTAGCTAACGGCAATACTATTACATTATCTATCGAAGATAATAATGATAAGCCACTTAAACAGTATCAAGGCGAGCAGCCTCATGTTGGTTATGGGATTGGTGATACTGATGGTAAAGGTATGAACATGCAGGAGACCTTGATCATCGACTTTACCAACAACCCACTTGAAGTTGTTCATTTTGGGTTAGATGGTATGGGAGGAGAGTTCAATACCAATAGCAGTGTACATATTGAAGTTACTTACACCTTTGCTGACGGGACTACAGCTAGCGAGCAATACCAAAAAGACGAAGGCGATACAGGCAACCAGCAGATTCTGTACGAGTTCAGCTACTCGTCACCTAGTAATCCAATTGTTGGTATGGAGCTTTCATCTTCTGGTGGTAATTGGGAGCTGCGTTATGTCCAAGGAAACGAGGCAGTAACCGATGATCCTCAGTTTGACTATGTCGCAGTAGATTCAAGTGGCGCTGAAAGTACAGTCGAAACGGTGACAGTTGATACTGAAGAACCACAGCTATACAACGTGATCAGTGCTGCGAGTAACGAACCGCTGTTTGCTGCTGCTGGCAATGATTTATTGATTGGTGATAGTGAGGACAATATCTTTACTTGGTTAGACTCCGCGCTCGACAACGGTACAGACATCATTAAAGACTTTGAGCTTTATACTAACGGCTCTGGTGATTTAATTGACCTCAATGATCTCATTGAAGACCCACAAGACGAAACTCAAATGGCAGAATTGCTTGATATGATTGAAGTCTCGGTCGATGGTGAAGACATTGCTTTGTCTATTCCAATCAATGGTGGAGTCGACGTTCAAACGATCGTAGTAGAAGGGATTGCTACGGAGATGGGCGCTTCGGTTGATCTTGGTAGTGATCTTGCGATATTGGGAGAACTTATCAAAAACGATGCCGCTTAGTCGGTATCGTGAAGTGTTCTATGGCTTAACGTAATGAAAGCCCTCGGTTTCGGGGGCTTTTTGTGCCCAGTAGTAACCGAAGAAAAGTTGCCTGAATCATAGGCAAAAAAAAAGCCCAAACCAACACGGTTTGGGCGGATACAAGTATAGGAGTTAATAAGGAAAAATGCAGTAATTAAGAAAGCAGGGGAGAGACAAGTTTGACGGCCTGTTAAACTTCTAAATACTCTGTTTTCTACTTAATTTATGACCCTCCATTTCTATTTCAGTTCCCAGAAAATTCATTAATTTTTCCTTTTTTTGTAAACATGCATCGATTCAATCGGTTAGTGAATAAAGCGATTAACTGGTACGACCAATTTGTGAAAATGTGATGTTGCTTGCTTGTTAAATAAATGTACTAAGCGTATATTTCAAACAGTTGTTTAATACGAGTGATTGAAATGGCACCAAGAAGTACAACCAAAGACAAAATCTTAGATGTGGCTGAAGGCTTATTTGCTGAGCACGGTTTTAATGACACCTCTTTACGCACCATTACGGGTAAAGCCAATGTCAATCTTGCTTCAGTGAACTACCACTTTGGCGATAAGAAGACTCTGGTTCGTGCCGTATTAAATCGATACTTAGAAGCATTTATGCCTGCACTGCAAGACGCTTTAGTGAACTTAAACTTGAACGAAACGTATTCTATGAGTGACGTGTTTGAGTCTTTAAGACAGCCGCTAAGAGCACTGAATGATGTAAGGCCAAATGGTACGAGTCGATTTATGTTACTCATCGGTCGAGGTTATACGGATGTGCAAGGTCACTTGCGTTGGTTCATTACCACTCGCTACAGCGAAGTACTGACCCTGTTTACCAGCTCAGTAATGAAAGCCAACCCGAACCTCACTCAAGAACAGTTATTTTGGCGATTGCACTTCACCCTAGGGACTTGTGTATTCACCATGGCATCTAGCCAGGCTCTGATAGAAATTGCAGAGAATGACTATGACAGAAAGATAGATGCTAAGGCAGTGGTCGATATTCTCATTCCATATTTGGCCGCTGGCATGTCAGCAAAAGAATAAAACAATAAAAAGCAAAATATTCACAAACAATATAGTGAACAAAAGGATCTGAACTATGAGCTCTCTAAGACAAAAATGGGTAAGTGACCCAGCTTTTAAACTCTTTAAAAAAGTACTACCACCACTATCTAGCACCGAGAAAGAAGCGATGGAAGCGGGTAGCGTGTGGTGGGACGGAGAGCTGTTTTCTGGTAAACCAGATTTCACTAAGCTTCACCAGTACCCAAAACCTCAGCTGACAGCAGAAGAGCAATCGTTCATGGATAATGAGCTTGAAACTTTGCTCGCTATGCTTGACGACCACAAAATTGTGAAAGAAGACCGAGACCTTCCAGAGGAAGTTTGGAACTTCTTACGCAAAGAGCGTTTCTTCTCGCTAATTATCGCGAAAGGGTACGGCGGTCGTGAGTTTTCGGCGCACGCCAACTCTACAATCGTAACCAAGATTGCAACTCGTAGTATTAGTACTGCGGTTTCGGTAATGGTTCCAAACTCTCTTGGCCCGGGTGAGCTACTGTCTCACTACGGTACTCAAGATCAAAAAGACTACTGGCTACCACGTCTTGCTGACGGCACAGATATCCCTTGTTTCGCACTAACAGGCCCTGAAGCGGGTTCTGATGCGGGTGGTATCCCTGATGTCGGCACTGTGTGTATGGGCATGCACGAAGGTAAAGAGACACTAGGTATCAAACTTAACTGGAACAAGCGTTACATTACGCTAGCACCAGTGGCAACGGTACTTGGTCTGGCTTTCAAACTGCATGATCCAGAGAAGCTGCTTGGTGACAAAGAAGACATTGGTATCACTTGTGCGCTTATCCCAGCTGACCACGAAGGTGTTGTGATTGGTGAGCGTCATGATCCACTTGGTCTTGCGTTTATGAATGGTCCAACGCGCGGTCACGATGTATTTATTCCTATGGAATGGCTAATCGGTGGCGCAGATTACGCAGGTAAAGGCTGGCGTATGCTGGTGGAATGTCTGTCTGCAGGTCGTGGTATCTCATTACCAGCACTGGGCACGGCGATGGGCCACCTAACAGCGAAAACGACCGGCGCATACGCTTATGTTCGTAAGCAGTTCGGTATGTCGATTGGTAAATTTGAAGGTGTTGCAGAGAGCTTAGGCCGTATTGGTGGTTTAACGTATCTATTAGAAGCGACTCGTACACTGACAACCACTTCACTTGATATGAAAGAGAAGCCGGGTATCGTAACGGCAATCGCGAAGTATCACATGACAGAGATGGCTCGTACTATTCTGAATGACTCAATGGACATCCACTCGGGTCGTGCAATCCAAGATGGTCCAATGAACTACTTGGCTGCACCTTACCTAGGTATTCCAGTGGCTATCACAGTAGAAGGCGCGAACATCCTAACTCGTAACCTGATGATCTTCGGTCAAGGTGCGACACGTTGTCACCCATACGTATTGAGCGAAATGGAAGCGGCAGCGAACCCAGATGAGAAGCAAGGTGCAAAAGACTTTGATAGCTTGTTGTTCAAGCACATCTCACACGCAACTAAAAACACCTTCGGCGCTTTTGGTGCGGCACTAACGGGTTCTAAGTTTATTAAAGCCGACATGAGCGGCCCAACTAAGCCGTACTACCAAGATCTGACTCGTTTGAGCCGTGCGCTTGCAGTCAGTGCGGATTTCGCAATGCTGACGCTAGGTGGCGAATTGAAACGTAAAGAGCTTATCTCTGCACGTTTAGGTGATGGTCTAAGTTACCTATACATGGCTTCTGCTGCGCTTAAGAAGTATGAAGACGAAGGTCGCCAACAAGCTGACCTAGACTACGTACACTACGCGGTTCAGCACTGTTTCCACAATGCGGCTAAATCACTACAAGAAGCGTACCGTAACTTCCCGAACAAGATGGTTGGTAAAGTACTTAAAGGTCTAGTTTTCCCTGTAGGTAACCACTTCGAAAAACCAAGTGATAACCTAACAGTTCAACTAGCAGAAAGCTTGATGACTCCGGGTGCGCACCGTGAACGTCTGACTCACCTTTGCTACATCGGCAAGGAAGAGGATGATAGTGTTGGCCTTATGGAGAACGCTTTCAATGCGATGTACAGCATCAAGCCTCTAGAGCGTAAGATCTTCAAAGCAGTGAAAGAAGGCAAAGTGGCTCGTAAAGGCTTGCTGGCAGACAAACTAGCTCAGGCACTTGCTGCCGATGTTCTAACGCAAGAAGAAGTCGACCAAATTGTTGCTGCTGATAAACTGCGTTACACAGCGATTCAAGTTGACCACTTCAGTCATGACTTTAGTGAAACTTTGACGCGAAAAGAGTTAAAACCTAAGCTAAATAGCGTTGCTTAGATAACGAAATGCTAAAAGGCACCTAATCAGGTGCCTTTTTTGTTTTTGTTGTAGAAGTCTCAATAGAAGCGTTAACAAATGGTGACTTAGTCAGCAATTATCAGTTGAGTGCTCCAACCACTTGCATTTTCACCACATTTTTACAGAAATTAGATGCCATTTGCGCACGAAACTCTTATCCTTAACCTGATTTTTTAAGGAAGTTGAATATGATCATCAAACCTCGAATTCGCGGATTCATCTGTACTACAACACATCCAGTCGGTTGTGAAGCTAATGTAAAAGAACAAATTGCTTACACAAAAGCTCAAGGCCCAATCGCAAACGCACCTAAACGTGTACTAGTTGTTGGCTCTTCAAGTGGCTACGGCTTGTCTTCACGTATTGCGGCAGCATTTGGTGGCGGCGCTTCTACTATCGGTGTTTTCTTCGAGAAAGCCGGTACTGAGAAAAAAACTGGCACAGCTGGTTTCTACAACTCAGCAGCGTTCGACAAGCTAGCTAAAGAAGAAGGCCTGTATTCAAAAAGCCTTAACGGCGATGCTTTCTCTAACGAAGCAAAACAGAAAACAATTGACCTGATTAAAGAAGACCTAGGTCAGATCGATATGGTTGTGTACTCACTGGCGTCTCCAGTGCGTAAAATGCCAGAGACTGGCGAAGTAATTCGTTCAGCTCTTAAGCCTATCGGCGAAACGTACACATCTACAGCTGTAGATACAAACAAAGATGCGATCATCGAAGCAAGCGTTGAGCCTGCTACTGAAGAAGAGATCAAAGACACTGTTACTGTAATGGGCGGTGAAGATTGGGAACTTTGGATCAACGCACTTTCTGAAGCGGGTGTTCTAGCTGACGGTTGTAAGACTGTTGCTTACAGCTACATCGGTACTGAACTAACGTGGCCAATCTACTGGGATGGCGCGCTAGGTAAAGCTAAGATGGATCTAGATCGTGCAGCATCAGCGCTAAACGAAAAACTAGGCCAAACTGGCGGTACTGCAAACGTTGCTGTTCTTAAGTCTGTTGTGACTCAAGCAAGTTCTGCGATTCCTGTTATGCCTCTTTACATCGCTATGGTGTTCAAGAAGATGCGTGAAGAAGGTATTCACGAAGGTTGTATGGAACAGATCTTCCGTATGTTCAGCCAACGTTTATACAAAGAAGATGGTAGCGCAGCAGAAGTTGACGAAGTGAACCGTCTACGTCTAGACGACCTAGAACTTCGTGACGACATTCAAGAGCATTGTCGTAACCTATGGCCTCAAATCACAACTGAAAACCTGAAAGAACTGACTGACTACGTTGAGTACAAAGAAGAGTTCTTGAAGCTGTTCGGTTTCGGTGTTGAAGGTGTTGATTACGAAGCTGACGTTAACCCAGCTGTTGAATTTGATGTAGCTGACATCTAATTCAAACAATCGAATCAAAATGAAATAGGCGCTCACGGAGCGCCTATTTTTTTGTCTGTCGTTTGAGGCAAGAGATTAAAAGCAGATATGGAAAAATAAAAGCAGATGCGGGATACGGGTGGCGAGATGCGAAGAAATTTAAAGAGCAGATGCGGGATACGAGTCACGAGATGCGAAGAGAGTTAAGTGCAGGAGTGGGGACGGAGGCTTGAGCTGCATAAAAACAGGCTATAAAAAAATGCACTAACCCAAAGATGAATTAGTGCATTCGAAATATCTAAGCTGGGCTGCTTTTAAAGCAGCAGATGCTAGCTAATGATGATGATGAAAGTACCAGCTAAGGTCATCAATATATTGGCTATCGCGTACGTACCGGCGTAACCCAGTGCTGGAATGGTTGAGCGAGCGTGGTCATTTACTATGTCCATCGCCGGAGCACAAGTTCGTGCGCCAATGATGGCACCAAATAAAAGAGCGCGGTTCATCTTCAACACGTAAGCGCCAACTAAGTAAGCAAAGAATACTGGCAGTACACTCACGACTAGGGCTATACCGATGACCTGAGGGCCTACTTGCGTTAAGTGTTCAAACATCTTACCGCCGGCACTTAAGCCGATACCGACCATGAAGAACATCAAACCGAGGTCTTTGACCATGTTCAATGCCCCCTGAGGCACATAACCGAAAGTAGGGTGGTTCGCTCGTAAGAAGCCAAGCATGATGCCCGATAGAAGTAGGCCAACCGCATTACCTAAGCCAAATGAAACCTGACCGAATGTCATGGTGATCAAACCAAACAAAATACCGAGAATGAAGAAGCTACAGAAGGCCATCAAATCCGCCATTTGGCTGTGGATCGAGATGAAACCAATTTTCTCAGCTAGACCGTGAACACGACTCTTTTCACCACTAACCTGCAGTACATCACCTTTAGAAAGCACGATGTTTAAGTCCATCGGCATTTCAATTTGAGCACGTACTACGCGGTTAAGGAAACAACCATATTCAGACAGGTTTAAATCTGACAGGCGCTTACCTGCGATGCTGTCACTCTTAACGACGATCTCTTCTTCCACGATTCGTAGATCGAGAAGGTTACGGTCGAAAACCTCTTTACCGTTACGGAAGCTCGGGTCAAGACGCGCGTGGCTATCAGGGAAACCAACCAATGCAATTTCATCACCCTCTTGCAGGATCGCATCACCATCAGGGTGGGCAAGAATACCGTTACGACGAATACGCTCGATGTAACAGCCCGTTTGACGATAAATACCCAGTTCACGCAAGTTCTTACCGTCAGTCCAAGAGATAAGCTCTTGTCCTACGCGGTAAGCTCGTATGATTGGAAGGTAAACCTTACGTTGCCCTGAAGCACCTAAGCCACGCTCTTGAGCGATTTGCTCAGCTGAATCGTGTAGGTTAACTTTCTGAAGCTTTGGAATAAGGCGAGCAAACATAATCATACTGATTAAGCCAACTAAGTAAGCCATCGCATAACCCACTGATAGGTTTTCGATGATCAGGCCTATATCCATATTTCTTGGTAATTCAGCAAGTCCAGAATTCAGCGCATCTTGAGCACCTACTAATATCGGCGTTGCTGTTAAGGCGCCCGCCATCATACCTGCGGATAAACCAAAGCCCAGCCCGAGGTAATGACTGCTGAAATACGTTAAAGCAATTGCGGTAGAGAGCACCACAAGGCTCAGAATGAGATAATGTTTACCGTCTCTAAAGAAGATACCGAAGAAGTTTGGTCCAGCTTCAATACCCACACAGTAGATGAAAAGCATGAAGCCAATGGTGAGCGCATCAGCGTTAAACGAAAAACCAAGATGTCCCATGATAAGGGAAGTAATCAGAACACCGATTGAATTGCCGAGTTGGAGGCTACCGAAACGAATTTTACCAATGGCTAATCCAATCGATAAAACAACAAAGATGAGGAGAATGGGGTTTTGTTCTAACAGAAAAACAACGTCGATATTCACAGTGGTCGCTCAATAATTGGCGTGAAACACAGGGTAAGTTTGAGAGGTGAATTGTATCTAAATATAAATAAATTATAAGCGATATTTTGCTATTTTACTTGATTTTGACCTGATTCTTATTCCGTACGAAAACTTGTTGTAAAAAAGCCCGCAACAGTGAGCGGGCTTTCAATAAATCGTACAGTCTAACTCTAAAATTGGTTAGCTGTTTAAGGCTTTAGCCTCGATTCTCGTATGAGAAATCCTAGCTTAGTCGAAAAGACCTAGGTTTTCTTTTGCGTATGCTTCAAATTCTGTGCAGCCGCCGATGTGGTCTTGATCTATGAAGATTTGTGGCACTGTGTCTACTGGTTTACCAACAGTCTTCTCTAGGTCAGCTTTGCTGATGCCTTCAGCGTGGATGTCAACGTAACGGTAGTTGAAGTCATCGCGTTTAGCTTTAAGAGTTTCAGCATGCTCTTTTGCACGAACACAGAATGGGCAAGCAGGGCGACCAAAAATAACTACAAACATTTAATTTCTCCTAAATACGGGATGAGGCTCGTTAACTCTATTATGTTAACTATTCTTTAGTGAATGCCACTCAAAATTTCTTAAAACCAACTATGCCTCAATGCTATGGGGAAATAAAGATGGAATTGCCTCTTAATACGATAGCTTTTACCTATCAGCGCAAATATTCACCATAAATAGAAAGGGGCTCGCAAACTGCCCGTCACCATCGTTGAGTACCCACAAATTGAGAGTGTGAATTACCCCTAAAAATACGACTTTAATCCATCTTTAATGCCACAAGTTGCACTTCGTCAAAAAAAGCTCCTACAGAACGAGGCATCTTAATAGTGATGCACGATACAAAGGCTAAATTCCAATAACCAAGAGTTCGCAGTTTTGTTTGGTCATAGGCGCAGGAGGCACCATGTTTCAATTTATGACACCTACAAAGATCATCTTTGGTGATGGAGCACTTCAGGCTTCATTGTCCCTCTTTAATCAATACGGCTACAGCGTGTTATTGGTTACTGGCAACACGTTAGAACGCACTTCACTGGTCACCGATTATCTCGATGCGCAAAACATGCGCTATCAACACATTGCCGTTTCCGGTGAACCCAATATCAAAATGGTCGAAGAGGCCGCTATTTCGGCACGCCGATTTAAGCCTGATATGGTGGTTGCAATGGGTGGAGGCAGTGCAATTGATATGGGGAAAGCGTTAGCTGCTGTTTTACCGAACCAAGGTAATTTATACGACTATGTAGAAGTTGTTGGTCGGAATGTACCACTCAAAGCAAAACCACTGCCGTTTATCGCGATTCCTACGACAGCGAGTACAGGCGCTGAAGTCACTAAAAACGCCGTGCTTAAGTCTGGACAAGATCAAGTCAAAATCAGCCTTCGAAGCCCCGATATGTTAGCCGACGTGGCGATTGTCGACCCGACCTTAACGTACGGCACCAACTTGTATTTATCAGGACGTGGAGCCATGGATGCCTTTACGCATCTCATGGAAGCATATGTGTGTGGTGAGCCTAATTCGCTCACCGATATGATCTGTGAGGAAGGGTTACGTAAGTTAAGTGGCTCTGTGGTTAAAGCGTGCGTTTATGATGAACCTCAAGCTCGCTCTGATCTTGCCTTCGCTTCTATGCTGGGTGGAATGGCGATAACCAATGCCAAGCTTGGTGCCGCGCACGGATTGGCCTCCGCGTTAGGTGGCAAGATATCTGCGCCACACAGTGTTATAACAGCGCGCTTAGCGCCATTTGTGATGATGGAGAATATCGCGGTCGCGAGAGAGCAACAAAGAAATGACATCTTAGGGCGCTATCAACGAATTGCTCAGATTGTTACTGGAAGTTCCGAGGCGAAAGAGGAAGACGCGATTGCTTGGTTATCTGAAGTGTTGGACACGCTAAAGCTTCCAAGCTTACTGGAGTTTGGTGTCTGCGAAGCTCAGTTTGATGAGGTGTCGTCCGATGCGCTTAAGTCTGTTGCGATAAAAGGAAATCCTTTACCGTTGAATCAAGAGAGGCTTGTACATATTCTTCAGCAGGTTTGTGCGGAATGCGGTTGTGGAGGGGAATACCATGAGGCAGCCTCGATGAATCAAACAGCTCAACTTGCCCCAGAGCAGGCTACGGAGTCGAGTTTTACCATCATTAACTCTTATGCGTCTGAGAATAATGTTGTAGAGAAAGGTAATAGCTGGACGATCTAATAGCAGAAAGCAGAAAGCAGAAACATAAAACACATATAACGAGAAAGCTAAGCTAACTCAGGACAAATAAAAACGGAGCACTAGGCTCCGTTTTTTAATTCAACTTGTTATCAGTTCTGTCTTCGCAGATTAGAACTGAGAGTATTTCTCGTAACGTGAATCACGAAGTGACTCTTTCACACGCTTTAGGTTCTCTCTGAAGCCAGAACCACGACGAAGCGTAAAGCCTGTCGCTAACACGTCGATAACCGTCATCTGAACAACGCGGCTTGCCATTGGCATATAAACGTCAGTGTCTTCCGGAACATCCAGAGAAATAGATAACGAGCTCGCTTTATCTAGAGGAGAATCTTTTGCTGTGATAGCAATAACGGTCGCACCGTTTTCACGAGCCAGGTTCGCAATCTCAACTTGGCTTTTAGTACGGCCAGTGTGAGAGATAAGAACAATAACATCGTTATCACTGCAGTTAATGCAGCTCATTCGTTGCATCACAATGTCTTCAAAACACGTGATAGGGATATTAAAACGAATAAACTTGTTTTGAGCGTCTTTCGCTACAGCAGAAGATGCACCCAAGCCAAAAAACGAAATGCGTTTTGCTTGAGTCAGCAAGTCAACCGCTCGGTTTACTTGCATCGCGTCTAGACTGTTTTTAGCAACATCCAGACAAGCCATAGTCGATTCGAAAATCTTATGCGTGTAAGCATCAGGGCCATCGTCTTCTTCAACATTACGGTTCACGTAAGGTGTACCGTTCGCCAAGCTTTGAGCTAGGTGAAGTTTAAAGTCAGGAAAGCCTTTAGTGTCTAAACGACGACAGAAACGGTTAACTGTAGGCTCACTTACGTCAGCCATTTTAGCTAAGGTAGCAATGCTAGAATGAATTGCAGTTTGAGGGGAAGCCATAATTACTTCGGCTACTTTACGCTCAGACTTGCTGAAATTTTCCAGGTTTTTTTGTATTTTTTCTAATGTATTCATAGTGTTCACGAGGGTATAGAGAACAACTTGCTAGTTAATATCGTTTACCAGGGGGTATGGCTGAAGCAAATATCAGTAAAACAGAACCTAAAACAATGAGAGGTTTGCAATTACTGCTGCGTCAAATGGATATCAAGCTAACTAGCACCATAGAGTCAGTATAAACCCAACATACTATTAACTAATACAAAAACACGGCATGAATGCTTAAGAATATGACAAACCTCAACAAAATTTTAGAAAACTACAGAATTGGAAGAGAGTTTGAGCAAAAAGAATGCAAATTGAGTATGAACTGACAGCTTAGTTACATCAAAAAGAAAGAAATTTTCAAATTGATGCAACTAAAATTGAATGACTATGCGTTGATTTGCGTAACCAGTTTGTTGATTTTGCCCATCAGGTTTGGTGCAAGTTTAGAGATTTCACGCTGTTCTTCAAGCACAGAGGTGAGTATCTCATTGCCTGTAAGCGGGTTTGCCAATACAACACGGAAAACAATAATCGGTTGATGTGACCAAGCTTCTGGATTCAAGCGGGTTCTGGAGACAAAAGATTTGCCAGTTTCACGCTGTTTCTTCTGAATAAATTTAGTGAGCTCATTGAGTAACTCATTCAATTCAACACGTTGTTGAGCACCAGCTTTTAGCAATGCAGCTTTTACTGATTCAGGGAGGTAGCGATACGTCAGTAGACACAGCTCTGGCTCAGACACTAACTCAAAATCACTTTGTTCTTTAATCAGGTCAGCGAAGTAACGTGCTTTGTTGATGCTTTGGTCGATCAGCAGCTCATAGCCAGGGCGGCTGATGATGTGCATTGACGCATAAACGAGCATCGCCATACCGGAACGAGAGCCTTCTAGAGTGTGGCTACCTAGGTCTTTCGAACCCTTACGCAATATGTATTGAGCATGATGTTCAATTGCTGTCATCGCGTCTGGCTTCTTAAACAAAACCATACCTGCACCCATAGGGATGTAGAGCTGTTTATGTGCATCTATTGTCACAGAGTCCGCTAACTCAATACCATCAAGTAAATGACGGTGATTGTTCGACATCAGCGTTGCGCCGCCCCAAGCAGCATCCACGTGGAAGTGGCAGTCAGACTCGGCACACACCTCTGCAATTTCTCTTAGAGGATCGATATTGCCAGTTTCGGTCGTACCTGCGACGCCAATGACGGCGAAAGGCTTAATCTTGTTCTGCTTAAGCTGTTCGATCTTGAGTCTCAGGTCGTCAGTGCAAATACGATTATTGTTATCCGTTTTTACTGAAACAAGGCCTTCTTGGCCAATACCGAGTACATCGGCTGCTTTTTTCAGAGAATAGTGACCACGTTCAGAAACCAAAATAGCGAGACCTTCGTAGTCGTAGTGCTTCATGGCTTTGAACAAGCCTTCTTTCTCTACACCTTTAAACGAGCCTTGCGCTTTCAACGCATTATTACGAGCAACCCAAAGCGCAGTGATGTTCGCGATGGTACCGCCAGAACAAAACGCACCTAAAGAGTGGTTGGCGCTGTGCATCCAACGAGAATAAAACTGGTCGCTGTCTTGATAGATCAAACGGTGCAACATCCCCAAAACTTGGCGTTCAAGAGGAGTGAAAGCTTTTGACGTTTCGATTTTTACTAGATTCTGATTCAACGCAATCATTATTTTAGACAGCGGCATCAGGAAATAGGGTAGTGCAGACGTCATGTGGCCAATAAAACTTGGCGACGACGTATGTACAGAATGAGATACAAGAGAATCGAGGAGATGCTCGGTATGTTCTGAAACAAACTCAGGCTGCTCAGGGATATGAGCATTCGAAAAATCTTTCTCAATCTCACGCAATGGCTTTTCTTCAGCCACAATGTGTTCACGTAAGAATTGATTCAGGTTTCGTGAAAGTTTGTCTTCGATTTGAGTGAGTGTTGAATCTGGGCCTTCAGGTACTGTAAAGATACGTAGAAGACTGTCGAAGCTAACATCTGCTGTTTTTTGTTCCGTAACCATAGCAAGCGAGTTATTTTTCTTATATTGACGCGAGCGGGACAATTTAAACGAAAACGGGAACAATGTCCCGTCTTAATTATGAAATCCAACTTCCCACAAAAGCATAGTAAATCAAGGGTTATTTACACTTGATCGCTTCAAGTTTAGCAATCGACTGATTGTAACGCTGCAGTGCAGTATCGATTTGCTTAGGGTGGCTCAGTAGCTCAGCAAAAGCTGAACGTAGCTCGTAGTTTTGAGCGTGAGGGGTTGATTGACGGTCATCGAACGTCTGCTTCGCAATTTTTCCAAGCTCATCATCACGTGTTGATAGCGTCTTAATATCGTGCTGTTCTAGTTGTAACCAACCTTCAACCGACTGTGCTGTCGCAACTTTGCTTGAATCATTCACTAAGTAGTAGTTTACCGCAGCGCGGTTGAGTTCAAAGTGGTGTTTACGACCTTCTAGGAACCACTCACTGACTTCTTTGAGCTCTGGGTATTGCTCAGATGTTAATGCAGCAAGATCAGCATACCAGTTCAAAGAAGCGTCGATGTACGCATCATACTTTGTTGATTGGCATTGGTTTGTTTCAGACATTGAATCTGCTGCAAAAGAGAAAGTAGAAGTTGAAGCTAGCAGTAATGCGACGCAAAGGCGTTTCATAGTGGTTCCTTTTGTAAGTTTATTCTTTTTAGAACTTTGTCGTTACAGAGTACCGTGATCATTATTTGTTGAGCAATGACACTTAGTGTCTTTTTATTTCGGTAACTGTATCGGTATCTTGGGCTTTGGTACTAAGAAATGCATTCTAATCTAAAACAATCGCTATTCCTGCGATCTAGTTAGCAAGAGATACAAAGAACAACATCATAATCGGGACGAGAAGACTCAATATAAACCCGCTGACGATGGCGATTGGGACACATCGAACGCCGCCTGTTGTTTGAATGACAGGCAAAGTGAAGTCCATTGCGGTCGCACCAGCATAGCCAATAGAAGTACACGGATAACTGCGAATCAGCACTGGGATCAGCACTAGGGCAACCAACTCTCTCAGCAGCTCAAGCATGAACGATGCACCACCATAGACAGGGCCAAAAGCGTCACCCATTAGAATGCCTGCCAGGGAATACCAACCGAATCCGGATGACATAGCTAAAGCTTTAAAGAGGGGTATATCAAGTAAGTAAGCGGCAATCACGCCACCGATCATTGAGGTCACGATAATCGTAAGAGCGATCACCATGCCGTGTTTGTTCAGTAAGATTTGTCTAAGGGTCAATCCACTATTGCGCAGTTGAATGCCAATAAAGAACAGAAGAACGAATAGAATCCATTCACTTGCCGTATCGACCCAATCAAGCCCGATCGGGAGAACCAAGCCCGCGATGAGGCCAGAGCCGACCACCAGAATCAACTTAGCGGATTCCATCGCCATTGATGATAGCGGGAGCTTTTTCTGGCTGCTGTCAGTTTTAAGCGGCAGTAATTTATCGATTGCTGGCAGCGCCATTAGGTTGCATACGCTTAAACAGACAAAGAAAGTGACAGTATAAAGAAGGATTGTCTGTAGATTACTGCCTAGGTTATCGAGTGCGGCTAAGCTCAGCCCCATAAGCGATAGGATTACGTAGATCAGCCTAGACGTCGAGCGATTAATGAACTCTAACGTCTGGGTGTTTGATATAGAAAAAAGATACCCCACGACGAGTGGCGCAAATATAAAGATCATCCCTGTAAACATGCTTTCCCTTTTGCATTTACTTACTATTACAACTACTTAGCAATTCTACGGTGACTTAGAAGCCGCTAGCGTTGATAACGTCGCTTAGCTTTGCATTAAAATCATTTTTACTCAAGTTGCTTAATTTATAAAGAACTTCGGCACCCGTGACATTAAGCTCCACTTCATGTTCATCGATGTTTTCATCCTTGTTTCTAAACATCAAAAGGTGATTGGCAATTCGTGCAATATCAAGATAAGACACTTCGCGCTCTTCTTGCTGATTGATGGTGTTACTACACACATCAATGAAGTCACTGTCGAATCCCCAACGTCTAAGAACCAGCTTACTGGTTGCAGAGCATTGGCCTTGGAATATTTGCAGAGCGATATCGTGGTCTAGGTAGTTCCCATTTTCGAGATAGAGGTGATACTCACTTACTAGGCAGAACAAATCAATATCGGCTAATAGCCCGACGAGTAGAGATTTCTCATGCTCGAGGTAGCGATATTCGATAGGGGACAGTTCTTTGAAGCTATTGGTAACCAGTACCATCGTCGCGCCAAGTTCTTTTGAAATAGAAGCGCTTTGCATCAAAACCTGATTACATTCGTGGTTTAGATTCACAGAATGCTTAAGCTGTTCGATAGCTTGGGCGGTAACGATGTCTCTTACTCTCAATATGCCTAAGCGTGATACTGCCGTCATAATGTCGACACAGGTGATATTCCGTCTGTTAAATACCACAGAGTTAGCAACGCGAATCACGATAGCTGTGAGGCCAGGGTCTTCAAGTAAGCACTCAGCAACCTCGGCAATGCCCGTTGAATCTTGGGTGCATAATTTTTGAATTTTTAAGACGACTTCAGGGATAGGAGGAAGGGTTATTTTTCCCGCTGAGATAGAATGGCCAACAAGTTGGGCAAACTCTGATTCTAGACCCTTTAAGAGAAGAGCCTTATTTTGTGGTAGCCAGAAAAACGATAAATGATTCATATAAAAAGTAAAAAATGTATGTGGACCTATTTTACAAGCCGCGATGCTGCGAGGCAATACTCATCGGGCCTCATAAACCTAGAAAACTTGAACCGATGTATCACCAAACATCAAAAACCATTCATATTTTGATGTTTTACTGTGATGTCAATCATGAAAAACTAGAATACTCAATTGATTGATGTGAACTAAGTCCAGACTTATTTTTCTTTTCAAAGTATCATTTATTTAAAGGTGAAAAACGAAATTATAATATTCACCTAAACAATAAAAAATAGATTTAACATTTTTCGCATAAAAAAGCTGCTTGTCTGGTGATCAACCTAATCGGGGTAATTTGATTAAGGATCAACGGATATGACCGAGACAGCATTTATTAATTACGTGAATCAATTTGGTGAGCATCAAAAACGTTCTATGTTCGGAGGTATTGGCCTCTTTCAAAATGACGCTATGTTCGCTTTGTTGAGTGAAGGTTGTTTATTCATTAGAGGTGGCAAGTCATTAGATAAAAAACTGACGGATCTTGATTGTGAAAAGTATCGTCATGTGAAAAAACAGACAACAGCAACCGTAAATTACTACGATATTACGGATCTGTTTACATGTGAACATCCTGAATTGGATAGCATTATTCGTACTTCAATCGATAATTCAATTCAACAACGTAGCTTCAAAAAATCATCCGCTAGCCGTAGATTGAGAGATCTTCCAAACATGCAACTCACATTAGAGCGCATGGTGAAAAAAGCAGGTGTTGATGATGTTTCAATGTTTATGCAGTTAGGCGCGCCTGAAGTGTTTAATAAGGTTCGCGAAGCGTACGGCAATGATGTTGACCTAAAACTACTTTGGAAATTTGCGGGCGCAATTGATGGTATCCACTGGAAACTATTGCAAGAACCACGCAAGCAGCAATTATTGAAGAGCTGCCACTAAAGAAGTCATCCCTCTATGCTTAAGATTACTGTTAATAAATAAAAACCGAGGAATGTCCTCGGTTTTTTTGTTTCTGTCTTAGCCGGATTTCTTAATAGACTAAGTATCAAAAGGCTAAGTGCTCATGGAGAGCTTATTTGTTAGGGCTGTCTCGCTAAGTATTAGTACTTGAAACGAGCAGTGAACATAAGTTGATCACCGTAGAAGTCGTTGATACGAGCTTCAGCACCTAGAGAGAATAGCTCTGTAGAGTGGAAACGAGCGTAAACAGAACCTGTCCAATCATCGTTGTCATCGATTGAAACGTAACCACCTTTACCGCCCACTTCTAGTTGTGGACCAAGCCATTGGCGAACACCAACGTTGATTTCCATGCCGATATCAGTAGAGCTTGAGTTTTCAGGCTGAACGATACGCGCTAGCATTTCACCAGTTAGGTCAGCCCAGTTGTTTAATGGAGCGTGGAAACCAAGACCTACAGCTGAGTCGTAATCGCCTTCAAATTCTGAATCGATACGTGCTATAGCGTGAGCATTCGGGTGAATTGACTTACTGAACGCACCACCAAATGTTACTGGGCTAGCACCGATACGTGCTTCAAAGTAATCGTAGTTAAAGTTACTCATTACTTGTGGTTGTTCATCAACAGCTAGTGCTGGGCTAGAAGCCAATAGCATAGCGGTAGTAAGTAGAATTTTGCGCATAACGACCGTAAACCTTTAATTAGTGTTAATTCCTTTGGTTTGAGAAAAATCAGGCAAACCATAAACATTGAGACAGTTTAATCTAACTCACGGAAAAGTAATCCATAAAAATGCGAATCATTTGTCAATTAGCCAAAAAATGAGCAAATTATGTATCAGTCTGTAACTGAGATCTCATGTTTTTGGGCGATTCACAAAAAATTAAGCGTTACTCGCCAAAACTTGTCCGTTTATTCGCCATCGCGGTAAGGATGCGTTCGGTATCTAGGATAGAAGTCCAGTTTAATAACTGCTTGTCATTAGCAATCACGAAGTCGGTTAACTGTTGTGTGATCGTGTCTCTGAGCTGGTCGCCTCGCCAAGGCTTAGAGATATAGAAATCAAGTGCAGCATTATTGATGGCCGTTACTGTGTCTTCAAGCCCGGCTTGGCCTGTGAGCAGCAGCTTGCGCGTTGGTTGCGTCGAGTCATGCTGGTTGAGCTCGATGAGAAAATCGATGCCTGTTTTGTCAGGCATGATGTGGTCACACAAGATTAAGGCGAGCTTAATACCATCTTGTCCCATTTCTTTAATCACTTGCTTGGCTTCATCGACCGATTCGGCTCCTTCAACAATAAAGTTTTCTTCAAATGGCGCTAAGTCTTGAAGGACACTGTTGAGAACTTCAGGTTCATCATCGACACATAAAATTAGGTACTTATTCATGAGGTGCTCCTTCTTGTTTGAACGGAAGCCACACTTGCATGTGAGTATGGCTGCCAACCTCAGACTCGACCAAAATAAAACCTTGATGAGCCGAAACGATTTGTTGAGAAATGGATAACCCAATCCCTAAGCCAAAGTTGCCTTCTTTTTTGGTGGTGAAGTTTGGGTTGAAAATAGTGTTGATGTCTTCCTTGGCGATGCCGTGGCCAGTGTCTGATATTTGCACCACTAAAAAAGTGTCGTCTCCCTCTGTTTGTTGAGAGGTGGTAATAGAGACGGTTCCTCGTTCTGAAAGCGCATCCAGTGCATTGGAGATAAGGTTTGTCCAAACTTGTTGTAACGCGAGCGACTGGCACAATAAAGGCGGCAGAACGGTGTCGTAATGCTTTTCGAGTTGATGATGTTTAAGTCTGTTTTCAAATATAACTAAGGTATCTTCAAGTCCTTCGTGAATATCCGCGTAGTGACGCACTTCTTCATCTTCTCGGGCGTAGCTTTTTAGGCTTTTCACCATATCGGCAATGCGCTTGCTGCACACTTGAATCGACCGAATAGAGTTTCCTACATAATGGTAATGCTCTAAGTCGTTAAGCAGTTCTTTGCCCGCAATAGGGGAGTCTTTTAAAGTATCTAAAACCACAGAGTCTTGGCTCAAGTTCAGTCTCACGGCTTTTTTAGCTAGCGTACGATCATTGATAGTCGATAAGAGGTGCTTAACGAGTTGCCTCTCTTGCGCCGTGGATAGAGGCTTGGCTAGTTTTGAATGTGCCAATACTTCCGTCCCTTTATTCGATTCTGGGAGTGACGAGTTTTCCAGTATTTGGTCTAGGTGTTCTGATAGGGTTTCAATGCTACGCAATATAGCTGCAATCGGATTATTCAGTTCGTGAGCAACGCCTGCTACCAGTTGACCCAGCATCGCCATCTTCTCTTTCTCGATCAATTGTTGATGGGCTGATTCCAATGATTCCAGTGTTTGTTGCAGCTTGATCTTATTGGTGATGCTTCGTTGCAAACGTCGATTAAAGTGACGGAGCAGCAGATTAGTAAAGAGCGGGAGCAGGGTATTGTTTGAATGCATAACCTGAGCAAAGCTATCTTTATCAAGCTTGATCACTCGTGTCTGGGTTAGGGTGATCGCAGTAGAGAACGAAGGTTCACCCGTCACGAATGACATCCCACCGACAATGTTGCCCTTAGAGTGACGCACAACTTCGCGTTGTTGCCCCAGCTCATCTTTTTTATAGAGAGCGGCTTCACCTTCAATGATTAACCAAAGAAAGCGATTGTCTTCACCTTCTACAGTCAGTAGATGTTCTGGCGAGTAATCACGAATGGCTTTGGTTTTGTCGTCTTTCGAAAAGACATCCTGCAAAGCATTGACGACACGCTCAGCAAGGGCGTTGTCAGAAAGCTGGTGGTAATCGTGAATGAACCCAGATTGGAACGAATGAATCTTTTGTTCGATGTGTGCTCTGAGTAAGCGTTGTTGATCCAACGCATTACTGTAAGACAACAGGTTTTCTGGGTCGTACTCGATGACAAAAGAAGTTAGCTCTTTTTGTGCTGATTTGAAGAGAACCTGGTCTTGAACCGGTTTGGTTAGGCAGTGGTTGAGTCTACCTTCGTTTACTGCGGTTAGAATCGATTGAATGTCTGACGAGGCGCTCACCAATATCGTTCTCGCGGTATTACTATGGGGCAGCTGTTCAAGTTCAATCAGGAATTGCACACCATTGAATTCAGAATGATGGTGAGAGATCACCAAGGCGACGGTTTGGTGATTGTCGTGGATATCTTCTAATGCGTGATGCGCATCTTCTAGGTTCTCAGCAGTATAAATGTCAAATACATAAGACAACGGAGCCAGCTCCGAGCGTATTCTTTCAATGCTCACCGGATTATTGTCCAAACAAATAACAGCGTATTGATTCACGGTTCAACCTTAGTAGTAGCGACGCTTCTAGCCTATCAAGAAGCGCTTAATAAGGATGAGAGCTAGCCGTTAATTTGTTGAGGGAATTGAAGTATCGAGCAATAGACTGATTTAACTCAATGTTTCTTGTTTGCTACTGATGGGTTAGACTAAAAAAAACAGACTAGTGTAGAAAGAGAACTCATGGAACAGTTAAGAAAAATTGGCGCAATTGGCGGAGCAATCGCATTGGCACTTTGTTGGCCACTCGCGGTTGGGCAAATTGGACAAAACGCAATTACAGATGGCGTTGCAAAGCTTAACAATTCAAGCATTCAAGCTGAGATCGTGGAATACGATAGAGGTTATCTTTCTTCTAATGTAACCACTCGCGTAACTGTGACGGATGAGAGCTTGAAAGAGCAACTTGCGCTCGATGGTTTACCAAGTGAGTTTGTCATTAATAGTGCGGTTAGCCATGGTTTAGTGAGCTTAAACGCGCTGTCGACGTTTGAGAATACTGACATTCTGCCTCTTACTCTGACTACCAGCACAGAGCTAAACGGCAACACGGATTTCAACTTCGAGTTAAGCCAGTTCAATCACCAAGGCTCAGAAGAAAATGGTACCTCGGTATCTATCACGAAGTCGAATCTGTCTGGGCATGCCACTGTATTAGGGCAGGTCGATTACGAGCTTTCTATCCCATCGGTTCAAATTGATTTTGAAACGGGTGAAGAGGTGACACTATCTAACCTAAAAGGTATTGGTTCAGGCCAACAAGCGAAAGGTTACTGGTTAGGCACGCAGAACTTTACTATTGATAGCTTCTTGATTTCAGATTCTGCAATGCAGCCATTCATGACCATCGAAAACTCTAAGTACGATTTTGAATCGCATCTAGATGAAGCGACTAAGCGCTTGAGCAGCAGTCTTAAGTTGGATATCGCCAACATTGAAACCAACGAAGGCCAGTTGAACAATCTAAACGTCGATTTTGAAATGTCGAAACTAGATAGCCAGTCGTTTGAGAAAATCTTTGAAATTTACCAGGCGAATCCTGTTCTGACGCAAGAAGATGTGGCTGAGATCATTCCGTTCATCGATGTACTGTTTGCTAAAGGCTTCGACCTTTCAATGAACAACATGTCGTTAGAATTAGGCAAGGGTCAGTTTGAATCTAAATGGTTAGTGAGCGTACCTGAAGGCACAGAGAACATCAGCAGTAACCCTTCAATGATTGTTCCTGCATTAACCGGTAATGTTCAATCTAGCTTCTCAAATGAACTTGTCGAAGAATACCCATTCATCCGTGAAGGGATCGACGAATTGATCGTGATGGAAATGATCAAGCAAACAGAAAGTGGTTATGAAATCACGGCTGACCTAGAGAATGGAAATCTAGTGTTTGAAAATGGACAAGAAATTCCATTAATTGCACTGCTTATGCCGGCTTTTGTTCAATAAAAAGAGTCGGGCTTAATACTGATAGGGCGATCTAGCGGGTTAAGTTAAACATTTTATACGGTACGAAACAAAAGAGGTCTTAAGACCTCTTTTGTTGTTTTTATGTTGGGTAAAACATGGTATTACTTGCATAGTTATTATTTAGCAGGAGCAATCATCCCCATGGAACTTACATTAGATAACGTATTCAACTTTAGTGCTGGCCCAGCGGCACTGCCTAAACCGGTAATGAAACAAGCACAAGCGGACTTCATTGATTGGAATGGTTTAGGCACTTCCGTTATGGAAATCAGCCATCGCAGCAAAGAGTTTATTCAAGTTGCCGATGAGTCTGAGCAAGACCTACGTGATCTTCTGAACATCCCAGACAACTATAAAGTTCTTTTCTGTCAGGGGGGCGCTCGTGCTCAATTCGCTGCTGTTCCTCTAAACCTTCTAGGTGACGCGACGAAAGCGACTTACATTGATGCGGGTTACTGGGCTGAAAGTGCGGTGACTGAAGCAAGTAAGTACTGCGAAATCGACGTATTCAATGCTAAGACATCGATTGATGGCAAAGCGGCTGTTGTTCCGGCTAAAGATTGGAAAATCGACCCAGAAGCGGCATACGTGCACTTTTGTCCAAATGAAACCATCGATGGCATCGAAATCAGTGAGCTTCCTCAAACGGATAAGCCTATCGTTGCTGACATGTCATCTAACATCTTATCTCGCAAAATCGATGTGTCTCAGTACGGTGTTATCTACGCGGGCGCTCAAAAGAACATTGGTCCCGCAGGTATTTGCATCGCTATCGTACGTGATGACCTTCTGGAGCTTGCGAACGAAGTGTTGCCAAGCATTCTGAACTACAAAGTGCTTGCTGAAAAAGACTCAATGTTCAACACGCCGCCAACTTACGCATGGTACTTATCTGGCTTAGTTTTCAAATGGTTGAAAGCTCAAGGTGGTGTTGAAGCGATGGAGCGTGTTAACCAAGAAAAAGCAGCGCTACTTTACAACGCGATTGATGATTCTGCTTTCTACAAAAATGACGTTCATACGGCAAACCGTTCAAGAATGAACGTACCTTTCCAATTAGCGAAACCAGAACTAGACGGTAAGTTTTTAGAGTTAGCTGATGCTGCGGGTCTGAAATCGCTAAAAGGTCACAGAGCGGTAGGCGGAATGAGAGCTTCACTTTACAACGCGATGTCTTTGGAAGGCGTGCAAGTATTAGTCAGCTTCATGAAAGACTTCGAAGAGAAATACGCTTAATCAATAACAGAAGTTTGAACAATAAATAGCATCCTTGCTTTGGATTGTGTCAGATGTACTAAACGAGATGAATGCCGCTTTTGCGGCATTTTTTTTTTGCCTAAAAAAGCATAAAGGGTATGATATTCTGCAATGTATTGTTCAGAGTTAAGCTGAACAATAAGGTTTGGTTGTTATCGGGGGAGAGCAACTTGTATCGATAAAAAGTATGAACAGATAGCTTGGTTTCTCTGTTTATTACTGACCTTTTACTATATAACGTCTTGCCCCAAAGTAACGATGAACCCAAACAGCCAATGTCATCACCATTCTTGATGATTTCTGGCGCCATTCGAGACATGATACTTTTCGCCATGAGGAATTAGGTGTGAGATTTTTGAGTATATTAGCGGCGTTGTTCCCCGTGGTTACTTGCGCCTCTACGCTCGAAATATGGGCAGGTATCAATTACGAAACCGCTGATTATGTTAAAGAACACATCGAATCGATGACTGATCACCGTGTCGAAATACGACCATTTGATATCAACAGTATCCGCTCAGAGCTTCTTGTCGCAGACCCTCGAGACAATACCTTTCCTGATGTCATTTGGGTGCCTTCTGATTTCTTAGGGCTCACTGAGTATATTGAGCTCGCAACGTTACCTTCCGCTTGGGTCGATACTTCACGCTATGAGAAAAAAGCTCTTGATGCCGTAGTGATTAATGGTGAACTTAAGGCGTTACCAGTCGGAATCGGTAACCAGTTAGTTCTGTATTCGAACAAGCCGCAAGACCATTCCATTACTTGGGAAGAGTTGATTCAACGCTCATCTGATTCGAACCGTGCCACTGTTTTGTTCCCAAATCCAAACATGTACTTCTATTTGGCTTTCTTCCAGCTGTTTTCTCAAGAGATGCTTTCATCAATAAACATTGATGGGGAAGGTTTGGTCTCAATTTTTGAGTTCATCGATAAGCTTGAGAAAGCCAAAACCATTGAAGCGTCTTGCAATGAGACATGTGCGAGGCAACGTTTCATTGCAGGTGAAGTCGAGTTTTTGATTGATGGTGATTGGGCTTTTAGCGAACTCGATCAGGCGTATGGCGAGCACTTACATGTGAACTCTTTACCTACCTATCGCGACAAGGCGATGTCTTCATTTAGTGGCGCCAAGATTTTTGCGATTACAAAGAAAGGGATGAACAACCCAGAGAAAAGAGAAGCATTAAAAGAAGTTGTTCAGTACTTACAATCGAACAGCTTTACTTATTTGGCGCATTCAAACGCGATGATCTCGCCATTTCGAGAGGTGAACCAACGCCGTGTTGCAGAAGGAAATACCACTTTCTCTAACATGTACGATGAATTTCAATCATCGCAGATGATGTCGAGCGACTACAAAATGGCGATCGTATGGGAAGCTTCAGCACGAGCGTATGAGCGATATAAGTCGGGAATGCCGAGGCAAGAGTTGAACAAGTTTTACGATGACTTTGTAAGCTACTACTCAGCGAACATGAGGTCTGGCGATTGAAACTTTCATTGAAATACTCCATGGGTTTGGTGTTCTTGGCGTGTTCGTTATTTCCAGTTTATCTAGCCGGTCAACTCATACTGAATAAGCAGAATGAAAGCTCTCTCGAACAAAAAGAGATCAAGCTCGCCAACTCAACGGCAGGTATTCAGCAAACGGTGCAAGAGCAGCTCAACCTTACAGCCAGTCTCACGCAGTGGTATTCGCAAGATCGTTCATTGATTAAAGCGGGTGGGAATATCTTTTTCTCTAGTGTTGTGTGGGACAAGATGGAGAGCTTTAACGCACTAGCCGATAGCGTGTCCGCAACCTATATATTGGATAGTCACTGGAAGCCCATTTATGACAGCAAAGGTAGCTTGTATCATTTTGAACAAAGTCAGTTACTTGAGGATTTGAAACGTCCTCAGTCTGCGTACAAGCAAGGTAAGTTGTTTCATGCTGAGTTTATCGAACCGGAAATCGCCGATAACGCGGATTCAGGTATCGTTTTTGTCGCGCCAATTTTGCCGTATCGGTTGATAGAGGGCTCAAGTTATACGCCGCAAGGTTATCTTGTCGTGCTGATGGGCTACGAC
Organism: Vibrio lentus; assembly: GCF_002875945.1. Lineage (GTDB taxonomy): Bacteria > Pseudomonadota > Gammaproteobacteria > Enterobacterales > Vibrionaceae > Vibrio > Vibrio apostichopi. Next base: position 54,130 of record NZ_MCZK01000182.1, read on the forward strand.
CGATTAGAGTCTAAAGTCGCGCCTTTCCTATATGACAATGAGTCAGTGGAGTTTGATTACTTGGCTTCGGTTAGCGATAAAACTGAAGAAACAGGCACCCAGTTCATTTCTAACGACAACAAGCTGTTTTCAGAAGCATTAACATTAGCGGTGAAACACCATGTATCGGACAGTGCTCGTTTACGGGAGATGCAGCAATCTCAGGTAGTGTTTGTTCGAATATTATTTGCGACATTAGCCGTCGCAATTGTCTTCGCGTTGATGTTGAATCGCGCCTTTTCGAGACAACTTAATTTGCTCACAGGTTCGGTGGAGTCCTACTCAAACAATCAGCCTCCTGAGCACAATCCAGATAAGCATCGTTTTACTGAGTTCACTGTATTTAGCCGTTTATTGGAAAAGATGTGGTCTCGAATACAGAGTCAATTGAGTGAACTGAAGGTACGTAATGATCAGTTGAGATCCGCCTATCAACAAATCAAAGAGAACAACCACAAGCTTGAAAGTTTTAACACACAGCTAGAGCTAACGGTGGAAGAGAAAACGAGTAAATTAACGCATTCATTAGCCCGCGAAGAGTCTCAGAAAAACCGTATTCTTAAGATCGTTAAGTTTGCTTCTATGAGACAAAGTGTCGAGTATCGCTTGATTCCTGAACTGGTGAATCAACAACTGGAATCGTTACTTCCTGACAGCTTAATCCAATTCAGCTTTAACTCTGTTTCTGAAGGCGACATGGCTCGTGGTGACGTTGTTCATGGTGACATTGCTGATAGAGACATGACTAGTTGCGACAAAGATTTAAAAGATTCAAAAGGCACCACGATTGGCCACTTCTTGTCTCAGGACTTTGGTTTACTGAGCGAGGAAGACTTATTGATTTTCGACCTATACCAAAAACAGTTAGCTGGTTGGATAGAGCTTGAGAACATTACTCGCATCAACATGCCAACAGGGTGCTACAACCGTAAAGCCTTCGACGAAGATCTGGATTTCTCTAAGCAACGCGCTACAGAGTACAAAGACAGTTTGTCTTTGCTGATCATTGATATTAATGGACTAAAGACTGCTAACGATCAGTATGGACACGCGGTGGGTGATGAGTTGATCAAAGGTTGTACGGATGTGATTCGCAATAGGTTAAGCCATACCAGTAATCTATATCGATTAGGTGGTGATGAGTTTGCCATTCTTACTTTGAAGCCTGCTGAGCAACACGCGCAAGACCCTCACCAACTCGCTGAGCAGCTGTACGCGGATCAAATCGACCAGGCCATCGAAACACAAGTCGGCGTTAGCATACCGGTTAGATTCTCGATTGGCGTCGCGTCAACGGAATCGACAGAAGTCGAGCAGCTGTTCTCTCAAGCAGATGAAGATATGTATCGCCAAAAGCGTCGTTACTATCAAGATCTAGCTGAAGTAGCAAAGTAGTGTGAGTCACCCTGTAAGTTAGAGTCAGGGTTCAAAGATAGGCTCTCACTACCTTCTGCGACCATTAAAGCGAAACTGCTGTGGCGTGACATCAAAAGACGCCTTGAAGGCTTTAATGTAAGACGAGTCGTTTTGATAGCCGACTTGGTCAGCAATACTTTGGATTGAGAACTCTTCATCGAGTAAAGACAACGAATAAATCAGCCGGATTTGTTGTCGCCACAACTGAAATGATGTGTTGAACTCTTTTGAGAATAAGCGTGATAAGGTTCGCTCTGATGCACCGACTTTCTCTCCCCATTCCTTTAGCGACAAATCCAACGTTGGCTTCTCTGTCAGCGCTTCAAATATAAGCTTCAAGCGTCTGTCTTCGGGTAGCAACAATTGATAGGTCTGAACGTTGTCTTTCATGATCTGATCGTGCAATACCGAGAGCAAGCGCGATACCTCTTCATCACTCACTAATCCTTCGCACTGTCTGCGAATTTCCTGCAATAGTGCATTCAAAAACGGCGTCAGGGTAATGGTTCGAACTTGAGGTTCATACTTAATACCAAAGGCTGGATTGAGATAAATGCCGACAAACGTCGTATGGCTGAGTGCTATAGATTCATGTTGGATCCCGGCAGGTACAAACAAAGCAGAAGTATGGGGCACAAGATGTTGGTAGTGCTCGGTTTTCGTTTGCAGTAGGCCTTTGATCGGGAAGATCACTTGATGCCACGTATGTTGGTGCATTGTATCGATGTAACCCTTGGGCATGTCGATGGTCTTCACCAACGCGGGCGAATTCGGGCTAGCGACCATCATCTCATTTGAGGTGATGATTTCGGAGTGAGAATCTATTTGGCGGGTTGGCATGGTTAAGTGTCTTTATGTCCCTATTCTGACGTGGCGAGACTAGGCTATCATGCCCGGCAGAGTGAATGAAGTAGAGAGGGCACACGTATGCGATATCAAGTTGAAGTATCGAAAGAAAACCAACTACTATTCAAAGTCGATATTGAAGGTATTAACCAAAACAAGTGTGAAACATCGCTCGAAACGGTATTAGCTAAGTTTCCGAAAACAGAAGGTTATCAACGTCATGTATTGCTTTCGAACAGCGAAACACGTTATCTAAAGAGCACTGCAAATCACATTGAAGTATTAGCAGCGGTTCCGGTATTTAAATCACTGGGTGAGCAATAAGTTGGCGTTAGCTCGTATAAAACAGCAAATAAGTTTCAGGTAAGAAGGAAGAGATATGAAGAAGTTAGGCGTAGTAAATAGTGTATTGGCTGGCAAAACCGTTACTTTTGCGCACGGTGCAAACAGTGCCATTGATAAGCAGGTTTTGTCGGAGCGCCAGCACGCCACAGAGTTGGGTTTTACCAACGATGAACAAGGCGACCCTCGCTTTCATGGCGGCATTCAAAAAGCTCTTCATATCTACCCGAGCGAGCACTACCCAGTTTGGCAGCAAGAACTGGGTGACAAAGACATCTTCCAATCTGCAGGCGCGTTTGGCGAGAACCTAAGCTCAAGCGGGATCACGGAACAATCCATTTGTTTGAAAGATAAGGTTCGTATTGGCTCAACTTTATTGGAAGTCTCACAGGGGCGCATGCCTTGTTGGAAGCTCAACGTGCGATTTGATCAAAACGATATGGCAAGAAGACTGCAAGGTACACTTCGAACTGGGTGGTACTTCCGAGTATTGGAAGAAGGCGATATTGGCGCAGGCGATGAGATCATTCTGTGTGAAAGACCTTATCCAGATTGGTCGTTAGCGCGCATCATGGGCGCGGTGTTTACTGGCAGCCTTGATAGAGAAGAGTTAAGTCAGATGGCTGAACTGCCTTTAGTCGAATCTTGGGGCAAGCTGGTTGAACGTCGTCTAGAAACCGATGAAGTCGAAGATTGGGAAATGCGTTTAGTTGGACCAACAGCAGCATAAACCCGGATGACAAAAAGCAATAAAGCCCACGAATGGAAGTTAGTGGGCTTTATGTTTATACGTTCTGTTTAACGTAAGCCTTGATTGACAATTAGAGCCAGAAGTTCTTCAAAGGCATCTCAGAGTCAAAGTGATGAGCAATCTGCGCTTGGAGTAGCTCAGCGGTCGCTATGGCATCAGTTAGCGCGTGGTGCGGTGTGTAGTCGGGTAAGTGGTATCGACGACGACTCTGCCCCAATCTCACTGAAGCTGGCTTCTTACCTTTTAGCTTATTCCACAAGCCGCCAGCCAGTTTATTCTGGATTTGAGATTCAATCTCGAGGGTGTCGAGGACTGGGAACTCAATACCTTCTCCGAGTCGCACCTTTAATGCATTATCCAAGAAGTCACGTTCGATACGACGATAGTGAACCACTGGGATATGTCCTGCCATTGATTCTAAGATCTCGCCCAACACTTCGCTAAGATCTGGCGCATCAATGATGTCATTGTGAGTGATGCCATGAATCACGACGGACTCTTCTTCCAACTTCTGTTTTGGTCTCAGCGTCCAGTGTTTGGCTTGTCGCAGGTAGATGCGATTGAGCGTAAATGGCACTAAACCAATGGTAATGATGCCGTCTTTGTTTGGGTTTAACCCCGTGGTTTCAAAGTCGACAGCCAAGAAGGTTACTTCTGAAAGTGGCGTATCAGGCGCAGGAAGAGGCTGGCTATAAAAGTGCTTTAAGCGGTCGTCGCGCGCGCGTTCGAGTTTCTGAGCAAACTTAAATGGCCAATCGACCGCAGGTGATCTGAATAGTTTGTTCATAAGCCCTACTTAAACTTATTGCTAGCTTGATAACGGAACTTAAGGAAGTTTTGCGCATTACTTAAGATTTGGAATGCATCCTTTAGATTGCGTCGTTCGAAGTCAGATAAGTTCTCTGGTTCAATGTTGTTATCAGGCTCGATATTGTTATCAACATCGTGCGCTTGGTGACGAATACGAACCAAGGAGATGAACTCCATAGCGTCTTTCAAATCCTGCGCTCTGCCTTTAGGTAAAATACCTGCATCGATAATATCGTCTAAACGCTCAAATGAGTTCTTCGAACGAGAAGCAACAGCTAACGAGTGAACACGAATCAAATCTGCGAGTGGCGCGGTGCCACGACGTTTAAGGTTGATCGAGTTGTTGTGACGGCCATCTTTCTCCATTACGAAATCTTTGAAGAAACCCAGAGGCGGTGTGCGGTTGAGCGCGTTACGAGCAAGACACGCCAAGAAGCGGTTGTTCTTACGTGCACGTCTTACGATGAAGCTGTTCAATTGCTCAGCCCATTTTAAGCGGCCATAGACACCATCTAAATCAAAGAAGATTGAGGCGTTCAGCAGCGCTTTCGGGTTTGGATCATCAATCCAATCGGCAAAGCACTCTTCCCATTGTCGACGTGTCATGCGCCAAGTAGGGTTGGTCGCCATGATGTCACCAGTACAGTAAACATAACCACACTGGTCTAAGCCGTCACAAATGAATTTTGAAAGTTCTTCAAAGTACTTGCCGTGTTTTGCTTCGTCGTATGTGTCATCAAGAATAATGGCGTTATCTTGGTCGGTAACCAGTAACTGCTCGTCACGTCCCATAGAGCCGAGCGCAAGGAAGCAGTATGGGATTGGCGATTTACCCAACTTCTCTTCACCTAGCTCGATAATACGTTGTTTAAAGCTGCGTCCGATTACCGACATCGCAGTACCCACCATGTGGGCATTGGCATCTTCATTGACCAAGCGTACAAAGCTGTCTTTCACTTGTTCGGAAAGCACTTTCAGGTCTTCGATACTTTGTTGTTGGAAGATGCTGCTTACCAATAACAGCGAGTTTTGAGATTCGTAACGTACGATATCGGTCGCTTCGATAATACCAATAGGCTTCTTATCTTTTAGCACGGGTAGGTGATGCACGTTGTAGCGAAGCATGGTCATCATGGCTTCGTATACATAGGCATTATGGTCGAGTGAGATAACCTCGGGTGTCATTACGCTAGAGACTTCATCCGATGGGTCGAGACCTTCAGCAAGTACACGTGTACATAAATCACGGTCGGTAATAATACCGATAACAGGTGTCGAATCATCCTCTTCGTCTTCAACGATATCTGGGTCGATAATCAGTAGGGAAGAGACGTTATCTTCGGCCATCATGGTGGCAGCTTGCTGAATCGTACGCGTTTTCTCGATCATCGGAGCTTCACTGGTGAGCAGTGTTTTAACCTTGGATGTCGTTAAATCGTTGGCGTCGTTGCTGTCTAAGTTAGCTTGACGCAGTCGCGCGTTATCTTCTACTTCGACAAAGTCAGCGAATGAATCATAGTTGTCATAAAGTTCTTGGAAAATAGGTTCGGGGATACAGTAGAGCAGGGTGTCTTCTGTTGCCTTAACAGGGAAGCGAACTTTGTTGTTGGTGAGTAACCCCATTTGGCCGAATAAGTGGCCTTCATCGAGACGGTTATAGAGCTCACCTTTACGACGATAGACTTCCACTTCGCCGCTTCGAACAATGTAAAGATCATTAATCTGGTCACCAAAGTGAATGATAGGTGTGTCTTGGCGGTAATAAGAAATTTCCACGCTACTGGTCACTTTCGCCAACATCTCCTCAGGGAGTTCTGTGAAAGGGGGGTATTGTGCCAGAAAGTTTTGAATCTCTAATAACTCAGCATCCATAATGATCATCCATTAGTTTGTATGATTTCATGGTACAACATTTGATAATATTTTGCCGTCACAAATCAATCTGTGAGCTAAAACCTTTTTAAAGTCTTATGGATAGACTAACCTTTCAATTAATGGAGTGACAGTTTAAGGATGATAGGAATGTCGAAGTGGAAGCTTAGTTTTGTATCTGCAGTTTTTATGTTTTCTCCAAGTTTGTGGGCAGCCACTGATGGTGTGGATATTCTTGATTATGACCATATATATGCGACCGCGCATTCGGGCAGTTTAAATGAAGATGCGGGTGGTAATAATAACGCCTCGTCGTTTGGTTTGGGGGTGAGTTACACCATGACGGATGATTGGTTGTTGCTAGGAGACTATAGCGCACGCTTCATTCACCCAGATGAAAGTACCACTCGAATTGATACCTTAATGACAGGGGCTGGGTATCGTTACAGCATCAAGAAAGACTTGGATATTGTCGCTTCTTACTTGCTGGGCATTACTAAAGGTGAGGTGGAGCTTAACGGTAGCAATGAAACCATCGAATCGGATACCGAATTTGTCCAAGGCGTTAAAGCCGAGATTAACTATGGTTTTGCAAAGCGTTGGATTGCGAATGGTAGCGTGCAGTTAAACCGAAGTGATTTGTTCGACGAAGAGATTTACCATTTAGGTTTGCGTTATCTCGTGACCAACAAATTTGCTATTGGTGGCTCTTACCAACATCGAGATGGTGAAGGCAATAAAGGTGGAAGTGAGAGAACCAATGAATTGGGTATTGAGTTTTTCCTAGAGTACTAACGTAGTTAAACCTAATACGTCAAAGACAGACACAAAAAAGCCAGCTTAGTCGCTGGCTTTTGCATATCTATCGGTCTGCAAGAGCAGGTTTCTGATCTGCAAATACAGATTTCTCTTTACGATTAAAGAACCGCAGCTAGACCTTTACATAGAGGACCCATGTTTGACTTAGTCATGCCTGCAACACTGATACGGCCAGAACCAACAATGTAGATAGCGAATTCGTCTTTCAGGCGAGTTACTTGCTCTTTGCTTAGACCAGAGAACGAGAACATGCCATTTTGACGTTCGATGAATGTGAAATCTGCATCAACACCTTCAGATTTCAGTGTTGTTACGAATAGCTCACGCATCTCTTGGATACGGTCGCGCATCTCTGCTACTTCTGCTTCCCATTCAGCACGTAGGTCAGCATCACCAAGGATGTGAGTAACGACAGCACTGCCGTGCGCTGGTGGGTTAGAGTAGATAGAGCGGATGATGCTCTTAACTTGAGAGAATGCTGTTGTTGCTACGTCTACAGACTCTGCAACCAATGTGAATGCACCAACACGTTCGTTGTACAAGCCAAAGTTCTTAGAGAACGAGCTCGCTACTAGAATTTCTTTGTTGTACTGAGCAAAAATACGCAGGCCAGCCGCATCTTCTTCAACACCTTTTGCAAAACCTTGGTAAGCAAAATCGAATAGAGGTAGCAGTTTCTTCTCAGCAACTAGCTTAGCCAGTACTTCCCACTCTTCAGTTGTTGGGTCGATACCTGTTGGGTTATGACAGCAGCCGTGAAGAAGAACGATATCGCCAGCAGAAGCTTTCTCAAGGTCAGCAACCATGCCGGCGAAGTCTTTGTCTTTTGTTTCAGCGTTGTAGTAGCTGTATTGAGCCGTCTCGATACCTGCAGCTGCGAAAACGCCGTTGTGGTTAGCCCAAGTTGGGTTACTGATCCAGATTTTTACGTCGCCCAGTTGGCGCTTGATGAATTCACCCGCTACGCGAAGTGCACCTGTACCACCTGGAGCTTGTGCTGTTTTAGCGCGTTGAGATGTAACGATCTCTGCGTCTGAACCGAAAAGAAGTTTCTGAACCGCTAGACCGTATTCAGCTGTACCTTCAATCGTTAGGTAAGATTTGGTTTTTTCGTTTTCAAGAAGTGCAGCTTCTGCTTTCTTTACTGTTTTAAGTACAGGCGTTTGACCATCTTCATTTTTGTAGATGCCAACACCAAGGTTGATTTTCTCTGCACGAGAGTCTTTTTTAAACTCTTCAGTAAGGCCGAGGATAGGATCGGCGGGAGCAGCTAACACTTTTTCAAACATAATCTTCATCCATGTCAATTGAGAGGGGATAGTATCTATGGGTAGTTATACCTGTATGGAATTTTTAAGACAATACGAAGTGAACAGAAAGGCTAAAAAAAATCCATTTCAATCAGATTTATTGACTAAAGAGGGTATTTGATAACAAAACACCCTACGGATTAACCTATAGGGTGCAAGAAGTTAGTGTTTTTTGAAGAGATTACGCGGGTTGAGCAACAAGGCTTTCGCGTTCGAGTTCACTCGCGATATTTTTGCCATCTTTATAGGTTGCAGCAATCGAAACAAACGCTTGTTCAACCGCTAGAAAGGCGTCGACAACTTGCGGATCAAAATGCGTCCCATTGCCCTCTAAGATAATATGTTTCGCTTGCTCATGAGTAAAGGCTGGCTTGTAGACTCGCTTCGAGATGAGCGCATCATAAACATCGGCTAATGCCATTAAACGACCCGATAACGGAATATCTTCACCAGACAACTGATTTGGATAACCGCTGCCGTTCCATTTCTCGTGGTGAGTGAGAGAAATCTCTTTCGCGACTCTTAAGAAAGAGCTGCTTCCTAACTGTCTCTCTGCAATAGATAACGCTTCGGCGCCAATAGCAGGGTGACCTTTCATTATCTCAAACTCTTCGTCAGTCAGTTTGCCCGGCTTCAACAACACACTGTCCGGTACTCCCACCTTGCCTACATCATGCAGTGGGGCAGACTTATAAAGCAGCTCGATATAGTTGGGTGTTAATAAGGTCGCGTGAGCTTCCGATTTGCTGAGCTCTTGCGCGAGAACCTTAACGTACTCCTGAGTTCTTAGGATATGCGCGCCCGTTTCATTATCTCTCGATTCAGCAAGCGCAGATAGGCTGACAATCGCAACGTCGCGTGTCGTTTTCACTTCGTTTTGTGCCGTTTCAAGGCTATCAAGCATGGTGTTGGTCATTGATGCCATTGACCCCAGCTCGTTGTAACCGAAAATAGGTAAACGAACGCCTTGTTCACCATTGGTGACCTTGCTCAATGCGCACTCTTGGCTAAGCAAAATGCGTTTAATCAGCTTGCTCCAAAGTGTCATTATGATGATTGCGTAGCCACCCAGCACCACCGCCAAATAAATGAATTCTTTGATCACACTGATCTTGCCAGTGCCGTCTAATAAACGTTCAGGGTTGTGTTCTAGCCAAAAGATGTCTTTGACGGCAATCATCGTCAACATAGTCGTTAGTGTGACTAAAAGAACGATGACCAAACCAATCATCTGCTTGACCAGTGAACTTCTCTCACCAATCAGATGAAAATCAAATTGGCCAGTCGCTTCCATTTTATCCATTTGGTTAAGCTTGGCGTTGAGTTGAAGAATGGTTCCAGTAAAGAAACCAAATAAACTCATGCCGAACAGCACTTTCAAATTACTATCTATGGTGAATTCATAGCTTAGGTTGTAATAAAGCGCGAAAGGGACGCTTGCAGTAAAAAACAATAGGGTATCGAGTTGTGCGAACCGACCTTGTTTGACTAAAGTGTGCTGCGCTAATAGGTAATGACGAACGAGCCATAATAAGACGAAGACGATAGTAACTTGAGTGAAAATCTCTAACGTGGTTAAGCTTTCGAGCATAGGGCATACTCGGCTGCCGTAGGTCCCAAATAGCACGCCTGCAATGAGGTATAATTTAGTCGTTAGCGATTGATTGTAGTTCGAATTATCCATCGATAAGCCTTTATTCTCAGGTTCAAAAATTTGTTTTTAGATCTACATAGCTGTTATAGATTCATACAATTTTACTGATTCACGATTTGTTGAATTGCATGTGTTTTATATAACTGACGTGAATGAGACCGGAAATTCTATCGATAGCTTTCGTGGATTGATACAAGAAACTGGTTTGTGTTAGTGATTTGTTAGCTAGGTGGGGGTTATTGCAGCATTTTTATGAAGATACTTGAATAGCCTCAGTTGAGATTAGAGGCTATTAAGTCGGTACACTTGAGCGAATTAAACCAAGTTACTTTTTAAGATTGATTTCAGCTTCAATAGAACTGGTTTCAATATCAGGATGAGACGCCAGTTTGTCAGTTGCCCACTGGTTTAGATGTTTAAGAATCGCAGACACCGCGTGTTTCTCTGTCGGTGCTTGATCTTGCTCTACGTCGATCTTCTGTTTTGGGTGTGAACCTGTCGCATCTTCAGCGATATGAAGCCAGTCTGGGTGCCAGTAATATGGTTGGCCACTCGGTGTTGTCCAACTATGAACACCATTTGACTCTCCTTTATAACTTAATTGGTCTGCTTTTATTTTTGTCATTGTTATCTCGCATGTATTTGGGTTACATCAAATTATTGAAGCAGAAAGCCAACTTAGCTCCTGCCTTGGTTACAAACTTAGCAAAGCTTACAAAGTTAACTGTGAACCAATTCACACTATTATAGAAATTAGCTGCAATCATATGGATAGCAGCAATAGTTGATAACGTTAGTGATAAAATCTCCGGCTTATAAATTTATCTAGGTAGTACAATTAGATGGCGCGTTATGAAGAGCTTGCAAAGGATATTCGAACTCAGATTGCTAACAACACTTGGCGATCCGGGGAGAAGATCCCTTCTGTGCGCATGAGTTGTCGTAATTACAACGTCAGCAATAGTACTGTCTTACAAGCCTACCAGTTGCTTGAAAGCGAAGGATGGATCATCGCTAAGCCTCAGTCTGGCTATTTTGTTGCGCCGCGAGTAGACGGTGTTGATCTTGATTCAACACCATTGCATCAAAAGAAAGCGATTAATGATCGTCTATTTGATTTTTTGAAATCGAGTTCTGCAGAAGGTGTCATTCCTTTTGGCTCGGCATTCCCAGATCCCGACCTTTTCCCGTTACCGACTTTAACTCGAAACCTTGCCAGTGCCGGAAGGAAAATGACCGGTGCTAGTGTAATCAATAACCTACCACCGGGCAGTGAGTCTCTAAGAAGACAAATTGCGCAGCGTTATCTGCAGCAAGGGATCACAGTTAATCACCAAGACATCGTGATTACGTCTGGTGCGATGGAAGCGCTTAACTTGAGCCTACAAACGGTCACCAAGTCGGGTGATAATGTTGTTATTGAATCCCCAGCTTTCTATGGCGCTTTACAGGCCGTCGAGAGGTTAGGGCTTAACCCGATTGAAGTCGATGTTTGTCCAGTTAATGGGTTGAACATAGAACAGTTTGAACATGCCCTAAAAAACCAAGACGTGAAAGCGTGCTGGTTGATGACGACTTTTCAAAACCCAACAGGAACGAGCCTATCTGAAGAGGCAAAGCGACGTGTTGTAGAGATTGCTGAACAACACAAAACCTACATTATTGAAGATGATGTGTACGGCGACCTATATTACGAAGGGCATAAACCTAAGCCGCTAAAGGCCTTTGATAAAACCGACTCTGTTTTGCTTTGTGGCTCGTATTCAAAAAGCCTGTGTCCCGGTTATCGAGTAGGCTGGGTAGTGAACACACGTTTCAACGATGCGATTCAAAAACTTCAGCTGCTTTCTACCTTATCGAGTAGTGCACCTGTTCAACTTGGTGTTGCACACTTTCTCACTCATGAAAGCTACGACAATCACCTCCGTAAACTGCGTAAAAACCTCTTGGTCAGAAAAGACCGATTTATTAGCGCGATTAGACAATACTTCCCCCAATCAATCGAGATTGAAGAACCTGCTGGTGGTTATTTCATTTGGGTTCGTTTCTCTGCAAATTTCGACAGCCAACAATTCCATCAACTCGCGATTGCACAAGGTATTAGCGTCGCATCGGGCGATCTATTTAGTGAGCAGGGCAAAGTAGATAACGCAATTCGATTGAATTTCTCTTATGAACTGACAGAAGAGAAAGAACAAGCGCTGATCCTACTTGGCAAGCTCGCGCATAAACTGACTCACTCGTAATAAACGTATTCCTGAGCGGTCTGATGTTTTGAGCGTTTAAGCGTTTTAGTTTAAAGCGAGCAAATGGCTTAGTCGTCACAAAACCTTAAGTCACTCATAAAAAAGACAATGATTGCAACTGTACGGATTGTTTGTGGTGCAACTGTACGCCTTATAAAGCAAAGAGTTGTGATTCAATAACGGTAGATTAAATATTGGAGATACCGTTATGTTGAAAATGACTATGGGAAACGAAGTTAAGCTGATCATCGTTGCTATTGTATGTGCTCTTCTGCTTATTCTCGGCCACGTATTGCTGGCAAAAGCATTCGCTGATATGGCTTGGGCAGAATACACCACTGCCGCAATCCCATTCGTTATGATGGCAATCTGCGGTCTCGCGATAAAATACGCTATCGACCAAGATGTTGATTAGCCTTTGAGTAACGAGTCTCAACCGGTGGTACGCAGAAGTATCCGTCATCTCGTTTTATTCCGAATATAAAAAAACCTCCGCAAGTGCGGAGGTTTTTATTTGTTCTTAACTTTTAAATTCGACTAAGGTTCGAATTAGAAGTTCGCAGAGCGTGGTGTACGCGGGAACGGGATAACGTCACGAACGTTGCCCATACCTGTTACGTAAGACACTAGACGCTCAAAGCCAAGACCGAAGCCAGCGTGAGGCACTGTGCCGTATTTACGTAGGTCGCGGTACCAGCTCATGTGCTCAGGGTCGATACCCATGCCAATCATGCGCTCGTCTAGAATGTCTAGACGCTCTTCACGTTGTGCACCACCGATGATTTCACCGATGCCTGGTGCAAGTACGTCCATTGCTGCAACTGTTTTGCCGTCGTCGTTTAAGCGCATGTAGAAAGCTTTGATGTCTTTCGGGTAGTTCTTAACGATAACAGGAGCTTTGAAGTGCTCTTCAGCTAGGTAACGCTCATGCTCAGAAGACATGTCGATGCCCCACTCAACGTCGAATTCAAATTTCTTACCAGAGTCTAGTAGGATTTGGATTGCGTCAGTGTAGTCAACTTGTGCGAAATCAGCGTCTACGAATTGCTCTAGACGAGTGATTGCTTCTTTGTCGATGCGAGAAGCGAAGAACTCAAGGTCATCACGGCGTTCTTCAAGAACAGCAGCGAAAACGTACTTAAGCATGTCTTCAGCCAGTTTCGCTACATCGTCAAGGTCTGCAAACGCAACTTCAGGCTCAACCATCCAGAACTCAGCTAGGTGGCGGCTTGTGTTTGAGTTTTCAGCACGGAACGTAGGACCGAACGTGTAAACCTTGCTTAGTGCACAAGCGTAAGCTTCAGCATTAAGTTGGCCAGATACTGTTAGGAAAGTTTCTTTACCGAAGAAATCTTCGTTGAAGTCAACTTTGCCTTCGTCAGTGCGAGGTAGGTTTTCCATGTCTAGCGTAGATACGCGGAACATTTCACCAGCGCCTTCTGCATCAGATGCAGTGATAAGCGGAGCTGAAGTCCAGAAGAAACCTTGCTCGTGGTAGAAACGGTGAATCGCTTGAGATAGACAGTTACGTATACGTGCTACTGCGCCGATCACGTTGGTACGTGGACGTAGGTGAGCAACTTCACGAAGGTATTCGATAGAGTGACGTGTCTTAGCCATTGGGTAAGTGTCAGCGTCTTCAACCCAGCCTACAACTTTAACGTCAGTTGCTGCTAGTTCGAAGTCTTGACCTTTCGCAGGAGACTCAACAATCTTACCAGTTACTTCAACAGAGCAGCCAGTTGTTAGCTTTAATACTTCGTCTTCGTAATTATTAAGATTATTAGGAACCACGGCCTGAATCGGGTCGAAACAAGAGCCGTCATAAATGGCAAGGAAAGAGATTCCAGCTTTGGAATCACGACGTGAACGGATCCAGCCGCGAACAGTTACTTCACTGTCTACCGCTAGCTTGCCGCCAAGTACGTCTGTTACAGGCGCGTAAGTCATGTTGATTTCATTCTCCATTGAGGGACAAATTCAACTCAAAGTCTCTAGCATTGCAGCAAATAAACCGTTATTTGAACAATAATTAGCCGAAACATTGAGTTGTATAAACTTTTTAAATCGATTGAACATATTACCTGTCATACAGACAGCTTCAACCTTTATTCTTGCTCGGCGAAAGAAATATTTTGTCTATCGAGGATAAAAATCAATAAGGGCTGATTTTTTACTCTATTTTCTACATTTCAGCGAAGAGTTGTCCCGTTGGTCTCTCAATTGAAGACTAATTCTTACGGTTTTCAGAGTTGGAGAGTGTGAATTGATTAATCAGTGACTCGAGATGGTCAGACAGTTCTTCCAAATCATGACTGATCCCGCGCGTTTCTCCGGCTGATTGCGAAGTATTATTGGCGTGAGAAGTAATGGTTTCGACTTTGTGTTGAACATCTTTCGTTGCGAGTGTGGTGGACTGTGTTTGCTGTTGGATATTTTGAGCATGTGCCAGCACTTGCTTCATCTCTTCGACCACTCCATTCATGTCGTGAGACAGAGCATCAACATCTGTTGAGCTTTGATGAGCTTGCGCGCAAACACGGTCGGCAGAAGTCAGAGACTCCTCACTGCCTTGTTGGAATTGGTGAATAATCGATTCAATGTTACCGGTGGCTTCAGCCGTTCGTGAGGCGAGGTGACGAACTTCATCGGCAACGACAGCAAAACCTCGGCCTTGCTCTCCTGCTCGAGCGGCTTCAATGGCCGCATTTAAAGCGAGAAGGTTGGTTTGATCGGCGATGCCTCGAATCACACTCAATATAGAAGACACTTCGCCCGTTTGTTCATTGAGTGTCAGTATCTTGTGTTTCACTTCTTCAATACTGGTCACCAAATTTTTGATTTCGCTGCTCGCACCGTGTGCTTGATTGGCACTTTTACACGCGACATCAGCAGTATGATTGATTAACTCGGATGCTGTTAACGTTGCTTGCTCTACATTCACTTGTTGCGCCTGTATCCCTTCTACATTGTGCTGTACCTCAGCGGTTTCGCTTTGTTGATCGCTGGCGGCTTTTTCCGTGATTTGAGCAACGCTGGTTAACTGGTTGGCAGAAGCATTGAGCTTATGTGAGGTGTCTTGGACCTTGACCAAGCTGTCTGAGACCGTCCCCATAAAGGAATTAATTGAGCTGGCTAAGGTGCCAATTTCATCGTTACTTTGTTCAGGCAATCGAGTGGATAGGTTTTTATTCTCGCTGACCTGTGTCATGAAGTTTGAGGTTTGTTGAAGAGGGCGAACAATAATTTTACGAATTAAGCCCATCGTCAGCACAAAACCAACGAATGAAATCACCGCCATAATGCCAATGGCCGCCATGGTTTGAGTGTTAATCAATGAATTGACATGGTTTAGGTTGTATTCAAGACGTATTGCGCCCAGAACTTCACCCTCAGGTGCCATATGACAAGCGACACAATTTGTTCCACGGTAGTTTTCACTCGACTTCATCGGTAGGGCGATAACCAAGCCTTTACCCCATTCGGCAGAAAAAGGTTCAATAATGGTTTCACCAGCCAGTGCGCGTTTATCAATATCATCAACTGGTTTCTGATTTTCGTTACCCGGTCCGTAGAGCTTACTGACCGCATCAGCACGCAGCACTCGTACGTTTTCAATCCCTTCTTGAGCTAATGCTTTCTGACGTAACGTTTCTTTTTGCGCCATCGTTCCAGTGAGCATCATCATATTGAGGCTATCGAAATAGTTACTGGCTTTATCGTGAAGTTGTTCACTTAATACGGAGTTAACCAGTTGTTTTTGCTGTGAGTATTGAAAATACGTCGATATGACGAGCAGAAACGTGAATACGAGGGCGAGAGCCACGAGGATTTTGACGGTGATTGTTGAGCGCATAGGATAGTCGGTTTTTATTATTTATAATGACGCGCATACTTTAACGGGAAGAACACCTACTCCCTATGGGGTATAACGAATTGTGTGACCACACTCCGGTTGTGGTTATGTTTCTGTGATGTAGCGAGTTTGTGACCGTGTTCTTTAGGGTTTGAACGGGAGTCTATCTTTAGATTTGAAGTGTATGAAAGGCCTCAGAAAATCACATGACTTTGAAAAGGCCACTTCCTAAAAGGCACCCAATGGATGCCTCCGTCTAGTATTATTCAATCTGCCTTAACAGCGAAGTCGCTATCATTCCAGTGATCGGTTAGTTGGTTAGATTTAAGCCCAGTTGAAGCGCCATGCTTAATTCATTGCGTTCAACAATTTCCTCAACGACTTTGCCTTCATCATTGAATCGGAAGTAAGTCAGACTCGTCCAAGTAACGTTCTTACCATTCAGTTGGTAGCCCTTCCACTCATCAGCACCTTTTGCTCGGTGAGTGAGCGCAACAACAACTTGTTGCCCATCCTCTACAATTTTTTGAAACGTCGTTTCCAGAGATTCATATCGGTCAGTAACATGAACCTTTAACATTGCTTCGAACTCAATAAGACCGTTTATTATCTTGTTGCAATCTGGTCGATGAATCATTGTATCTTCAGCAAAATATTCGCCGACACGGTGAGTCTGTTTACCGTCGACACAGTGCTTAAAGTAATCTTTTACGACCTGAACTTGTTTGCTTGTCATTATTTCTATCCTTATGTTTGTTGAGTGCCAACAATCTAATTGAACGCCATTGTCTTGAGTAGAGCCCATTTAGTAGATAGTCTGTCGACAATATGTAAACAGTAGGGTCGGGTCATGAATGTTCTAACGTCCATTAAGTCATTTATTGTGACTGTTGAGGAAGGCAGCTTTACAGGTGGAGCTAAGAAGATCGGAGTATCAAAATCTTTGGTTAGTCGCCATGTAAGAGAATTGGAGACTTACCTGAACACCCGCTTATTGAATCGATCTACCAAGTCACTGTCTTTAACTGAGGCAGGCCGTCGCTATTTCAATGAGGCTCATGGATTGGTCGATCGTATTGAAGACTTAAATGACTCTTTGAGGTTTGATAGTTCTGAAATGGTTGGCTCTTTGAGTGTGATGTCACCCAAAGGTCTCACTGAGATCATGTTAATGCCGTTCATTTTAGAATTTTCTGATAAGTACCCAGATTTGAATATGAACCTTATGCTTTCGGATGGCGTTCAAGATCTCGCGACGGTTGGTTATGACATTGCGATTCGTTCTGGTGATTTGGTTTCGAAAGACTTAGGAATGATCGCGCGTACCATCTTTGTTAATCAGAATATGGTTTGTGCTTCACCTAAATATTTGGCTAATAGCTCAGACATTAATACTCCTAATGATTTAGTGAATCACCGCATAATTGAAGATCCAAACCTAAAGAATGATGGTGTGTGGCGGTTCGAGCTGGATGAACATTGCCATGATATAAACCTAAAGCCAACCCTTACCGTAAACAGCGTGCAAGCAGTAAAGGTCGCCGTTCGTTCAGGTTATGGCATTGCAATGCTGCCAAGGCAATTGGCTGAAGATGATGTAGAGTCGGGCGCCATTGTGGAAGTCCTGTCCCAGTATGCGCTTAAAGAGAGAACGGTTTACGCACTTTACCGAGAGCGAGTGAATACGCCGCGCAAAGTGAAGGTGTTTATTGATGAACTATGTGAGCACTTCTCTTGCTGTTGAATATACTAGCCAAGCGTCAATATTAAAATCCACCTGCCAAAACAGGTGGATTTTTACTTTTACTTTCAGTTGCCGATTGAGAGTTAGCTGACGGTTGAAAGGGGAATGGCGTCAGAGATTGATTTCTCTAATCTGATGGCGATAAATTTTGAGGTCGGAGTAAAGGTTCGTTCACCATAGCTGTCTAGAGGAACCAGAGGATTGGTTTCAGGGTAGTAAGCCGCCGCCTGACCCTGTGGAACGTCATAAGCCACCAAGGTAAACCCTTTCACTTTTCTCGTTACACCATCTTCCCAAAGCGACACCATATCGACCTTGTCACCCGGTTCAAAACCGAGCTTCAATATATCAGCTTCATTGATAAACAAAACTTCGCGCATACCAAAGACACCGCGGTACCGATCATTCAAGCCATATAACGTGGTGTTGTATTGGTCATGGGAACGCATGGTTTGTAAGATCAAATCGGGTTTATTAGCACCCTGCAACACAGCTTCATTAATCAGATGTTTTGGCAGTTCATTGGAGCCAAATTGCGCTTTACCACTGAGGGTGTTCCATTGGCGATTTGCGGCAGGATTGACTAAATGAAATCCCCCCGGATTTTCCAGTTTTTGATTGAAGTCAGTAAAGCCCGGAATTGTATCTGCAATGAGCTCTCGAATATGCCCATAATCTTGAATGACCCAATTCCAATCTATTGGATGGCTGCCCAGTGTGGCATTGGCAATACCCGCGACAATGGCTGGTTCAGAACGTAAATGCTCTGATCGAGGTTCGAGCTGTCCGTAAGAGATGTGAACCATGCTGAAGGTATCTTCGACGGTGATGCCTTGTGGCCCATTAGCTTGTGTATCGATTTCCGTACGTCCCAAACATGGAAGAATCAGGGCATCTTGACCGGTAACAAGGTGAGAGCGATTGAGTTTGGTTGAGATATGAACGGTTAGGTCACAATTTTTCATCGCTAGATGCGTGCGAGGAGTATCGGGTGTGGCTTGCGCAAAATTACCACCTAAACCAATAAAGACTTTCGAGCGTTTTTCCTCCATCGCTTTAATCGCTTGTATGGTGTTGTGGCCTACATCTCGTGGGGCATTGAAATTAAAGCGGCGTTCAATGCTATCTAGAAATTGGTTTGAGGGTTTTTCATCGATACCCATCGTACGATCGCCTTGGACATTACTATGTCCCCTAACCGGTGATAGCCCAGCACCTGGCTTACCGACGTTGCCGCGCAACAATTGCACGTTGGCTACTTCTTTGATGGTTTGTACTGAATGACGATGTTGTGTTAGCCCCATCGCCCAACACATGATCACTTTTTCTGAACGGCGGTACATGTCTGCGACCATTTCTATTTCGCTTAAAGCTAACCCTGATTGTTCAGCGATATGTTCCCATGTTGTCGCGTCAACTTCTGCTAAATATTCATCAATACCTGTGGTGTGTTCGCTGATGAATTTACGATCAAATATGGCTTTTCCTTCGGTTGCGAGCGCATCACGTTCCCATTGCAGCAAATATTTAGCCATCCCACGAAAGACCGCCATATCGCCACCTAATGCGGGTCTTAAATAAGCGGTATTGGTTGGTTTTGAACCATTGCTTAACATTTCAACTGGAACTTGAGGATTTTGGAAACGTTCAAGCCCACGTTCTTTCAATGGATTGAAACAGATCACCTGCGCACCGCGTTTTACCGCTTCACGCAATGGCTCAAGCATACGTGGGTGGTTAGTGCCTGGGTTTTGCCCGAGTACAAAGATCGCATCTGCTTTTTCAAAGTCGTCAAAAATTACGGTTCCTTTACCCACACCGACCGTATCTTTCATGCCAATTGCACTGGCTTCGTGGCACATGTTTGAACAGTCAGGGAAGTTATTTGTTCCAAACGCACGGACGAAGAGTTGGTACAAAAATGCTGCTTCATTACTGGCGCGACCCGAGGTGTAAAATTCGGCTTGATGTGGTGAGTCGAGTTGCTTCAAATGCTTGGCTATGAGCGAAAAGGCTTCGTCCCACGCGATAGGAATATAGTGGTCGGATGCAGCGTCGTACTTCATTGGATGAGTTATTCGGCCTTGGTATTCCAGCCAGTAATCTGTTTGTGATGACAAGGACGTTACGCTGTGTTCAGCGAAAAAATCAGGATCCACAAATCGATTTGTGGCTTCCCAGTTCACGGCTTTTGCACCGTTCTCACAGAAGTTCACTTTACTGCCGTGTGGGGATTCACCCCATGCGCATCCCGGACAATCAAAACCACCGTTTTGATTCGTTTTAAGCATTGTTCGAATGTTTTTGATGGCATTTTCGCTGCCCCACCAACTCTTAGTGACGGCTTTTAACGCCCCCCAACCACCAGCAGGACCTTTATATTTTTTGATCTGTTCTTTTTGGCTCACAACTGCACTCCTCACACGTGGGAACGGCAGTAAACAAGGGAACCGGTAAAAACAGGCGCGTTATAAAAATAAGGCGGGAGTAAAACGGTTTTGATTATTTGATGTCGATACCTGTTTACTGCTTTGAATATTTAGAAATAGACCGGCTGATTTTTGCCATGATCTAAATCAAAGGTTATGTCGTTAAGGGGCGCTGCGTCCAATTGATATTGCCGACTAAGTGATAAATAGAATCTATGATGGCGAGTAAATATGGAAAGTATCGCTTTTGTCACAGTGATAAATAGATTTGTCATAGTGATAAATAAAATTTATTAGCCAGTGCGATATGAGTTCTATTTTGTGAGATATTTGTCGAGCAGCCTTGATATAGCTGAGCCCTCCGTGATAGTTGCTGTCTATCACGCTATAGATAATTTAGATTTGACCTGTATTTAAATTAGGCATACTTTGATTTAAATCAAAAAATACCGTTTTATTTTAGCTGTCGCTTTACAGATAGAGCCATTTCCCGTGATAGCTCTTTTCAATCGTAGAGAACAGTGAATGTACGACAAACGCGAAGACGACGTCTCATTTCAAGGTTTTACTGATCATTCATGGATATAAAACAACTTAAGTATTTAATCGCTTTAGATCAAACGAAACACTTTGGTCAGGCTGCGACACTTTGCCATATTACTCAGCCTACGTTGTCGATGAGGATAAGGCGGTTAGAAGAAGAGTTAGACCTCGAATTGATTTCAAGAAGTCAACGTTTTGAGGGGTTTACCGAAGCGGGCGAACGTATATTGGCTTGGGCAAAGACGGTCTTAGCGGCTCATGACGGTTTACAAGCCGAAGCGGCTAACTGCCGTGGTCAATTGGTCGGCTCGCTAAGAATTGGCATGGTGCCTTTAGCCAGCCAAAACCCGATGCAGTTGATTAAACCTTTAGCAGAAAAATTCCCTGAACTTCGTTTTCAAATTTTGTCGATGACATCTGAGCAGATCATAGACCAGCTCAATCGTAACCAACTTGATTTAGGTATGTGTTACACCGACCAGATCAATACGGCTTATTTTGACGTTATAGAAATGAACTCGACGGATTTAGGCATTCTGTATGACAGTCGATTCTTTGATTTTGCTGAGTCGGAAGTCTTATGGGAATCACTGAATAGCATTCCTTTGGGGCTTTTGTCTAAAGGCATGCATTATCGTCATTCGATTGATTTGAGCTTCGGTAGTAAAGGCCTAGTTCCGCAGACTTTGATTGAAAGTAACTCAACGTTTCACCTGATCCAAGCCGTCACCAGTGGCCTGTGCTGTGCTGTTATGCCGCTTAACTCTGGATTGGAAGAGCTCAATGAACAACTGCGTATCGTACCGATAGAAAAAGCCGTGGTGCATTCGCCTCTAGGTCTACTTAAGCGTAAACAAGAACCTTATTCGGCACTCACTGATCAGTGTTTTGCTGAAGCAAAACTCTTGTTTAATTAGTGATATTTGTTTAATTAGTGATATTTGTTTAATCAGCGATATTTGTTTAACCAGTGATATTTATTTAATCAGTAACGTTTTCAGTCTGAGTCGATATCGTCAAGCTGACCGTCTTTCTGGGTGATTTTATGAGATGTATAACTCAATCCTATATTGAACTGCCTGATTTTAATCAAGCGCCTCCACAGCCCAATGCCATGAGCTATCGTGAGCTTACGGGCTATAGCATGGTGGTGGATGCACCTCTGGCAAACGAATCTGCATTGGCGATCAGTTATAACGGGATCAGTCAGGCGGTTATGATGGTGACGCCCGGTCACATGGAAGACTTTGTGCGAGGTTTTAGTTTAAGCACCGGCATCATAAAAAGATTCAGTGAAATTCGTGATATTGAGATTGGAGGCAATGGTGAATCTCATTTCGCGCAAGTAGAAATCAGCAATCGCGCTTTTTGGGAAATGAAAACTCAACGACGTAACCTGGCTGGAACCACAGGCTGTGGTTTATGCGGTGTTGAGGCGCTTGAACAAGCACTTCCGGATTTGGTTCCATTGCCATCGTCATTACCACCCAGTCCACTGGTTTTTGAGGGGTTGAGAGGGCGAATTGCTGAACATCAAAAAGCAGCCAAAATATCCGGTGCTTTACATGCCGCTTTGTTTGCGAACTCGAAAGGTGAAATTTCACTTTGTCGTGAAGACATCGGCCGCCACAACGCACTGGATAAACTAATAGGGGCGATGGCCGTGAACGAAATCAACCCTAAGTCGGGGTTCGCCATTATGACGAGTCGTTGCAGTTTAGAGCTTATTCATAAAGCCGTACGTGCTGAAATCGCAACCTTGGTTTGTTTGTCGGCTCCGACCTCATTGACGGTCGAATGGGCAAGACGTAATCGCTTGAATCTGATTCACTTACCAAACAGCAGTCCACCTCGTTTATATAGTCCTGCGCCTTAATGTAATGTTTTCGTTCGGATAAAGAGAGACCATTGCTTCTCTCTTTGGTTTTTATTAATAATGATTATTGTTTTACGCGGTTTGGTGGTTAATTTCTGCTCAAACGGCTATTTTGTTCAATTTAATAGCAGAAATTGTGGTTATAGCGTTGTGTTTCGAGGCTCATTCGATAAGATAAAAAGACTTCTAATACTAGGGGTAAGGCAGCAATGGATACGCTGCTTCAAATACTATGGAATGTGACTCAATTATTGGACACATACATGACATTCAAGATTACATCGCCGATTATTGAACCTACGGAAGGTTCACCACATCAGTTAACGCTCACTCACGCTTCTCGTTTTACCTCTTTTAAGACAAGCTCCCCTTTGAACGCCCTGTTCGACAACGTCTCTGCACGCTTCTTTACTGCTTATCGCTCCTATTGTTATTCGTTTTATAACTTTATTTCTATCTGAACTCCTTTGTCATCCGCTTGATGTACGAAGACTCACACCTATAAAAACTAAACAAATAAGTTAAAAATAATGAATATTAAAATGATGGGTAGCTCCCTAATTATCGCTGGTACCGCTCTCGGTGCTGGTATGCTTGCGATCCCAATGGTATTAGCTCAATTTGGATTGCTTTACGGCACACTGCTGATGGTTCTGATCTGTTTCGGTACCACTTACGCAGCACTATTACTTCTAGAAGCGACCATCAAAGCCGGTGGCGGTCTAGGGTTGAACTCTATTGCTCGAAAAACTCTGGGCAAACAAGGGCAGTTGATTACCAACGGCCTGCTTTACGCGTTATTGATTTGCCTATTAATGGCTTACATTCTGGGTGCGGGTGATTTGCTGAGCAAGTTACTGTCTAACTTTGGCGTTGAGATCACCGCGGCCACGAGCCAAATCACGTTTACTTTACTTGCTGGCGCTGTTGTCGCGAGTGGCACAGGAGTGATTGATAAGCTCAACCGCGCATTGTTCTTTGTGATGCTAGCAAGCTTGTTTGCAACTATGGTGTTTTTAGCACCAAGCATGACGCAAGAAAACTTGATGCAGGTAACCAGTCATGAGCACGTAGATCTAATCAAAACCAGTGCCATCCTGTTTACGAGCTTTGGCTTTATGGTTGTGATTCCAACCTTGGTTTCTTACAACCACGAAGCGACAGACAAACAGCTGCGTAACATGGTGATCGTCGGTTCTCTGATTCCATTAGTGTGCTACCTGTGCTGGTTGTTTGCTGTGGTTGGTAACTTGAGTGAAGAGCAATTTAGAAGCTTCAAGAACGTATCAGATTTGATGGCTGCGTTTGAGGCTCAATCTCCTTGGGTGGGTAATGTTCTTTCTACCTTCACAGGTTTGGCACTGTTAACTTCTTTCTTTGGTGTGGCGATGGCGCTGTTCAATCAGAATAGAGACATGTTCAACCAAAACACAGCGGTGACTTACTGCATTAGCTTTATCTTGCCGCTGGCGAGTTCACTGCTTGCTGCGGATAAGTTCCTACAAGTGTTGAACTATGCAGGCATCATCTTAGTGTTCTTGGCTGTTTTTGTTCCTCTGGTGATGGTTCATAAGCAACGCTTTATGAAAGTCGCGGAAGACAGATACAGCGCTGAAGGTGGCAAGCCAATGTTGCTTTTCTCATTGTTGTTTGGTTGCTTCTTGCTTACCTCACAAGTGATTTAACAAAACAGTTTGGTGGCTTGCATAAATCAGTCACCAAATTTCAGCTACAAAAGCTTCAGATACAAAAAAAGGAACGCATTGGCGTTCCTTTCTATTATCTGCTCATAAAAGCAGATTGAGTTAAGTGTTGGCTTGTTAACTGATGCTGGCCAATAAATGAATACGAACTAGCAAGCCATTATTAACTAACAAACGAATGTTAATTAACAAACAACCTTAACAGCCAAACCACCTTGAGATGTCTCACGGTATTTAGCGTTCATGTCTTTACCTGTTTCTAGCATAGTTTCGATAACTTTATCTAGAGAAACGGTAGGAGCAGAAGAGCGACGAAGTGCCATACGAGTTGAGTTGATTGCTTTCACTGCAGCAATACCGTTACGCTCGATACATGGTACTTGTACTTGGCCAGCAACTGGGTCACACGTTAGACCTAGGTTGTGCTCCATGCCGATTTCTGCAGCCATACATACTTGCTCAGGGCTACCACCCATAAGCTCAGCAAGACCAGCAGCAGCCATAGAACATGCCACACCAACTTCACCCTGACAGCCAACTTCAGCGCCAGAGATAGAAGCGTTACGCTTGTAAAGACCACCGATCGCGCCAGAAGCTGCGAAGTAACGGATGTAGTCTTTCTCTGTTACTGTTTGGATGAACTTATCGTAGTAAGCTAATACTGCTGGGATGATGCCACACGCACCGTTTGTTGGTGCCGTTACTACACGACCGCCCGCAGCATTTTCTTCGTTTACTGCAAAAGCAAACATGTTCACCCAATCAACAACCGTCATTGGATCATTAGTTGTTTTTTCTGACGTGATCAGTTGTTGGCGAAGTGCTGCTGCACGACGAGGTACACGCAATGGACCAGGCAGGATACCTTCAGTATTCATACCGCGATCCATACACTCACGCATCGTTCTCCAGATGTTAGCGAAGTAAGTACGAGACTCTTCGTCTGAGTGGAACGCCGCTTGGTTTTTCATAACCAGTGTACTGATAGAAAGACCGCTTTCTTTACACTGATTAACCAGCTCTTCAGCTGTTGTGAATTCGTAAGGTGCTTTAATTGGGTTTTCTTCTTCTTTGCCGAAGCTCTCTTCGTCAACGATGAAACCGCCACCAATTGAGTAGTAGGTTTTTGAGTAAGCGACTTCGTCATCAACCCAAGCATGAATGCTCATGCCGTTTTCATGCAATGAAAGGTTCGAAGTATGGAAGTTCATTCCGCCATCTTTAGGGAACGAAACAGTATGACAGTGCATACCAACAGGTAGACGTTCAGTTTCTTCTACGCGAGCAATGAAGCCGGCGATAGAGTCGATATCTACTTTCTCAGGAGTATTGCCAGCAAGACCCATGATGATAGCGATATCTGTGTGGTGACCTTTCCCTGTCAGTGATAGTGATCCATATACGTCCACGGTGATTTTAGTGATGTCGCGCAATTTTCCCATTGAACGTAGGTCATCAATAAATTCTTTACCCGCTTTCATTGGTCCAACTGTGTGTGAGCTCGATGGACCAACACCGATTTTATAGATATCAAATACACTAATCATTGCGATTACCTCAAAAAGAGAGCCTCCCAAGGGGAGTAGGGAGGCTCATTTATTATCATTATATTTTGTGTTTAATCTCGCGATATAAGATGAAGCTCATCTTATAAAAAGTGCTTTAGATTAAAGAGCGCCGTAGATTACAGAACTAATAGCCGCTAGACCACATAAAGCTGTAAAGATTTGCACAGGTGCTGATGTTTTGTACTTAGCCATTGCTGGTACTTTTTGCATCGCGAATACAGGCATTAGGAACAGGATAGCTGCAATCATTGGAGCACCCATTGTTTCAATCATACCTAGGATGCTTGGGTTAACTACCGCAACAATCCAAGTTGTAACAACGATGAACGCTAGAGATGCTTTCTCAATCGTGCTGATTGAAGAACCAGAGCGAGACTTGATTAGACCAACAAGACCTTCATGAGCACCTAGGAAGTGACCGAAGTAGCTAGAAGTGATTGCTGCGAACGCTACTAGAGGACCCATGTACGAGATAAGTGGAGACTCATGAACGTTAGCTAGGTAAGAAAGTACAGAGATGTTTTGCGCTTGTGCTGTTGCTAGTTGCTCTGGAGATAGAGAAAGCACTACAGAGAATACGAAGAACATTACAAAACCCATCAGCATCATTGCTGCGCCACCAGTGATCGCGTCAGTTTTCTTAACTGCGTCATCACCGTATACACGACGTTGCTCTTTAGAGAACTGTGAAATGATTGGGCTGTGGTTGAAAGAGAACACGATGATTGGAATCGCAAGCCAGATAATAGAAGGCATTGCTGACCATTCTGGGCTTGTTTCCATCATTGAAGTGTTCCAATCAGGAACTAGGTAGAAAGACAATGCTAGTAGGATGAATACTAGTGGGTAAACCATTGCTGAAGTTGCTTTAAGCATCAGCTCTTTGCCGAATACAACACCTGCTGTCATAGCAAGGATAAGTGCACCAGAAAGAAGAGGACGAGGAATAGATTCCATGCCCATTTGGTTTACTAGGAAAGAATCAACCGTGTTGGTGATACCAACGCCGTAGATAAGAACGATTGGGTAGATAGCGAAAAAGTAAGCAAAAGTAATAAGGTTTGCGCCAGTCTTACCGAAGTGTTCTTCAACTGTATCTGTAATATCTGCTTCAGGGTTCTTAGAAGACAATACGAAACGAGCTAGAGATTTGTGTGCGAACCAAGTCATTGGCGCCGCGATTAGAGCTAGGATAACTGGCTCTTCTCCGCTTAGAT
>NZ_MCZK01000183.1 GCF_002875945.1 Vibrio lentus
AATTACGCAACAAAGCCTCAATAAAGCGTTTCGCCGTGTATTCAACGCGATCAGAATTAAAGCCTTTGATGTAAACTTTAAAATTACCATCTACTTTCACTTGGCCTGATTTTAATTCCACAGTTTGTGGATAAGGCATTAAATTCAAGTCTGTATTTGGAGCCATTGCTAAAGCCATTGGAGAAACTACTGAACCGGATATCAATAGTGACAATATAGTTTTTTTCATTATTAATTTTCCTATATAACTTTCATTGTATTTTATTTATCAGAGCCTATTCACAAAAATAACTAGGCTATGTTGTTTTAGAATGAGAAATTCACACCGACTCGGAAACGCCAATCCGTTTTATCGTTTTCAGATTGCACCGTATCCGCATCAACCACTTCAGCGTATGGCCTCACTGTTGGTTTCCATTTGTAGACTGCTTTGACGGTATGCTCGCGGGCATGTAGGTCACCAGTTGCGAGCTCTGTCGTATGATGCGTAATCTGATCGAAATACGTAAACGCATACGAAATCATGTATTTATCTGTATTGTATCCCGTCCAAATATCATAACGGTTTCGCTTTGCTGTCTCTTCATTACCATAGTCATTCACTAAAGCTTCGGTCGAAAAGTCATAACGATAACGGCCATGTACAAAGAGCCCATTGTCAAAGTTGTAATTGAGCTTTAGATAAGGCATCAAGAAGGTATTTGAGCCTTGAAAATTCATCACTACGCCAGGGTTCAGCATAAAATTGTCATTGATGGCATAGGTGTAATAATGGGTAAACTCGGTATTAATCACCTTCGTTTCGTCATACGCTCCCGCTGCATGTCGAACATTCGTCAGTGTTTCTAAACCGTACCCATTATCAAAATGGTGACCAACAATAAAACGACTTCGATACTGATCTGTCGTACTTCGATACTCTGCCCTTAAATCGACATAACCCCCGGCAGTTGAGGTCATTGGTAATAATGCTAGTAGTGTTAAAGGAAGTAACTTTTTCATAGTTCACCGATATTATGATTATAAAAACCCACCGCACATTGATATATGCAGAAAGATGTAAATTCGGAGACTACCTTTTTATTTCTTATTAATTATTTTGATTGTATGAAGTGTATTTATAGCTAC
Source organism: Vibrio lentus (assembly GCF_002875945.1). Taxonomy (GTDB): domain Bacteria; phylum Pseudomonadota; class Gammaproteobacteria; order Enterobacterales; family Vibrionaceae; genus Vibrio; species Vibrio apostichopi. The sequence goes on from NZ_MCZK01000183.1 coordinate 1,129, forward strand.
TGCTCATATTCAGTAGCTATTATTTATTTTAATAAAAGCTAAATTTAACTATTTCACCAATTCAACGGCTTCACGAACCAATACTGCAATCTCATCCCATTGCTCGTTCTCGATCATTTTTGGTGACACCATCCAAGTACCGCCACAACACACCACGCGATCGACGGCTAGGTAGTCATTGACGTTGTGTTTACCGATACCGCCTGTTGGCATCAAAGACACATGAACGTATGGCGCTAGCAGAGACTTCACCATGTTGATGCCGCCAGACGCTTCTGCAGGGAAGAACTTCAAGAAGTTAAGGCCAAGTTCCAGCGCTTGCTCTACTTGGCTTGGGTTGTTTACACCCGGAACGATTGGCATGCCGATTTCTTGGCAACGTTTTACGGTGTTTGGGTTCAGGCCCGGAGCCACGATGAATTCGCTGCCCGACTCTTTCGCAAGGTCGATCTGCGCTGGCGTTAATACTGTGCCGGCACCGATACACATTTCTGGATACGCATCGCGCATCGCACGAATCGCGTCTGCTGCCGCTTCAGTGCGGAATGTCACTTCAGCAACTGGCAGGCCGTTTTCTACCAACACTTTTGCCAGTGGAATCGCGTGTTCAACCTTGTTGATTTGGATAACAGGGATAACTTTGAATTGCTTAAGTTTGTTGATCATTTCTTGAGACATAATAATTCCGCTTTTTATTTTACTTTTTAATCAGTTGGCTCATAGCGCTCACGGGAATGATTGCGCCTGAGTATTGAATAACGATGGAGGCCAGTTGGTGGCCAAGTTCTGCTGCGTCGGTGGCGCTCTCGCCAGTAAGACGCGCAGCTAAATAACCCGCAGCGAATGAGTCGCCTGCAGCACAGGTATCAACCACGTTAGAAACACGAGTCGCTGAGACATAATTCTCAACAATGTTGCCCTGTTCAATTTGAACAGTCTTGCATGGCTCGCAGCCACGTTTGATAACGATCTCTTGGCAACCCAAACGAAGGCAGCGTTGTTGAACGCTCTCTGAGTTACCCCAGACAAGCAGGTCGTCGTCTTCGGTAATCAAGGCGATGTCTACCAGCGGCAGTAACTTGGCGTACCAATGTTGAGCTTGTTCAGTGCTCCAAAGTTGCGGGCGATAGTTATTATCAAAAATCACCTTGCCGCCTTGGTTTGAGAACACGCTAATGGCTTTGAATAGGCGCTCACGAGAGGCATCATCCAAGATCGCGATGCTGATACCGCTGATGTAAATCGCATCGACTTGTTTCTCTGTCAGGGCGATTTCAAGCTTGTTTAAGTTATCGATTTGAAAGTAGAACTTTACCGCCGCATCGTTGCGCCAGTAGTGAAAATGTCGCTCGCCTGTCTCGTCGGTTTCGACCATGTAGAGCCCAGGAAGCTTGCTGGCGATGCGTTCGACGAAATTGGTTTGAATACCTTCTAACTGCCAGCTATCAATCATATTTTGAGACAGTTCATCGCTACCAAGACCTGTCGCGTAATGAACAGAGAGGTTTTGATGTTGGGTTAAGCGAGACAGGTAAAGTGCGGTATTGAGGGTGTCACCGCCGAATTTTTTGGTTAATGGAGAGCCGCTGATTTCGACCATGCATTCGCCAAAGAAAGCAATATTGAAGTTAGAAGATGCAGGCATAGCAGATCCTAAAATAGAGAGATAAATGGGGAAGAAGGCCCTACCGAGAAGCAGAGCCTGAGCTAACCACTCCACAACTTGTTGTACTGAGTTTGTTGTACTAGCTAGCTGTGGAGCGTTTTAGATTAGCTTGTTTGATTAGCAGGACGTTGAGAAGACGCTTCTTCTTCAAGCACACCTGAGTCTGACAATTCCATTTCCATCAGAGCACGCTCGTCATCAAGAATTGCTTTCGCCATTTCTGGTGTCACTTGGTTAGCCGGAGTACATAGGCTTACCAACACACCAGCCGTTAGAGCCACTAGACAAGAAGGAATCACAGGGTTACCCCAGAAAGCCGTGTAGTCTGCGTTTAGCATTACAACAAATGAAGCCACAGATGCACCCGCTAGCGTAGCAAGCGCACCCTGCCAGTTGTAACGTTTCCAGAATCGACCCAACATACCGCACACAAACATGCCCGACATTACGGTTGAAATCATTTTCGTGATATAGCCAATGATGTCGTTTGACGTTAGTGCGAACAACAGTGCAAAACCAATCACCACAATCAGTGCCAAGCGAGAATAGTTCACCATTGACTCTTTGTTTGGTACGCGGCCTGTGAACATCACGTAAACATCACGCAGTAGGATAGAAACACCGGCTATCGCATCTGAACTTGCGCTCGACATCGTTGCAGAAAGACCCGCGATAAGAACAATCATGCCAACGCCAACCGGAAGAACCGTTGCAGCGACATAAGGGAACGAGTAGTTCGCGTTATCCAATGATGGGTCAATCGCATGTGCTGCCATACCGATGATTGCAGGGATGATTGAGAAGAAAAGGTACAACACACCCGATGCAACAAATGAGCGACGAACAGTTGATACGTCTTTACCCGAGTAGATACGTTGACGGAATGAAGGCGTCGCCAGTACACCCACGCCAATAACCACAGCCAGAGACACAGCAGGCAGAAGGCCCAGTTTATCGATTGCTAAAAAGCTCGTAGCAGCAGGGTCCATCGCAGCGTAAAGGTTATCCATGCCGCCGATGTAATCAACTGACATTACCGCCATCAAGATGAAGCCAGCAAAAAGGATGATAGCTTGAATGGTATCGGTCCACACTACGGCTGTGTAACCACCGATAACCACATAAATAGTGAATGCCGCAGCAATAATGATTTTCGCTAGGTTGAGATCGATGTCTGCAATCCACGCTAGGTACATGCCGCCACCTAGAATGTGGGCGCCTAACCAACCAATCGAAGCGACAAAGATCAGTACACCTACAACGTTTTTCACGATGCGGTTAGCGCCAACATAGTAAGCCAGCTCTTCACTCATGGTCATGAAGTTCAGTTTACGAACCGGAGCAAACCAAAGTGCAAGTAATAGGATGCCTATCGCACCACCAATGCCGTACAGTGCACCTGCCCAGCCATTTGCGTAGCCGAAGCCAACCGCACCCATACTTGAACCCGTACCAACCATCGTCGCTACTGTTGTACCAAGTACTAAGAACATAGGTAGGCCACGGCCACCTAATAAGAAATCTTCGCCAGATTTTTGATTACGCGAGACAAACCAGCCTAACCAAATTAAAAATAATACGTACACGCCGAAGCCTGTAAGAAAAAGTGTGCTGTTCATTTGACACCTCTCAGTGAAATATTGAGTTCATTCTTGAACTTTATTTATGATTCATTCATTTTATATTTCATATAATTACTTTATTGATTTTATCTTTTTTAATTAAAGTGATTTTTATAAATGTAGGGTGAGAGTATTAAAGAATAATAACAGGGATGACTAACCCCTAATACTCCCTAAGTAGGTAATTGTGATTAGGTTATTACTATCCGCGATCGGCGCGGTAGCAAGTCACATCTACTTCAACCTTCACGTCTACAACTAAGTCGCAAACCATGCAGATACGGGCTGGTGGGTTAGCACCGAAGAACTCTTTGAATACCTTATTAAAAGATTGGAAGTAACGAGAATCCGTTAGCACAACCTTTACGTGCATTACGTCTTCTAGGCCGTAGCCCGCTTCAGTCATGATATCGACACAGTTTTGGATCGCTAGGCGAGACTGGTCAACAATGCCACCCTCAACCACTTCACCATCTGTCATCGGTGTCTGGCCAGAAACGTATAGGAAACCACCTGCTTCAGTTGCACGTGCAAATGGTAAATGTTGTCCGCCTGTACCTGTACCGCCTTCAACACCGTAACGTTTAATAGTCATTTTTTAACTCCACTTATTTATAGATAATATTGGCTTTATAGATAAAACAGTTTCTATTCCAATATATTAAAATTAATTCGCCGTTTTTATATCCATCTGAATTTAATTAAATAATTTAAATTCTAGTTTCGGTAGATAAAAACGCCTGAACGATTATTTCTTACTTTTCCTTTCTGGTAAGTTAACTCACCATTTACAAATACACTTTCTATTCCTTCAGCAACTGAAATAGGATTTTCAAATGTTGCTGTGTCTTTAATATTCTTTGGATCAAATAAAACTAAATCGGCAAAGGCACCACAGCGAACTTCGCCTCGGCCCGCTAAGTTGTAACGCTGAGCCGACATTCCGGTCATCTTGTGAATCGCTTCTGGCAACGAGAACAGTTTTTCATCGCGGCAGTAGTGACCTAGCACTTTCGGGAAGGTGCCCCACAATCTTGGATGTGGATGCGGGTCATTAGGTAAACCGTCTGAGCCGACCATGGTCAGTTTGTATTTCAATACGCGCTTTACGTCATTCTCATCCATGCAGTGATAAACCGCACCCGCTGGTTGAAGCGCTTTTCCTGCATCCATCAGAGGTAGATTCATTTCATCAGCAATCTGCTTCAGCGTTTTGCCTGCATGTTCTGGTTTTGCTTCAGACCAAGTGATGAAGATATCGAAATCGTCAGTCACTTGTTTCAAATCTAATGTCGAAGAGCTCGCTGAGTATGGGTAACAGTCGCAAGACACATCTTGGTGCTCAGAAACTTTGTCCATTAAGTCGAGTACTTCAACAGTTCTGCCCCAGTTACCCGCACCTGCACATTTAAGGTGTGAAATAACAACCGGCACTTTCGCGTATTGTCCTGTCTCAAACGCCTCTTCCATCGCGCTTAAGATCTCTTCAAATTCGGTACGCATATGCGTGGTATAGATGCCGCCGTGACTAGAAAGCACTTTCGCTAACTGCATCACTTCGTTGGCATTCGCTTGTTTCGCGCTGGCGTAAGCCAAACCCGAGCTCAAACCTAATGCGCCTTGCGCCATCGCTAAATCAAGGTTGGTTTGCATCGCTGCGATTTCGTCTTCGCTTGCAGTGCGCTGCAGGTCGTCCATCACTTGGTTACGCAATGTGGTGTGGCCAACTAACGCTGCAACGTTTACTGCGGGTTGAGCTTGCTCTACCGCTTGTGCATACGCAGCGAAAGTTGGGTATTTAAAGTCAGCCTGAGCGCCTAACAGATTCATTGGGTCAGGTGGATCGCCAGCCAAAACGGTTGGTGATGCGCTGATACCACAGTTACCAACAATCACGGTTGTGACACCTTGGCTGATCTTAGGCAGGCAGTCTGGGTAACGAATTACATTGGTATCGTCATGTGTGTGTACATCGATAAAACCAGGAGCCAATGCTAAGCCTGCTCCCTCAACCAACTGGCCACAATCTTCATGATCGATTTGACCAATTTCGGCGATTTTTCCATCTCGGATTGCTACATCGGCACAAAACGATTGTTCGCCGGTGCCATCAAACACCTCTACATTTTTAATTATCGTATCGAACAACATTTCTCACTCTCTCAATCCACTGTGTTGATGGAGCTATATTAGAAATTAAGCCGATTATTTTCAGTGACAAAACACACATAATATTTTAATTTGTGTGATAGTTTCTACCACAAAACAGATTGTGGATATATTTAAACATTAAATAACAACAACTTAAATCATGTTAGGAATCAGCAATGAAACATAACTCGGCACAAAAAGATGTTATAAAGTATCAAAACGATAGTTTTGTCTTGACTGAAAAAGGCCAAAAAGGGAGAGCAATATCACAATCTGAGAACGGCATTTATCGACTGGTTGATGAAGATGTTTCACTTCCGGTTGCAGTTATCAAACAATCGGCATTGACCAATAACCTAAATTGGATGCAATCATTCGCTGATCATCATCAGGTTAAATTATCGCCACACGGCAAAACTTCCATGACTCCTGATTTTTTCCGCCAACAGCTAGAAAATGGCGCTTGGGGCATAACAGTAGCCACGCCTGCACAGGCAGAAGTTGCCGCAATGGCGGGTGCGAAACGAATCATCATGGCAAACCAATTGGTGGGTAAAGCCAACATGGCGATCATCGAACAGCTTATTCGCGAATTTGATGTCGATTTTTACTGTTGTGTGGATTCATCAGTAAACGTGCAGCAACTTAACCAATACTTCGCCAATACAAAGCAGACACTAAAGGTACTGATCGAGTTTGGTGTACCGGGTGGTCGTGGTGGATGTCGTTCACCACAAGAAGTTCTAGAACTGGCTCAAACCATACAAGACACACCAGCCCTTTCGCTGGCAGGTATTGAGGTGTACGAGGGTGTAATTCACGGTGACAATGCAGAACAAGATATTCGTACCTTCTTAAATCAGGCACTCACTTCGGTCGAAAGCCTTGCATCAGGTGGCCTAATTGCAGGGCAACCTATCATCACTGGCGCTGGCTCTGCTTGGTATGACGTGGTCGCAGAATGTTTGGCGAACCTAACCGATTACTTGGCTATTATCCGCCCGGGCTGTTATGCCATTCACGATACTGGGATCTACCTAGATGCACAAAGCAAGGTGTTGCAACGTGCCCAAGTAAACCAGGGTTACGCGTGCGAATTGGGGGGTGACTTAGAATCGGCACTTGAGGTGTGGGCTTATGTGATCTCTCGTCCTGAACCGACCAAGTTAGTGGTTGGGCTAGGCAAGCGTGATGTGGCCTTTGATGCAGGTTTACCGATTGCCGAGCGCGGCTATCGCAATGGTGAAGCTATCTCAGTGAAAGGCTTAACCTCTACTGCCGTGATGGATCAACATACCTTTGTTGAAACGGATGGCTCTTCTGAGATTGAAGTGGGCGACATGATTGCGTTCTCGACCTCACACCCGTGTTTAACCTTCGACAAATGGCGCTACATTGCCATCAGCGATGACGAACATCAGGTGACCAAATGGGTAGAAACCTGCTTCTAGTTCGATTTTTCAATAAGCTAGAATCAGCGAAGCAATAAGATATACTAACGGGGCTAAGGCTTAGTTTTAAGAGCTAGGTTCTTAAAAACTAAGTGATACGATTAGCCCCATCAACAAAGGATCAGGATTCTTGAGTTTAGAAGTAGATATCATTTCACAGATAACAGAGCGTTTCCCTGTTCTTCGTGATGCAGAAAAGAAAGTCGCCAAGTTGATCATGGACGACATTGATTTTGCTGCCAATGCCAGCATTACAGAACTTGCTGAAGGTGCTCAAGTCAGTGAAGCCACCATCACACGTTTTGCTAAAGCGATCGGCTGTAACAACGTACGTGATATGAAGATTAAGTTGGCTCAGACACTAACCGTTGGCCAGCGCTTTATCCTCGAGCCTGTTGACCAAACTGGCTATCAGGGTATCTACGAATCGATCAAGCAGAGCCTAGACATCAACCGCACTCTGTTCAAAGAGCAAGACGTTGAAACCGCAGTCAGCTGGCTGCATAACGCCAGACAGATCATTGCTATTGGTATGGGTGGTGGTTCAACCATTGCTTCTCAAGAGCTGCAACATCGACTGTTTCGTTTAGGTTACCCAGTGGTGTCGTACAACGATGGCTTAATGTCACGTATGGTTGCTGCCACGGCCGATGCCAATGACGTGATGGTGATGATTTCCGCAACTGGTTTTACACCAGTGATCACTGAAACGGCAGAGCTGGCCAAGCAGTATGGACTTAAGATCATCGCGATTACCCCACAAGACACACCGCTGGCAAAAATTGCGGATATCTTGTTACCAATCAAGCATATGGAAACCGACTTCATCTACAAACCATCAGCTTCTCGGTACGCAATGTTGGCGTTAGTGGATGTGCTTTCGATGGGCATGGCGGTCAATCACAAGAACCGTTCACGCGACAAACTACGTCGCTTGAAGGTTGCGCTCGATTCTTATCGCGGCGGAGGCGACCGACAGCCTCTCGGTGACTAAGGTTTAAAACGACTAAGTCATCAACTAAACGATTTCAATAAAAAGCCCCGCAGTATTCACTCAATCGAGTCGATACTACGGGGCTTTTTAGTTGTGGTTTTTCTAGAAATCACTCGCCTGAATCAATTGAAGCTAAGATAAACTCGACTCGTTCCTCAACATATAATTTGGGCACTTCCACCAGCTGATAACCAAACTGATTATAGGCTGACACCATGTTTTCGTAGGTGGCGATCGCTTCGCCGAAGTCTTGTCTACGTTCTTGATCATTGATGAAAATCGAATCCCATGGCGGGAAGATAAATACTTTAGTGTTGTATTTGAGTTCATTACAGTTATTCAACAAGGATTGAGGAATAGGCAGTGTTTCTAACAAGCTGTAACCGTATGAATCTACGATGCTTCTATCAAAGAAAACTGGCTGTTCACTCGATTCGAACGCTTGATAATTGGCTAACTCTTCTCGCACCATTTCATCGCGAAATGCCACTTTGTCTAACCATGGTAAGGCGATCCCTTGTTGCTCGACTTGGTGTTGAATCACTTTACGCCCAACCTCTGGTGCGCAGCGATAGCCCTGGGTCTTCAAAGCGTCGATGACCGAGGTTTTGCCCGATCCCGGCCCACCAGTAAATACAATTAGGTTATTCAAATGAACCTCTTCAAAGGGGAAAAATAACGAATCAGACCTTAACGAAACCCAAGTTAACGAATCAAGGACAGAATGGACTTAAATTCTGGTGCGCGGCAATCTTTCACTAGCTCGTACAGACTCATTTCCAACCCAGTGATTTGGACTCCTGCATCCGCTAATCGACGGATTGCCAGATCCTTATTAAGTGCCGTTCGCGAGCTAATACAATCACTAACTACCTGAACCTTGTGTCCAAGCTCCAACAAACCCAATGCGGTTTGATAGACACAAATATGAGCCTCAATGCCACACACCAACCAAGTCTCCACATCTTTGGCTTGCACAGCTTCAACAAATTTAGGTTCGTCACACGCGTTGAAGGTAAATTTTGGTATCGGCTTAGCATCACTCAATAGGTCATTCAGTTCGTCGACCGTAGCACCTAACTTCTCTGGATTCTGCTCCAAGCTAACAATTGGCAGCCCCAAAACCTGCGCACCCTTAATCAACTTTCCACAGTTAGAAATCAGCGTATCGCTCTCATCAACAAGGCGTGCGAGCTTGCCTTGTACGTCCACAACCACCAAACCTGTGTTTGCTCGGTTTAACATTCAACTCTCCTTGTTATCACTAGAATCAACTCTCTGACCTCAAGAAATAAATACTATAATATGACATTAATACTGTTGGCTAGGCTTTATTTTTCAATCACTTAGATAAAGGCAACCCAACCAAAAACTTAAAAAACATCGTTTTATTTAGCAAATTTAACCATTTGTCAATATATGAATTTTATTTATAAACGATATAACCAACAAAAACTCCGTTACCGCTTGAAAACTCTAGGAGTACATACAATCGCACTATCAATGAAAAGATAGGTTTCATTTGTGAGGGTTTTATAAATTATTAATCACCGATACCGTGATTTACATCACAGGATGAGTAAACAAGGTATTATCATGAAAAAATCAGCATTAGCACTCGGCTTAATCGGTTTAGTTTCACTTCCAACTTTTGCAGCAGGCACAGATGGCGGTGCGTATGTAGGTGGCGGACTTAGTGTCTATCAAGGTTCGGATACAGACGGCGCGCCAAGCTTAGATTCTAGCGGTATGGGTTACAACCTATACGGCGGTTACCAATTCAACCGTATCGTTGGCGTGGAACTTGGCTACAACGATTATGCAGACTATAAGAACAGCACAGACAAGCTTTCACCAACATCTATTTCTGTGTCAGCAAATCTCGGTTATACGTTCGACAACACCATACGTCCATTTGTACTTGCTGGTTTAAGTTCTGTTGACCTCAATGCGAATAGCGCTGCAGGATACGATGATGATAGTGGTACAGGCTTCCACTTTGGTGTTGGTGTTGAATACACGCCAGTTGAACACCTAACACTTCGCCTGATTTCTCAAGCTGACGCGGTAAGTGTAGATGACTACTCTATTGGAAGTAACGGCTCATTCAAAAGCGATGATCACACGCTTGCATTCAACAGTGTTAGCTTCGGTGGTTCATACGACTTCTAATGCGATTGAACCACATAGAATAAGCTAAACATACTCATTCACTTTGTTGTACCACCTTGCCTTAAAGGTAACTCAGTAAAGTGAATGTTTATCTTTATGTAACGATTCAGCTTACAAAGCCATACAGTAATACATACAAGACTACGGAATAATGCTCACCAACGGTCGAAAGGTCGCAAAATAAAAATTATTGATACTGGCATGACATTTAAGAGTGAGTAAGAAAGATGAACAAGATAACAAAATCAGCATTAGCACTGGGTTTAATCAGCGCAGTTTCTCTTCCAGCTTTAGCAGCAGGTACTGACGGCGGTGCTTACATTGGTGGCGGTCTTGGCATATACCAAGATTCTGATACCGATGGTCAAGGTAGTTTAGATTCAGACGGTATGGGCTACAACCTATATGGCGGCTACCAATTCAACCGTATCGTTGGTGTTGAACTTGGTTACAACAATTACGCAGACTACAAAAAAGGGACTGCAAAACTGTCTCCGACGTCTGTTTCTTTGTCAGCAAATCTTGGTTACACATTCGACAACACAATCCGCCCATTCGTATTGGCTGGTTTAAGCTCTGTTGACCTAAACGCAAATAAAGCAGCTCTGTATGATGATGATAGCGGTACGGGTTTCCACTTTGGTGTTGGTGTTGAATACACGCCAATCGAGCATCTAACACTACGTCTAATTTCACAAGCAGACGCCGTGAGTGTTGAAAACGACTACGGCTTTAAGAAAGAAGACAAAACACTAGCATTCAGCAGCATTAGCTTCGGTGGTTCATACAACTTCTAATGTGATTGAACCACATAGAATAAGCTGAACATACTAATTCACTTTGCTGTCCCACCTTGTCATGAAGGTTACTCAGTAAAGTGAATTTTTGTTTCTACACAACCAATCGCGTCATCTCACCTTAGCCAGTTTATCGCTCACCTTTACCTATTTGAGCTTTGTGCGTTGATATTAGAGCTTTCTTGGTAGCGATACTAAAATAAAGGAATAAGAGACGCAGGAAAACAAAACCTATGAACCTTCCAAGCTTAAACATGTCGATAAACAAGCTGCCCTTTGTGTTGGCTGTGTATTATCTGCTTGTCATCAATATCCCTCTCTCCCTAGAACTGTTTAGTATTGTTCAGGCGTCAAAGTCTGAAAGTGTCGCGTTTCTTATATCCATCCCGATCTTCTTCCTTGCTGCCTTCAATTTTATCTTCCAAGTTTTTAACTGGCCGATATTCTCCAAGCCGTTTTTTATTTTGTTGCTGATCACCTCGACACTCGTCAGCTACAGCATGTTCAATTACGGCATCTATGTAGACTACGGGATGATAGAAAACGTATTCGAGACCAATAGTGGTGAAGCGGCAAGCTATATAAGTACCCACTCCATCTTATGGTTACTCGCGATGGGCGGTATTCCGTCGCTCATCCTCTTGGTAACCAAACTTAAGCGAGAGTCTTGGAAAGATTTCTTTGTCTGGAAGTCGATTGGGCTACTCTCATCTTTGATCGTCATCGCCATTATTGCAGGGCTGTTTTACAAAGATTACGTTTCGATTGGTCGTAATAACTCGCACATTAAAAAGATGATCATCCCAACCGAATACGTGGCATCAACGGTCAAGTACATCAATAACACCTACATAAAAGAACCTATCCCTTATCAAGAGTTAGGGTTAGATGCGAAGCAAACAGCACAAGCCAAAGCGGCAACCAAACCGACCTTACTGGTGTTTGTGCTTGGCGAAACAGCTCGAGTATACAACTACCAATATCATGGCTATGAGCGTGAAACCAATGCTCATACCAAACCTTACAACCCGATATTTTTCTCTGATGTTCAGTCGTGCGGAACAGCCACCGCCGTTTCTGTACCATGCATGTTCTCTAACATGAATCGCAGTAACTACGACTGTGACAAGGCTTACAACCAAGACAACGTGGTCGACATTATGAACCGTGCAGGCATTCACTCTATCTGGCGAGAACACGATGGTGGAGACAAGGCGGTCGCACATCGAATCAAAGAGATGACTCTCGTCGCCAAAGACAGTGACCCTCTGTGTAATAACGATGTGTGCTACGACACAGCAATGCTAGAAAACTTTGAGCAAGATACTCAAGATCTCACGCAAAATAGCATCATTTTCTATCATATTTCGGGGTCTCACGGGCCAACTTACTTTGAACGTTACCCTGACGATCATAAGAAATTCACACCAGACTGCGCTCGCGCCGACATTGAAAACTGCACCAAAGAAGAAGTGGTTAATACCTACGACAACACCATCTTGTACACGGATTTCTTTCTCTCACAAGCGATGCAAAAGCTTGAGAAGCTGACCGAAAAATACAACGTCGCGTTGATGTACGTGTCCGATCACGGCGAGTCATTGGGAGAAAATGGCGTCTACTTACACGGCATGCCTTATTCGCTGGCACCAAAAGAACAAACCCACGTACCTATGATCATGTGGATGTCTGATGGCTTTGCTGCCGAGAAAGGGATCAGCGACACCTGCTTGCGTAAAGCAGGAAAGGAACAGAGCTTTTCTCACGATAATCTGTTCGACTCCTTGCTTGGTCTGATGGACGTGCAAACCAAAGAATACCGAGCGAGCCAAGACATCTTCGCACCGTGTCGTTAGCGATTTTGCTTATGTAAACCATCGAAAAACTCGAGTTGCTTGAACAAGCTATCCTCAACTCCCTCTCAAAAGAAAAGACCTTGGTCTTTTCTTTTTTTCGTCGCTAACATGAAGCCAGAGTGCTAATTTATAATGACGAAACAATGAGCTACATTTAATAGAGACAATAATGGAAGAGTCCGTCGCGAACCCAAAGACCAACCTCTCTTATTAGACTTTATCTCACTCACATCGCTCATTAAACTTACCACTATTAGTCTCAGTTCAATACGGCACCTTAATGGCGCCATAATACCAATGTTTACGTCATATCATTAAGGACAAATGAATGGACGCTTTCATAATTTCTAGCTGGCAATTTTCAGAGGGTGTCGCGTATGAGTACACCACGACCCCAGCACCATTCGAGCAATCAACTTGGTATCACTGCCAAAGAGATGCTGAAGGTTTGAGAGAATGGCTCCACAGTAATACGGTTCCAAATGCCATCATCGATTCATTACTCACCGATGATACCCGCCCTCGATTTGAACAGTTTGGTCACGACTGTTTTTTGATGATTCTGCGAGGCATTAATCTAAACGAAGGAGCTAACCCTGACGACATGCTTAGCCTACGCATCTTATGGTACAAAGGCACTTTAATATCGACACGCAAAGTTCCTTCAAAAGCGGTCAGTAATCTGATATCCGACCTCAAACAAAACCAAGGCCCAACATCATTACCTGATATATTGTTGGGCATGATACGTGGAATCAACCACAGTATTTCGACCTTCCTAGTACCCGTCGAACTCTTGATTGACGAGTTAGAATCTAAATCCAATATCGACATAAGATCCATTAACGCTCTGCATTCAAGGCTACTTAGACTAAGGCGCTATTTGAAGCCACAGAAATACGTTTTTGAGGACTTAATGATTGACCTGCCTGTACCATTGAGTAAGCACAACAGTCATATAAAGAACAGCCTCGATACCATCCTGAGAATTAATGAGTCTGTCGAGTTTTACATCGAACAAATTAATGTATTTTTAGCGAGCCTAAGTCAGCAACAAGCTGAAAAAATGAATAGAAATACGTACCTATTTTCTATCATTGCAGGTATTTTCCTCCCTGCTGGGTTTTTCACCGGTTTACTGGGTGTCAATATCGCTGGGATACCCGGAACAGATAACCCAATAGCATTTCCACTATTTTGCATTGGGCTGCTCGTGGTCGTAGCGGCAGAGGTCGTTATTTTGAAAAAATTGAGGTTTATTTAATGGTTGAGTTTTTGCAATCCAATATGTGGCTTAGACAAGTGGTTTTAGGTTTACTTCTTATCACTGTGTATTGGGTGATCAAACGCTTAGGTAAGAACTGGATAGAAACATTAGCGGAAAATAAGCGTGTCGAATTGAAACGAAAGCAGTTCGTGATTAAGTGTTTCAATATTGTTCTGTTTCTACTCTTCATCGCTGTGTTTACGATTGTTCTTAACTTAGGTTTTGGTGATATTTCGCTATTCTTATCATCCATATTTGCGGTGCTGGGTGTCGCATTATTCGCGCAATGGTCGATTCTAAGTAACCTCACAGCCAGCGTACTAATATTTTTCGTATTCCCTTATCGCATTGGCGACAGAGTAAGAGTCGCGGAGAAAGACGAAGACATCAGCGGTGTGATCATCGATATCACAATGTTCCACGTTATTCTTCGACACAGTTCGGGCAACATCATCACCTACCCCAATAACCTGATTTTACAAAAAGGCGTGATAAAGGTGTTAGTTGAGCCAGAGTAAAAGAGTGAATCTATCGATACAAAACTCATCAAAGCTGAAGACTCAGGAAAGTAATGCGCCCTATTCAACGTCCCAATCAATAAGTTCAGCAGAGGGCAAAATATCTTGCCCTCTTTCAATTAACATAAGCTCTTCTGTTAACACCCACACACCTTTCAAAACTGTCGTTTTTGTTCAATACCTATCTCAGTTACTCGCCTACACTTGCTGTCATTGAAACGTGGCTCAACTAATCAGTTTATCTCATCGTCAATCGACGCACCTGAGAACCAGACAGCAGCTACGTACTCTACCGAATCGAAACAACAGGAATTCAAGCGATGTTAGACATCAAAAAAATCACAACACTGAACGACTTAAGCGAACTAAAAACAGCTTACTTTTCTGATTCAACAGCACCACTTGATGGCATGTGGCACTTCGGTTTTGTGCCAATGTCTGACCATTACGGTTTTTACGAAAATGACAAGCTTGTGGGTTACTGCGTGTTGAATGGTGAAGGCTACTTACTTCAGTTCTTCCTAGCAGCAACAGCAAGCGCGAACATTGCCGACTTGTTCACCTTAATCATCGAAAACAACAGCTCTGTGATTGGTGAAGTGAAAGGCGCATTTGTAAGCACGGCAGAACCACAATACTTGTCATTGTGCATGGATAACACCTGTTCATTTAAGGTGAACTCATTGATGTATCGCCAAAACCAAGAAACAAACTCTAGTCGTAATTCGGATCGCATTGAAGACATCGAGATGACTCTCGCGACGGATGAACAACTCGATAAGCTAGTGAAATTTGCTTCATCGGCGATTGGCGCGCCAAAAGAGTGGCTCACCGGTTACTACGGTAATTTGATTGCCCGCCAAGAGCTTTGGGGCTACTGGAAAAGCGACAGCGTTCTCGCTACGGGAGAGTGCCGTAAGTTCGATGAACACCAAACGCAGTTTGCAGACTTGGGGATGATTGTCGCGCAAGCAGAACGTGGAAAAGGCATAGCAACACGTGTGCTGAACTTTCTAACACAGCACGCCAACAGCCAAGGTTTAGAAGCGATGTGTTCTACAGAAAGCAGCAACATCGGGGCGCAGAAAGCGATCGCTCGCGCTGGTTTGTCATCGAAAAACCGAATCCTACAGTTCGATTTTAATTAGAATTCGACTTTAACGACTTGCTCCCAACTCGAGCGAAGCCAACATAAATGAAGCCCATAACTGTGACTCTATATATCCAACGGTTATGGGCTTTATTGTTTGTGGTTAGTCATTACGCGTTCAGCAAAGAGAAAACTATCTTCCTCAACGATAGACACATATAGTTATTACAACGCTAACCTCAAATAGAATGTCGAATGATCAATTGGTTACAGTCTCCGAAATCCTCTGTTGTTGCTCAATACATTGATTGTTATTGGCTGATCGAGAAGACGCCTGACGCCGAAACTCATCAATTTCCCAAGCTCAACCCAGATCCTTCAGCACACTTGATTCTGTCTCCAAACGACCAGCCTTATCACTACACGATAGAGCAACAAGTCGATCAAGGCGTTGGCAGCCATTTACTGCTGCCACACCATAAAGCGATTGAACTGGATCACTCAAAGCCGTTTATTCATTTGGGTATCAAGTTCCATGTTGGCGCCCTGTACTCATTAAATATTCCAGACTGCCCGCACCCCAGCCTAGACAGTGTTAACCCTATCGATCTCGCGAATTTGTTAGGTAATCCTAATGCCGATGCCATGTCATTGATTCAGCTTGCTCAAACTGATTTTGAAGCTTGTTGTCAGCAGTTGGATAATTTGCTGCTGCCTTGGCTATCGACAGGTAAAACCGACAGACACAGCGAGCTCACCCGCAAGGTGTTAGAAGTGCTTGGTACAACATCAATAGCAGAGCTCGGTGACAAACTGTTTTGCTCGCAACGCACCTTAGAAAGAAGCTTTAACAAGGTGACAGGACTGACATTGAAACAATGCCAATCAATGAACAAACTCGAGGCGATGCTCGAATACTTGTACAAACGAGATTTTGATGACATTGATTGGATAGACGTCGCCTACCAGTTTGGATTTAGCGACCAGCCACACCTGATTCGCTACCTTAAGAAAACCATCGGATTAACACCGAATACCTACGCCAAAGAAGGTGGCTTAACCATTGATGTGTATGGTGGAGTGCGATCGGATTAACGAACGCTCTGTCTTTTGTGTCCCATTAGCAGCAAGTTTTATTGAGTTTAGATTTGCGACTAAATATACTGGAGACACCATCAGACGGAGGACAAAAATGAATAATAAAAACAAACATATAGTTTTAATTCATGGTCTATATATGCCTGCGTTGATCATGCAGTATCTGGATAGAAATTTCAAAAAACGTGGCTTTACAACGCATAAATTTGCCTACAACTCTCTGCGTTTCCCTTCAGCTGCTAAGCGCCTCAATCGCTTTATTAATGCGCGTTTTAATGAATACGATGAAGTCTACTTCTTTGGTCACTCACTTGGGGGCTTGCTCATTCGTCACTACTTTAAGTTTTACCAACCCGACTTTGCAGACACCTGCATTATTACCGCTGGCACGCCGCACAATGGCGCGACTATCGCTAAAACACTGTCTAACCACGGTCTTGGTTTTATATTTGGTTCGAGCAAAATGATCTTAAGTGATGGCTTGGGTGACTACGACATTGATGTGCCAATTGGTGTCATTACGGGCACCTACGACGCTGGTGTTGGACGTATTGTTCTGGGAAGAAACCCAGGGGATGGTACGGTTACACTCGAAGACGCCAACCTAAGAGGCGCGACAGACACCTGCGCCCTCAAGCTCAATCACACCGCGCTTGTGTACTCCAAAGAAGTGGTCGCACTCTCAACTCAGTTCATCCAAAACAGGGCTTTTAAGGACGCTTCATAGCTATTGCGTTAGCTGTTTTCCGTTAGCTTTTGTGCGCGTTAGCTCGTGTATCTAACTCTGGTTCTCTTATTTCTGTTTTCTTACTTCTGGTAGACCGATACAAAAATACCACTCTGCGATGAGAGTGGTATTCATAGATTCGTGACTGAAGTCAGTCGCTTGTTATACTTTCTATACTTGTTATAGGAGATTAACTCGCGTTGGCAAGAACACCTCACCCAACATGCATCGCACCGAACCACCGCCGATGTCTTCTATCGTTTTCACGTTAAACGGGAGCAGCTTTCCATGTGTCGAAAGCTGAGCTAACTGAGCTGGAGAAAATGCATCGTAAGCCGATTGAGACATCGCGATCACCTTGTCGCCATTCACTGTTTCCAGTTGCAGAATGTTGCCACAGAATCGGTTCATCTGATCGATCGAGATAGAGATAACCTGCTTGTCTTTAGCCAGTGACTTCACCACAAAGCGGCGCTCAAATTCTGGAATCACTTCATCACAAATCACGCAGAAGTTATCACCAATCGCCATCATCACATTGGTGTGGTAAACCGGCTGACCAGACGGTAATGCTGTTTGGAAGGAAACCACGCGTGAATAACCAATACGCTTCGCATAGTCTTCTAACACTTCACGATCACAACGCTGAGAAAGCGCCGCATAGATCGTTTTATTGATATGATCGATAACCATCACACCCGTGCTCTCTAAATAAGAACCTTGAGCAACGTACGACTCCATAGACTCACGGCTCTTCTCCGCTTAG
>NZ_MCZK01000184.1 GCF_002875945.1 Vibrio lentus
ATCTGGATTGACAATCGGCTCCCCACTCGCGTTAGCTGAGGTTATCGCCTGATTACCGCCTGCAACATTATGCGCAAGATAATTAGCATCGTCCCAATGTTGAGGAGGAACATAATAATCATTTTCTGGATTCTCTTGCTGTGCGACCCCTCTTAAAATCCAATCAGCATATTCCCAAAGAGGATCACCGACAGGTGGAAGCGGTGAGCCGTCTGGCATGGTTGGAGGGGAAGGCACTTCGATGTCAGGTTGCAAATCAGAAGGGATAGAACCATCATCATTTAAAAAGGCTTTTCGCTGTTCACCATCCTGCTGTGAAGAAATCCAAGGATAAAAATCTTCCTCTAGTTCTGTATTATTAACAGGCTTCTCTTGTTTCTCTGGTGCATCTTGAGTACAAGCCGATTGACCCATCAAAGTTTCACAAGAATAACGACTGTAATACTTAGTTGTGAGTTTTTTGTCGGGAATGCCATTATGTTCACCAAAATAGTCTACCTTCCAACGATCAGAATCTTGATAAACCTTATGGTATTTATTGGGCATGTCAATGAGACCGTATATTTGAAAATCCGAAGCCAATGCATTGACAGATTGATAATAAGATTGAGGACAAGAAGAGCAAACGCCATAAACATAACCTTGAAGGTACCCTCCATCATCAGGAGATGTATTACCAGAAGAGGATACAATTTCATCCCCACTCACCATCCATCCTAATGCAGCTATACCCGCAGCAACAAACGCCACATATTTCCCCTTGCCTTTTAGCCATGAGTTATATTTAGAATTAGATAATTTACCGTCTGACTTGTAGTGTGGGTCATTAGATGCAAATCCCTTTGATATCGTATCAAGAACAATCTCCGTAGCTACAAAGCGCACAGCAGTAGAGCCGAGACCAACAGCAACCGCGGGTAAAACTGCGTGAGCATGATAAACGGGGAAAAAAGATATCCAAAAACAGAGAATGTAGACAAATAGACGTTTAATGAGCATAAAACCTCACAAAAAAGGCGCACAAATGCACGCCTTAGCTAAATTAGAGATATTGCAGGGATAGAAATTAAGATGCGCCAGCCGAGATAAACCCTTTCACCAAGCCAAAACCCACACGAGCACCGAGAACAATCGCTAAGATTGAGAAACCCGCAGCGATAGCAATACCAGCATCCGCACTAATACCTGAAACAATACTGTCAACAGTCGTTTGATCTAATGCTGCATGAGCCGTAGAGGTAACTGCACCCGTAGCAAACGTCATTGCTGTAATAATTGTCTTTTTCATAAGGAAGAACTCCATTTGTTTAATTAGACGCTGTCGTTATGATATTTCTAAAGTGACGCAGCGTAATACCAGAGGCTAAACCTGTTAGCCAAACAACGAAGCCACCGCTAATAATATCGATAGCTCCAATACTTTGAATTGCGACCTGTTCCATGTCATACCTTAGAGATTGGCGTTAAAACCCAGAGCAAAAAGAACGAGATAACAAAGAGTTATCTGGTACTCTATAAACTCATAGGCCAAGGTGTCAGACATGGTTAATTTTTAGGTGATTGAGGTTTTGACAGCAGTTGAAACGATTTGAGAATCGCTACAGGCTGCCCTTTCTTAACCGACATACCGATATCAGCATCAACCACAATCGGGCTTTGAGCTTCAACAATGGCTTTAACCAAAGCTTTAGCGACTGCATTATCGCTAGATGTATCAACACTCATTTTCGCAACTTGTGCGCCAGCCACCTGTAAATCAGTACGAAAATCTTCACAGGTCTGACAGTTAGCCCATGGGCGACCATCATCAAAACTACCGTATTGTGCAAAGTTAATTGTTGTTCTCATGGTTCATCTTCCTATTATTCGATTGGGTTATATTGAGTTCGAGCGTGTTTGTCATTGGGTGAATGGAACACTAATTCACTGGTTCCATCAGCAAAGAGGACGAATGACATAGCGGTATCTTGATTTAAACGAACTTCCCTACCTGCTTGAAGTGAACGGGCATACAGAGACGGAAGTTTGTTTGATTCTAACGAGTCTCTAATGGTGTCTAATTCTGTTACTGGTGCTTCAACGTATTCTTCATCAGACAACCACGCTAAAAGCTTCTCTGGTGTATCTAAATCACCCAAGTCAGGCTCTTGATAGCTTGCTGGTCGTTGGTTTTCGAAATCAAAGGTAAACACTTGAGCTAATGGAAGTTGCTCTGTGTTGTGTAGGTTCTGTAGTTGAGACTTAGATAACCCTATTGCGGTTAAATCTCGAACCCCATCGTAAAAGGTTGATTTTGCCATGGTGTTTTTTACCTGTTCATACGTTGAATGCTTTAAACGATCGTACAAGCCGAATAAACGTAAGGCTTTGCTTTTTCTTAGCGTTCCTTTTGCGTCTATGGTGTCGTATTCGTTATGAAGCAAGGACATGATTTTATTGTCGTGAACCACGGATATGGTTGAGTTTTGGACAGCAGAAAGTAGATCTTTCATTGCATCGTGCCAAGCAAAAAGGCAGAAACTTAGCGAGTGTTGTTTTTCGTATTCTTCGACGTATTTAATGAGTTCCCAAAGGTCACGAGGAATGTCATTTTTCTCAAACCATCGAGTTTTAAAGCGGCTTTCAAAGCGTAGGCGACATTGTGCGAAGTCTTGTAATTCAGGGCTTTCTAATTGATTGATAACACGATCATAAACCTCTGTTCGCTCTCTTTTCTTCTTCTTTTTTAAATCATCAATCTGGTGTTGGACTTCATCGAGCTTAGAATAGATACATAATGACGTGGTGCGCCCTGTGTTCGGGTTGTTTTTAGCGTTGTTAAAGTAGACAGTCGATTCAAATTCACCTTGTCGAGAGGGTCTTAAGTAACGATGAGATACTTTAGTCAGTGAATCTAATGCCGATTGCAGTACGTCAGGGCTATCTAACTGGATAGAGTACGTTGTATCAAAACGGAAAACTTCGATACGTGAGAAATCCAGCATGTTAGAAAATTGAGGTAAGGCATCTTTAAGGGCTTTTAGGATAAAGGTTGAACATGAGTACAAGCAGTCAGAGCCGAATACGTTATGGCCTTGCATTACCTTTGCAGGAGAGGCTTTTAATTCAACACACGCTTCCGTACGAAAGCCCGATGCTTGAAATACCTTGAATGCAATGCCTGTATAACTACTAGGAATAGAAGACCAAGGATGACGACGATTTGAGATTTCTTCTACACCATCTTCATTAGCATCAATAGATCCCTCTAGAAGTAAGCCACGCTTAGATAAATCCGACATATCAATAGAAAACTGGTACTCCTCACCCACTTGGGTACAAGTCGTATAAGCATCTTTAAAATGTATGCGGAAACCTAAAAAATCGTACAAACCAAAACCCTGTCAACTGAAACTTTCCTCACTCTATATTGAAAATATCTTCACATCAAGCGCGAGGTGAAAAAAACGTAATGTATACTTGAAATAAACCTCACCTCACAGGTCATTTACATGTTCAAAGCGAAGATAAAATCACTAAGAACAGCTAAAAACATTTCTCAAGATGAAATAGCCGAAGCTATTGGCGTATCCAGCCGCACTTATATGGACTATGAAAATGGTAAAAATGAACCAAAGCTATCAAAAGCATTGGCAATAGCAGAGTTCTTAGAAGTACCACTAACGATTCTAATCAGTGAAGAGGACGAAGAAGGTCACAGACTAGAAAACATGAATAGAATACTTAAAGGGTTAAATGAAGAAGATCGAGCAATACTAGATCGAGTATTAGAAGGAATTCATATGACAAGGTATTCAAGAGAACTTTCAAAATCAGTAACGTTCAGTTGGTAAAGTTCGGTATTCGGACTATAAGCCACTATTAAAGTATGTGGCTTACGCCCTCCGCACCAACGCCCCGCGCTCGCAGAGCGGCGCAAAGCGCAGGAGCGAAGTGCGGAGAGACTAAAGCCCAAAAATTAAGAAAACTCCCAAAGCTCGAAATCAACCATAAAACCACACTCTTTAAGGTAGTTATGACCAATAAGTTGTGGGTGATAGCTTAAATCAGTAAGAGATTCATTAGTGGAAGCAATAACTCCACCCATAAGTTCAGGTTGATTTCGAACAACACTGAGAGTTGTGAACAAAGCCGCGTCAATTATTTCACCACTAGGAGTGGTCAACCAGGCATGTAGGTTGACCGCTGGATTGAAATTAGTATTTTCCTTAACCATATAGCTTTTGAGTGTATCGAGGTCAGTATAAAAAACAGGGTTACCTTCGAGCACAACACTCCCAAGCGTATAATAGAAAGTCATACCTAAACGCTTTTCGAGCTCATTTTTCAAAAGAAAGGTAATCCAAAAACATTTTTGTGAAACATCTTCAGGACTAAATTGACCTAGCTGTTGTTGGATAATCGAATAGATACTAGAACGAGTATCTTGATCTAAAAGTGGAGAATCTAAGGTAATGGTTCCTGTTTCCAAACCTAAAGATTTTGTGATTTTAAATGCTTCAATAAATTGATTTTTATACATTAATACTTACCAAATGAAATTGATGGAATAAGTATAATAACCTCTAAATGAAATCTAAAAAAAGTGCGCATTGTGCAAATTATGTTACGGGTTAACTTCTAACAACGATTTTCCTAACGAGCATCAAAAAGGCCGGACAAGCCGACCTCCTCATTGAGCATGTTACTCACCCACGTTCTTATTCAGTTAAGCACAGCGAACCACTCAACATAATTTAAACCCATAAT
>NZ_MCZK01000185.1 GCF_002875945.1 Vibrio lentus
TTTTACTTGACCACTTCAGGCTTCATTCGTGTGGTTTTACTCTTTGTCATTAGGCGCTGCGAAGCTAGGCCCAACGCTATCTAAACCGAAGGTTAAGAAAGGCATTGATATCGCAGTAGCGACCATGATGTTTGCCATTGCACTTGTGCTCGCTAATGGGCTAATTGAACAGTATTGGTAAGGCCGATCGAGCTACGTACAACCAACAAAAAAGGCGGATAACCTAAGTTATCCGCCTTTCCTTATAAAAGCTTATAGCTATAAAAACTAACTAGAAATTAAGCTTCTACTTTATTCATGTGTACATCCACTTGCGGGAATGGGATTTCGATACCTTCATTATCCAAGCCTTCTTTGATTGCTTGCATCAGGTCGAAGTAAACATTCCAGTACTCTGCAGTGCTAACCCATGGACGAACGACAAAATTAACTGAAGAATCCGCTAGTGTGTGAACACCAACTTGAACACCAGGCTCTTTCAGTACACGCTCATCAGATTCACAGATCTTAGTCAGTAGCGCTTTTGTCTTTTGAAGATCGGCGTTGTAAGAAACACCAATCATTAGATCAATACGACGCGTATCATGACGAGAGTAGTTCGTGATTGGGCTACCAATAACGCTACCGTTCGGCACTACTACCATCTTGTTGTCTGGCGTTGTTAGAACTGTTTGGAAGATTTGAATTGAATCAACCGAACCTGCCACACCACCAATTTCCACGTAGTCACCAGACTTGAATGGACGGAATGCAACGATAAGTACGCCAGCTGCAAAGTTAGATAGTGAACCTTGTAGCGCTAGGCCTACCGCTAAACCAGCCGCACCAATAACAGCAACCACAGATGCAGTTTGAACGCCTAAACGACCAAGTGCAGCAATTAAAACAATAACAAACAACAAGTAACGAACTAAACCATGGACGAACTCCACAACTGCTCTGTCCATTTTCTTCTTCTGAAGAACCTTAGACACGCTATTCGCTACTGCTTTAACAATAAGGTTACCAATAAATAGAATTATCAGTGCTGAGATAATGTTTACACCGTATTGAATAAACAGATCTGAGTTATTTGTTAACCACTGCTCTGCGTGAGACAAACCATCCACAATTGGAGTCTCAAGCGCTGTCGAACTATCAGCCATAATGTGCATCCTCTATATAATATGCTATGAGCTAAACTGCCTTAAGCCAAACTTACCCAACAACAAAATAAACCGTTTAATTTACGTTAAGTCGTTGTGTTAAAAGTAAATTAAAGCCAAGTCCTTTTTATAAACTGAACCAAGTTCAGTTTTTCGGCACGATATCCTATCTTTGACAGATTGCAAAGTCATATTTATGTAAGCTTTTGAATTAATAAAACTTACCAATAAACACAAATACCGATAACTAAAAGACTACGAAATTTATTCACCGCACGCTAGGTTTTTCACATATTTAATACAAGTTTTTATCAGACATAAAAAAACCCGCTCAATGAGCGGGTTTTTAAAACTTAAAAAGTACTTAATTCAAAGAATTACAGTACGTCTACAGCGTTAAGGTCAGCGAATGCTTTCTCAAGACGAGTAACCATTGAAGACTGACCAGCACGTAGCCATACGCGTGGATCGTAGAACTTCTTATTTGGAGCAGCTTCGCCAGTTGGGTTACCGATTTGACCTTGTAGGAAATCACGGTTCTCAGCTTCGTAAGTACGAACGCCATCCCATGAAGCCCACTGAGTATCAGTATCGATGTTCATTTTGATAACGCCGTAACCGATAGACTCTTGGATTTCAGCTTCTGAAGAACCTGAACCACCGTGGAATACGAAGTTAAGAGCGTCAGCTGCAATGCCAAACTTCTCAGCACAGTATGCTTGAGAGTCACGCAGGATAGTTGGAGTAAGTACAACGTTACCAGCTTGGTAAACACCGTGTACGTTACCGAAAGAAGCTGCGATAGTGAAACGTGGGCTAACTGCGTTTAGTTTCTCGTATGCGTATGCAACATCTTCAGGAGAAGTGTAAAGCTCAGATGCGTCCATATCAGAGTTATCAACGCCGTCTTCTTCACCACCAGTACAACCAAGTTCGATCTCGATTGTCATGTTTAGTTTAGCCATGCGAGCTAGGTAAGCTGCACATGTTTCGATGTTCTCTTCTAGAGACTCTTCAGAAAGGTCTAGCATGTGAGAAGAGAATAGTGGCTTACCAGTTTGTGCGAAGAACTCTTCACCAGCGTCTAGTAGACCGTCGATCCATGGAAGAAGTTTCTTAGCAGCGTGGTCAGTATGAAGAATAACTGGAACACCGTAAGATTCTGCTACTGCGTGAACGTATTTTGCACCAGCTACAGCGCCAAGAATTTGTGCGCCTTGACCTTCAAGTTTAACGCCTTTGCCAGCGAAGAAACCAGCACCGCCGTTAGAGAACTGAACAACAACTGGAGCTTTTGCTTTAGCAGCAGCTTCAAGAACAGCGTTGATAGTATCAGTGTTGATTACGTTTACTGCAGGAAGAGCAAATTTGTTTGCTTTTGCTACTTCAAATACTTTCTGTACGTCATCGCCAGAAATCACACCAGGTTTTACAAAATCGAAGATCTTAGACATGGAAATAGTCCTATTTATTCTATCGTTTTAAGATTAAAAAACTTAAGTTTAAAAATTTGCAATCGTTTGCTCACAACTTATGCCATTCTAGCAAAAAAGTGTGATATGCAGCAAACGTTAAAAGGCGAGATTCACATCTCGCCTTTCTAAATCAATTATGCTTTAGCACGCTCTTCAAGCATTGCTACTGCAGGAAGTACTTTACCTTCAACAAACTCAAGGAAAGCGCCACCGCCAGTAGAGATGTAAGAAACATCTGCTTTGATACCGAACTTGTCGATAGCTGCTAGCGTGTCACCACCGCCTGCTACTGAGAAACCTTCAGAGTCAGCGATTGCTTTAGAGATGCCAGCAGTACCCGCTTCGAAGTTTTTGAATTCGAATACGCCTACAGGGCCGTTCCAAAGAATTGTTTTTGCGTTGCCGATGATTTCAGCTAGAGCTGCAGTTGAATCTGGGCCAAGGTCGAAGATCATGTCGTCGTCTTGAACTTCAGAAACGTGCTTGATTTCAGCTTCTGCGTTTTCGTCGAATGCTTTAGCACATGCAACGTCAGTCGCTACTGGGATAGCACACTCTTTCATTAGCTTCTTAGCAGTTTCAACTAGATCAGCTTCGTATAGAGACTTACCTACGTTGTGGCCTTCAGCAGCGATGAACGTGTTCGCGATACCACCACCAACAACAAGTTGGTCAGCGATTTTAGAAAGAGATTCTAGAACAGTTAGTTTAGTAGAAACTTTAGAACCACCAACGATAGCCACTAGTGGGCGAGCTGGGTTGTCCATTGCTTTACCGAGCGCTTCAAGCTCAGCAGCTAGAAGAGGACCAGCACATGCTACAGGAGCGTAAGTACCAACGCCGTGAGTAGAAGCTTGAGCACGGTGAGCTGTACCGAATGCGTCCATCACGAAGATGTCACATAGTGCAGCGTATTGCTTAGAAAGTGCTTCTTCGTTCTTCTTCTCGCCTTTGTTAAAGCGAACGTTTTCAAGAACAGTTAGTTCGCCAGCGTTTAGCTCTAGGCCATTTACGTAATCTTTCGCTAGCTTAACTTCGCAGTCTAGTGCGTCGTTTAGGTAGTTAACTACAGGAGCTAGAGAGAACTCTTCGTTGTATTCGCCTTCAGTAGGACGACCAAGGTGAGAAGTAACCATAACTTTTGCGCCAGCTTCTAGGCAAAGTTTGATAGTTGGTAGAGATGCTAGGATACGTGCATCTGAAGTTACTTTACCGTCTTTTACTGGTACGTTTAGGTCAGCACGGATAAATACGCGTTTACCTGCAAGTTCCAGGTCAGTCATCTTGATCACAGACATGATTTGTCCTCTCAAATTTAAATAAAAATAAAGTTTTTGAAACTCAGCAACCCTGCTAAGCCTATAAATTATTCAACTGGTAATTCTTTAACTACTAGTAATATGTGGACACTTAGCATTTAATTCAAGCTAAAAAATAAATAATCCACACATTTGCTTCTAGGTCTTACTTCTTGCCTTCAGAAGCTTCCATTGCAAGAACCGTATCCAGCATTCGGTTTGCAAAGCCCCATTCATTGTCGCACCACACCAGCATTTTCACTAAGTGGCCGTTGCTCACTCGAGTTTGTGAACCATCAACAATTGCGCTATGGGGATCGTGATTAAAATCGATGGAAACGAGCGGCGCTTCAGTATAGTCAACTATATTGTGTAATGTACACTGGGATGCATTAACAATGGTTTGATTTACGTCATTAACTTTCACATTTGCATTAATTGTGACACTTAAATCCATCGCAGTGACGTTTACCGTTGGCACACGCACAGATATCGCTTCAAATTTGTTAGAAAATTTCGGGAAGATTCTTTCAATACCTTTATGCAATTTGGTATCGACAGGAATGATTGATTGGCTTGCTGCTCGAGTTCGACGAAGGTCGCTGTGGTACGCATCGATCACTTGCTGGTCATTCATAGAAGAGTGAATGGTCGTAATCGTGCCGGACTCAATACCAAAGGCGTCATCAAGCACCTTGATGATAGGGACAATACAGTTAGTCGTGCATGAACCGTTGGAAACGATTCGATGGTCAGCTGTGATCGTGTCGTGATTCACACCGTAAATAATGGTGTTATCCAGATCGTTAGCACCAGGATGTGAAAACAGCACCTTTTTCGCCCCCGCAGCAATGTGCGCTAGGCCGTCATCACGGCAACCGTAAACGCCAGTACAATCGAGAACAATATCAACCTCGAGGTCACGCCAAGGCAACAACTCAATATCAGCAAGATGTAAGATACGAATCGTATCGAACTCTCCTTTATCTTCAGCACCAATACCATGATGAACATAGATGTGCTCTTGATCGTTAGAGATTTTCTTGCCGAAGCGGCCGTGACTGGTGTCGTATTGCAATAGGTGAGCCATAGCGTCAGGCTGAGCAAGCTCATTGACAGCTACTACTTTGATTTGTTGGCTTTTGCCACTTTCATAGACAGCGCGCAATACATTACGCCCTATTCGTCCAAATCCGTTTATCGCGACTTTTAGCATAGTTCCGTACATCTAACCAAAATTTCGTGCAACAGATGATAACTGAATCCTACCCAAAAGGCATTACTTGAATAACTCAGCTTGTTCATGACAGATTGATCTGCTGCTTATAAAGATGAGTCTAGGAGAAAACAAATCCTAGATACAAAAAAACCGAGCTTAGCGCTCGGTTTTTCTTTCACTTCACTGTTGGCACAAGGCCATCAGTTAATGATTAAGCAAGAAGTTCTTTCGCTGTGTTTACTACGTTTTCAGTAGTGAAACCGAACATCTTGAATAGCTCGCCTGCTGGTGCAGATTCGCCGAACGTTGTCATACCGATGATCTTGCCACCGAAGCCAACGTACTTGTACCAGAAGTCAGCGATGCCAGCTTCTACTGCGATACGTGCTGTAACGTCAGATGGAAGTACAGACTCACGGTACTGCGCGTCTTGCTTGTCGAATGCGTCAGTTGCAGGCATAGAAACTACGCGTACTTTCTTGCCTTCAGCTGTTAATTCAGCAGCAGCGCTAACCGCTAGCTCAACTTCAGAACCCGTCGCGATAAGGATAAGCTCAGGCTTGCCTTCGCAATCTTTCAGGATGTAACCACCCTTAGCGATGTTAGCTACTTGCTCAGCGTCACGATCTTGTTGTGCTAGGTTTTGACGAGAGAAGATAAGCGCAGAAGGACCATCTTTGCGTTCGATTGCCAGTTTCCAAGCAACAGCAGACTCAACTTGGTCACATGGACGCCATGTGCTCATGTTTGGAGTTAGACGTAGAGATGCGATTTGCTCAACCGGTTGGTGAGTAGGACCATCTTCGCCTAGGCCGATAGAATCGTGCGTGTAAACTTGGATGTTCTGAATTTTCATCAGAGCAGCCATACGCATAGCGTTACGCGCGTATTCCATGAACATTAGGAACGTTGCGCCGTATGGTACGAAACCACCGTGCAGAGCGATACCGTTCATGATCGCAGTCATACCGAACTCACGCACACCGTAGTGGATGTAGTTACCAGAGAAGTCAGTTGCTTCAAGAGACTTAGAACCAGACCACATAGTTAGGTTAGAAGGCGCAAGGTCAGCAGAGCCGCCCATGAATTCAGGTAGCATAGCACCGAACGCTTCTAAAGCATTTTGAGATGCCTTACGTGATGCGATGTTTGCTGGGTTAGCTTGAAGATCAGCAATGATTGCGTTTGCTTTCTCTTCCCATTCAGCTGGAAGCTCGCCGTTAGTACGACGTTTAAATTCTGCTGCTAGCTCTGGGTGAGCGGCTGCGTATGCGTCAAACTTAGCATTCCAAGCTGCTTCTTTCGCTGCGCCTGCTTCTTTCGCATTCCACTCAGCTGCGATATCAGCTGGAATTTCGAAAGGACCGTGTTCCCAACCAAGTGCCGCTTTAGTTGCTGTGATTTCATCAGCGCCTAGTGGAGCACCGTGACAGTCGTGCGTACCCGCTTTGTTTGGAGAACCAAAACCGATGATAGTTTTAGTACAGATAAGTGTTGGACGAGGATCCGCTTTAGCCGCTTCAATAGCCGCGTTGATAGCGTCAGCATCGTGACCATCAACAGCAGGGATTACGTGCCAGCCGTATGCTTCAAAACGCTTGGGAGTATCGTCAGAGAACCAACCTTCCACTTCGCCATCGATAGAGATGCCGTTGTCATCCCAGAAAGCAACCAGCTTACCAAGACCTAGCGTACCCGCTAGAGAACATGCTTCGTGAGAGATACCTTCCATCAGACAACCATCACCCATAAATGCATAAGTGAAGTGGTCTACGATGTCGTGGCCTTCTTTATTGAACTGTGCAGCCAATGCTTTCTCAGCCATCGCCATACCAACAGCGTTAGTGATGCCTTGACCTAGAGGACCAGTAGTCGTTTCGATACCAGGAGCGTAACCGTACTCTGGGTGACCAGGCGTCTTAGAGTGCAGTTGACGGAAGTTCTTAAGGTCTTCAATTGAAAGCTCGTAACCTGCAAGATGAAGCAGAGAGTAAATCAACATTGAACCATGGCCGTTAGACAGAATAAAACGGTCGCGGTCAGCCCACTCTGGGTTTGCTGGGTTGTGGTTCAAGTGACCACGCCAAAGAACTTCAGCGATGTCAGCCATACCCATAGGTGCGCCAGGGTGGCCTGAATTTGCTTGTTGAACGCCATCCATGCTAAGTGCGCGAATTGCATTGGCTAGATCTTTACGAGAAGGCATGTCTGCTCCTGAGTACATAAGCGATTTAAAAAAGAGATTGATGCTAAAATTTTCATTTTTATTAGCGCGGGTATTCTCTCAAACGACTTTAGCGACTGCAAACGTTTTACTGGCATTTTAACGGTCATTTTTCGCAATTTTCGAACATTTACATCACTTAGGAATGCCTTATCTCGACCGATACGCAAACGTTTAGTTATGACATATCATAAAAAAGAGCTTGTAATTCGACCGCTGGAATTTAGAATAGCCGTCTAGATGTAGAAACACCTACAAAATATACTGTATTTAATGGCGGCGCTTCCTAGCTTGCGACGCCTGAAATTATTTGCATTTAACTATTTGCAACTAAAAACTAAACTAAAAGTGGAGCTCTCATGGCTAAGCACCTATTCACTTCTGAATCTGTTTCAGAAGGCCATCCAGATAAAATTGCAGACCAAATCTCTGATGCTGTTCTTGATGCCATCTTGGAACAAGATCCAAAAGCACGTGTTGCTTGTGAGACTTACGTAAAAACCGGCATGGTTATGGTTGGCGGTGAAGTAACAACGTCTGCATGGGTTGATATCGAAGAAATCACTCGTGAAACAGTTCGTGACATTGGTTACGTTCATTCTGATATGGGCTTTGACGCTGACTCTTGTGCAGTACTAAACACAATTGGTAAGCAGTCTCCAGATATCAACCAAGGTGTTGATAAAGCCGATCCTAAAGATCAAGGCGCAGGCGACCAAGGTATCATGTTTGGTTACGCGACTAACGAAACACCAATCCTAATGCCAGCTCCAATTACTTACTCTCACCTTCTTGTTAAGAAGCAAGCTGAAGTACGTAAGAGCGGCAAACTTGACTTCCTTCGCCCAGATGCGAAATCTCAAGTTACGTTCCAATACGACCAAGGTAAGATCGTTGGTATCGATGCTGTTGTTCTTTCAACTCAACACTGTGATTCAGTAACAACACCTGACCTACGTGAAGCGGTAATGGAAGAGATCATCAAGCCAGTACTTCCTTCAGAGTGGATCAACAAAGACACTAACTTCTTCATCAACCCAACAGGCCGTTTTGTAATCGGTGGCCCAATGGGTGACTGTGGTCTAACTGGTCGTAAGATCATCGTTGATACCTACGGCGGCGCAGCTCGTCACGGTGGCGGTGCATTCTCTGGTAAAGATCCATCAAAAGTTGACCGTTCTGCAGCTTACGCAGCTCGTTACGTTGCGAAAAACATCGTTGCTGCTGGCATGGCTGACCGTTGTGAGATTCAACTGTCTTACGCTATCGGTGTTGCAGATCCAACATCTATCATGGTTGAAACGTTTGGCACTGAGAAAGTAGCTCACGAAATCATCATTGAAGCCGTTCGTCAAAACTTCGACCTACGTCCATACGGTCTTCAAGAGATGCTGAACCTTCTTCAACCTATCTACAAGCAGACTGCAGCATACGGTCACTTCGGTCGTGAAGAGTTCCCTTGGGAAGCGACTGACAAAGCAGCAATGCTTGCAGACTTTGCTGGCCTAAAATAATTTAGCCAAAGCAAATCACTTCTTTAAAGCCCTTACTTGTTAGTAAGGGCTTTATTTTTATGTACTTACCTCTCCCACGCTAATCTATCCACCTTTCAAAAGACGCCTTTACCGTTAACCACTTAGTATAAAAACCCGCCGATAATTTGTGTTTTCGAACACTACTGACAATAGTTAAGGTAACTCCTAGGCGATCAAGCTCACATTTAACTCAAAGTAATTCAGTCTGATAGCTCTCGTTAAATGCACGCTAGAACAATAACTGGGACGAAAAAGAGCAATTTAGCTCAACACCATAACTCTCACAAAAGCCACACCGATGAGCCTTATGGAACTATAACTAGGACGTTATTTAACTAGGGGGATATATGCCTCGTACTGTACACCCATCCGAACTGAACGATAAGAAACACAAGGTCAGCGATCAGGATTACGCTCGCACCATTCCTTGTAACCAAGTAAGCATATCCGCCCCTTTCCATTGGTTATCGCTTGCACTACATGACTTAGTGAGAATGCCAATAATCAGCGCATTTTACGGATTGTGCTTCATGGCCGCGGCCATCGCCATCGTGCAACTAGTCCAATGGCAAGGGACACACCTAGTCGTCATGCCAAGCTTGATAGTCTATATGTTGATAGGCCCCTTTCTTGCTCTGGGCCTGTATGACGCAAGCTGGGAAAGAGAGAAAGGACATTCCCCAAGTTTGTTCCACTCAATGAAGGCAATTACTCGCAACTCCACGCACCAATGGGCCTTTGCGATTGTGTTGATGGTTGCAATGATATTTTGGATGCGGATTGCTGCGTTATTACATGCACTCTACCCTTCCGTACAAGGCGCACCATTAAGCGAGTTTGCGCCATTCCTTATTACTGGTTCGGTGATTGGATTAGTTATCGCGAGTCTCATATTCAGCATCTCAGCATTTTCGATTCCATTGATGATGGAAAGACGTGTTGATGTGATGAGCGCTATCTTTACTAGCTTCAAGGCCGTTAAATCGAACATCCCTGCGATGGTGGTTTGGGCGGGTATCATTGGTACTGGTATCTTAGTCGGCTTCGCGACCTACGGTGTGGGTATGATTGTCACGATGCCATTACTTGGTTACGGAACGTGGCATGCTTACCACGAAATCATCAAAAAGAAACATCACGTTTAAATCGTTTCACGATTGATGAGCAATGTTATGATGAGGCCTTAGCTTAAACGCTGAGGCTTTTTTTTGGAGTTAACAACGCTTGTCTTACACCCCGCAACAACATCGAGTAAATAAAAAACTTGGCGAATGCCTAGCTATTGCTAATCAACATTTTTCTCGTGAATTTCCATGCCCAACCGTCAGTTACAAGTTAAGAGGAAAGGCAGCGGGAAAAGCCTACCTCCAATTAAACGAGATAAAACTCAACCAAGTGCTATTCAGCGAAAATGAAGACGCCTTTATTAACGAAGTCGTGCCTCATGAACTCGCACATCTGATCACACATCAGGTCTTCGGACGAGTTCGGCCTCACGGGAATGAGTGGAAATACGTCATGGAAAAGGTATTCAATGTACCGGCCAGAACCACCCACAGCTTGGAGATCACCTCAGTGCAAGGAAAAACCTTTGAGTACCGCTGTGATTGCACTACTTATCCCCTGTCGATTAGAAGACACAACAAAGTCATCCGCAACCAATCAACTTATCGTTGCCAACAATGCCAGCAAACCTTAGCTTTTACCGGTCTTCAATTGAGCTAAGTCTTAAGCTCACAAGGTAACGAGAATAAATGTAATAGAGAGAACTAACATTTGAGTGCTAGACTGTTGTTTATCATACTTTCATCAGTCTTTCTCTATGCAAAAAACCACTCTAAAAGTATTTGGCATATCGGTGTCCTTTTACCTATCAATAGTATTTGGCCTACTGGTAACCCAAAGCGTTTTCGCCGCTCCACCAAGCTCCTTCTCCAAAGCAAAAAAAGAAGCCGTGAAGATTTATCTCGATCACCCGACTTCATTTTATTGTGGTTGCGACATCACTTGGAAAGACAAAAAGAAAGGTATCCCCGACCTTGACGGCTGTG
Source organism: Vibrio lentus (assembly GCF_002875945.1). Lineage (GTDB taxonomy): Bacteria > Pseudomonadota > Gammaproteobacteria > Enterobacterales > Vibrionaceae > Vibrio > Vibrio apostichopi. Next base: position 10,948 of record NZ_MCZK01000185.1, read on the forward strand.
GTTATCAAGTGAGAAAACAGCAAAAGCGCGCTTCCCGTATTGAGTGGGAGCACGTGGTTCCAGCTTGGCAATTTGGCCACCAGCGTCAGTGCTGGCAAGATGGCGGACGTAAGAATTGCACTCGCAATGACAAAATATTCAAATCAATGGAAGCCGATCTTCACAACCTGACTCCGGCAATTGGCGAGGTTAACGGTGATCGCTCCAATTACAATTTTAGTCAGTGGAATGGAATGGATGGCGTGAGCTACGGTCAGTGTGAAATGCAGGTCAACTTCAAACAGCGTAAGGTGATGCCGCCAGATAGAGCAAAAGGTTCTATCGCGCGTACTTATCTTTACATGAGCCAAGAGTATGGTTTCAAGCTCTCTAAGCAGCAGACTAACCTGATGATGGCGTGGAACAAGCAATTCCCTGTCGATAAGTGGGAATGTACTCGTGATGAGCGAATCTATGCGATCCAAGGTAATCACAACCCATTTGTTTTCCCTGCTTGTAAATAACACGACGCAGGCAACCAACATCTCCAATTGCCTCCATCTCAAACAAGAGTTTCAGAATTGCCCCTGAAACTCTTGCTCTACCCTTGTTTTTTCAACTAAAAGCATCCATGTTAGGCAGAGACAAAATACCCAAATGACACTATTTATAGGTTTACCAGCATGAGAATCCCTCGTATCCATCACCCAGAACGCATTCATCAGTTAGGTTCACTCGCTTTAGGCGAAGATGCCGCGGGTCATGTTGGTCGAGTCCTTCGTATGAAAGAAGGTCAAGATGTTCTTCTATTTGATGGCAGTGGCGCTGAATTCCCTGCGACAATTGCTGAGGTATCAAAAAAGAACGTCACAGTTAATGTTACTGAACGTATCGAGCGTAGCAGCGAATCTCCGTTAAACTTACATTTAGGCCAAGTGATTTCACGTGGCGACAAAATGGAATTCACGATTCAGAAATCAGTTGAGCTTGGTGTCAACACCATTACCCCGCTGATTTCAGAGCGCTGTGGCGTTAAGCTTGATACTAAACGCTTCGAGAAAAAACTCTCGCAATGGCAAAAGATTGCTATCGCAGCATGTGAACAATCTGGCCGTAATACGGTTCCAGTTATTCGCCCAATCATGCAACTTGAAGATTGGTGCAGCGAACCGAGTGAAGCGTTAAAGCTAAATCTGCATCCTCGTGCAAAATACTCAATTAATACCCTTCCAGAACCCATCAGTAAGGTACGCCTATTGATCGGTCCTGAGGGCGGACTGTCAGCTGAAGAAATCGGCATGACAGAACAATACAAATTTGAAGAGACGCTACTCGGCCCACGTGTACTTCGTACCGAGACAGCAGCTCTAACCGCAATTACTGCCTTACAAGTCCGTTTTGGCGATCTAGGCTAGGAGAAAAAAATGATCAAACTTGGCATCGTAATGGATCCAATTTCATCCATTAACATCAAAAAAGACTCTAGCTTTGCCATGATGCTTGAAGCTCAGCGTCGTGGTTACGAAATCCATTACATGGAAATGGATGATCTGCATTTAGATCAAGGCGTAGCCATTGCTGACACTAAGGTTGTTGAACTAAAAGAAGATCCAAACGGTTGGTACGAGTTCAAATCAGAACAGACTATCGCGCTATCCGATTTAGATGCGGTACTGATGCGTAAAGATCCTCCGTTTGATACTGAGTACATCTACGCAACTTACATTCTTGAGCGTGCTGAAGAGAACGGTGCACTGATCGTAAACAAGCCACAAAGCCTACGTGACTGTAACGAGAAGTTGTTCACGGCTTGGTTCCCTGAACTGACACCAACCACCATCGTGACTCGTAAAGCTGAAAAGATTAAAGCGTTCCGAGAAGAGCACGGTGACGTAATCCTAAAACCACTTGATGGCATGGGCGGCGCGTCTATCTTCCGAGTAAAAGAAGGCGATCCAAACGTATCAGTGATCATTGAAACCTTGACTAACCATGGTCAAAACTACGCAATGGCACAAACCTTTGTTCCAGACATCAGCAATGGTGATAAGCGTATTCTTGTGGTTGATGGTGAACCAATGCCTTACTGCCTAGCGCGTATTCCTGCTAAAGGGGAAACTCGAGGCAACCTTGCCGCTGGTGGTACAGGTGAAGCTCGTCCGCTAAGTGAAACCGATTGGGCTATAGCAAGAGCGGTTGCACCTGCACTAAAAGAGAAGGGCTTAATCTTTGTCGGACTTGATGTTATCGGCGACAAGCTGACTGAAATCAACGTGACAAGCCCTACTTGTATCCGTGAAATTGAAGCTGCTTTTGATATTTCGGTAACGGGCAAATTAATGGATGCAATCGAGCGTCGCGTTAACGCTAAATAGCCTAAACTAAAGAAAGCCTTAGCTATTCGAAAACACAAAAATATCTAGGCAAAGAACAATGAGCGGCTTTACGCCGCTCTTTTTCCTTTACTGGGAACTCACTGGCAGGAGGCTCTATGAATTTAACGAACCACTTTCTGGTCGCTATGCCCGGAATGAAAGATCCATACTTTCAAAATTCAGTGATCTATCTTTGTGAACACAATGACGAAGGTGCGATGGGTTTAATGATCAACGCTCCTATCGATGTCACTGTCGGCAGCATGCTTAAGCAAGTTGAGGTTGATTCTGAACAGCCGAAACCCAACCAAGCAAGCCTTGATAAGCCAGTACTTAATGGTGGGCCAGTCGCAGAAGACCGTGGGTTTATTTTGCACAAACCCAAAGGCAGTTATCAATCCAGCATCAACATGACGGATCAAATCTCGGTAACAACCTCGAAAGATATTCTGATGGTGTTAGGTACAGAAGATGAACCTATGCATTATCTGGTCGCGCTTGGTTATGCAGGATGGGAACCAGGACAACTGGAAACCGAGCTGACTGAAAACTCATGGCTAACCGTTGAGGCCGATCCAAAGGTTATCTTCGATACACCAATTTCGGATCGCTGGAAAGTTGCCGTGCAAATGTTAGGTATCAATGCGGCTCAGCTTTCAGCAGACGCTGGCCACGCCTAGCCCGACTCAGCTTAATAAAATAAACAGACACTCTCAAACACAGATTAATTTGGAAGCCCCATGTCACGAACAATTATGGCATTTGACTACGGTACGAAAAGTATCGGCAGTGCGATAGGACAAGAAATCACAGGCACAGCAAGCCCTTTAAAAGCCTTTAAAGCAAAAGATGGCATCCCAAACTGGGACGATATCGAGAAGCAAATTAAGGAATGGCAGCCAAATCTTATTGTGGTTGGTCTTCCTACCGACCTTCATGGTAAAGATCTAGCAGCCATTACACCCAGAGCGAAGAAGTTCGCTAACCGTCTTAAAGGACGCTTTGGTGTGGATGTTGAACTGCATGATGAAAGACTTTCTACGACAGAAGCAAGGGCCGACCTTTTTGAAATGGGTGGCTATAAAGCGCTAAGCAAAGGTAATGTCGATAACCAGTCTGCGGTCGTCATTTTAGAGAGCTGGTTTGAAGCACAATATTCATAACGAAAAATAAGTGAGCGAAATGTAAGCTAACTTGTGATCCCACTCGAATTTCACATCGTAATGTCGATGCAATTCAAAATAAGAACGTGGGAGTTCACATGAAAATTTTTCTAGCAATCTTCGCCGCTCTAGCAATATCAGCATGTAGTTCAATGGGTGGTGGTTCGGCAGGTTACACTGGCGAACAATACCCAACTAAAATCAAATTAGAAAAAGAACGTGGTTACTCGAATAATAATTAATATTATATCTCCCCGCAATTTGCTGTTGCGGGGAGATTATTAGTCAGTCCCTTGAAAGTTAGTAAAACAAGCTACCCCATATCAATCTTAACGCCAGACAAAGCGCCAGTCCCGTAGTCATTATCGCCACGTCTTGTTTTCAACATCAAGCGCAAGTCATTGGCTGAATCTGCACTGTGGAACGCATCTTCTTCGCTAATCTTGCCAGCAACGACTAAATCATACAAAGCTTGGTCAAAGGTCTGCATCCCAATCTCTTTCGATTTCGCCATCGTTGCTTTTAGCTCATGTAACTCACCACGGCGAATCAAGTCAGACACTCGTGGGCTGTTGAGTAGAATCTCAAACACACCATGACGACCACTGCCATTCTTATCTCGGATTAATTGCTGAGCGACCACACCACGTAGGTTCATCGACAAATCAAACAAGAACTGTTCTTTCTGTTCTTTAGGCACCAAGTGGAGAATACGTTCTAACGCTTGGTTAGCGTTATTGGCGTGTAAGGTTGCCATACACAAATGACCCGTTTCAGCAAAGGTCATCGCGTATTCCATAGTTTCACGGCTACGGATTTCGCCAATCAAGATCATATCAGGTGCTTGACGCAAAGAGTTCTTAAGCGCAACTTCATAACTCTCGGTGTCGAGCCCAACCTCACGTTGAGTCACGATACATTTTTTATGTTCGTGAACGAATTCAATTGGGTCTTCAACCGTCAAGATATGCCCCGAGCGGTTAGTATTTCGATAACCCGTCATTGCAGCCATTGAAGTCGATTTACCTGAACCCGTCGCCCCAACCACCAGCACAAGTCCACGCTTTGCGATTGAAAGGTCTTGCAGTACATCAGGAAGCTTTAATTGCTCAAAGGTTGGGATGTTAGTTTCGATACGACGAATGACCGCTCCTGGTAGCTCTCGCTGAAAAAACGCACTCACTCGAAAACGACCAAAATCACGCACTATGGCAAAATTAGCCTCACGCGTTTGCTGATATTCATCACGTCGGTCTTGATCCATCATCGCGTCAAGCAACTGTCCGACCTGAGCCGCATTCAACTTCTCGCCTTGAGGTCGCAGTTCACCATCGACACGAAATAAAATAGGCGCATCGACAGTGATATAAAGATCCGAAGCTTTTTGAGATAGCATCCCATCAAGAATTTGATTCAATTCCATTTTGTTCACCTTGATTAAAACATTGAGGTTTCAATTTCGATCTTTTTCTCGACCTCTTCTGAATCAACTAGGCCTTGAGCCATCAACTGCTTCGCATTTTGCTCCATGGTCTGCATACCGTGTGCCGCGCCCGTTTGAATAATCGAATACATCTGCGCGACCTTATCTTCACGAATCAAGTTTCTGATCGCAGGTGTCGCCATCATGATTTCATGACAAGCTACACGACCGCCACCAACACGCTTTAACAGCTTCTGAGCAATCACTGAACGTAACGATTCAGACAGCATTGAACGCACCATATCTTTGTCACTACCCGGGAATACATCGATAATGCGGTCTATGGTTTTTGCCGCAGAGCTCGTGTGCAAGGTACCAAACACTAAGTGGCCTGTTTCTGCTGCGGTTAACGCTAAGCTGATCGTTTCTTGGTCACGAAGCTCGCCCACAAGGATTACGTCTGGATCTTCACGTAACGCACTACGTAACGCCGCTTTGAAGCTGTGAGTGTCGCGGTGCACTTCTCGTTGGTTGATTAGGCATTTGTTGTTGGTATGAACAAATTCGATCGGGTCTTCAATCGTCAATATATGCTTATTATGGTTACGGTTAACGTAATCCACCATCGCAGCCAAAGTTGTCGACTTGCCTGAACCAGTCGGCCCTGTGACCAAGACTAAACCTTTTTCGTAATTAGATATTCTTTCAAAGATCTCAGGAGCCCCTAGCTGTTCAAGGGTAGGAATCTCTACTGGAATGGTACGAAATACAGCAGAGCAGCCACGAGATTGGTTAAAAGCATTAACACGGAAACGACCAACGTTGGGTAATTCAAAAGAGAAGTCGACTTCCAGTTTTTCTTCAAACTCACCGCGTTGTGAATCACTCATGATCTCAAAAACCAAACGATGCACATCAGCATGACTCAAAGCTGGTATTCCAAGCTTCCTTACTTCACCATCTATACGTACCATTGGAGATACACCCGCAGAAAGATGTAGATCTGACGCGTTATGCTTTACACTAAAATCTAGTAACTCAGTGATATCCATTTATTTTCCCTTAAGTAAAGTCAGCTATGAGTAGTATTCAACAAAATATCGAACAAATCACCTCACAGATTCGTAGTGCTGAGCAAAAGTGCGGACGAGCTCCAGACTCCGTGCAACTTTTAGCCGTCAGCAAAACTAAACCTATTGATGCGATTCTAGAAGCCGCACTCGGAGGCCAAGTTGCCTTTGGTGAAAACTATGTTCAAGAAGGTGTCGATAAAGTAAAACACTTTTCAGAACAACATTCTAACCTAAATTTAGAATGGCATTTTATTGGCCCAATTCAATCCAATAAAACCCGCCCTATCGCAGAAAGCTTCCAGTGGGTGCATTCTGTCGATCGCGATAAAATCGCGCAAAGGCTTAATGATCAGCGACCAAACGAGCTTCCACCTCTACAAGTACTCATTCAAGTGAACACCAGTGGTGAAGATTCGAAATCAGGAACGTCAGAAGAGACAGTTTTTGCACTCGCGGAGTTGATTTCGTCGCTTCCGAACCTCACCTTAAGAGGATTGATGTCGATTCCTGCAAACGTATCTGACTATCAATCACAGCTTAATGCATTTTCGCGACTGGCAGAGCTTAAAGACAAGCTAGCCGCGAAGTATCCAAACATAGATACCCTTTCGATGGGTATGAGTGGTGATATGGATGCAGCAGTTGAGGCTGGTAGCACCATGGTTCGTATTGGAACGGCTATTTTCGGTGCTCGTGATTACGCGAAATAGCAAATAGTTAGCGACCAAAAGTCGACGATAAGTATTGATACCGCTTCGCTTTAACCGCGCAGCGACACGCTCAGGATTTTATATATGGAACATAAGAACATCGCCTTTATTGGGGCGGGAAATATGGTTCGCTCAATTGTAGCGGGCTTAGTGGCGAGTGGTTACCCAGCGCAAAAGATTACTGCAACAGCACCTTCAGACACCAGAAGGCTGCCGTTAGAGCAAGAATACGGCATCAATACCACCAGCGATAATATTGCCGCAGCTGAGCAAGCAGACGTTGTTGTATTATCAGTGAAGCCACAAATGATGGCTGATGTATGTAAACCCTTACAAAGCATCGACTTTAGCAACAAACTGGTTATCTCAATTGCTGCGGGTATTAATGCGAATCGACTCAATGAGATGTTAAACTGCCAACTGAACCTTGTTCGTGTGATGCCAAACACGCCATCACTGCTTGGTAAAGGGATGAGCGGTCTTTATGCTGACTCAACGGTTAGCCAAGATGATAAAGACTTTGCTTCTCAGCTAATGCAAGCCGTAGGTGAAGTAAGCTGGGTTGAACAAGAGTCCGGTATCAATAACATCATTGCGGCGGCAGGAAGTGCTCCAGCTTACTTCTTCCTGTTTATGGAAGCGATGCAAGCTGAGGCAATCAACCAAGGCTTCGATCAAGAAACCGCTCGTAAGTTAGTGCAGCAGTCTGCATTAGGCGCAGCAGAGATGGTGGTAGCGAATCCAAATACTGAATTATCTACACTGCGTGAACAAGTGACTTCAAAAGGCGGCACGACCGCAGAAGCATTACGCACGTTTAACGACCATCAACTATCAGACATTGTAGCCAAAGCCATGCAAGCGGCGGTTGCTCGAGCTGAAGAGATGGAAAAACTGTTTTAATACTCGTTACAGTACAAAAGCATTGTGCCGTTCGGGTTATACCTAGCGGCAAGTAAATCCGAAAAAGGAAACAATATGAATTCGATGAGCTTTCTGATCTCGACCGTTTTTGATCTTTACATCATGGTTGTGATCTTGCGTATCTGGCTACAAGCATCACGTGCAGATTTCTACAACCCATTCTCACAATTTATCGTAAAAGCGACACAACCGGTTGTTGCCCCACTACGCCGAGTGATTCCATCAATAGGCAGCCTTGACCTGGCGACTGTTGTTTTCGCTTACGTGCTGTGTGTACTTAAGTTCGTCGCTCTAAATTTGATTATCTCTGGCGGTGCGGCTGTATTTGATATTAGCTTCCTGATCTTTGGCGCACTATCTCTGCTCAAAGCGGCGGGTGGCTTAATTTTCTGGGTTCTACTAATCCGTGCAATCCTGAGTTGGGTTAGCCAAGGACGTAGCCCAATCGAATACGTATTCCATCAGTTAACAGAACCAATGCTAACGCCAATTCGCCGTATCCTTCCTGATATGGGTGGCTTCGACCTAAGTGTGCTTGTTCTGTTCATTGTTCTGCAATTTGCGAACTTCCTAATGGGCGACATGATCGGTCCTATTTGGTATCAGCTATAATTCAAGTACGAACATCAGGTACTTTGACGATGCCAAAAGCAGTTTGGGCCGAAGAAGAAGATATTCTTCTTAGGCTCTATATCCAACCCAAAGCAAGCCGAGACAAGATTGTCGGCTTGCACGGAGAGGAACTGAAAATTGCCATTACTGCACCACCGGTTGATGGCAAAGCAAATGCTCACTTAGCGAAATACCTTGCGAAACAATTTAAGGTCGCTAAAGGGCAAATTAAGATAGAAAAGGGAGAGCTCGGTCGGCATAAGCAAGTTCGAATATGCTCACCAAGCCAGATCCCAACTGAAGTCAAAGCCATCCTATGATGGCTTTTTGCTATTTATTGGAGTCATTATGCGTCTATGGATAACAGCACTACTCACCGCTCTGATTGCCCTACCAAGCTCGGCAGGACAGTTTAAAAGTATCAAGGATGTCGAGGTTCATTACTCGGCTTTCAATTCCACGTTTTTAACTGCGCAGGTTGCTAAGCAATATAAGCTGAAACGAAACGGATACTCAGCGATTCTAAATATCAGCGTGCTAGACAACGCTTCCCTAGGCAAGCCTGCAACAACGGCTAAAATTACGGGAACAGCACGAAACCTAGTAGGTAACACTCGCACGCTTAACTTCCGTGAAATAAAGGAAGGCGATGCGATTTATTACCTTGCAGAGTTCCCTATCACTCACGAAGAAAACATCACTTTTAATATTGATGTTAACGCAGGTTTGAAAGGCACAGGTCCACTGCGTTTCACACAAAAATTCTATATAGAAGAGTAGCTTCAAAGCTCACTTTTCTAGTCATTAACTTATTAGAGCCACATCCCCATGAGTAAGATTGTTTTAGCAACAGGCAACCAAGGCAAAGTTCGCGAGATGGCAGATATTCTGTCTGAGTTTGGTTTCGACGTTGTCGCGCAAAGTGAGTTTAACGTTTCAGAAGTCGCTGAAACGGGAACAACTTTCATTGAAAATGCCATCATCAAAGCTCGCCACGCTGCGAAAGAGACGGGGCTCCCTGCCATTGCTGACGATTCTGGCTTAGAGGTTGATTACCTTAATGGTGCACCCGGTATCTACTCAGCGCGTTACTCAGGTGAAGGGGCGACTGATCAGCAGAATATCGAAAAGCTGTTAGATGCCATGCAAGAAGTGACTATTGAAAAGCGGACCGCTCGTTTCCACTGTGTGTTGGTGCTAATGCGTCACGAAAACGATCCAACACCATTGGTGTGTCACGGCAAATGGGAAGGTCGTATTTTGACTGAAGAACACGGTGAGAATGGCTTTGGCTACGATCCTGTCTTCTTTGTGCCAGAAGATAACTGCGCCTCAGCAGAGCTTGAATCGTCACGTAAGAAGCAACTGTCACACCGTGGTAAAGCCCTTGCGTCATTATTTAAGACTCTCAAGGAGCAAGCTCTGTAATGCACAATGCAGCGCTTATACCACCCGCACTTAGCCTTTATGTCCACATCCCATGGTGTGTACAAAAGTGTCCGTATTGTGATTTTAACTCTCACGCTCTCAAAGCTGAGATTCCTGAAAAAGAGTACATCGATGCACTGCTTGAGGATCTCGATACCGATATCGAAAAATACCAACTCAATGGCGCGCCTCGCCCATTGCATTCGATCTTTATTGGTGGCGGCACGCCGAGTCTATTTTCTCCAGAAGGAATAGGTCGATTACTACAAGGTATTGAACAACGCATCCCGTTCAAACCTGAAATAGAAATCACCATGGAAGCCAACCCGGGCACCATCGAGGCTGAACGTTTCGCAGGTTACCAGAAGGCAGGGATTACTCGAATCTCAGTAGGCGTACAAAGTTTTGAGCAAGAGAAACTGGAAAGGCTTGGCCGTATTCATGGTCAAGATGAAGCAGTGAATGCGGCTCATTTAGCGCATAAGATTGGATTGAATAGCTTCAACCTAGATCTAATGCACGGCTTGCCCGATCAAAGCATTGATCAGGCTTTGGCTGATTTGGACAAAGCGATCGATCTCAATCCTCCACACTTATCTTGGTATCAGCTAACAATAGAACCTAACACCATGTTCTATTACAAAACACCCAAGCTGCCTGACGATGATGACCTTTGGGATATCTTCGACTTAGGCCATAAGAAGCTCGCAGACGCAGGTTATGTACAGTACGAAATTTCAGGCTATAGCAAGCCAGGGTATCAGTGTCAGCATAATCTCAACTACTGGCGCTTTGGTGACTACCTAGGTATTGGCTGTGGCTCTCATGGCAAGCTGAGCTTTGCAGATGGACGTATTGTTCGCACTACTAAGGTTAAACACCCTAGAGGCTACCTAGCAGCGTATCAGAATCTGGTGAAGCCCTATCTGTCGGATGAACTTGAAGTCCCAAATGAGGATCGCCCTTTTGAGTTCTTCATGAACCGCTTCAGGCTAATGGAAGCGTGTCCAAAACAAGACTTCATTGATACGACTGGGTTAGAGTTTGACTCGATTCAGCCAACGATAGAGTGGGCCAAAGAGCTCGGTTATCTTAATGAAACCAACAGCCATTGGCAGATCACTGAAAAAGGGAAACTGTTCCTAAACGATTTGCTTGAAGCCTTTATGGCTGAAGAAGACGAATAGAGCGAGATTCGAGATTCGAGAAGTATTGCATAAGGGTTGGCTTTAGGGTCAACCCTTTTTATTGTAAGAACCTTTCTCGAAGCGAAGCGCTCTATAGGACGAAGTCCGTGCTCGCATCTCGCATCTTTCTTCTAAAAAATAGAACGACCAATACGCTCAGATAGTAATTCTAAAGCCTGAGTTCCCGCCAGTGAATTACCCGATGCGTCTAATTCTGGAGACCACACCGCGATCGTCATTTCGCCAGGAACAATCGCAATAATCCCGCCGCCCACACCAGACTTTCCTGGCATACCAACACGATAAGCAAACTCTCCCGCCCCATCGTACAAACCACATGTGGCAAGCAAAGCATTCAGTTGTTTGGTTTGAACTGGCGTGATGATCTCTTTCTTGGTCTGAACCGATACACCTTTGTTCGCCAAATAGCTAAAGGTCTTCGCCAAGTCAACACAGGTCATTTTAAGCGCACAAGCATGAAAGTAATTGTTGAGTACGGGGATAACATCGTTCTCAAAATTACCAAATGAACGCATCAAATAAGCGATAGCAGCATTACGATCGCTGTGCATCATCTCAGAAGCTGCCACAACCTTGTCATACACAATATGAGTATCACCTGATAGCTGACGCACAAATTCTAATAAACGGTGTCTTGGTGCTGATAAACGGCTTTGTAGTAGGTCTGCAACGACAATTGCCCCCGCATTGATGAACGGGTTACGAGGGATGCCGTGCTCCATCTCAAGCTGAATCATCGAATTAAAGGCTTGCCCTGAAGGCTCCTTCCCTACTCGCTGCCATATCTCTTCAGGCTTATACAACACCATCGCCAACGTCAGGCTTAAAGCTTTAGATATTGATTGCACAGAAAAGGCTTCATCGGCATCGCCAGCTTGAATAACCTCACCTTCATTGGTATATACCGCAATCGCCAGTTTCTGGTTCGATACACGAGCCAATGCCGGAATATAATCGGCGACCTTTCCCTGACCAATTAAAGGGCGAACTTCATCTAAAATCTCGGCCAAAATAGCTTGAGTTGGTTTCATGTGTGCTTACTTCTTTATTGTTATTTTTGTAGGGGGTGTGACATTACTTTCTGTCCTTAAACCTTTATCGCAATAAAAGCCTAAGGACAAAAAAGCCAACATTACAATAATGTTGGCTTTAATCAATCCCATAAAGTGTAGGGTTTAATCCTCAGTCGGATTCACCTTCACTCAATTTGATTCAGAATTACTTAGTACGCTTGAACTTAATGTCCCAAACGCCATGACCTAAACGGTGGCCACGAGCTTCAAATTTAGTTAGCGGACGCTCGTCTGGACGAGGAATGTAATCCCCATCTTCAGCGATATTCTTGAAGCCTGGAGCTACGTTCATCACTTCAATCATATGTTCTGCGTAGTTTTCCCAGTCTGTTGCCATGTGGAAAATACCAGTATCAAGTTGCAGCTTACCGCGAACCATCTCTGCAAACTCAGCCTTAACAATACGACGTTTGTGGTGACGAGCTTTATGCCATGGGTCAGGGAAGAACAGTTGCAGTGTATGCAGGCTACTGTCTGGGATCATGTGTTCAAATACTTCTACTGCATCATGACACATTACACGCAGGTTAGTTACGCCAGCATCGCGAGCTGTACCTAAACACGCACCAACACCTGGACTATGAACTTCAATACCTAAGAAGTTTTTCTCAGGCGCATTCTTTGCCATTTCAACCAGTGATGCACCCATACCGAAGCCAATTTCTAGTACAACAGGGTTGTCGTTGCCAAACACTTCTTTCCAATTAAGAAGTTCTGGGTTGTAGTCGATACCCATTGTTGGCCAACATTCGTTCATCGCGTTTTCTTGGCCTTTTGTTAAGCGGCCTTCGCGGCGAACAAAACTACGGATCTTACGAACCAGTTTGCCGTCTTCAGTATATTCGTTAGTGGTCACTTCACTCATTGATTTTTGCCTGCACATTGATTAATCAAAGCGGGGATTATCCAAAGAATTGCCTCCGGTGCAAGTCTTTCCGTGGATAAATTCCCACACAATTTGTCTGTTTTACATCCAACCGCAAGTGTGGTGCAATTTCACTCCTAATAATAGCAAAGCATAGAGCATGTCGTGACTCCTTTCGCAACCGCCATATTAAAGTGGTATGACGCCTTTGGGCGTAAAGAATTACCTTGGCAACAAAACAAAACCGCCTACACCGTTTGGCTATCTGAAATCATGCTTCAGCAGACTCAAGTCGCCACGGTGATTCCATACTACCAACGCTTCTTAGAACGCTTTCCTACGGTTATTGACCTAGCGAACGCCGAACAAGATGAGGTGCTGCACCTATGGACAGGACTTGGCTATTACGCGCGAGCTCGTAACTTGCACAAGGCTGCCAAGATTGTTGCCGAGCAATACGGTGGTAAGTTTCCGCTTTCTATCGAAGAAATGAACGCACTACCGGGTATTGGCCGCTCAACTGCCGCTGCAGTGCTGTCTTCCGTTCATAAACTCCCTCATGCGATTCTTGATGGCAACGTGAAACGAACTCTTGCCAGAAGCTTCGCAGTAGAAGGTTGGCCAGGGCAAAAGAAAGTTGAAAATCAGCTGTGGGAACACGCAGAAGCACATACTCCCAATCAAGATGTTGATAAGTACAATCAAGCAATGATGGATATGGGAGCGATGGTTTGTACCCGTAGCAAGCCTAAATGTACGCTGTGCCCGATTGAAAGCATGTGTGAAGCTAAGAAGCTCAATAGACAGCTCGATTTCCCAGGTAAAAAACCTAAGAAAGAAAAGCCAATAAAAGAAACATGGTTTGTGATTCTATACTACGACAATCAAGTATGGCTTGAACAGCGCCCTCAATCTGGTATCTGGGGAGGCATATTCTGTTTCCCTCAAAATGAAAATGCAGAGATCGAACATCAGTTAGATCTTCGTTCGGTCAAAGACAATGAAACCGATTCGATCAAGACCATGATTGCGTTTAGACATACTTTCAGCCACTACCACTTAGATATCACGCCTGTATTAGTAAAATTAGATAAACAACCAGATTTGATAATGGAAGGGACTAAAGGTCTCTGGTATAACTTATCAAAACCGGAAGAAATTGGCCTAGCCGCTCCTGTAAAGCAGCTTATTGAGAGCCTACCCTTTGAACTGAACGACGACGTTTGAATCAACGAACGCGATAAGAGGAACCACTATGAGCCGCACTGTATTTTGTGCTCGCCTTCAAAAAGATGCTGAAGGCCTAGATTTTCAACTTTACCCAGGTGACTTAGGTAAGCGTATCTTTGACAACATCTCTAAAGAAGCTTGGGGACAATGGCAAAGCAAGCAAACCATGCTTATCAATGAGAAGAAGCTAAACATGATGGATCCTGAACATCGTAAACTTCTTGAAACTGAGATGGTTAACTTCCTTTTCGAAGGTAAAGATGTCGTTATTGATGGCTACACTCCACCAAGCGAATAAGACATTTATTTAAGCAAATTTTAATGACATCATGGTTAACGCTGCGATGTCATTTTTGTATGAGGAACTATGAAAAAGCTAAGTTACTTCCTAACAGCCATGTTGTTAACCGGATGCAGTCGTGAATTTGTCGAAAGCATTTATGACGTTAATTACGAACCAACCAACCGATTTGTCAGTAATTTAGCGGAGCTACCCGGTCAATTTGAAAAAGACACTGGGGCATTAGATTCTTTAATTAATAGCTTTTCTGGCAATATCCAAAAACGTTGGGGCAGCAGTGAAGTAAAGATGGCGGGCAAGAGTAACTATGTGAAATACATAGATAATTACTTGAGCCGTTCAGAAGTAAACTTTAGCCAAGGCCTGATCACAGTTGAAACCGTCTCTTCAACGGATCCTAAAAAACACCTCAAAAATGCAATCATGACGACACTTTTGACGCCAGATGATCCTGCGAATGTCGATCTATTCTCTTCCAAAAGCATCAAGTTAGAAGGTCAACCTTTCCTCTATAACCAAGTCGTTGATCAGGATAAGAAGCCGATCCAATGGACATGGCGCGCTAATAAGTTTGCTGATTATCTGATCGCTAATAACCTAAAAACCAAGGAAGTCGACTTTAAAAAAGCGTATTACGTTGAAATTCCAATGGTGGCCGATCACGCCAGCAAGCGAAGCTATAAGTATGCAGATATCGTTCGTCGCGCATCTCAACGTTATGATATTCCTGAAGACTTGATTTACGCAATCATCAAAACAGAAAGCAGTTTTAACCCATACGCTGTGAGCTGGGCAAACGCTTATGGTCTTATGCAGGTGGTCCCAAAAACGGCAGGCCGAGATGTCTTTAAGCTCGTCAAAAAGAAGCCTGGAGAACCAAGTCCTGAGTACTTATTCAATCCAGAAAACAACATTGATGCCGGCACGGCGTACTTTTACATCCTTAAAAATCGTTATTTGAAGGACGTGCAGCACCCAATAACGCTTGAGTACAGCATGATCTCAGCATACAACGGCGGTACTGGTGGGGTACTCAATACCTTCAGTAAGGACAGAAAGCGGGCAATGCGTGACTTAAATTCATTGCAACCTAGTCAAGCTTACTGGGCACTAACAAAGAAACACCCAAACAAAGAGTCGCGTCGATACTTAGAAAAAGTAACAAAATTCAAGAAAGATTTTAACCAAGGTAAAACGTAAGCCTCACTTTTGAATAAAAAAACAACTAACGAACGTTTTTTTTAATTATTTTCAAAAAAGGTGTTGACGGTTATGCAGAAAATCCGTTTAATAGCGCTCCGTTGCCCGGATAGCTCAGTCGGTAGAGCAGAGGATTGAAAATCCTCGTGTCGGTGGTTCGATTCCGCCTCCGGGCACCACAATTTGATTTGTTGGTGTCATTACTCTTTAACAGGGAGTAGCAACACGAACAAAAGCATAAAGAATTTAGTGTGCCGACTTAGCTCAGTAGGTAGAGCAACTGACTTGTAATCAGTAGGTCACCAGTTCGACTCCGGTAGTCGGCACCATTCTTTTGCCTCGATAGCTCAGTCGGTAGAGCAGCGGATTGAAAATCCGCGTGTCGGTGGTTCGATTCCGCCTCGAGGCACCATTATTTGGTACTTAACAAATAATGGTCTTTATAGACCTGATGTTGAGACAAGTAATTCCCCTTTAGTTCAGTTGGTAGAACGGCGGACTGTTAATCCGTATGTCGCAAGTTCAAGTCTTGCAAGGGGAGCCATTTTAAAGAACTTCATTTTATATGAGGTTTTAATTAGAGAGTTTACTTTCTAAAGCAAAGAATTTAGTGTGCCGACTTAGCTCAGTAGGTAGAGCAACTGACTTGTAATCAGTAGGTCACCAGTTCGACTCCGGTAGTCGGCACCATTCTTTTGCCTCGATAGCTCAGTCGGTAGAGCAGCGGATTGAAAATCCGCGTGTCGGTGGTTCGATTCCGCCTCGAGGCACCATTATTTGGTACTTAACAAATAATGGTCTTTATAGACCTGATGTTAAGACAAGTAATTCCCCTTTAGTTCAGTTGGTAGAACGGCGGACTGTTAATCCGTATGTCGCAAGTTCAAGTCTTGCAAGGGGAGCCACATTCAAGAAAGCCAAGTCGAAAGACTTGGCTTTTTTTTCGTTTGAGCAAAAGCTAACTCTAACTCTAACTCTATTCAGTATTGCCGCTAGCTCAACATCAAGCCCTGTCACCCCCATAAAGTTAAAGCATCCCCTTTCCTATCTCGACAGTACCCATCCTTGAATTCGTTCAAACCCTCTCGATACAAACTAAACCACCTCTGAAATTAAGCACCTTTAGCCGCGTATCGTCACATGAAAATAAACAACATGACGACCCGTTACTTTTTTTGCTTCGTAAATTTAATCTTCATCATGTTTTGATATTTTTCTGATATCAGCCCTACACGACTTAGATTAAGATTCGATGAATTATATCTAATACTAATTATTGAATCGCTACGCAGGAAAATATGAAATTAAAAACGCAAGCTTACTTATTATCGGGCATCATCTTGATTGCTCTGCTAGCGCTAACTGCTACTGGTTTATGGACCTTGAGAGTCGCTAGTAACATGGACAACAAAGCTCGTGTGACAGAGCTATTTAAGAGCGCATACAGCATTCTTACTGAAGTCGAAAAAATGGCTATTGATGGCACTCTAGAAGAACAGCAGGCCAAACAGCTTGCTACTCGCCTACTGCGTAACAACATTTATAAAGACAATGAATACGTTTATGTTGCGGATGAAAACATGACGTTTGTTGCGACACCTCTGGATCCACAACTGCACGGAACCAGCTTTAATGATTTTAAAGACGGTGATGGAAATAGCGTTGGCCAACTCATTCAACGAGTACTTGGCAATCGCACTGGCCAGATAGTGGAGTACACCTGGACACAGAAGCTTCCAGACGGAACGATTGAAGAAAAACTGTCTATTGCAGAGAAGACTCCACACTGGGGTTGGGTTGTAGGTACAGGTATCGGGTTCAATGAAGTCAATGCACGTTTCTGGTCAACGGCTCAATGGCAATTGTTTCTATGTGTAGTGATTGCTGGTCTTATTTTATCAAGCCTAATTGTATCTATTAAGCGAATGCTGGCACTTCTTGGCGGCGAGCCTAAAGATGTAAGAGAAGCAGTACAAGCAGTCGCAGAAGGCCGCATTCAAACCTCTTTCGAGACTCAGGCGATAAACGGCAGTATTTATCATGCCGTGCAACAGATGAGTAAGTCGCTAGCTGAGCTCGTCTCAAACCTTAATGCATCAATGCTAGCATTAAGAGGTGAGTTACAACGTGTGGAAGATCGTGCAGGTTCTATCGCTCAGCTGACCGAGACTCAGCAACAGTCGACTGAGATGATCGCGACAGCTATGACGGAAATGGCCTCTTCAGCCAACAACGTTGCTGATTCAGCTGGCGATACTGCTCGTAATACCGATGAGGCTGATAAACAGAGCCAACATACTCAGCGCCTGATTCACAACACGGTAGATAACATTCAAGGCCTAGCAGGCCAGCTCGGCATAGCCAGTGAAGCCGTCGCTAATTTAGATAGCGATGTACATAACATCGTGAAGGTCTTAGACGTCATCGGTGATATTGCGGAACAAACTAACCTTCTAGCGCTAAATGCGGCAATTGAAGCTGCGCGCGCTGGTGAACAAGGCCGCGGATTTGCCGTTGTAGCAGATGAAGTTCGCAACCTTGCTGGTCGAACACAATCAAGCACGAAAGAAATCCAGCTAATGATCAATAACCTTCAAGAAGGCTCTCGTAACGCGATAAAAACTATGGAAGTGTGTGCGACCACCAGTGAAAGCACCGTAACGGAGTCCCAGAATGCCTCTGAAGCACTACAACAGATAGTTGTAGCGTTAGAGTCTATTTCATCAATGAGTCATCAAATCGCGACAGCCGCCGCTGAACAGACTCAGGTGAGTGATGATATTTCGAAGCGTATCAATATGATCGAAGAAAGTGGCAACCAACTGAGTAATGTAGTGACAGAAAGTCATAACAGCACTCAAACACTCGCCTCTCTTTCTAACGAATTAGAAGCCTGGGTTAATAGGTTTGAAGTAAAACACTAAACTCTCAACAAAATTCTTAAATATAAAAGCACGTTTTCATACGTGCTTTTTTTATTTCGACGCCCATTCAGTGTAGTTAACCGTACTTTTACTATCTTTTAGAGCATGCTAGACCTAGGTTTTTCGCCCCAAATGAACAAAAACAACCCACTAAGTATAGAAAAACATCAAACAATACTTTTTTTGCAATTTAATGTTGACCCAGAACGCGAAAACACGTTTAATACACCTCGTCGCCCGGATAGCTCAGTCGGTAGAGCAGAGGATTGAAAATCCTCGTGTCGGTGGTTCGATTCCGCCTCCGGGCACCACAATTTATTTGTTGGTGTCCTAGACAACAACAGTAAAGCACAAAGAAATATTATGTGCCGACTTAGCTCAGTAGGTAGAGCAACTGACTTGTAATCAGTAGGTCACCAGTTCGACTCCGGTAGTCGGCACCATTTCTTTAAAGCTTTAAGAATAATTCCCCTTTAGTTCAGTTGGTAGAACGGCGGACTGTTAATCCGTATGTCGCAAGTTCAAGTCTTGCAAGGGGAGCCAAGTTAATCATCAAGCATAAGCTTTTTGATTCATGATGCCGACTTAGCTCAGTAGGTAGAGCAACTGACTTGTAATCAGTAGGTCACCAGTTCGATTCCGGTAGTCGGCACCATTCTCTTGATTAGAGACAAAACAATCAATTCCCCTTTAGTTCAGTTGGTAGAACGGCGGACTGTTAATCCGTATGTCGCAAGTTCAAGTCTTGCAAGGGGAGCCAATTAAAAGAAGCCGCATCATTGATGCGGCTTTTTTGCATCTGAAGATCCAATCTTATTCATACCAGTCCCCTCACCTTTATAGTACCCGTTTAATTCGAAAACCAACTCTTTTAATACTCTTCTAAAACAATCAGACTCTTCTCTTTAATTCCGTTCAAGCTATCACAACGACAAACTAGTCACTCTTGTAAAAAGTCAGTCATCACGAACGTGCTGGTTTTGTTATCTATAGGAGTGTTCTGCTGAAAAATTGTAGTCGAAATCGGAGCGGGAATTGAAAAGCTAAAGAATGGACAAAATAAGCTCTAGAAAGGCTCTGTGGTTGCTTAAATTGAAGTGACATACGATTCACTCTTTATCGAAACTATCCACCACGATTGCTCCCATAGACGCTGGCATGGAAATAACGATCACCCTTTTGATAGATACAATTGGATCGCTTAATAAAGGCAGCTTATCCAAACATGTCAGCACCAAAGCAACAACCAATGCAGTCATCACATAAGCAATAACAATTCTGAAAATAAACACCGGTAACCGAGAAACAATATCTTTCTGGAATACACTTTCATACGTATAAAAGCCAAGGAATACAGCAGACAATAGAAACAACAACAGCAAGTTAGCGGTAGGTAAAGTCTCCCCTAACTTCCACGCCTCTTCAGAAAAAGAAATCGGTACGGCCAAAGCAAAAGATCCGACAAAGATCTGGCTGGCATCTTCAAAGTTAAAGCTTAATTTCATAGAGCTACCTTTAAGGCTTTTGGACCAAATAAATTTATCGAAGTGATCCCAAAACTATCAGTTCATGATCTTGGGGGATTTGGGTTACCAACTAACAAAGGTAACTTTACGTAACCTTATACTAGTCGTATTTACTAAGACGCAACTTAAACTCGTAAGCAATAAATCAAATCACTCACAGGCGAAGGTGTTTTTCGCTCTACCCCATGATGACAAATCAATAACTAATATCGAGTAAACAAGCACACCTCAGTAAAAGAAAGCCTGAAAACGTCACGAAGATCGAGTCGATTCTTCCTCTAAACCAGGATACGGAAGATGTTCTATCTAGGTGATTGATCGAATATTGTCATTTCAAGCCTTAGCTATTCTAATCATTAGCTGCAGACCAACACCTTGCTAGTCACTTAAATTCTATATATGGAATTGCTAGCCTTTATTCAGCCTATTAAGCAAGGTGCTCAAATAGGCCTCAAAATAGCTTTAGGGTTAATGCATGCTAGGAGTCGTTAATTAATACAGACAAGTTCTACCATGCTCTAAAGAGGTTTCTGACGCACAGTAAGCTCTTATCTCCATCAAAGAATTCCGGTCTAAAGAGTAGTTGAGTTCGTAGACAAGCATATAAGCAATACTGAATAACGATACTCATATCCTATTAAGCGAAACATACTGGTACAAACCGAGCGGGACTCTCCTATCGATCAGTAGATCTCTATAGCGGTAGACAGTTAGGGAAACTACCTACTTGACTAAATCTATCAAGGGAGAAAGTTATAGTAACTCGACACATTTGGCTACGATACCTTGATAAGTTCAGTAGCTAGTTATGTAGGCAGTTGAAATATATCTAGGTCATTCGCGATTAGAGTCATAAGAGAGCCCAGTTATTGATAACAGTGCTTCTCCAATAAGTATCTAGATATGAGGCATTGCAAGCTATTGGGATTGTAGGTCGCACTGAGAAACCTTATCGAAGAAACCAGACCTAATCTATAGGGCTGGTTTCCTGAGAAGAGCTGAAATGGCCCGGATTGACACGGCCGCTCAATGAGCTGGGCCCATTTTCAAAATGTAGAAAGCCTCGCTATTTCTAACAAGCGTTTTGAACAGTGATTGAATTGCTGGGAAACCTTTTTCAGAACTAGCCGGTCTAACCCCAAATATGATATTGGAAACGACGAAAGCCTAGTCGTAAGACTAGGCTTTCTGATAAATGGTGAAACGGTCGTGTTGTGAACTTCGGGTAGACCCTTTGCGAGATTCGTCGCTCGAAAGGGAGAAATACAATTATTCAGATGTAAAAAAGCCCCGCTATTTCTAGCGAGGCTTCTAAATAAGTGGTGGAGTGGCCGGGGTCGCAGGCGACCGGGACTCGTTGGTCGAAGACCAAATTATCGATGCCCAGAAACGACGAAAGCCTAGTCATAAGACTAGGCTTTCTAATAAGTGGCGGAGTGGACGGGACTCGAACCCGCGACCCCCGGCGTGACAGGCCGGTATTCTAACCAACTGAACTACCACTCCGCAGTGTCTATTCAGCATAATGCAATTTAAGCCTGACGATGTCCTACTCTCACATGGGGAAACCCCACACTACCATCGGCGCTATTGTGTTTCACTTCTGAGTTCGGCATGGAATCAGGTGGGTCCACAATGCTATGGTCGTCAAACAAATTCTGTTGTTAACTTGATTAATCAAGCCAACTAAATAGTGGTGCTGATACCCAGACTCGAACTGGGGACCTCACCCTTACCAAGGGTGCGCTCTACCGGGCTGAGCTATATCAGCAATTCAGGAGTCGTTTAAAAACGATTCTGAAAACTTTTGTCTTCACTTTTTAAAAAGTGAAAATAAATTTGGAGCCTGGCGATGTCCTACTCTCACATGGGGAAACCCCACACTACCATCGGCGCTATTGTGTTTCACTTCTGAGTTCGGCATGGAATCAGGTGGGTCCACAATGCTATGGTCG